>NZ_QMEV01000019.1 GCF_003284935.1 Mycobacterium colombiense
CCATCCGCAGATCCGCCCCAAAACGCAACGCCTGCTCACGCATCTGATCCATCAACTCCGGACCCGTGATCCCGTCACGAAACCCCGGGAAATTCTCCACCTCAGTCGTCGTCATCAACGCCCCACCAAACGACGTCCCCTCAAACACCACCGGCGCCAACTGCGCCCGCGCCGCATACAACGCCGCGGTATACCCAGCAGGACCCGAACCAATAACGACCACATCGTGGACATCGGAAGCGCTCATAAGCGGCCACACTACTGCGAATCCGCGAAGCGCCGGGCCCAATCCCTCTGGCCGCCAAGGCATAGACGTGAAGCAGCGCACACAACGCGCGGTTGTGCCTTCACAACACATGACCTCTACTGACGCCGCCCTAACTGGTGCACCATGGAAATCGCGACCCGTGGATCCAACGACGAACTCCGCGGGTGCCTACAGACCCAACATCATCGCGATGCCGCGGCCCGACAGCCCGCCCTGGGGCCGCAAACCGCTCACAATGCGCCGCCGCGAGGAACGAGAACGCCATGACCACCGCACGTCCCGTCAAGACCCGCAACGACGGTCAGTGGGCGCTGGGCGATCGCGAGCCGCTCAACCACGCCGAGCAGTTCAAAAGCGACGACGCGCCGCTGAACGTGCGCGACCGGATCATCAACATCTACGCCAAAGAGGGCTTCGACAGCATCGCCAAGGACGACCTGCGCGGCCGGTTCCGCTGGATGGGGCTTTATACCCAGCGCGAGCAGGGCTACGACGGCAGCTGGACCGGTGACGAGAACACCGACAAGATCGAAGCCAAGTACTTCATGATGCGGGTCCGCTCCGACGGCAAGGCGATGACCGCGCACACGATGCGCATCCTGGGCCAGATCTCCACCGAATTCGCCCGCGACACCGCCGACATCAGCGACCGGGAGAACCTGCAGCTGCACTGGGTCCGCATCGAGGACGTCCCCGAGATCTGGCGCCGGCTCGAATCGGTGGGCCTGCAGACCACCGAGGCCTGCGGTGACTGCCCCCGTGGCATCCACGGGTCGCCGCTGGCCGGCGATTCGCTCGACGAGATCCTCGACCCCTCGCCCGCCATCGACGAGATCGTCCGGCGCTCGTTGAACAACCCCGAGTACGCCAACTTGCCGCGCAAGTACAAGACCGCGGTCTCCGGCTTGCAGGACGTCTCCCACGAAACCCACGACATCGCGTTCGTCGGCGTCAACCATCCCGATCACGGCCCCGGCCTGGACCTGTGGGTGGGCGGAGGCCTGTCGACCAATCCGATGCTGGCCCAGCGCCTCGGCGTGTGGGTGCCTCTGGACGAGGTCGCCGACGTCTGGGAGGGCGTCACCCGATTGTTCCGCGATTACGGCTACCGGCGGCTGCGCGCCAAGGCCCGGCTGAAGTTCCTGGTCAAGGACTGGGGTGTGGAGAAATTCCGTGAAGTTCTCGAACAGGAATACCTCAACCGTCGCCTGATCGATGGACCGGCGCCCGCGCCGGTCAAGCACACCATCGACCACGTCGGGGTGCAGCGGATCAAGAACGGGCTCAACGCCGTCGGCGTCGCGCCGATCGTCGGTCGGGTGACGGGTAGCACCCTGTCGGCGGTCGCCGATCTGATGGAGAAGGCCGGCTCGGACCGGGCGCGGTGGACCCCCTTCCAGAAGCTGGTCATCCTCGACGTCGCCGACGACAAGGTCGACGAACTCGTCGCGGGCCTGGACGCGCTGGGCCTGCCGTCACGGCCGTCCTCGTGGCGCAAGAACACCATGGCGTGCACCGGGATCGAGTACTGCAAGCTGTCGTTCGCCGAAACCCGGGTGCGGGCACAGACTCTGGTGCCCGAGCTGGAGCAGCGACTGGCCGACGTCGACTCCAGGCTCAACCTGCCGATCAGCGTGCACCTCAACGGATGCCCCAACTCGTGCGCCCGAATCCAGGTGGCCGACATCGGTTTCAAGGGCCAGTGGATCGACGACGGCGACGGCAATTCGGTCGAGGGCTTCCAGGTGCACCTCGGCGGCGGCCTGGGCGAGCAGAGCGGCTTCGGCCGGAAACTGCGCCAGCACAAGGTCACCAGCGCCGAACTGGGCGACTACATCGACCGGGTGACGCGCAAGTACCTCGACGGCCGCCAGGAAGACGAGACGTTCGCCTCCTGGGCGCTGCGCGCCGACGAGGACGAATTGCGCTGAGGCCCAGATGAATACGCTCGTACTCACCGCCCACGGCAGCCGCGATCCCCGATCGGGCGCCAATGCCGAAGCCGTGGCCGACCGGCTCTCGCGGATGCGGCCGGATCTCGATGTGCGGCTGGCGTTCCTCGAGCTGAACACCCCGAACTTCGTCGACGTGCTCGCCGGGCTGCCGGACAGCCGCCGCGCGGTGGTCGCCCCGTTCCTGCTGGCTAGCGCCTATCACGCGCGCCTGGACATTCCCCAACAGATCGCCGATGCCGGGGCGCACGGCATCCGGCAGGCCGACGTGCTCGGCGAGGACGATCGGCTGGTGTCGGTGCTGCGCGAACGCCTGGCCGAGGTCGAGGTCTCCCCACTCGATGACGATCTGGGCGTCATGGTCGTCGCGATCGGCTCGTCGAACCGCGCCGCCAATGCGCGCACCGCGAAGGTGGCGGCCAGGCTGGCCGCCGGAACCCACTGGGCCGCGGCCACAACCGCATTCGCCACGCGGCCCGAGGCATCGGTGGCCCGCGCCGCCGACCAGTTGCGCCGCCGCGGTGCGCGCCGGCTGGTCATCGCGCCGTGGTTCCTGGCACCGGGCTTCATCACCGATGGGGTATCAAAGTTCGCCCGCGACAACGCCATTCCGATGGCGGCACCGCTGGGGGCCCACCGGCTGGTGGCCGAGACCGTGCTGGACCGCTACGACGAGGCGCTGGCCGACGACGCCGCGGCCTAACCCTTCAAAGCCGCAGTGCGGCTGGTGATGTGGCTGAGCAGGTCGCGGATTGCGCCGGGCGGCGGCGTCCGTCCGCCGATCCAGATCGCCCGAAACTTGCGCCGCAGATCCAACTTCGGGATGTTGACCGCGTAGAGCCGGCCGTCGGCCAGGTCGTCGGCCACCGCCAGCCGGCTCATGGTGGCCGGGCCCGCGCCGGCCAGCACGGCGGCGCGCATGGCCGCCGCGGAGGTCAGCTCCAGCACGGGGGTGGCCTGCTGCATGTCCTCACCCAGAACTTTGCGCAATGCCGCCGTCAGCGAATCGCGGATGCCCGAATGGGGTTCGCGCGCCACCAACGGCGTCTGCGCGAGTTCGCGTGCGGTCACCACCCGCGACCGTCGCGCCCACTTGTGGTTGGGCGGCACCACGATCACCAGCTCGTCCTCCCCCACCACGCAACTGCCCAAACCCTTTGGTGTGCCTGGGTTTTCGACGAATCCGAGATCGGCGGTGCCGTCGCGAACCGACGCGATGGCGTGGTCGCTGTTGGTGGCGGTCAGGATCACCTGAGGCGCCGTGTCGCCGCGGCGCGCCGCCTCGGTCTGCAGGGACAGCAGCCAGTGCGGCATGAGTTGTTCGGAGATGGTCTGGCTGGCCGCCACCCGGATGCGTTCGCGCCCCTCCTTGCGCAGCGAACCCAGCCCCGCGTCGACCTCGTTGGCCACTTCGAGCAGGCGGGTCGCCCAATCCGCGACGATCGCGCCGGCCGGCGTCAGTTGCGAGCCGCGCGTCGTGCGCACGGCCAGCGTGACGCCGATCTGGGCCTCCATGGTGGCGAGCCGGCGGGAGATGGCCTGCTGGGTCAGCCCGAGTTCGCGTGCGGCCCGGCCGAGGCTGCCGGTCTCGGCGATCGCCAGAAACGCCTCGAACGAGGCGAGGTCGGGCAGCCGGGGGCTGAGGGGCATGGGCGGCAGCTCACAATCAAATCGTGTGACACAACTATAGCTTGTGACACCACAACGCCACACCTCTACTCACGCCCGGCCCGAGCCGCAACGATGGGATGCATGAGCCCCGCCGCCCGCCAGGTTCAGACCCCGCAGCCTGGGTCCCGCTCTTTTGCGGGCCGCCGATCGCTTCAACCAAGAGGCCGGTAGCCCGCGCGGGCGCCATCGCGCTAAATTAGCCAGCCTGGCCGTGTTTTGACGGCTCGCACCCGGCTGACCCGCTCGCCAGAAGGAAGGACAACAACCGTGGCCTACGTGATCGCCGAACCCTGTGTGGACATCAAAGACAAGGCGTGCATCGAGGAGTGCCCCGTCGACTGCATCTACGAGGGCGCGCGGATGCTCTACATCCACCCCGACGAGTGCGTCGACTGCGGTGCCTGCGAGCCGGTGTGCCCGGTCGAGTCCATCTTCTACGAAGACGACCTGCCCGACGAGCACAGCCAATACCTGCAGATCAACGCCGATTTCTTCACCGAGCTCGGCTCGCCCGGCGGCGCGGCGAAGGTCGGGCTGACCGAGAACGACCCCGCCCCGGTCAAGGAGCTGGAGAGCAGAGCCGAGGCGTCGTAGCCGTAGCTAGTCCCAGCCGGAGAGGCCGAACGTATCGCTCGGTCGCCGCCCCGAAAGCTTCTGCACCACCCACTGGTTCATCGAGACCTGCTGTTCGGCGGCTTCGATGGCGAGCCGGCTGTGCAGTTCCGGGGAGGTCCTGACGACGATCGTGCCGCTGTAACGGCGGTCGGCCATCGGGGTCGGGACTGTCTCGCCGGTCGACAACATGATTTCGACGTGCCGGTCGACGGCCGTCTCGATTTCGCCGATGGCCTCTTGCGCGGTCGGCGCTTCGCGCCGCATGAACGGCAGTTCGAGGCAGGAGCCGACGTATTGGCCGTGGTACGGCGACCACGCGATGCGGTAGGTGTAGTGGTTCACGCCGGGTTGGTAGCACGGGCGCTAGCGGTTTTGCGAGTCACGTATCCCCAGCGGAGAGGCGGCGGGACCCGGTTGGAGAGGCGACGGCGGGGCATGGGTGGAGGCGGCGGCGGGCGGCCCTCTCCAAAGCCACAAAGCCCGTCCCGAATCAGCTAGCACATCCGCTAGCGAATCCGAGAGTCACGTAAGGTGAGGCAATGCGGAGAGCGAGAATCAGCCACGTCATCCGGCAAATCGGGTCGGCCGCCGTCACCACCGTGACCGCCGCATCCACCCTCAACGCCTACCGGCCCCTGGCGCGCGGCGGATTCCCGTCGCTGTACTCCTGGATGTTCGGCCTCGTCGTCACCGAGTTACCGCTGCAGACCCTGCTGAGCCAACTCGCGGGCCTGGCGCTGACCGGTCGTCGCCTGAACCGGCCGCTGCGCATCGTCGCCTGGGTCGTCGCCGGCCTCTCGGCCCTCGGCCTGCTGAACCTCAGCCGCGCGGGCCATCGGGCCAACGTCCCGCTGACCGAGGCGTTGGACAGCGGGCTGGGGCCCGATCGGCTCACCGAGTCGAAAGGCCTGTGGCGCCGGCCCGCCGGCGGCGGCACCGCCAAGACGCCGGGACTGGTCAGGATGTTGCGGATCTACCGCGACTACGCCCATGACTCCGACATCAGCTACGGCGAATACGGCAGCGCCAACCACCTCGACATCTGGCGACGCCCCGACCTCGACCCGGCCGGCAAGGCTCCGGTGCTCTTCCAGATCCCGGGCGGCGCCTGGACGACGGGAAACAAACGCGGACAAGCACATCCGTTGATGAGCCACCTCGCCGAGCTGGGCTGGGTCTGCGTGGCGATCAACTACCGGCACAGCCCGCGCAACACCTGGCCCGATCACATCGTCGACGTCAAGCGCGCCCTCGCCTGGGTCAAAGAGCACATCGCCGAATACGGCGGCGACCCGGACTTCGTCGTCATCACCGGCGGATCGGCCGGCGGTCACCTGTCGGCGCTGGCCGCGCTGACGCCGAATGACCCGCAGTTCCAGCCGGGGTTCGAAGACGCCGACACCCGCGTGCAGGCGGCGGTGCCGTTCTACGGCATCTACGACTTCACCCGGTTAGACAAGACGCTGCATCCGATGATGCCGGGGCTGCTGATCAAGTCGATCATCAAGCAGAAGCCGTCGACGCACCTGCAGACGTTCGAGGCCGCGTCGCCGGTCAACCACGTCAACCCCGACGCTCCCCCGTTCTTCGTCCTGCACGGCCGCAACGATTCGCTGGCCTACGTCGAGCAGGCCCGCGCGTTCGTCGAGCAACTGCGCAAGTCCAGCACGCAACCGGTGGTCTACGCCGAATTGCCATTCACCCAACACGCTTTCGACATCTTCGGCTCGGTCCGCGCCGCGCACACCGCGGTGGCCGTCGAGCAATTCCTCACCGAGATCTACGCGGCGCACCTTGGGGCCGATGTGCTTGCGGCGCCGGAGGTTTCGTAGCCGCTACGCCTTGGGGCGCACGCCCGCCGCCCGGTACACGAACACCGGGTCCACCGCAACCCGCAGCGTGGTCGTCGGCAGGGCGTGCAGCACCTCGTCGGGGATCTTCGTCTTGTAGTTGAGCCTCATCGAGCCGCTGAAGGCCGTGTCGACTCCGTGCAGGTCGATCTCGAGCCCAAGGCCCTTGTTGGTGACGGCGGCCCGCGCCGGCCCCGTGTCGCTGTCCCAGGGACAGTCGATGGAGCGCAGGTTCGCGTCGCCGCGGGCGGGAAAGGTGGCGACGATGCGGGCCGCGCTGAACGCGAACCCGCCCGAGTAGCGGGAGACCCCGGAGGCCGAATACACGCCGGGCACATGGCCACTGAAGTGCCGGACCACCCCGACCCGCCCGGCGCTGAAGATGATCCCCTCGGCTTCGAGTTCCTCGCGCAGCGCGGCGGGCAGCTGGCCGATTTGGGTCAGATTGCGAAGAAATCCGAACACGACCAGACCGTAGCCCGACGACAGCGAAGCCCGCAGCCTTATTGCACGGTCACGGTCAGCGTGTAGGTGCACGCGGGTTTGGCGTCCTTGCCCACGAAGCTCGTGTAGGCCGTGCGCACGGTGGTGGTCCCCGGTTTCAGCGCGGTGAACGTCCACACCTCGGTGCCCGGCGCCCCCAGGGCGTCCGAGGCCGGCTGCTCGAACTCGTGACTGAGCTGCTTGATGATCGACGAGTCGCCGATCTTGGTGTCGGGGTTCCACCGGTAGGGCGTCGTGTAGTTCGAACCCAGCTGCACGACCAGGGTATTGCCGACGGCGAGGGTGACGGTCTGGCTGATCTCGCTCTGCGTCAGCACGTCGGCCATGGGGACCTGGAGCGTTTTGGTCGACGGCGGATTCCTGGACGCGAAGTGGCACCCGACCAGCGTCGACAACATGAGCACGGCGACTGTTACCAGCAGCCTGACCTTCACCAGATCCCCTTTCGGTGTCGCTCCGGAGCCTAATAGGTCTGATCCAGACCGAAGATAGGCGACGAGGACGTCGTGTGTGGCGTCCGGCAGGATGGGCTGGTGTTTGGCCTCGAACTGATCGTTGCCCTGGTCTCCGCCGTCATCGTCGGCACGGTCGTCGGCCGCCGCTACCGGGTGGGACCCCCGGTCCTGCTGATCTTGATGGGCGTGCTGCTCGGCCTGGTTCCCCACTTGGGCCAGATCCACGTGAACGGCGAAGTGGTGTTGCTGCTCTTCCTTCCCGCGATCCTCTATTGGGAAGGCCTGAACACCAGCTTCCGCGAGATCCGGGCCAACGCGCGCATCATCGTCTTTCTCAGCGTCGTCCTGGTGATCGCCACCGCGGTCGCGGTGTCGTGGACGGCGCGGGCGCTGGGCATGAATCCGCACGCGGCCGGCGTCCTGGGCGCCGTGCTGTCCCCCACCGACGCGGCCGCGGTGGCCGGTCTGGCCAAGAAGCTGCCGCGCCGGTCGCTGACCGTGCTCAAGGCCGAGAGTCTGATCAACGACGGCACCGCCCTGGTGTTGTTCGCCGTCAGCGTCAACGTCGCGATCGGTGGGTCGGCGATCAGCCCGCCCGAGGTGACTGCCCGGTTCATCGGCTCCTACCTCGGGGGCATCGCAGCCGGATTGCTGGTCGGTGGCGCGGTGACGCTGTTGCGCAAGCGAATCGACGCGCCCCAGGAGGAAGGGGCCTTGAGCCTGGTGACGCCCTTCGCGGCCTTCCTGCTGGCTCAATCGATGGACTGCAGCGGAGTGGTCGCGGTGATGGTTTCGGCCCTGGTCCTGGCCTACGCCGGTCCCGTGGTGATCCGGGCCCGCTCGAGGCTGCAGTCGTCGGCGTTCTGGGACATCGCGACGTTCCTGCTCAACGGCTCGCTCTGGGTGTTCGTCGGCGTCCAGATCCCGGCTGCGCTGCGCGGGATCGCCGGCGTCGACGGCGGCATCCGCCACGCGCTGTTCGTCGCGCTGGTCGTGACCGGCGTCGTGATCGTGTCCCGCATCTTCTGGGGAGAGATCACCACGCTGCTGATCCGCCTCGTCGACCGCCGCGAGGTGCAACGCGAGCGTCGCGTCAACTGGCGCCAGCGGTTCGTCACCGTCTGGGCGGGATTCCGCGGCGCGGTCTCGCTCGCCGCCGCGGTGGCGGTGCCAACGACGACGCTGAGCGGCGCCCCGTTCCCCGACCGCAGCCTGCTGATCTTCATCGTCACCGTCGTCATCCTGGTGACCGTGCTGGTGCAGGGCAGCACGCTGCCCGCCGTGGTCCGGTGGGCGAACATGCCCGAAGACGCCACCCACGCCCAGGAACTGCAACTGGCTCGTTGCCGCGGATCCCAGGCCGCCCTCGCCGCCCTGCCCGCGGTCGCCGACGAGGTCGGCATCAGCGACGAGCTGAGGCGGCGCCTGCAGAAGGAATACGAGGAGAAGGCCGCGCTGGTCCTGGCCACCGAGGACGGTTCGCCGGACACCCGCATCCTCAAGGGCCGCGAGAAGGTCCGCCGGGTGCGGCTGGGGGTGCTCGAACACAAGCGCCGCGAGATCACCGCGCTGCGCAACCAGAACCTCATCGACGACATCGTGCTGCGCGAGTTGCAAAACGAGATGGATCTCGAAGAGGTGCAGCTTCTCGCCGCCGCGATCGACGACGGCGACGAGGAGGAATAAGGCCCGTCGGTGGCCGACCGTACAGTCGGCCCCATGCTGCACACCGTCGCCATCCGCGGCTATCGCTCGCTGCGCGAGGTGATCCTGCCGCTGGGTCGGTTGTCGGTGATCACCGGCGCCAACGGCACCGGCAAGTCGTCGCTATATCGCGCGCTGCGGCTGCTGGCCGATTGCGGCCGCGGTGAGGTGATCGGGTCGCTGGCCCGCGAGGGCGGCCTGCAATCGGTGCTGTGGGCCGGGCCCGAGCAGCCGGCCGGCGCGCGACGCGCCGGGAAAAGCCAGGGCACCGTGCGCACTCGGCCCGTGTCCCTCGAAATGGGTTTCGCCGCTGACGATTTCGGCTATCTGGTGGATCTGGGCCTGCCGCAGTCTGCCGGGAAGTCGGTGTTCGCCCGCGATCCGGAGATCAAACGCGAAGTGCTGTTCGCCGGCCCGGTGCTGCGGCCCAGCACGACACTGGTGCGACGGTCGCGCGTGTACGCCGAGGCCAGCGCGCAGTCCGGCAGCGGTTTCGACGAGTTGTCCCGAGCCCTGGCGTCGTATCACAGCGTGCTCGCCGAATACGCCCATCCGCACGCGCTTCCCGAGCTGGCGGCCGTGCGAGAACGGTTGCGCGGCTGGCGCTTCTACGACGGCTTCCGCGTCGACGCGGGGGCGCCCGCGCGGCACCCGCAGGTGGGCACCCGCACCCGGGTGCTCTCCGACGACGGCAGCGACCTCGCCGCCGCGATCCAGACGATCCTCGAATCGGGATTCGACGACCTGAGCCGGGCGGTCGCCGAGGCGTTCGACGGCGCCACCGTCTCGGTGGCCATCAATGACGGGCTGTTCGACCTGCAGTTGCGCCAGCGCGGCATGCTGCGCGCGCTGCGCGCCGCCGAGTTATCCGATGGCACACTGCGTTTCCTGCTGTGGGCCGCCGCGCTGTTGAGCCCACAACCGCCGTCGCTGATGGTGCTCAACGAACCGGAAACGTCGTTGCACCCCGACCTGGTGGCCCCGCTGGCCTCGCTGATCCGCACCACGGCGGCGAAGACTCAGGTCGTCGTGGTCACCCACTCCCGCGCGCTGCTGGAATTTCTCGATACGGCTCCGCTGGGCGAGGGCTCCGACGGCGACGCCGTCGAAATCGAGCTGTACAAGGACTGGGGCGAAACACGCATCAGCGGCCAGACCCTGACCAGCACGCCCCGCTGGGATTGGGGCACGCGCTAGTCTCGGCGCCTTCGCGGCATTCGAAACTTGCCCGTTAGGCAATCTTGCCCGCCGGGCAAGTTTGGCGTAGGTTGAGCGCTGTGACCGGACTCCGCGAGCGCAAGAAGGCCGATACCCGGCGCGCGCTCAGTGATGCGGCGTTACAGCTGGCTTTCGAGCGCGGCCTGGAAAACGTGACACGCGAGGACGTCGCCAACATGGCGGGCGTCTCGCTGCGCACGTTCAACAACTACTTCAGCGGGAAGTACGAGGCGCTGGCCTATCGCCAAGCCGAACGCATGCGTCGCAGCGTCGACGCGCTGCGGGAGCGGCCCGCCGACGAACCGCTCTGGACGGCGCTCACCCATGCCGTGCTGCAACCCCTGGAGGCCGACTTCGGCGACATGCACGGCGACGAGAACCGCGTCCCCAGCCGCCAAGAACTCGTCGAGGTCCGCAAGCTCGTCATGCGCCCCCAGGTGCGGAACTCGGTGCCGCACAATCTCTTCGACGAGTTGCTCCAGGTGATCGCCGAACGCACGGGGACCGACCCCGACCACGACCTGTACCCACGGTTGGTGATGGCCGTGGTGCGCGCGGTCGGCGACGCCGCCGCCGACGCCTACGTGCGCGCCGATCCGCCGGTGGCCATCACCGCACTGATCCGCGAGGGCTTCGCCGCCGTCAGCGCGGGCCTACCCGAACCCACCAGAAAGAAGGCACGCCATGGCTGACGAACACGCCGAGGTCGTCATCGTCGGCGCCGGGCCCAACGGGCTGCTGGCGGCCTGCGAATTGGCGCTGGCCGGCGTCAGGCCGGTCGTGTTAGACGCCCTGCCCGGTCCCAGCGCCGAGCCGAAGGCCAATGGCATTGTCGGACAGATCATTCGGCTGCTCGACATGCGCGGGCTATATCAGGACTTCACCGGTGACGACGCGCCGCCCCGACCGAACCCCGGATGGATTTTCGCGGCGATGGGGCTGAACTTCTCCGAGGTGCCCGACAACCCGATGTATGTGCTGGCCATGCAGCAGCCCCGGCTGGTGCGGCTGCTGGAAAAGCGGGCGCGCGACCTCGGGGTGGACCTGCGCTGGGGCCACGCCCTCGTCGGCCTCGAGCAGAGCGCGGAATCCGTTGCGCTGATGGTTTCTTCGCCCGAGCGCGATTACTCCATCGCCGCCGGCTACGCCGTGGGCGCCGACGGCGGTCGCAGCCTGGTCCGCAAGACCCTGGGCATCGACTTTCCCGGCGTCACCTCGCCGATGATCGCCCGCCTCGCGCATGTGCACGTGCCCGACGAGTTCCACCGGCCCCACAGTTGTATCGAGGTCCCGGGTTTCGGCCTGCTCCCCTTCGGCCACAGCCGCTTTGACCGTGGCGGCATCATCTATGCCGAGTTCGAGCCGGGGCGGTCCCTGCTCGGGACCCTCGAATTCGGCCCGCCGGTGCCCGACGTGCCGATGAGCCTGACCGAGCTGCGCGAAAGCGCGCGCCGCGTTCTGGGTGTGGACATCCCGTTCGAGGCACCGAAAGACGATGGGCCGCACGCCCTTCGCCGAATCAACGGCCAGAACACCCGGCATGCCGAGCGCTACCGCGACGGCCGGGTGCTGCTGCTCGGAGACGCCGCGCACGTGCACAGCCCGCTCGGTGGCCCGGGCTTGAACCTAGGCCTGCAGGACACGATGAACCTGGGCTGGAAGCTGGCGGCCGAGATCAACGGCACTGCGCCGGCGGGACTGCTGGACACCTACCAGTCCGAGCGCTACCCGGTGGGTCAGCGGGTGATGATGCACTCGCTGGCGCAGATCGCCCTCATGGCACCGGGACCCGAAGTCGCCGCGCTGCGGGCGCTGGTGGGTGAGCTGGTCACGTTCCCCGACACCCAGAAGCACATGGCGGCGCTGCTGGCCGGCGCCGACGTCGGGTACGACGTGGGTGACGATCATCGGCTGTCGGGGTGGCTCGTGCCCGACCTGACCCTCGACGACGGCCGGCGCGTCGCCGAGCTGCTGCGCGATGCGCGCCCGGTGCTGCTCGACCTCGACGGAGCTGTCGCCGACACCGCGCGTGGGTGGGCCGATCGTGTCGACACCGTCAGCGCGAGCATCGCCGAGCGGCCCGCCGCCGCACTGCTGGTCCGCCCGGACGGGTATGTCGCGTGGGCCGCCGACGAATTCGGGGCGGCCGAAGAGGCGGCCCTGACGGCGGCGCTGCAACGCTGGTTCGGGCCGCCGACGAGCAGATAACGCCGCACGCAAGCGAAGTTCACGCAGTGTTCAGGCACGCGTCGGTCCCGCATTGATGAGTGCACACGCGCGCCGCGTGTCCTCACGTTATGCGCGTTGTACAGGTCGCCAATTTCTATGGCCCTCGCTCCGGCGGCCTTCGCACCGCGATCGACCGGCTGGGCGCGGAGTATTGCGCCGGCGGGCATGAAGTCTTTTTGATCGTCCCCGGCCAGCGCGCCGAACGCGCCCAGCTGTACACCGGCGTCGTGCGAATCACCTTGCCCGCCCGCCTGATTCCGTTCACCGGCGGTTACCGCGCGGTGCTGCCGGGCCCGGTCAAGGCGCTCCTGGCGTCGCTGCGGCCCGACGCGGTGGAGGTCTCGGACCGCCTCACGTTGCGGTCGCTGGGCCGTTGGGGCCGCGACTACGGCGCTACCACGGTGATGATCTCTCACGAGCGCCTGGATCGCCTTGTGGGACAGGTCCTTCCGCGCCGCGCCGCACGGCGATTCGCCGACCTCGCCAACGCGCGCACCGCCGCCAACTACGACACCGTGGTGTGCACCACCGGGTTTGCGCGCGAGGAATTCGACCGGATCGGCGCGGATAACACCGTCACGGTGCCGCTCGGCGTGGACTTGCAGACCTTTCATCCGAACCGCCACTCCCATGCGGTGCGTGGGCGCTGGGCCGCGCCGACGCAGATGCTGCTGGTGCATTGCGGGCGGCTGTCGGTGGAAAAGCGCGTCGATCGCAGCATCGACGCGCTGGGCGCGTTATGCCACGCCGGTGTCGATGCGCGGCTGGTGGTGGTGGGCGAGGGTCCGTTGCGGGCCAGGCTGGAGCGCCAGGCCGCCCGGCTGCCGATCGACTTCACCGGTTTCGTCTCCGATCGCAGCACCGTGGCGCAGCTGCTCGCGTCCGCTGACGTGACACTGGCACCGGGGCCGCATGAGACGTTCGGGCTGGCCGCGCTGGAGTCGCTGGCGTGTGGAACGCCCGCCGTGGTCTCCCGGACGTCGGCGCTCACCGAGATCATCACCCCGGACAGCGGGGCGTCGGCCGACAACGACCCCTCCGCCATCGCAAAAGCGGTCAGCGCCATCGCCAGTCGGCCCGAACGCGAGCGACGCATCTGCGCGCGACGCCGCGCCGAGGACTTCACCTGGCACCGCGCCGCGGCCGGCATGCTCGCGTCGCTGGGGGCGCCGTCCTTCAACGACCCGCCCGGCCATTCCGAACAGACCGCCTAGCGTTTCGGAAGTCGGAGACCGCCCACGCCCCCGGGTCCGCCGGCGGTGCTGGCTAGGCTCGCTGGAGACCGAGGAGGAGGATCCGGTGGGAGCACGCTCTCAGGTATTGATCACCGCCGCCGAGTTGGCCGACATCATTTCGGCCGGCGAACCGGTGACCATTCTGGACGTGCGGTGGCGGGTCGACGATCCCGACGGGCGCGGGGCCTACCTGGACGGACACATTCCGGGCGCGGTGTACGTCTCGCTCGACGACGAGCTCAGCGACCACACGGTGTCCGGTCGCGGCCGTCACCCGTTGCCGTCGGGCCGCGCGCTGGAGGCCGCCGCACGCCGGTGGGGAATCCCCCAGGGCGGATCGGTAGTGGTGTATGACGACTGGAACCGCGCCGGTTCCGCACGGGCATGGTGGGTGCTGACCGCGGCCGGGATCGACAATGTCCGCATTCTGGACGGCGGCCTGGCCGCGTGGAGCTCGGCCGGGCACGGACTCGAGACCGGTCCGGTCGATCCGGTCCCCGGGAATGTGACTGTGCCGCAGGATGATCTGTATGCGGGACGCCGGTCCACGCTGACGGCCGAGCGAGTCGCCGAGGGCGGCGTGACGCTGCTCGATGCGCGGGCACCGGAACGCTACCGCGGCGACGTGGAACCCCTCGATCCCGTCGCCGGCCACATCCCGGGTGCGAAGAATCTGCCCAGCGGTTCGGTCCTCGCGGCCGATGGCACCTTTCTGGGCGACGATGCACTGGCACAACTGTTGTCCGAGCACGCGATCGAACGTCCCGACCCGGTGGCCGCCTACTGCGGGTCGGGCGTCACCGCGACGGTCACCATCGCCGCGCTGGCCGCGATGGGTCGAGAGGCCGCCTTGTATCCGGGGTCGTGGTCGGAGTGGAGCTCCGATCCCGACCACCCGGTGGGGCGTGGCGGCGCGTAGCCGCCTTGCGTCGCCCGGGGACCATGAGGAGACTTTCCAAAGCGCTGGCACATGCGCTAGCGGATCTGCGAGCTAGAATTCGGCCCGGCATGAATCCGCTTGGGAAGTCCACGCAATGACCGGCCGCCTCGACGGCAAGGTCGCGATCATCACGGGCGCCAGTACCGGCCTGGGCCCGGTGCTGGGCTCGCTGTTCGTCCGTGAAGGCGCCACGGTGTTGTTGGCCGCCCGACGGGAAGAGCTGGTGCACGCGGCCGCCCGCGCGGCCGGTCCCGGCGCCATCGCCATGCGCGCCGACGTGACCGATGAAGATGACGTCGCGGCCATGGTGGCGCGGGCGGTCGACGAGTTCGGTCACGTCGACATTTTGTGCAACAACGCCGCTGCGCCCGGCCAGGACCGCTGGATCTGGGAGCAGACGCTGGACAACTGGAACGCCACCTTCGCCATCGACGTCACCGCCGCGATGCTGTGCACCCGCGAGGTACTCAACCGCTCGATGCTGGCGCGCCGCAGCGGCGCGATCCTGAACTTCTCGTCCACGGTCAGTTACTCCGGGATGGTCCGCAAAACGCACTACGTCACCGCCAAGGCCTCGCTGCGGGCGTTCACCAAGGCCGTGGCGCTCGAGGTCGGCCCGCACGGCATCCGGTGCAATTGCATCGTGCCCGGGGCCATCGACACCGAGCTGTGGCGCAACTGGCTACAACGCACAGCGAACGAACAAGGCGTCGACGTCGAAGCCGTTCGCGCGAAGCAACTCAAAGGCGTTGCCCTGCAAGATATCTCCTCGACTGACGATGTCGCAAATCTGGCGTTGTTCCTCGCCAGCGACGAAAGCCGCACCATCACGGTCCAGTCGATCCCCGTCGACGCCGGGGGGTACATGCAGGGATGAGCGGGTCCGTCAAACTGTCGGTCGCCACCCCGGTGGTGACGATGTTTCCAAAGAGCAGCGGCGACTGGGAGAAACACGCCACCATCGAGGACCTGGCCGAGATCGCCGAGGCCGCGGACCAACTCGGCTACCACCACCTCACCTGCAGCGAGCACATCGCGCTGCCCGCGGCCGAGCGGGACCGCCGCGGCACCCGCTACTGGGATCCACTGGCCACCTTCGGTTACCTGGCCGCCCGCACGCGACGAATCCGGTTGGCCACCAACGTGCTGGTGCTCGCCTATCACCATCCGCTCGAGATCGCCAAGCGCTACGGCACCCTGGACCAGATCAGCGGCGGGAGACTGATTCTGGGGGTTGGCGTCGGCAGCCTCAAGGAGGAATTCGATCTGATCGGCGCACCCTTCGACGACCGCGGCCCTCGCGCGGACGACGCCCTGCGGGCGTTGCGCGCGTCTCTGTCGGTCGCCGAACCCGCGTACGACGGCGACTTCTATTCGTTCGGCGGCATGGTCGTCGATCCGTGCGCGGCGCAAGAGCGCGTGCCCCTCTGGATCGGCGGGCGGACGCTTCGATCGCTGCGCCGCGCGGTAACGCTGGCCGACGGTTGGGCCCCGTTCAACGTGACCCTGGCGCAGGCCCGGGACTGGTTGGGACGCTTCGAGATTCGCCCTGGCTTCGAGGTCGTCCTGCCCACCCCCGAACTGCTGGATCCCATCGGCGAGCCGGAGCGGGCCCGCGACCTGCTCGGCGAGACCGCCGCCCACGGCGCGACCATCGTCAGCGCCGCCTTCCGCCACACCTCGTTGCGGCACTACCTGGACAGCCTGCAGGCCCTCGCCGAACTGCACCCGCCCACCGGGGGCTTTGCCTAATGCGGGTCAAGGCAGGCATATTCAGTCTCACCGCCGCGGCACCGGCCGATGACGACGGCAGTTATCTGCGTTGGCACCTGTTGGACCACATGCCCGAGCAATACCAACTGCCGGGCATCGTGCAAGGGTTACGCTGGATCGCCGACGGCGATTACCCCGACCATCGCATCGCGTCCGAGGGACCGCTGGGCGAGATCGGCAACGCGGTGCAGTATCTCGTCACCGACCCCGTCGAGAAGACCTTCGACGACTTCGTCACCCTCGGCCGCGCCCTGCGCGACAACGGCCGCTTTCCGGTCGTCAGGCCGTCACTGCAAGTGGCCGGCCTGCGTCTGCTGCAGTGGCGATCGTCGCCACACGCGCTTGTCTCCCCCGATGTGGTGCCGTTCCGCCCGCACCGCGGCATCCTGCTGATCGTTGAAGAACCCACCGACGGCCGGCCGGACGACTGGCTGCAGTGGTTGCATGCCGAGCACTATCCGGCGCTGCTGGCGACGCCGGGCACGGCCGGCGCGTGGACGTTCGGTTCCAGCGCCGGGTGGAGCCACCTGCCCCGGGGCTGGCGAACCGATCACCAGTACATCACCGTCGTCTACCTCGACGAGGATCCGCTGACCACGACCGAGGCGTTGGCCCCCATCATCGAAGAGCGTTGGCGTTCAACGGCGGTGCGGCCGGTGTTCGCCGGGCCGCTGCGCAGCATGATCAGCTGGGACGCCTGGCCGTAGGCCGCCGCCATCGTTTATGAGGCGCAGCAGGTGCTGTCCGATTGCTCCGTGGGTCCGAACGTGTCGGAATCGGCCTTCACCGTATAGATCTCCCACCGTTCACCGCCCGGACCGCTCACCCACACCTTTTCTTGGGTTGCGAAGCAACACGTAGTGTCGATCTCTTCGTCGGTCAGCAGGCCGGCCTGGGCGAGGCGGCCGCTCTCGGCGTGTACGGCGTCGCTGGACGCGACCTCGACGCCGAGGTGGTTGAGGGTGCCACCCTGGCCGGGGTTTTCCAGCAACACCAATTTCAGCGGCGGCTGGTCGACCACGAAGTTGGCGTAGCCGGGTCTGACCTTCGCGGGCTCGACATCGAAAAGCTTGGTGTAGAACGCGATCGCCTCGTCGATGTTGTCGACGTTCAGGGCGAGTTGAACACGCGGCATGGCTATCTTCCTTTCGCGGTGGGCATTTCGATCGTCATCGTTGTCCCGAGCAGTTCTTCGATGAGCGCACGGACGTGCTCGGCGATGTCATCGCGAATGGCCCGCACGGTCTCTATCGACTGGCCGGCGGGGTCGTGCAGTTGCCAGTCGCGATACGAGACGCCCGGGAAGTAAGGGCAGGAATCGCCGCAGCCCATCGTGATCACGAGGTCACTGCTGTGCACCGCGTCGGCGGTGAGAATTTTCGGGACGTCGGTGAGGTCAATGCCCCACTCGGTCATCACCGCCACCGCGGCCGGATTGATCTGATCGGCGGGCTCCGTTCCGGCGGAGCGGACTTCGATGCGGTCGCCGGTCAAATGACGTAGCAGCGCGGCGGCCATCTGCGAACGACCGGCGTTGTGCACGCAGACGAACAGAACGCTAGGTCTCTGGCCGGCGTCACCAAAGAGCCGCGGCCGCAGGGCCAGCGAGACGTACACGAGCGCGACGAGGATCGGGACTTCGATAAGCGGTCCGACCACACCGGCCAGGGCCTGACCGGACGCTGTGCCGTAGGTGGCGATCGCCACCGCGATCGCCAGTTCGAAGTTGTTGCCGGCGGCGGTGAATGCCAGGGTGGTGGTGCGGGCGTATCCGAGTCGCAGGAGGATTCCCAACCCGTATCCACCGGCCCACATGATGGCGAAGTACACCAGCAACGGCAGCGCGATCCGGGCCACATCCCAAGGCCGGGAGGTGATCTGGTGACCTTGCAGCGCGAAAAGGATGACGATGGTGAACAGCAAACCGTAGAGCGCCCACGGCCCGATCCGGGGCAGAAAACGACTCTCATACCAGTCGCGGCCTCTGGCGCGCTCACCGAGGCGCCGCGACAGGTATCCGGCGAGCAGCGGAATGCCCAGGAAGATGAGCACGGATTTCGCGATCCGCCAGGCGGATACGTCGATGCCGGTCGTGCTCAACCCCAGCCACCCGGGCAGCACCGCCAGGTAGAACCAGCCCAGGGCGGCGAACATGACGACCTGGAAGATCGAATTCAGCGCGACCAGAACCGCGGCGGCTTCCCGGTCCCCGCACGCGAGGTCGTTCCAGATGATGACCATGGCGATGCAGCGCGCCAAACCCACGATGATCAGCCCGGTGCGGTACTCCGGCAGATCCGGCAGCAACAGCCAGGCCAGGGCGAACATCACCGCGGGCCCGATCAGCCAGTTCAGCACCACCGACGCCATCATGAGTTTGCGGTCGCCGGTGACGCCGTCGAGCTGGTCGTAGCGCACCTTGGCCAGCACCGGGTACATCATCACCAGCAGGCCGATCGCGATGGGCAACGAGATGCCGTCGACCTCAACGGCGCTGACCGCCCGCCCCACGCCCGGGACCAACCGGCCGAGCAGTAGCCCCGCGACCATGGCGAGCGCGATCCATCCCGGCAGGAATCGATCCAGCGTCGAAAGCCGCGAGCCCACCGGCGTGTCGATCCTCGTCTCGCTCATGATTCACATTCCGCGACAACGCGTGCGTCGGCACTCAACACCGACGAAAGTTGTTGCAACGCACGGGGAACAACCCAGTAATACACCCACGTGCCGCGGCGTTCGCAGTCCAAGAGGCCCGCCGACCGCAACGTCTTCAAATGGTGGGAGATCGTCGGCTGTGACACGTCGAATGTCTGGGAAATCTCGCAGACGCAGGCCTGGCCGCCGGGGTGGCTGGCGACCAGGCTCAACAGTCGCAGCCGCACCGGATCGCTGAGCGCCTTGAACATCGCCGCCAGCTCAGCGGCTTGCGGCTCGGCCAACGCGGCCGCCCCCAGCGCCGGGCAGCACCCCGTCATCGATTGATTCGGCATTGATCTATATAAACACATATCGAATCAACGCGCCAGTGGTGGAGTTTTTCCCGTGCTCCGGCCTTAGTCAGGCAGGGGAAACGAACGAGACCTATAGTCCTCGTGTCGACCTAGCCCAAGGGGGTGCCATGACCACATCCGGCAAGCGCCGCAGCCGGCGGTGGGTCGTTCGCGCGGGCGCCGCGCTCGGCCTGGTGGCGTTGGGGGCCGCCGTGCCGGCCTGTTCATCGACGCATCCGGCGGCCGCCCCGAGCTCGGGGCCGCGCTTGGCGAGCACGACCGTCATGATCGACGGGAACAAGCACACGATGATCGCCGCCGTGGACTGCACGCGGTCGGCGGCCCAACCGAGCGCGTCTCCCCCGGAATCGGGCGACCTCACCACCCGGATCAGCGTGCACGATGACTCCGCGTCGGTGTCGCTCGCGGTCTCCGACGAGCAACCGCCCACCGTCGATGGGTTCGCCATCTCGCTCAAGCTGGACAACGGCCAATACCAATTGCCTTACCAGGGAACCAAATCACCGAATCAGGTCCAAGCGACCAAGGACGCCAAGAGCTACACCGTGACCGGGACGGGCCAGGCGACTACACCCGGCCAAAGTGGTTTGCGCGACGTCACATTCGGCATCCACGTGACGTGCCCGTAGGCGGGTAGTTGTCTGTCGCGACCGCCTCTGCGATGCTGACAGCTTGGACATCTTCGAGCAGTGGCAGGACGGCGGCACCGAGCTGCGATGGCGCTCGACGACCGCGGCCAACGACGGCGCGGAAGTCGCGGTGTTCACCCGCCGTTACGGCATTCCCGGCGCGCCCGCATTGGTGTTGGTGCACGGGTTTCCGACCAGCAGTATCGACTATTTCGCGTTGGCCGGTGAGCTGAGCGCGGAGTTCGACATCTACCTGCTGGACTTTCCCGGCTACGGGCTCTCCGACAAACCCCCCGAGCCGTACGTGTACTCGCTCTACGACGACGCGCGCCTGCTCGTCCATGCGATCACTGAGGTATGGGGACTCAGTGACTACCGCATGCTGACCCATGACCGCGGCAGCAGCGTCGGCATGATCGCGGTCGGCATGCTGGCCGCCCTCGATCCACGGACCGCACCCGAAGACCTGATCCTGACCAACGCCAACATCTACCTTCCGCTGTCCAATCTCACCGCGTTCCAGACCGCGCTGCTCGACCCCGCGACCGCGCGCGCCACCGCGGCGGCGACGACGCCGGAGATGCTGGCGGCCGGCATGGGCGCAAGCACGTTCATGCCGCGGCGCACACTGGACGACCCGGAGATCGCCGCCCTGGCGAAATGCTTTGCGCACAACGACGGAGTCCGGGTGCTGCCCGACACCATTCAATACCTGCACGAGCGCGCCGCCGACGAAACCGGTTGGCTGGAAGCGCTTTCCACCAGTGACGTGAACACGACGGTGGTGTGGGGCGTCCACGACAACGTGGCACCGTTGCGGGTCCCCAACCATGTCTGGCAGACGTATCTGAGGAACAAGCCGGGCCGCAACCGCTACTGGGTGATCCCGGGCGCCGACCACTACCCGCAGTGCGACGCCCCAGGGCAACTAGCCCAGATCGTGCGCCTCACCGCCCGAGGCGAGGAGATTCCGCTGCAGACGTTGGGAAGCCAGCCCGACGGCGCGGTGTTGGTCGACCAAAGCGCCTCGTAGTCACGCCGAGCGTGAAACTAACGTCACGTTGGGCGCCGAGCGTGAAACTAACGTCACGCTCGGCGAAAGGGGCCGCGAGCCACCGGCCTATCGCGTGACGACGGGCAGGCGCGCCCACCCGCGCACGCTCGCGGTGTGCGCCCGCTGGGCGTTCGCATAGTCGACTTCCCAGTCCGGCCAACGCTTCAGCACTTCCTCGAAGGCCACCCGCGCTTCCAGCCGTGCCAGTGCCGAGCCCAAGCAGAAATGCAGGCCCTGGCCGAAGCTGAGATGGCTTCCGCGGCGGTGGATGTCGTAGCGATCGGCATCCGGGAAGTGGCTTTCGTCGCGGTTGGCCGACGCGTTCAGCAGCAGCATGAACGACCCCTCGGGCACCACGCGCCCATAGTGTTTGGCGTCGCGCGCGACGTAGCGGGCCTGCACCGGTGACGGCGGCTCGTAGCGCAGCGTCTCCTCGATCGCCCCTGGGATCAGCGACGGATCCGCAACCAGTTCGCGGCGTTGATCCGGGTGGTCCGACAACAGCTGGCCCATGAAACCGATGAGACGAGCGGTGGTTTCGTTGCCGGCACCGGCGATCATCGCCGTGTACGACAGCACCTCGGTCCGCGACAGGGGGCGGCGCGTGCCGTCCGGTTCGTCGATCTCGGCCCGCAGCAGTTCGGTCATCAGGTCGTCGGAGGGATGATCGGCGCGCCATTCGATGTACTCGGCAAACAGGGCAATGGAATTCGCGAAGACGTTGGCGTCGACCGCGGCCGGGTCGCCGTCCCTGGACAATTCGATGTTGGCGACGCTGCGGTCTCGGATCTTTTCCTGATCGGCTTCGGGAATGCCCAGCAGGTACCCGATGGTCCGCATCGGCATCATCGCGCCGAGATCCGCGATGAAGTCGAAGCCGCTCCCGCCGACCAGCGGGTCCAGTTCGCGGATACAGAACCCACGCACGAGATCCTCCACCGCCAACATGCGCCGGGGCGTGAAGACGCGGGACAGCAGTTTGCGGTGCAGGTCGTGCAGCGGCGGATCCTCGAACAGCAGAATGCCCGGTGGCACTTCGATGTTCGCGAACAGGATGTCGGCGGTGGTGCCCTTGCCGGAGCGGTAGGTCTCCCAGTTCGGCAGCTCGCGCACCACGTCGTCGTATCGACTCAGCGCGTAGAAGTTGTACTTTTCGTTGTAGTACAACGGCGCTTCTTCGCGCATCCGCTTCCACACCGGGTAGGGATTCGAGTCGATCTCGACATCGAATGGGTCGTAATACAACTCGATGGCGCTGGGGCTGGTCATTGTCGAATGCCTATCTCAGTCGTTGCGGTGCAAGAAGCCATGCAAGAGTGCTTGGACGAGTTCCTCAACGATCACCTCCCGCGGCGGTGGATCGTTGCCAAAGTAGGTCGAACGCAGCGCGGCCATGCCGGCGATCATCGACACCGTCGAGTGGGCAGGCAGGTCGGGGTGATCGGACCGCAACCCCCGCAATTGCATGCCTTCGACGCTGATCTGACCCAGCACCGTGACCGCCCGGCGGATCTCCGCGATGCCGGCGTCGGTCTTTTCCTCGTCGCTGAGGCTCTCGGCGGCCATCAGGGTCAACAGCAAGCCCTGATGGTCGACGAACACGTCGTAGAGCTTCGAGACGAACAACCGAGTCAGCTCCTGCTCGTCGGTCTCCTCGGGAACCACCGACTGCCAGGTCTGGCCGAAGTCGTCGACGAAGCTCACGAAGGGCACGACGAGCGCTTCGCGGAACAGCGCGGCCTTCGAACCGAAGTTGCGGAACAGCAGGTGTTCGGTGACGCCGGCGGCCTGGGCGATTTCACGTGTCGTGGTGCTGCGATAGTCCCGGCCGGCGAAGAGTTCCCGGGCGGCGTCGAGCAGCAGCCGGCGCGGCTCGCCACGGGGACGACGCGCCACCGTGGCCGGCGTCGGCTGCTTAATTGCTCGCTGGGGCACCGATGTCCACTCCTCGAACGACCTTGGGGATAGTATCCACTATCTAGATAGGATAGTATGCACTACCTTAAAGGCGAAACCATCGGAAGGGCGACACCGTGGGCGCTGTCATCATGCTCGGCACGCTGTTCGGCCTGATCCTCCTCATATTCGGCCTGGTGCTCCGCTTCGACCCCGAGGCGCGGCGCGCGCCGAGCGACGAGGGCCGCCGGTGAACGCCGAAATGACGCCGGCGATGGCGGGGGTGCAGTACTTCTCCTACGCCGCGAGCATCGCGTTCCTGATCATCGGGATCTACCTGAGCTTCCGGCGCCGCCGCATCCATCCGCTGTTACTGCTCGGCATTTCGGCGATCTCGTTCTCCTGGATCGAATCACCCTACGACTGGGCGATGTACGCACAGTTTCCGCCCGCGCTGCCCCGCATGCCGTCCTGGTGGCCCTTGAACGTGACGTGGGGCGGGTTGCCGTTGGCGGTGCCCATCGGTTACGTCTCCTACTTCATCATTCCCGCGGTGACCGGGGCCGCCCTCGGACGATGGCTGAGCGCAAAGTTCAACTGGCGCAGGCCAATCACCCTGCTCGTGGTCGGCCTCCTCGTCGGTTTCTGCTGGGCATTGTTCTTCAACGCCTTCACCGGCGCCCAGCTCGGCAACTTCTATTACGGGTACGTGATTCCCGGCCTCGCGATCTTCGAGGGGACCAAGCACCAGTACCCGCTGTACGACTCGCTGGCCATGGGCATCCAGATGATGCTCTTCACGTATCTGCTCGGGCGCACCGATGCCGAAGGCCGCAACGTCATCGACATGTGGGCGGACAAGAGGTCCAAGAGCCGGGGCCAGTCTGCGGTGCTCTCCATCGTGGCCGTCATCGTCGTCGGACACCTGGTCTACGGTGCGGTCTTTGCGCCGCACCTCATCACGAAGCTGGGTGGCTACGTCACCGCGGGGCCCACGGAGCAGCTGTACCCGGGCGTCCCCAACCAACCCCAATAAGGCAGCGATCACATGGGTTACGAGAGCACCGCCGAGCCGATCAAGATCGGCTACCTGATGGACTTCCTACTGCCGGAAGGCTTTCCGCAAACGTACTTCGAGGACCTGACGCAACCCTTCGACCTGGTCTTCAAGAAGGGCGTCGAGCAGGGTTTGATCGATCGGCCGATCGAGATCATCTACCGCGAAGTCGAAGGCCTGCCCAAGGGGTCGGTCAAGGCGGTCATCGACGCCTACGGCGAGCTGTGCGACGAGGGCTGCCTGGCCGTCTTCGGCCCGAACATCGGCGACAACGTGATCCCGACCCGCGAAGCGATCGACGAGCGGTTCAAAGTTCCCTGCATCAGCGTGACGGGATCGGACGCGGCGCTGAGCGAATGGGTTTTCGCGTATCCGATGGGCTCGCACACCGACGAGCCGATCTTCTGGTCCGACCTGCTGGCCAAGGGTGGTCACACCGAGGTCGGCGTGCTGATCGAGCAATCCCTGGTCGGCGAGGCCTATCTGAAGAACTTCCGGGATGCGTGCCGGCGCAAGGGTATTCGTATCGTGGCCGAGGCGTCGATCGCCCAGACCGCCGGGGACGTCAGCGGCGCCGTGCAGGCACTTCACGACGCCAAAGCGCAGGCGATCGTGCACTGCGGATTCGGCTTCGGGATCGTGTTCGTCAACCCGGCGCTCGAGGCGCTGGGCTGGGATCCGCCCCGGTTCTGCGGTACCGCCTTCCAGAACGCCTGGCTCAACCCGATCATGTGGAAAGCCTTCATGGGCTGGACCGGCGTCGACCAGTACGACGAGGGCAACACGGTCGGGCAGGAATTCCTCGACGAGTACAACGAGGCCTACGGCCGGCGACCGGAATGGTGTGTGCCGGTGGTGAATCGGGACGTCGCGCACACGCTGCTACGGGCGCTCGCCGACGCCCACCCGTTGAGCCCGCGCGGGGTGAAGGAGGCGCTCGAACGCGTCAAGATGATGCCGGCCGCATCCGGCGCCCCGGGAACACGGGTGTCGTTCGGCAACTGGTCTCGCCGCGCCTGGATGGGGGCGGGCTATCTGGTGGCGCGGCGACTCGACGCCGACGGCGTCAACTCGCACCTCGTCGATCGCTTCAGCGAGGAATAGCGCTCAGCCGAGCGCCCCCGGCAGCACCACTTCGCCCACGCGCTTGAGGTACGGCCACGCGATCTCCGGCGGCAGCCCACCGCACAGCGGCGACAGGTTGAGCACCTGGCCCGCCTTCACCCGCGAAATCGCTTCCGGCACCGAGATAATCACATGCGACGCCCCCGTCTCACGCAGCTCGTCGATGGTGTTGACGTGGCTGAATCCCGCCGTCGTCTCGTCCCCCGGATTCCACGCGGCGTAGGTGCGCACGTCGTGCAGCAGGTGTTCGCCGATCTCTTTCCACGCCTGGTCCACGTCCTCGGCGACGAATACGACCGAGGGCGTGTTGCGGTCGGGGAACATCGTCGGGCCGGGAGTATGCCCGTGCTCGCGGCAGGCCTCCTCGTAGGCCTCCTGCATGCCGGGCGCGTTGGCGTTGCCCAGCATGCCCAGGCCGTACCGGCCGGCCCGCCGGGCCGCGGCGACCGTGCCCCCACCCCACATCAGTCCCGGCCCGCCGGGAGTCAGCGGGCGGGGCGTCACACTGATCCGCCGTCCGTCCTCGACGACGGTTTCACCGGCAAGAAGTCGCCGCAACAGCGCGAGTTTCTCGTCGCAGAGGCGACCGCGCTTCTTGATCGGCAGGCCGAAGTGCTCGAACTCCTCGGGCCGGTAGCCCAGGGCCAGGATGTAGGAGGCTCGCCCGTTGCTGATGATGTCGAGCACCGCCATGTCCTCGGCGAGACGCACGATTTCGTAGAACGGCAGGATCAGGATCAGGCTCAGTGCCAGCCGCTGCGTCCGCGCGGCCACCGCCGAGGCCAGCAAGAACGGCGACGGCAGATAACCGTCCTCGGAGCCGTGATGTTCGCACAGGACGGCGGCTAGACCGCCGTGTTCCTCGGCCCACGCGGACATTTCGGGCGCCGCCGCGTACAGATCGGCTGGGGGCGCGGCCCATTCGGGATCGCGCATATCGAAGCGCAGTGTGTACACGGCAAACTCCTAGCTGCCCTAATCTTTGCGACGTACGTTACACGTTCAGTCGAAGGCGTAAAGCGGCAGCGTGGTCGGGAGGTCCAGCGAGCTCAGCAGGCCCGGGGGCGCTTCGACGACGTACGGGATCGCGTTGACGACGCGCATGGCCGTGGACGCCATCGCGGCTCGCCCCGCCCCGTGGCCCGCCGTCTCGCCCAGCGTCATCTCGCAGTAGATGTCGGGGTCTCCTTCGATGTCGACCCGATACGTGGCGTCACAGTCCGAGGTGGGCCAATCGGGTGCGACGTCGCGGGCCATCCGGATGACGTGCTCGATCACGATGGCCTCGCGGCCATTGACCACTCCCGCCGCCCGGGTGCGCACGGCACCGCAGGTGCCGGCCTTGACGGTGCCGAAGGCCACCTCGATGTCCCGGTCCGTGAGTTCCCGGTCGAGCGAACCGCGAATTTCCTCCACCTCGACACCGAGCCCCTCCGCCATCAGATGAATCGGTGCCTTCCAAGCCATTTCGATGAACCCGGGAGTCTTGAGCATCGGCTCGAAGTCCAGCGGCCGGCCAAAGCCCATCCCGTCCATCATCACGTCGGCCACCGGGTAGTGATCGTTGAGCGCCACCTCGCTGGCCGTGATCCGGCGGATGCTCTTGGACTGGGTCGTCATGAGCAGGGCGAGCTGATCGGAGGCGAAGCCGGGGAAGATGCCCGACACGTAGAACGACGCCTGGCCGGCTTTGGCCGCCGCGTCCAGTTCGTCGCGCCAGTTGGGCGCGAAATAGGACGGCGGGTACACCAGGCTGGTCGACGACGTCGACACCACATTGATGCCCGCCGCCAGCAGACGCACGTAGTCGGGCACGGCCGCCCCATCGCGGTCGGGGCCGCTGGCCGCGTAGACCACGCAATCGGGCTGCAGTGCGATCAGCGCGTCGGCATCATTGATGGCCGCGACGCCCAGGGGCTCGCCGCCGGCCAGCTCGCCCGCGTCTTTACCGACCTTGTCGGGTGAATGCACCCACACACCAACAAGTTCCAGGTCCGGCCGTCGTCGGATGGCATCGATCGCGTTCGAGCCGACTCCGCCGGTCGACCACACGACAACACGCATAGGCACTCTCCTCACTGGTCGTTTGCAAAGGCGGCCGCGGCGCGCTCGAGATAGGGCCACGCCACATCCGGTGCGACGCCGCCGCAGAGCGGGTGCAAGGGCAGCAGTTGCCCGGCGCGCACGTAGTCGACCGCCTCGTCGGGGGTGAAGATGCGGTACGGGCTGCCGCCCTTTCGAAGCTCCGCGACGGTGTCGGCGCGGATGATGCTGGCGACCGAGTCGTCGTGCGGCCGGTAGGACGCCGCCGTTTTCGCGTCGTGCAGCAGGTGTGCTCCCAGCTCATCCCAGGCCTCGTCGACGTCCTCGGCCACGAAAACCGCTGTCGGAGCGCCGGGTTGGGGAAACTGGATGATTCCGGGTTCGTGTCCGTGCGCACGGCACTGCTCCTCGTAGTACTCCTTCAGCCCGGGCGACGCGGTCTGCGAGATGAACCCGAGTCCGTGGCGGCCGGCCCGCCGCGCCGCGGCCTTGCTGCCGCCGGCGATCAGCACCATCGGCCCGTTGGGCGAGCCGCACGGTGGGGTGACGCGGACCGTGCGCCCCCGGTACCCAACGGGCTCACCGCGCACCAGCGGCCCAAGGACGTCCAGCATCTCGTCGGCCGCGCGACCGCGCGTGCTCATGTCGATGCCGAAGTGCTCGTATTCCTCACGGCGATGTCCCACGCCGAATGCGTAGGACACCCGTCCGCGACTGATCAGGTCCAGCACGCTGATTTCCTCGGCGAGCCGGACGGGATCCCATAACGGAACCGGCACCGCGGCCAGCAGGATCGCCAACGTGCGCGTCCTGGCCGCTATCGCCGACGCCAGGGTGAGCGGTACCGGCAGATGACCGTCGTCGGCGCCGTGATGCTCGGAGAGCACCGCCAGCACGGCGCCCCGCGTTTCCGCCCACTCGCACATGTCGATGGCCGCGGCGTACAGATCGGTGGCCGGTGCACTCCCACCCGGGGCGCGCATGTCGAACCTCAGCGTGAACATCAGCGCCCGCCGCCCCGAATTGTCGCTCGAAGGCGGGCAAAACGCTGGTGCGCCGTCACAGCTGCACCTTAACCTAAAATTTGTTCGTTAAGATAGTGCCCGCTTTCTTAAATCCTTGACCGCGCGGATTCGCGGCGGTAGTTTCCAAGTCGAACGTCGGGTCACAGCGGCCGCTGCGTCCACGTAAGTGCAACGGCCGCACTGGCTTTCGTCGTGTTGCGCGCCGCGCACGCACCTGAGGAGGAACAAGATGACGGCTCATCGCGTGGTGGTGTGGGCGACGGGTGGCATCGGCTCGATCGCCATCCGCGCGATCCAGCGGCGCCCCAATCTGGATCTGGTCGGCGTGTGGGTGCACTCGGACGACAAGGTCGGCAAGGACGCGGGCGAGCTGGCCGGCGGTGAGCCGATCGGCCTGAAAGCTACCAACGACGCCGACGCGTTGATCGCGCTCAAGCCCGACTGTGTCATCTACGCGGCCAGCGGTCCGGAGCGGGACGCGCTGGCCATCCCGGATTACGTCAAGCTGCTAGAGGCCGGGATCAACGTCGTGACCACCAGCACCACGCGATTGGTCAACCCCCACGCCTACGAGCCCGCGGAGTGGCGCGACCAGCTGGTCGCCGCGGCCAAACAGGGCCAGGTGTCGCTGTACGCCTCCGGCATCGAGCCGGGCTTCGCCGCCGACTATCTGCCGCTGGTGCTGTCCACGCAGTCGTCGTCGATCGACAAGATCCACTCCTTCGAGATCGGCCTGTACGACGACTACGGGGTTCCCGACATCATGAGTGATGCGCTGGGCTTCGGCCGTCCGCTCGACTACCAGCCTTGGATCAGCTACCCGGGCGCCACCGCCGGCGAATGGCAGGGGCAGATCCGGCTGATCGCCGACGCGTTGGGCGTCGAAGTCCAGGAAGTGCGCGAGGGTTTCGACCGCGCCGTCACCACCCGGACGCTGGGGGTTGCGATGGGCACCGTCGAGGCCGGAACCTGCGGCGCGCTGCGGATGCAGGCGATCGGCGTGGTCGACGGCCGGGAAGCCATCGTCATCGAGCACGTCACCCGGCTCGCGCACGACGTCGCCCCCGACTGGCCCACCGGGATCGGCGATCTGTCCTACCGAGTCATGATCTCCGGCGATCCGGACATCGACTGCACGCTGGCCGCGACGCTGAAGGATCCCGCGAAGGCCGGCATCGGCGGGATGACCTCCGGGGCGGGCGCCATGGTCGCCACCGCGATGCGCGTCGTCAACGCCGTCCCGTATGTCATTGCCGCCCAGCCGGGATTGCTGACTTCGGTGGATCTTCCGTTGACGATCCCGCAAAATGCGTTTGTCGGCGGGTAGTGCCCGCCGGTTACTCTGCGGGCGTGACGGTAAATCCCCTCGAGGAACTCACGCTGGAACGGTTGCGGCTGCGCACCAGCATGAAGTGGCGGGCGCATCCCGCCGACGTCCTGCCGCTGTGGGTCGCCGAGATGGACGTCAACCTAGCGCCGACGGTGGCCCAAGCGCTGCGGAAGGCCATCGACGACGGCGACACCGGGTATCCGTGCGGCACCGCGCTGGCCGAAGCGGTCAGCCGATTCGCGGCGCGGCGCTGGCAGTGGCACGACCTCGACGTGAGCCGCACGGCGCTGGTTCCCGATGTCATGCTCGGTGTCGTCGAGGTGTTGCGCCTGCTGACCGATCCCGGCGACGCCGTCGTCGTGAACCCACCGGTCTACGCGCCGTTCTACGCCTTCGTCTCCCACGACGGCCGCCGGGTGGTCGAGGCGCCGCTGCGTGACGGGCGAATTGACCTGGGCGGCTTGGAAAATGCCTTCGTCCGGGCCCGTGCCGGGGCCGCCAAGGACGCAAAGGTCGCCTACCTGTTGTGCAATCCGCACAACCCGACCGGATCGGTGCATACCGCCGACGAACTGCGCGGGGTCGCCGAGCTCGCCCGGCGATTGGGCGTGCGGGTGGTCTCCGACGAAATTCACGCGCCCATCATCCTGCCGGGATCGCGCTTCACCCCCTTCCTCACCGTTCCCGGCGCCGAGAACGCCTTCGCCCTGACCTCGGCATCGAAGGCCTGGAACTTGTCGGGATTGAAAGCCGCGCTGGCGATCGCCGGACCGGAGGCGGCCGCCGACCTGGACCGGATGCCCGAGGAGGTCAGCCACGGGCCCAGCCACCTCGGCGTGCTCGCCCACGCGGAGGCATTTCGCAGCGGCGACGACTGGCTCGACGCGACCCTGCGGGGTCTGGACGAGAACCGGACATTGCTGGGTGAGTTGGTCGCCGAGCACCTTCCCGGAGTGAAATACCAATGGCCGCAAGGCACTTACCTCGCGTGGCTGGATTGCCGCGAACTCGGTTTCGACGAGGAGGCCTCCGATGGCCTTGCCGTGGTCGCCGACCTGTCCGGACCCGCCCGCTGGTTCCTCGATCACGCGCGGGTGGCACTGAGTTCCGGCCACGTGTTCGGAACCGGCGGAACCGGACACGTGCGATTGAACTTCGCCACCTCGCAGACCATTCTCGGCGAGGCCCTGTCGCGCATGGGCCGCGCCCTGACCGGGGCACGTTAGGCAATAGCACCGAGCCACAAGGCCTTTCGGCTATGCGGAGACTTCCTCGGTACCCCGGCCCAAGTTGCGGAACCCTTGGGCGGGTTCCTTCATGCCGAGCGTGAAGGGCAGGCTGTCGATCTCGAACTTCGTCGTCGCACCCAGCCGACGAAGGAAACTGCGCCGGGGCGCCGCGACGGGAACCTGCAACGATGCGAGGTCGATGTAGTGCGTCGGGGTTTCGCCGATGCCGTCGAAGACGTGCACCAACGGCAGGCACAGGTCACGCATCTGCTCGTCGAGGCAGGCGGCGACGGGATCGGTCATCAGCACGTATTCGGCAACCGGCACCATGTTTTTCAGCATCCGGTGCACCAGGATGACATCGAAGCCGGCCAACTCGGCATGGCGCTTCACCTTCTGATCCGCCACCTCGCCCACGTGCACGACGAACTTGAGCGACAACTTGTCCAGCTGTTCGCAACTCGCACACTGGCAGGCGATGTCGTTCTTCATCTGCTCGCGCCGCTGCAGAAACGCCGCACGCATCCGTGACAGCCGGTCGCACACCACCACTTTGGCGTGGCTGTCCGGTGCCCAGAAGAACGCGGCATCGCCCTCGAGTTTGGCCAGCTTCAAACCCTTGCCCGCGTTGATGACCGACTCCAACAGGCCCGCCACCGTCAGCTGGGCATGGGCAAGGTGCGTCCGGTTCCACTGCATGTAATGCGTGTAGCCGCCGATGTCGGCGATGAGCAGAACCGCGCGCCGAATTGCCATGAATAAACGAGTTTAATGGCCCTCTGGGCCCAGCTCAATGAATCTGCTACTAGACGAACTCGCGTCGGCGAGAGAGGCTAGCAGAGGTGCCGGTTCACCGGAGGAGCTGAATATGCATGTGCTGCGAACCCCGGACTCCCGATTCGAAAACCTGGAGGGCTACCCGTTCGTTGGGCACTACCTCGACGTAACCGCAAGCGACACCCGCCCGCTTCGCATGCATTACCTCGACGAGGGGACGATCGAAGGGCCGCCGATCGTGCTGCTGCACGGCGAGCCCACCTGGAGCTACCTCTACCGCACGATGATCCCGCCCCTGACCGACGCCGGGAACCGTGTGCTGGCGCCGGATCTGATCGGGTTCGGGCGTTCGGACAAGCCCAGCCGGGTCGAGGACTACACCTACCAGCGACACGTCGAATGGGTGACCTCCTGGTTCGAGCACCTCAACCTCAGGGACGTCACCCTGTTCGTGCAGGACTGGGGATCGCTGATCGGGCTGCGCATCGCCGCCGAGCAGTCCGACCGCATCGGGCGGCTGGTGGTGGCCAACGGTTTCCTGCCCACGGCGCAACGGCGCACTCCGCCCGCCTTCTACGCCTGGCGTGCCTTCGCCCGCTACTCCCCCGTGCTGCCCGCGGGCCGCATCGTCAGCGCCGGGACCGTGCGCCGGGTGCCGTCGAAGGTTCGCGCCGGGTATGACGCGCCCTTCCCGGCTAAGTCCTATCAAGCCGGGGCCCGGGCCTTCCCTCAGCTGGTGCCGACCTCGCCCACCGATCCGGCGATTCCGGCCAACAGGAAGGCGTGGGAGGCCCTCGGCCGCTGGGAAAAGCCGTTCCTCGCCATCTTCGGGGCCCGCGATCCCATCCTCGGGCAGGCGGACAGCGCCCTGATCAAGCACATCCCCGGTGCCGCGGGCCAGCCGCACGCCCGCATCAACGCGAGCCACTTCATTCAGGAGGACCGCGGACCCGAGCTGGCCGAACGCATCCAGTCGTGGCGGCAGGCATTGCTCTGAGGGCCCGCCGACCTGACGGGTCCGCGAGATGCCTACCGTCAGTGGGCAAGTGGGCCACGCGATGCAGTTCGCAATGACCCTCAGCGCGTAACCGCGAGCACCGCCTCCGCCAGCTCCGGACGGCAGACGACCAGATCCGGCAGCTTGGGATCCGGTTGGTTGTAGGCCAGGGCGGACCCGTCGATGCGAGAGGTGTGCAACCCGGCGGCTCGCGCCACCGCCACCGGCGCCGCGGAGTCCCACTCGAACTGGCCGCCGGCGTGCACGTACACGTCGGACAAACCTTGGACGATCGAGGCGACTTTGGCTCCCGCGGAGCCCATTTCCACCAGGACTCCGTCCAGCGCGTCCTTCACGCTCAGGGCGATGGCGGGCGGTCGGGTGCGCGATACCACGATGCGCGGCTTCCCTGGGACGGCGGGAGGCGAGGCAACGTCGGGAGTCGCCAGCGTGATGCCCTGTGCCGGTAGCGCCACGGCGCCGGCGACCAACTCACCGGCTTCCCAGAGCGCGACGTGCACGGCCCAGTCGTCGCGACCCAGCTCAGAGAACTCCCGGGTGCCGTCCAGCGGATCGACGATCCAAACGCGGTCCGAGCGCAATCGCACCGGGTCATCGGCGCCCTCTTCGGACAGCACCGCGTCGGCGGGCCTTTCGGCGGTGAGCGCCTCCATCAGGAAATCGTGGGATCGCTTGTCCCCCGCGGCTTTCCGTTCAGCGGCTTCCGCTCGCGCGAACTCGTCTCGAACGCCGAGTAACAACCGACCGGCCTCGGTGGCCAACCGTGCGGCCAGATCATGGTCATTCATCGGCACTCCGCGGAATCCTCAATATCTTGGCAGCGATGACCAACTTTACCCTGTCATGCGCGGAGGCGGGCAGCAGCCCGCCGGAGAAGTTTCACCCGTAATCTAATGAGCGTGAGCGGCAACGCCAACGTGCCATTATCGAGGCGGTTGCGGCACACCTCGCGGGGGCGATTGATCGGGGCCGGGATTGTCGCGGCCGCGGTGCTGGTCGGGGTCCTCGCCGTGGTGGGCGTGCAGCTGAGCCGGGGCCATCAGAGCGCGACGGCGCCCAGCGCCCAGCCGTCGTCATCGGCGCCGGAGAGCTTCGCCATCCCGGGCTGCTATAACCCCTCCGTTCCGCCGGTCGCGCGTCCGAAGAAGCTGAACGTTCTGGGCTGCGCCAGTGTGGCCGTTGCGCTGCAGGACATGTCGTGGACGTCCTGGGGACCGCAGGGCGCCGACGGGACCGGCACGGCGGTGTTCAAGCTCTGCGACCCGAATTGCGCGGCGGGGTCTCAGCTGACCGAGCCGGTCGTCGTGCACGCGTGGAATCCGCAGCCGCCGCGGCGCGAGGCGATCTGCCAGTCCGGCTTGGAGATTTACGCCGATATGATCCTGGCCTTCCCCAAGGGCGTTCCCCCGCCGACGGTGCAGAAGATGAACACCCAGTACAACGGCGAGCCGGCCGTGCACTTCGCCAATTACTCGAGCGGCGACACGCGCGGCACCCAGTTCATCGGCTACACGTTCTGCAATTAGCCGCCGAGCGCCGGTCGCTCAGACCTCGATGACGACCGCGCCGCCCTGGCCGCCGCCGGCGCACATCGCGGCGACACCGATGCCGCCGCCGCGGCGGGCCAGCTCGTAGGCCAAGGTGGTCACCATGCGTGCACCCGAGGCCGCGATGGGGTGGCCGAGGCTGCAGCCGCTACCGGAGAAGTTCACCTTCTCCTCGTCGATGCCGTATTCGCGGCAAGCCGCGATCGGGACGGAAGCGAACGCCTCGTTGATCTCCCACAGGGCGACGTCGGAGGGCGACAGACCGGCCCGCTGCAACACCTTCCCGATGACCTTGACGGCACCCAGGCCGCAGTCGCGGGGCGCTACGCCGGCGGCGGCCCAGGCCCGCACCGTGCCCATCACGTTGAGCTTCTCGGCCTGGGCGTAGTCGCTGTCGACCAGCGCGACCGCGGCCGCGGCGTCGTTGGTGCCGCTGCTGTTTCCGGCCGTGATCGAAAAACCCTCGATCTCGGGGTGCAGCACCTTGAGGCCGGCCAGCTTCTCGATGGTGGTGTCGCGACGCGGGTGCTCGTCCACGGCGAACTCGGTGACCGAGCCGTCGAACTGGGTGATCTTCAGCGGCAGGATCTCGTCGGCGAACTTGCCGGCGTCCTGGGCCGCGACGGCGCGCTGATGCGAGCGGGCGGCCCAGGCGTCCATCTCCTCGCGCGTGATGCCAACCGCCTGCGCGGTGTTCCAGCCGACGGTGATGGACATGTCCTTGGCGGGCGCGTCGGGCGTCTCCACGTGCGTGGGGGGCATCCAGCGCTCCTCGAACTTCAGCTCGGGACCGGGGATGCGCCAGTTGGTCAGCGGCGTCATCGACAGCGACTGCACACCCCCGGCGATCAGCACGCGCTCCATGCCGGAGCCGATCTGGGCCGCGGCGTTCCCGATGGCGGTGAGGCTGCCCGCGCAGTGCCGGTTGACCGACTGGCCGGGAACGTGCTCCAGGCCTGTCGCGGTCGCCGCGTAACGGGCGAGATCGCCACCGCCATAATGAGATTCGGCGAAGATGATGTCGTCGATGTCCGCGGGATCAACACCCGACCGGCGGACCACCTCGGGCAGCACGGCGGTGATCAGGGTCTCGGGCGGAGTGTTGACCAGCGTCCCCTTGAACGATCGGCCGATCGCGGTCCGGACGGCTCCGACAATGACGGGTGTTCCCATGTTCTCAACCTCGTTGTTGTGGGCGGTCAGACGCCGCGAATCGTTTCAAATACTGTATAGGCAATAGTAATGGTCTAAGTTCGGTGGGTCGGTTCGTGTGACGGCGTTAACATTTAAGCGGTTCGCGTAAAACGGAGGCCAAGCCGTTGAAGACCAAAGGTGCGCTGGTCTGGGAACTGAACGAGCCATGGTCGGTCGAAGAGGTCGACCTCGGCGATCCCGCCACGGCGAGGTGACCGTCCAATTGGAGACGGCCGGTCTGTGCCACTCCGACCACCATCTGATGACGGGCGACTTCCCGATCCCGAGCTATCCGGTGCTCGGAGGCCACGAGGGCGCCGGCGTCATCACCGAGATCGGCGAGGGTGTCGAGCACCTGGCCGTCGGTGATCACGTGGTCCTGTCGTTCATCCCGTCCTGTGGAAAATGCACGCGGTGCCAGACCGGGCTGCACAACCTGTGCGACCTCGGCATGGGCCTGCTGTCGGGTCAATCGGTGTCCGACGGATCGTTTCGCGTCACGGCGCAGGGCCGAAACGTCATCCCGATGTCGCTGCTGGGCACGTTCGCACCGTATGTGGTGGTGCACCAGACGTCGGTGGTCAAGATCGACGCCGACCGCACGTAAGCGGTGGCCGCTATGGGCACAATGGCTGCATGACAACCAGACCCCTCGCCGGGCGGGACACGACAGAGCAACTCGCCTATCGTGTCGCGGCGATGCTGCTCGGCATCGGCACCCTGCACTTCGTCGCTCCCAAACCGTTCGACTCGATCATTCCGGTCGAGCTGCCGGGCAGCCCGCGGCTCTATACCTACGGTTCTGGCGTGGCCGAGTTGGCGATCGGGGCTCTGCTGGTGCCGCGGAGCACCAGACGCTCGGCCGCGCTGGCCGCCGTGGCGCTGTTCGTCGGGGTGTTCCCCGGCAACGTCAACATGTGCCGGCTGTGGTGGGGCAAGCCGTGGCCCATGCGCCTGGTCGCCCTGGGCCGGCTGCCGTTGCAGATTCCGATGATCACCACCGCGCTCAAGATTCGGCGCAACAGCTGACCGGCCGCGTAAGTTGGGCCGGCCGCGCCCACGAATGCGTTGTGCGACAAGCGGAATGCCCCGCACAAGCGACTAGGAGACCGGCGTGAGCAAAACGGGCATCGCGGCGTTGCTCGCCGTCGCGGCCGCCCTGATGGTCGGCGCCGGCGACGTCGTCCAGCAGCGCTCCGCACAGCAAGTCACCGATAAGCCGGTCGGGACCGTCGCCCTGTTTCGCCGGCTGCTGCGCGACAAGCAGTGGTGGACGGGCAGCCTGGTGGCCGCCGCCGGGTTCGGGTTCCAGGCCGCGGCCCTGGGTCTGGGCTCGGTGGTGCTGGTGCAGGCGCTGTTGGTGACCTCGCTGCTGTTCGCGTTGCTCATCAGCGCGCGGGTGAGACATCGCCGAATCACACGCCGGCAAGGGATTTGGGCGGTTTTGCTCGCCGTCGCGGTTGCGGTGGTGGTGACGGTCGGCGACCCCCAGCAGGGCGCCCCGCGAGGATCGGTGCACACGTGGACAGTCGTGGCGTTGGTCATGGGCCCGGCGCTGGTCCTGTGCGTGATCGGGGCGCGCATGTTTCCTGGTTCGGTCGGTGCACTGTTGCTGGGCCTGATGTCCGGCTCGCTGTGGGGGTTGTTTTCGGTGCTGACCAAAGGCGTGGTCGACCAGCTCGGCCGCGGTGTCCCGGAGTTGTTGCGCGCACCCGAGTTCTACGTGTGGGTGGTGCTGGCGATCGCCGCGACCGCCTGGGAGCAGTCAGCATTTCGGGCCGGCCCGCTCACCGCGTCGCTCCCGGCGGTCACCGTGGCCGAGCCCATCGTCGGATCGGTGCTCGGTGTCACCGTGTTGGGTGAGACGCTGCGCACCAACGACATCGGCTGGGTGGCCTTGGGTCTATCGGTCGCGCTGATGGCGGCCGCGACGGTGGCGCTGGCCCACAGTCAGGCCAGCTACGCTCCGTCGTCCGACGAAAAGCCCTCTCACACAGCGGAATCGGCATGAGGTCGACTCAGGGGTGAGCCGACCCGGTGCGCTGTGCCGTCGGGGTCGACGTAGGCGAATTCGCGCAGACCGTACGGTGTGTCCTGGGGCGCGATCAGGCGCCCGCCGAGGTCTTGCAGTGCCGCCCACTCGGCGTAGAGAGCATCGGCGTCACTGACGTAGAGGTACACGCCGGCGGCGGTGCGCAAGGGATCGTGCTCGGCCCACTCGGTGAGGTGGATCGACACCGACCCGCGATCGGCGAAGCCGTACCGGTCCGGGCCCTCGTATGCGCGGGCGTCGAAGCCGAGCCGGCGGTACCGGGAGAGTACGACGTCCAGGTCTCGGACGGGGACGATCGGCGATACCGAGGTGAAGTCGACTGCGGACACACAGCGAACATAACCGTTGGCTCCGCATGTGCGCACCACGGCGGTCCCTGACGTAAGGCCCTGCACGCGACCGCATATGCGGCAAATCCGCATGGGAGACCGCCTCGCTGTCGTAGGCTCCATGCGCATGAGGAGCCAGCTGACCGCGGCAGCTGCGATGGCCGCCGCCGGAATACTGATCACGGGGTGCGGCGGCGACCACGCGGGCGGCGCCGCGTCGTCGGCGGCGTCCACCACGACGGCGTCGTCGAAGACTCCCCTCGCGCAATCCGCGCTGCCCGACCTGATGCTCTCGCCGAACGATATCGACACCGTGCTGGGCGTGACCGGGACGACGAGCGACCCACCGCTTACCACGTTGGTGGAAGATCCGGTCAAGCGCCAGGACTACACGTTTGCCGCCGAATGCAGATACAGCACTCACGCCGCGTTGGCGTCGGTCTACGCCGACAGCGGCAGCACCGCGGTGTACGGCTACCACGACCAGGCGCCCGCGCCCGCGGGGGCCGATCAACTGGAAAGCCCTGACGTATACCAATTTGTGGTGCTGTTTGCCTCCCCCGAGCAGGCCGGCGCGTTCTTCACGACGTCGACCCAGCGCTGGCCCGCCTGCGCCAACCGGCAGGACACCGTTCCCGCCGCCGACGGCAAGCCCGAACTGCAGTGGAAGGTGGGTCAGGTGTCCAACGCCAACGGCGTTCTGAGCGCTCCGGTGACCCTCACCATCACCTCGAACGGCAACAGCGTGACCATGCCGTGCCAGCGGGCGCTGACCGTTCGCAACAACGTCGTCATCGATGTCGACGCGTGCCGCAAGGACATCGGGGACCTCGGTGTCAGCATCGCCACTCAGATCGCCGGGAAAGTCGACAAACAGTAGCCGTCACCGAGACGGCGAAATCCGAATAGCCTTCTGCTGTTTACCTATTGGCGGCCGTTCCGCATGGTCATGTGGGCGTAGACTCTGGCGGCCGAGACGGTGCTTGCGTCACCACTGAATCCGCTCTCAGCTACCTGGCATCGCACCAACCGGTTTTCGAGGTAGGTTGTCCGCGGGTTCGGTCGTACCGCCTTGAGGAGGGATGGGCACATCGGAAAAGGCGTCCAAACCGCGCGCCGGACAGCAAGTCATCCACCTCTCGCAGCTGTTGCGCGCCCCCGTGCTGGCACGCTCCGGGGAAACGGTGGGCCGGGTCGAGGACGTGATCGTGCGGCTGCGAGGGGCCGAGGAGTATCCGCTGGTGGCCGGGATCGTGGCCGGGGTCGGCGGCCGGCGCGTGTTCATCGGCGACAAATCCATCGACGCATACTCGGCGGATCGAGTTCTGTTGACCAAGAACAAGATTGACCTTCGCGGGTTCGAGCGCCGCGAGGGTGAGGTGCTGTTGCGCACCGATGTGTTGGGCCACCGGCTGATCGACGTGGCCACCGTCGAGTTGGTGCGTGCCTACGACATCGAGCTGGAGCGCACCGGCGAGGGCTGGATGGTCACCCGCCTGGACACCCGGCGTCCCCCGCGATTGTTCGGCCTGATCAAGCACTCGGGAGGGCACGCGTCTCGCGATTGGAAGGCGTTCGAGCCGCTGATCGGCCACGCACGTTCCGATGCCGTGCGGCGCCTGTCGGACCGATTCGGCGAGCTCAAGGCCGCCGAGATCGCCGATCTGCTCGAGGAAGCGGACAAGGCCGAGGGCGGCGAGATCCTCGACCGGGTACACAGCGACCCCGAACTGGAGGCCGACGTCTTCGAAGAGCTGGACCCGGAAAAGGCCAGCCGGCTGCTGGACGGCATGCCCGACAACGAGGTCGCCGCGCTGCTGGGCCGCATGCGCGCCGACGACGCGGCCGACGCGATCGCCGACCTGCGCCAGTCACGGCGCCGGCGCGTGCTCGAGCTGATGCCCGCCCCGCAGCGCACCAAGGTCATCACGCTGATGGGATTCAACCCCGAAAGCGCGGGCGGGCTGATGAACGTCGATTCCGTGACGTGTTCGGCCACCGCCACCGCGGGTGAGGCATTGGCGCTGATCGCCGCGTCGCGCAGCATACAACCGGAAGCGCTCATCAAGGTGCACGTGCTCGACGAGGACAAACGGCTCGACGGCGTCGTCTCGGTGATCACCCTCTTGCAGGTCGATCCCGCCGAAACCCTTGCGGCCCTGATGGATTCCGACCCGGTACGGGTCAACGCCGACGCGGACCTGACCGACATCGCGCTGCTGATGGCGGATTTCAATCTCTACTCCATCCCCGTCGTCGACGAGCAGGACCGCCTACTCGGGGTGGTCACCGTCGACGACGTGCTGGAGGCGACCATCCCCGAAGACTGGCGGCGCCGGGAGCCCGCACCGCGCCCCATCCGCGAGATCACCGCCGCCGACGACCGTGACACGCCGCCACAGGGAGGAAGCGCGCAGTGAGCTCCGGCGGGGAGGACACCACGCAGGCTGAGGCGCAGGCGGTTCAGCGTCCCGAGCCGGCGCCGGCCCGGCGCACAGCGGTGCTGGACAGCGCGCATCTGGGTGACATCGAGGGCGCGTTCGGGCGCATCAGCGTCGCGGAAACCGAGCACGCCCGCACCTGGAAGACCCGGCTTTTGACCCTGCTCGCGATCGTCGGACCCGGAATCATCGTCATGGTCGGCGACAACGACGCGGGTGGGGTCGCGACCTACGCGCAAGCCGGCCAGAACTATGGCTACTCACTGCTGTGGGTGTTGCTGCTGCTGATCCCGGTGCTCATCGTCAACCAGGAGATGGTGGTCCGGCTCGGCGCGGTCACCGGGGTCGGGCACGCCCGGTTGATCAACGAACGCTTCGGCCGCGGCTGGGGCTGGTTTTCCGTCGGCGACCTGTTCTTGCTGAACTTTCTGACGATCGTCACCGAATTCATCGGCATCAGCCTGGCCGCCGAATACATCGGCATCTCCAAATACGTTGTGGTACCGATCTCGGCGTGGCGTTGGTCGCGATCATGGCCAGCGGCAGCTTCCGTCGATGGGAGCGGGCCATGTTCATTTTCATCGCCGTCACGCTGCTGCAGATCCCGATGCTGCTGATGTCCCATCCACAGTGGGGGCACGCGGCGAAGTCGTTTGTGGTGCCCGGCATTTCGGGCGGCATCAGCTCGGATGCCGTGCTGTTGATCATCGCCATCGTCGGCACCACCGTGGCGCCGTGGCAGCTGTTCTTTCAGCAGTCCAACGTCGTCGACAAGCGCATCACGCCCCGGTTCATGGGGTACGAACGCGCGGACACCGTACTGGGCGCCTTCGTGGTGGTGGTCGGCGCCGCCGCGCTGATGATGACCGGCGAGTGGGCGGCGCGCTCCACCAACACCCTTGGCGGCTTCACCGATGCCGGCGCGACGGCGCATCTGCTGGGCGAGCACCGCCCGGTGCTCGGCTCGATCTTTGCCATCGTGCTGATGGACGCCTCGATCATCGGGGCCGCCGCGGTGACCCTGGCCACCAGCTACGCCTTCGGCGACGTGTTCGGACTGAAGCACTCGCTGCACCGCGGCTTCGCCGACGCCAAACAGTTCTACCTTTCCTATACCGCGATGGTGGTCCTGGCCGCGGCCATCGTGCTGATTCCGGGCGCTCCGCTCGGGTTGATCACCACCGCCGTCCAGGCCCTCGCGGGATTACTGCTGCCCAGCGCCAGCGTGTTTCTGCTGTTGCTGTGCAATGACCGAGAAGTGTTGGGGCCCTGGGTCAATCGCGCCTGGCTCAACTGGCTCGCCGGACTGATCGTCGGCGTTCTGCTGCTGCTGTCCGGAATCTTGATGGCCACCACGTTGTTTCCCGGACTCGACGTCGTCGCGGTAGCGGGCTATCTGACGCTTGGGCTGGTCATCCTCGCGGCGGCCGCGGCACCGGTGCTGCGCTGGCTGGCGCGGCGTCAGCCCGAGCGAGCCCGGCCACAACTTCCGGGCCGCGGCGTCGATCGCAACACTTGGCGCATGCCGCCGCTGGCCCTGCTCGAACCGGTCACCTGGTCACCAGGAACCCGGCTCGCGATGATCGCGCTGAGGGCCTATTTGGTTGTCGGGGCGCTGCTTTTGGTGGTCAAAGCGATCCAGCTCGGTCGCTGACGGCTTGCATCCGGCGGGCCACCTCGCCGTAGCGCTCGAAGCGATCCTGGTCGGCGACGGAGTTGTACATCACCAACCGCGTTGCCGTTCCGGCGTACTTCGCGGCCAACGCGTCCGCCAATCCCTCCCAGCTCGATTCGGTGGCGAAGACCGCGATGTGGTCATCGCTGACCTGGGCGGCCATGCCGGCGAAGTCGCCGGCCTTCTGCTTTTCCCGGATCCGGGCGGTCGTGCCCTCGAAACCCGCCTCGTCCCAGATGAATGCGTAGTTGGGCGTGCTTCCGTAAAAGGCCATGCTGGCGCGCACGACTTCACGCTGCCGGTCCCGCTCTTCGTCGGTATCCCCGACGATCGTCATGACGGGCACGATGATCGCGATGTCCGACAGCGAACGACCCGCTTTCTGCGCGCCTTCGCCGACCGTCGGCAGGACGTGACGGGCCAGATAACCCGGTTCGCCGATGGGGTGGACGTGAACCCCGTCGGCCACTTCGCCCGCCATCCGCAGCATCCACGGATTGACCGCTGCGATATCGACTTTGGGGTCTGGAGCGTCGATGGGCCCCGGGCTCCACTGCGGGGTGATGAAGTCGAGATCGTAGAAGTCGCCGTGATGGTCGAGCGTCCCGGAACGAAAGGCCGCGAAACACGCCTTGACGGCCAGGAGGTAGTCGCGCAGCCGGGGCCCGGGCCGCTCAAAGGCCGTGCCGTAGCGCCGGACCACGTGGGTGCGCACCTGCGTTCCGAGGCCCAGCCGGAACCTTCCCCTGGTGGCTTCCTGCAGTTCCCAGGCCGCGGCGGCGGTCACGAACGGGCTGCGCGGAAAGGCGACGGCGACGCCCGTCGACAATTCCAGATCCGGCGCGGCCTGCGACGCGACGGCGGCATTCAGGTATGCGGTGCGGCCCGTCTCGGTGAACAACAAGCCGGAGAACCCGACGGCGTGGGTCCGCCGGGCGAGCTCACCGATCTGGCCCAGTGGCTGGGGAATCGTCATCGCGTCGACATGCATGGTGGGAGCATACGTCGCGCGTCCGACCGCGCGGCGGGCTCGTCAGCCTCTTGCCCGACGACCGGCCCAGGGTGTTAGCTCTGTAGTCGTCAGCAACCGTCGTTTTTTCCGCTAACAGGAGGCTTCCGAACGTGCTTCGTGGATTATTCTTCGCCGGAGCAATCGCAGTGGGAATTGCGGGGATGCCCGTAGCCGTGGCGGCTCCGTCAACGACGACGACTACGACCACCACGACCACAACGTCGACGTCGCCCACCAGCGGGGCCAGCGCCTACTACCCGAACTGCAGGGCGGCCTGCGCGGCGGGTGTCGCGCCGATCTACCGCGGGCAGCCCGGCTATCGAGCCGGCCTCGATCGTGACAACGACGGCATAGCCTGCGAGGTGTGCCACTAGTCCGTCGAAACCCGACGCGGTGACGGCGTTAGTCCGCAAGAAAGACGGCACCAGCGAGTCGCAGGACGCCGACATCGAGGTCGGCCAGCAGGCCCATCGCTTCGAATTTCCGGCCATCGCGCAGTCCACGGTTGATGAGGTCCTCTTCGTCAGCAGCGCCGGCCGCTGCTTCGTGATCGGGCCCTGAGCCCGAATCCGGGCCTCAGCGTTTCGTTGGCCGCCGGCTCACCGGGGCGGTGAAGCCTTCGGTGTCGTCGAAGAATGCCCACTGGCCGTCGTCGTTGACCTCCATGCGCCAACCCAACTCGGTGTTGCCGCCAACGGAGTTGACGAACCAGGCGTACGCGGCCTCCGCGTTGGCAAAACTCTTCGTCGCAACGACCCGGCCCCGTGGGTCGATGACGCGAAACGCAGGCATGGGATCTAAGTATCCCTGCCTGGGAGTTTTCAATCCCGGAAATGGCTTATTTGCCGGTAAACCCCGGGTTACACCGTGCGGGCCAGCCGGTGAGCGAGTATCTCGGCAAACCTCGCCGGATCGTCGAGCGTGCCGCCCTCGGCGAGAAGCGCTGTGCCATACAGCAATTCCGCGGTCTCCGCGACCGAGGGATCGTCGCTGCGCTCCTGGTGCGCTTGGCGCAGACCGGTGACGAGCGGATGGTTGGGATTGAGTTCGAGGATCCGCTTCCCCACCGGAATGTCCTGCCCGGAAGCGCGGTAGATGCGCGCGAGCGCAGGCGTGATCCCGAAGGCGTCGGTGATGAGGCAGGCCGGCGAGTCCGTCAGCCGGGTAGACAGCCGAACTTCCTTGACGTGGTCGCTCAGGGTGTCCTTGAGCCAGGTCAGCAGGTCGGCGAACTCCTTTTGCTGCTCCTCGCGCTCGGCCTCGCTCTGCTCGCCGTCGGAGCTGAGGTCCACCTCGCCCTTGGCGATCGACTGCAGCGGCTTGCCGTCGAATTCGGTCACGGTTCCCACCCAGACCTCGTCGACTGGGTCGGTGAGCAGCAGCACCTCGTAGCCCTTGGCCTTGAACGCCTCGAGGTGCGGCGATTTCAGGATCTGCTGGCGCGACTCGCCCGTGGCGTAGAAGATCTGCGTCTGGCCGTCCTTCATCCGCTCCACGTATTGGGCGAGCGTGGTGGCTTCCTCGTCGCTGCGGGTCGAGGCGAATGAGGAGATCTGCAGCAGCGTCTCCTGGTTGTCGAAGTCCGACAGCAGGCCCTCCTTGACGACCCGGCCGAATTGGGTCCAGAAGGTGCGATAGTCCTCGGGGCGCTCGGACTGCAGATCCTTGATCGTGGAGAGGACCTTCTTTGTCAGCCGACGCCGAATGGCCTTGATCTGCCGATCCTGTTGCAGGATTTCGCGGGACACGTTCAGCGACATGTCCTGCGCGTCAACGACACCCTTGACGAAGCGCAGGTATTCGGGCATGAGCTCGTCGCAGTCGCCCATGATAAACACGCGCTTGACGTACAGCTGGATCCCGGTCTGGGCGTCCCGGTTGAACAGGTCGAACGGGGCGTGCGACGGGATGAACAGCAGTGCCTGGTACTCGAAGGTGCCCTCGGCCCGCATCGCGATGACCTCGAGCGGGTCGTCCCAGGCGTGCGCGATGTGCTTGTAGAACTCCTTGTACTCCTCTTCGGAGACCTCTTCTTTGGGCCTGGCCCACAGGGCCTTCATCGAGTTGAGGGTCTCGGTCTCGATGGTGACGGTCTCCTCGCCGCCCTCCTCGCTCGCCGGTTGCCGTCGCTCCACCTGCATCCGGATGGGCCACGCGATGAAGTCGGAGTATTTCTTGACCAGGCTCCTGATCTTGAACTCCGCGGTGTAGTCGTGCAGCTCGTCCTCGGCGTCCTCGGGCTTGAGGTGCAGGATGACCGACGTTCCTTGCGGAGCGTCGTCGACCGATTCGATGGTGTAGGTGCCCTCGCCGCTAGATTCCCATCTGGTGGCGTCGCTCTCGCCGGCCTTGCGGGTGAGCAGCTCGACCTTGTCGGCGACCATGAAACTCGAATAGAAACCGATCCCGAACTGGCCGATGAGTTCCTCGGAGGCCGCTTCGTTCTTGGCCTCGCGCAGTTGCTTGCGCAGCTCCGCGGTGCCGGACTTGGCCAGCGTGCCGATCAGATCCACCACTTCGGCGCGGGTCATTCCGATGCCGTTGTCACGGATGGTCAGGATGCGCGCGTCCTTGTCCACGTCGATCTCGATGTGCAGGTCGGAGGTGTCGACGTCGAGGTCCTTGTTCCGGAACGCTTCAAGCCGCAGCTTGTCCAGCGCGTCGGAGGCGTTGGAGATCAACTCCCGCAGGAACGAGTCCTTGTTGGAGTAGACGGAATGGACCATCAGATCCAGCAGTTGGCGAGCCTCTGCCTGAAACTCCAACTGCTCGACGCGCGCGTTCATGGCTTCTCCTACATCTCCTTTCCAAAGGACAGTGACGTCTCAAATTTACCGAGCCGCCCACTATTGGTGTTGTGGACCCGTCCACTCACGCGTCGACCGCCTCTAGGCTGAACGCATGTCTGTTGCTCAACGCGAACGTGCCGCCCTCGTGGAAACCATGCGCGGCGTCGGGCCGGACGCGCCCACGCTGTGCGAGGGATGGAAGACGCGGGACCTGGCCGCGCACCTGGTGATCCGTGAGTACCGCCCCGACGCCGCGCCCGGCATCCTGATCCCCTTCTTCGCTTCCCACACCGAGAAGGTGCAGAACCAGGTCGCCGAGCGGAACGATTGGGAGGAGCTGGTCGGCAAGCTCGCCGCCGGCCCGCCGGTCTACTCGCCGCTCAAACTGCTCGACCCGGTGGCCAATGTGGCCGAGATGTTCATCCACCACGAGGACGTGCGCCGCGCGCAGCCGGGCTGGCAGCCGCGCTCGCTGGAGCCGGCCCTGAGCAAGATGCTGCGGCGCACCCTGCCGTTGATGGCCCGGCTCACCCTCGCCAAGGTGCCCGGCCGGGTGGCGTTGCGGACCTCGGAGGGCAAGACGGTGCTCACCGCAGGCCAGGGGCCGGCGGTGACGGTGACCGGTGCTCCCGAGGAACTGTTGTTGTTCAGCGTGGGACGTCAGGCCAAGGTCGACTTCGACGGCGACGCCGCGGCGGTGCAGGCCGTGCGCGATGCGCCTAAAGGGTTATAGGTCCGGCGATCGCGGCGGCCGCTCGCGGGCCGTTCAGGAGGCGTAACCGAATTTCCGGACGCGGGTCACCCGAAGGCCGCCCGCAGCTCTTTCTTGATCACTTTGCCGAATTGATTGCGCGGCAAGGTCTCGACGACCACCAGGTGTTCGGGGTGCTTGTATCGGCTGAGGCCGCGTGATTGGCAATGTCGCACAAGGGATTCCAATGACACGCCGTCGGCTGTCGCGGGCACCACGACCGCACACACGCGTTCGCCGGTCCGGGGGTCGGGAATGCCGATGACGGCGACATCGGCGACGGCGGGATGGGTGGCGAGCGCATTCTCGATTTCGAGCGCCGAGATGTTCTCGGCGTTGCGGATGATCGCGTCCTTGGTACGGCCGGTGACGCGGACATTGCCGTGGGCGTCGATCATGCCGAGATCGCCTGTGCGCAACCACCCGTCGCTGTCGAACGCATCGGCGTCAAGTGCCGCGTCGGCGTAGCCGAGGAAGCACTGGGGTCCCTTGAGCCGCAGCTCGCCTTCCTGCCCGGCGGGCACTTCGGCGCCGCGGCTGTCCACCGCGCGAACCTTGACCCCGGGCACCGGCGGCCCGACGGTGTGGTCGAGCACCTCGGGCGCGGCGGTCAACGACGGCGAGGTCGCGCATGGAAACTCGGTCATTCCCCAGGCATTGGCGATGCCGGCCAGGCCGAAGGTGTCACGAACCTGGCGGCTCAGTTCGGCGGTGACGGGCGCCCCTCCGGCCAGGCAGCCCCGGACGGAAGGAAACAGCGGCCGATCGGGTTGGGCCCGTTGGGCTTCGAGGAATGCGACGAAGAATGGGGTCGCGGTGCCCAGGAACGTCGGATTGTGCGCGGCGATGGCCCACGGCGTGGTAGCCGGATCGAACGTCTCGAATAGGGCCAACCGCATGCCGGTCAGCAACCCGGTGGCCAGCATCGCCGCCCCGCCGATGTGGGCGATCGGGAAGGCGATCGGATCCACGTCGCTACTGTTGGCCCCCACCATGCCCACCACGCCCGCCGAGCCGGCGATCACCGACGTGTCGGTGTGGCGGATCCCCTTGGGGGCCGCGGTGGTTCCCGAGGAGTAGTAGATCCAGCGCGCGTCGTCGGCGGTTCTCGGCGGCGGCGGGAGTGCCCCGGTGTCGCCGCCGGGCAGCCGCAGCCCGCCGGTGGACGGGGGCGTTGCCAAGTCGAGCGCGACGACCTCGAAGCCCCTGTCCCGCGACAATGCCCGGGCCAGCTCACCGTACTCGAATCCGCGCCAAAGCTGTGGCGCCACAAAGACTTCGGTATCGAGTTGGCCAGTGATGAAGCCCACCTCACTTTCCCGCAATATCGGAATGATCGGGTTCTGCACCGCGGCGAGTCGGGCAAGCGCGGCCATCACCACCATGGTCTCCAGCGTGGTGGGCAACTGCCAGGACACGACGGTTCCCGCGCGAACCCCTCGTTCGGCCAGAGCGGCTGCGGTCGCGCACGCGGCGTCGTGCAGTTGACGCGCTGTGAGGCTGCGCCCGTACTCATCGGCGAGAAGCGGTCGTGGTGATCCTCGCTGCGCCGCCTCGGCGATCAGGGCCCAGAACGTCACCGCGCCAATCCCTTCGGGCTCACCGCGCCGACGGGTCGGTAGTGGGTGGGCGGAATCCCGAGTGCGCGACCGCGACGGATACCCCGGTGCCGATCGGGCCTTTGGCGTCCACCAGGACCGCCGAGCCGCTAGCCACCCCGTCGTGGCTGTGATGCATCAGCGAGGCAAGCCCGATATGGGCGCCCTCGGGCAGCCTGCTCAGCGTGAGCGTGTAGTCGACGTTGATGAACTGCAGGGAGTTGGTGCCCCAGTTGGCAATCGACGCCGTGATGTCACCGGCCATCGCCACGCGGGTGAAGGCGGTAAGCGGGTCGTCGTCGATCAACGGCCGTGTCTCGTGGATCCACGTGTATTTCGAGCCGTCGCCCTCAGGCCAGTCCGGGTCGGGGTTCTGCACGTCGGCGCCCCAGCCGTAGGTTCGCATGAACAGTGTCGAGTAGGCCTCGTCCACCGGGATCGGCGGCATCTGCACCGGTGGTGACCAGACCTGGCCTTCGGGTTGCGCCCCGCGCCGCAGAAACAGCGCGCTCGCCTGCGCCACCGCGGCGCCGTCCTGGGTGATCACGGCCTCGACCAGCCGCAATCGGCGCCGGTCGTGTTGCACCTTCGTGTGCACCTCGAGCGGCGCCAAGGCGGTCGGGCGGGGCAGATCGACGGTCAATCGCGCCGGTTGCAGGTCCGCATCCCCGGCCGCATCCTCGACCGCCCACGCCAAGAGTCCGCCGACGACGTGTCCGCTCAGCGAGGGGCCCCATCCACCCCGGGCGATTTTGGTTGGAACGAGATAGTTTTCGTCGCGGACGAAGTACGGCGCCGGTTCTGCGCAGGAGGCTTCATCCGGCACGATATTGGGCTCGGCCACTGCATGACCCTTCGGCTGATGGGATCGCGGGCTCAGCTGAGGACCGCAACTGTGGATGTTACAGTTGCGCTTCCAGTCGCTGGGTGCGCACCGCGCCGCGACAGTCATCGGTCACCCGATTGCGGCGCCCACCAGATGGCCGATCAGGTAGGTGACGGCCAGCGCGAGACTGCCGCCGACGGCGTTGCGCAGCACCGCCCGGCGCTTGCGGGCTCCGCCCAAGCCGGCCGAGACGGCACCGGTAATCACCAGCGCGACAAGCACGGCCACGACGGTGACGGGGATTCGCCACGTGGTCGGCGGGGCAAGGATCGCGATCAAGGGCAGTAGGGCCCCGACCGCGAACGACAGCGCCGACGACGAGGCCGCCTGCCACGGATTGGTGAGGTCGTCGGGGTTGATGCCCAGTTCGACCTCGGCGTGGGCGAGCAGCGGATTGTGGTCGGTGAGTTCCTCGGCCACGGTGCGCGCGGTCGCCGGCGTCAGGCCCTTGGCTTCATACAGGGCGGCGAGCTCGTCTAGCTCCGCGGCCGGGTCGTCGCGCAGTTCGCGACGCTCCTGGCTCAGCAACGCCTTTTCCGTGTCGCGTTGGGTGCTGACGGACACGTATTCGCCCAGCGCCATCGACACCGCCCCGGCGACCAGTCCGGCGCTGCCCGCGGTCAATATCGGGGCGCGTGCGGCGGTGGCCGCCGCGACCCCCACGACGATGCCGGCGGTGGAGACGATTCCGTCATTGGCCCCCAGGACGCCTGCGCGCAGCCAATTCAATTTCGACGACACCGAACCGACGTGGGGTTCGTGCGGATGTGACGCACTCGGCACGGCCGCAACCATATAGACGAAAACCCTTGCCGACTAGACAACGTAGCCTTCCCAAACCGGCCCGCGCGAAGGGTTGGTTCGCGGCGGCCCGCGGGCAAAGTGCCTGCTGAGCGCCTCTGCCAGGGGCTGCGGCGAGAGGCTGCGCTCGGCAGCGACCACCTGGGTGACGGCCGCGACCAAACGTTGCGCATGGGCGGGTCACAGCCAGTCCATAGGAACGCTATCTAACGTCGGGCTGGTAACGGGGGGTGTTCGAAGGAACTTCCTTGCAAGAAATCCCTAGTGGATAGGTGAAGCATCATGAAGTTGAAGCAACTTGTCGGAGGGGTGACCATCGCCGGAGCGCTCGGCGCTGCGACCCTGGGAATGGGCGCCGGATTTGCCAACGCCGCACCCGGGGCGCCACAGCCTCCGGGTAATAATGGCGGGGCGGCGCCCGGTGGCGGGCACGCGCCCACCGGTCCCAACGATCCGGGCGGTCCCGGCGGTCCTGGTGGTCCCGGTGGTCCGGGTGGTCCGGGTGGACCCGGAGGCCCTGGCGGCCACCCCGGTGGTCCTGGCGGACCGCCGCCTGGCGATCACCCGGGCGGACCCGGTGGACCCGGTGGTCCGGGTGGCCCCGGCGGTCCTGGTGACCACCCGGGCGGCCCTGGCGGGCCTGGTGGCCCCGGTGACCATCCCGGTGCTCCCGGCGGTTTCGGTGGACCGGATCCGCACCCGGGCGGCCCGTGGCACGGAGATGACCACCGCGGCTACTTCCACGGGGCACCGTGGGGCGATGGGCCGGCACCCTGGGGTGCGGGCGAGCCGCCGCGGCCGGCATGGGATCGACCGCTTCCCCCGCCCGGTGGGCGCTGGGACTACGGCCCGATCAACTACTGGGGATACAACGAAACGCCGTACTGGAACCCCCGTTTCAATCAGTGGGGATTTGACTTCTTCGGAGTGTGGATCCCGCTGTGATCGATAACTGACACGACGCCCGCTTCGCCGATTGGCGAGGCGGGCGTCGTCGTTTACTACGTTGGCGCCGAGCGGTTTTCGCTCTCGGCGCTGGTTCTAGCCTTTGATGCCGACGGTCAGCAGGTCGGGCACCAACGCCGTCCACACCGGTCGCGGGATCCGGTGTTGGTCGCTGATCGCGAACCCGGCGTTCTCGAACAACGTCCGCATCTCGGGTGCGGAGGCGTTGTGTTGGGGCTTCCACCGGGAGTTCGCGGAGGACTGCAGCCGCGGTTGCCGCGTGCTCAGCGCCGAGACGGCCACCAGGCCGCCGGGCGCCAGCACGCGGTGGAATTCGCGCAATGCGGCCGGCTGGTCGAAGAAGTGAAAGGCCGAGGTTGTCACGACGGCGTCGAGGGCGCCGTCGTCGAAAGGGAGCTGCTCGGCCGGGGCGCGCATCCACTGCACCCGGTCGGACCTGGCGCGAGCCTGACCGAGCATGCCGTCGGACATGTCGACGCCATAGATCTCGTCGGGCTGCAGTTCACGCTGGATCCGATCGCTCAAAATCCCCGTACCGCAGGCGACGTCGGCGATCTTACGGGCGCCGTGATTGCGCAGTTGGGCGATCACCTCGTCGTGCGGAGGCCGGTACACCCACTGCTGCAAGAACGGCAGATCGTAGACCGGAGCGAGGAAGCTCCATATCCGCGTGACGGCGTCGTTGAGCCCTCGTCGCTGCGGTGCGGTCATCGACAAAGCTCCGAGCTGTAGTAGATCGTGTCGGCCACCGAGACGGAATCGTTGGTCTGCGGAATCGCATCCAGAACGGAGTCGGCCAGCAGCTGAGTCATCCGGACGCCCTCCGATCGCCATCCCAGGTTATCCAGATAGACCGCGACGTCATTGCGCTCGCCCTGATAGCCGAGCTCGCCGAATTCCAGGTCGAAGCCATGCTCACGCCACTTCGCGGTGGCCCTGCGCATCATTTCCTGGGCTTTCTCGGTGTCCACTTCTGACATGTCCGGAATAGCTTCGCACGCCAGCCGGCTGCCGTCAGCGCTGAGCGCGGTGATGTTGTCCAGCAGGCGGTCTTGCGCCTCCGTGGGCAGGTACCCGAAGAGCCCCTCCGCGATCCACGCGGTGGGGCGGCTTTTGTCAAAACCGGCTTCCGCCAACGCCTTTGGCCAGTCATTGCGCAAGTCGACGGCGACCGTACGCAACTGCGCCGTCGGGGCGGCGCCCAGCTCCGCCAGCGTGGCGGACTTGAACGCGATCACCTGCGGTTGGTCGATCTCGAACACGGTCATGTCGGCCGGCCACGCCAACCGGTAGGCGCGGGCGTCGAGACCCGACGCCAGGATCACGGCCTGCCGGATCCCGGAATGCGTGGCGTCGCGGAAGAAGGAGTCGAAGAATCGGGTCCGGGCGGCCATCGCGGCCGGCATGTGTTCGAGCTTCCAGCCGGATTCATGGTCGTCGACGTCTGCGACCGCCAGCTCGCCGGACACCCAGCGCGTGAAGAAGTCCACCCCTACCGCGCGTACCAGCGGTTCGGCGAAGCGGTCCTCGATCAGCGGGGTGTCGGCATTGGTCGCGATCGCTCGGGCGGCCGCGACCATTGTGGCGGTCGCGCCGACACTGGTCGCCAAATCCCAGGTGTCGTTGTCTGTGCGTGGCATGCGGCTACTGTCCCCCTCGGAATCACAGGTTACCTAGCCGGCATAACGAACGACAGGCGCGTGGAGTTCCCACGCTGCCGCCGCGCGGCTATTTCGCCAGGTCGGCGTCGCGTCGCCGCAGCGAGCGGGACTTCTAGTGGGGCCCCGGGCGCCCGGGTCCGCCGGGGCCGCCGGGTCCCCCGGGCCCGCCCGGTCCCCCGGGTCCGCCCGGCCCTCCAGGCCCGCCCGGCCCTCCAGGCCCGCCCGGCCCGTTTGCGGCCGGGAGCAGGAACACGCATTCGTTCAGCTCGACGCTCCAGCCCCAACCCGGGGCGCATTCACCGTCGGCGCGGCTGATCGCCGGCGGCGCAATCACCGTCACCGGTAACCCGGCCAACACCAGAACGACCGCACCGATCACGCAGCGCCGCAGGTAATGTCTCATCGCCGACCTCACTTCGTCGTTCGTGCAACGCGGGCGGTGACTACTAGTCGCATCGGTCTTACCCGCGAACATCATTGTGCGGCAATCGCCCCGTTAACGTGCCGAATTCGGTGAGCTCGAATGCCGTTGCCGCCCACGCCTTCAGTCGGTTATCAATTCGAACACCGGGATCACTCGATCGGTGCGTTGCTCGTACTCCCCGAACCCGGGTGCGCGTTCGACCACCACCGAATAGACCGAATCCCGTTCGTCGCGCGGGAGTTCCCGCGCTGTCGCCGGTTTCGCCGCCTCCGAACCGATCTCGACAGACACGCGAGGGTTGGCGCGAATGTTGTGCACCCACGCGGGATTGTTGTCCCGGCCCGCCGCGGAACCGACGACATAGATCTTGCCGTCGATATCGAAGTAGGCGACGGGGTTGACACGTTGAGCGCCGCTTCGCGCTCCGGTCGAAGTCAACAGCAGCAGCGGAAAACCTTCGAATTGCCCGCCCACTTTGCCGCCATTGCGGCGGAACTCCTCGATGTTCTGCTCGTTGAATTCACGTTCTGAGCTCAGCGCGTCGTCACCCATTACGCCATCGTGGCATGCGGCGCGCAAGTCGGCCACCTTGCGCCGCAATCACGCTGTGTAGCAAGCAGATTGACTGTGTCGATCATGTTGATGATGGGCAACCGGATGATGATCCCGGGCATACGCATTCAGCGCTTCGAACCGAACACTTGGCGGCGAGTGCGCGCGGTGGGAAACCTGGCACCGCAGCCGCGTCAGCGCCCCCCGGCCGGCGGCGCGGCTTCGACCTTGGTCAGTTCGCTGAGACCGCTGATTCGCAGCACGGACATCAGGATCGGGTTGGCCAGCAGCTCGATGCGGTCGGCGTGGGCGGCCAGAGCGCTGATCGCGGCGCTGTCCAGGTACTCGACCGCGCTGATGTCCACGAGCAGCGCTTCCTGTCCGCCGGTGACCTGGGTGGTGGCGCCGGCCAACGCCTGGTTGAACGTGTCGATATTGCTCAGGTCGATTTCGCCCCCCACGACCAGCACGGTTTTCCCGTCGCTGCCGCGCGCGGTGTCCAGCGTGAGCGGGGTGGTCATCAGGTGATCCTCGCGGATAGGTGAACCGTGGTGCCGTCGTTGTCGGGCCGGATATCGACATCGTGCATGAGGCTTCGCATGAGGGGAATGCCCCGGCCGCGGTGCGGGTAGGACGCGGGTTGTGGGGCCTTCCAGGAGCCGGTGTCGGTGATGGTCAGCTGGACCGCGTCGCCGGTTGCGATCGCACCGAGGCGAATAGTGCCTTGCGGTCTATGTCGATGGCCGTGCTCGATGGCGTTGGCCACGCCTTCCCCGGCGGCCACCAGCACGTTCATTGTCTGGTCGGGGTCCAGTCGGGCCTTGTTCAGCCAGTCGCGCAAGGCGTTGCGGGTGGGGGCAAGCTGGCTGACGTCGGCCGGGAAGTTCAGCTCCAACGGGGCCGGGTGGCGATAGAGCAACAGGACCACGTCGTCCTGGTATCCGCCGCTCGGCGCGACCCGCGACATGACGTGGTTGGCCAGATCGTCCAGTGTCAACGCGCGCGCGTCCTGGGCGGCGTCGGCCACCCGGGAGATGCCGTGGTCGAGCGGGACGCGGCGACGCTCGACCAGGCCGTCGGTGTAGAGCACCAGCGTCGAACGCGCCGGGATGGTCACGCGGGCTTCCGGGCGGGGCCAGTCCCCCTTGACCCCCAAAGCGATGGTGTGACCGTCGTCGAGCATCTGGGTGCTGCCGTCGCTGTGCACCAGGATGGGCGGCGGGTGGCCGGCGCTGGAGTAGACCAGTTCACCGGTCTCGGGAGTGAGCACCGCGCAGACCGCGGTGGTGCATTGCGCGCCGGGCAGCCGCGCGGCGAAGCGGTCCATCCCTGCCAGAGCCGCACCGGGACTTGGGTTTTCGAACAGCAGGGCGCGACAAGCGCTGCGCACCTGGCCCATCACGGTGGCCGCGGCCAGGCCATGGCCGACGCAGTCGCCGACGATCAACGCGATCCGTCCGTCTTCCAGGTCGACGATGTCATACCAGTCACCACCGACCTGCAAAGGCCGTGTGGCGGCCTGATATCGCACCGCGAACCCGGCCGGCAGATCGGCGGGGCCGAGGATCGCGTGCTGCAGGGCCAGTGCGGTTTCGCGTTGCTGGTCGACCTGGTGCACCCGCTGCAGACCCTGGCCGAGGCGGCCCGCCAGGACCGTAAGCAAGGTCTGGTCCTCGAGGGTGAACAGACGCTGCTCGGTCAGATCGATCCAGACGACGAGCACACCGTCGGGATGCTGCAGTGCGATGCCCGCCGTTCCGGGTTGCGTCGCGTTGGAGGTGAGCAGATCGCCGTCGCGCAATGAGCTGAGGGCCTGCTGGGTGCGCGCTGGCAGGTCGGCCCACTGCGCCGGCTCGCCGACCGAAACGACTTGAGGTTCACCGAACGCCGCCTCGGCCGACGAGCTTTGCGTGGGGAAGGTGACGGCCAGAACCCGGCGTGCCCGCCACAGCCGACGCAGTTCCTCGGCGGCGGCGTGCACCGCCTCCTCGACGGTGTCGGCTTGGGCCAATTCCTGGTTGAGCGCGTGTTCGCGGCCCGCGGCCAGCGCCAGCGCGATGGCGGCGTGCCGGGCGAAGTCGCTGACGAGGTCGAGGTAATCGTTGCCGAAGGCCGGCTGGTGCGGGTCGCGTGCGACGGCGATGACGCCGAGCACGGCACCGTCGGCGATCAGGGGCATGACGATCGCCGAGCGTTTGCCGACGTCGGTGAATCCCTCGATCGGGTATTCGAAGGAATCAGTGATCAACGGCAGGCCGCGGCGCGCCACACCGCCGGTGGTCGAGCCGTCCATCGGAACCTGCCGACCAATCACCTCCGAGGAATACCGGCCCGCCGTCGCGGCGACGACCAGGGTGTCAACCTCGTCGACGGGCCGTTCGGGATCCTTGGGCACCAGCAAGATCGCCTGCTCGGCACCGGCCAACTCCAGCGCCCGATTCACGATGAGTTGCAACGGACCCGTCTGCGGGTCGCCGGACAACAGCGCGGTCGTAATCTCACGGCTGGCCTTCGTCCATCTCGCCGATTCGCGTTCTCGTTCGAAGAGTCGGGCGTTGTCGATGGCCGCCGCGGCAGCCGTGGCCATCGCTCGTACGGCGCCCTCCTGGGAGTCGGAAAAGACGCGGCCCGGACGGTCGTCCGCCAAATACAGGCTGCCGAAGTTGGCCGCCCGCACGGTGATCGGGATGCCCAGCAGCGCGTGCATCGGCGGTTGGTGTCCGGCCAGCACCGTGGTGTCGGGATGGCTGTTCAGATCGTCTACCCGCAGGCCATCGCCGACCGGTAGATCGCCGAGCAGCCGTGCAGTAGCAACGTCGATTCCCGCATGCACGAAAGAAACCAGCGTGCCGTCGGCGGCGCGGATGCCCAGCGCGGCGTAGCGGGCGCCGGTCAGCTCCATCGCCGCGTCGAGAACCCGCTGCAGCGTCACATCCAGGTCCAGATCCGAGCCGATCTCGACGATCACCCGCACCAGTTGTTCCATTTGGTCACGCGCCGCCACCAGCTCATCGAGCTGGTCATGCATGCGGCTGACCAGGTCGCGCCGGCCCTGCCAGGTGAAGGCGGAGTCACTCCGGTCGCTGTCCATGGGCAATAACGGTAGTGGGTCGGGTCTAGGGCGATATCTGGAAGGGAACCCTGTGGCCCCGGGCTGGGTTTCCTCGTGCACGAGATGGCGAGTACCCGCCCAGTAGCTGGCCCAACATCATTCGCGCTCACCTTAGGTTGCGAGCATTCAACGAACCGCTGGCAGCATGCCTTTACCCGATCTTGACCAGGTATTGAATTGTCCCGCCGAAGATTGCTGACGTGAGTACGCTTTCAGCGGTGGAGCTGGGGGTTTTGGGGCCTCTCCAGGTCCGGCAAGGCGGGGCGCCCGTCGCGATACCGGGCGCGAAACCTCGCGCCATCCTCACGATGCTGGGACTGCACGGCGGGTCCGTCGTGCCGGCCGACGCCCTCGTCGAACTGCTCTGGGGCGAGGAGCCGCCGCGCACGGCCGCCAAGGCCCTGCAGACACACATCTCCTCGATACGCCGCGCCCTGGGCGACGGCTTTGTCCTGACCCAGGGGGCGGGATGGGTTCTGGGCGAAAGCCAGATTGATGCCTCCCGCTACAAGTCGGCGGCCCGGCTGGGGCGCGACGCCGCCGCTGCGGGCGACACCAGCCAGGCAGTGGCCCGGTTCGAGGAGGCCCTTGCCCTGTGGCGTGGGATCCCCGAACTTCCGGATGGCCGGCGCGGAACGTCGGAAAAGACGCGATGGATCGAAAGCCATGCCGCGCTGGTTGAAGACCGGGCGGATGCGCTGCTGGCCACCGGCCGCGCCGCGGAAGTCATCGGCGATCTCGAGGCGGCGGTGGCTGAGGCCCCGCTGCGGGAACGACGATGGGGTCAGCTGATGCTCGCCCTCTACCGGGCCGGCCGGCAAGGCGAGGCGCTCGGCGCGTATCAACGGGCGCGCTCACTGCTCGCCGACGAGCTCGGGGTGGATCCCGGCCCCAACCTCCGCCGGCTCGAGGCCGCGATCGTCGCACAGGACGCGTCGCTGGATATTGCTGTGGCACAACACGCTCCATCGGTGACGCGCGCGGTGACCTTCCTGCTCACCGACATCGAGGGGTCGACGGCCGCCTGGGAAGCCGATGCCGAGGCGATGGCCGCGGCGCTCGCGCGCCACGACGAGCTCGTGGAACAGGTGGTGACGTCGCGCGGAGGTCGGCTGATCAAGACGCGCGGCGAGGGGGACGCGACGTTTTCGGTGTTCGACCGGCCTTCCGCGGCCGCCTCCGCGGCGGTGGAGCTGCAGGACGCGATCGCGCACGAGCCGTGGGCCTCGCGCGATCCCATCCGTGTCCGGATGGCCCTGCATACCGGCGAGGTCGAGCTTCGCGACGGCGACTACTTCGGCCGGGCCGTCAACCGGGTCGCACGGCTGCGATCACTGGCCCAGGGTGGCCAGATCCTGTGCTCCGGCGCGACCGCCGAGCTCGTCATCGACACGTTGGCCGACGATGTGGTGCTCACCGACCTCGGGATGCGTCAGCTGAAAAACCTCGCGCGCCCCGAGCATGTTTTCGAACTGCGGCTGGAAACCGGTGTCGGGCAACCGGAATCGCGTACACCCGAGGCGGCCCCCTTGGAGCGTCCCGGCCTGCCCGCGGTACTTGTCGGCGCGGGGCCCTTCGTCGGCCGCGGCCGCGAACTCGACGGGCTGCTGGCGGCGTGGCAGGCCGCGCTGACCGCTGGTGTCCGCACGGTGTTGATCGCCGGTGAGCCCGGTGTCGGGAAGACACGCCTGGCCGGCGAATGGTCGCAGCGGGCGTATCAGCTTGGAGCCATCGTGCTGTACGGCCGTTGCGACGAGGATCTGGGCGCGCCCTATCAACCGTTCGCGGAAGCGTTGCGTTCGCTGGCGCCCTGCATGGGAGTCGACCGGTTGAGGGGGCTGCGCGGCGTCGAGGCGTTGCTGTCACTGGTGCCCGGGCTGGCCGACGTCGTGCCCGATCTGGTTCGCCCGGCACATTCGGATCCCGACACGGAGCGCTACGCGCTTTTCGATGCCGTCGTCGCGCTGCTGGAGGCCGCCTCGACGAGCGCGCCGGTCCTTCTTGTTCTCGACGACCTGCACTGGGCGGCCAAGCCGACGCTGCTGCTGCTGCGGCATCTGCTCCGCTTCGGCGAGCACGCGCGCGTCCAAATCGTTGGTACCTACCGCAGCACCGACCTCGACCGCGCGCACCCGTTGGCGGCGATGCTGGCCGACCTTCACCGGGATGGCACGGCCAATCGGCTCAGTCTCGGCGGCCTCGACGAGGACGACGTGACCACCTATGTCGCCGAGGCGGGCTACGACGACGAGGAACTGGCCCACGCGCTGGCCTCGGTCACGGGCGGCAACCCCTTCTTCCTCATCCAGGCCCTGCGCCATGTCGACGAGAGTGGCGGCGTGTGGGACCAGAGCACGCTGCCCCAGGGCGTGCGGGAAGCCGTGAGCCGCAGGCTTTCTCGGCTGCCGGGCGAGACGAACAAAGCCCTGGCCGCCGCCGCGGTCGTCGGCAGCCGTTTTGCGCTGGAGCTGGTCGAGCAGGTGGTCGGCACAGACCTCGTCGACGCGTTCGACGAAGCGCGCCAAGCCGGCATCGTCATCGAAGAGTCCGGCGGGTTCTACCGGTTCAACCACGCCATCGTCCGGCAGTCTCTGCTCGCCGAGCTGGCGTCGGTGCGCCGCATGCGATTGCACCAGCGCATCGCCACCACATTGGAGACGTTGCCGGGCGCCGACGACGAACTGCTGGCCGAACTGGCTCATCACTATTTCGAATGTGCTTGGGCGGGAAACGCGGCCAAGGCCGTCTTCTACTGCCGGCGCGCCGCGGACCAGGCGATGGCACGACTCGCCTACGAGGGCGCCGCCGACCTTTACCACCGCGCCCTGCACGCGCTCGAGGAGATCGACGACGAGCTTCCCGACCGCGACGACCAGACCGTTGAACTATTGGTCGCACGTTGTGAAGCCCTGCTGGCCGCGGGTGACGTGGCCTCCGCCGCCGGCGCGGTCTCTCAATTGCAAGCCGCAACAGTGGATTCGGCCCGGCTGGCGGCGTGGGCGACATGCTTCGACGGCCAGCTCAGCATGTTGATTCATCCCGAGCGGCTCGACGAGGTCGAAGCCGCGTTAGGCGACGCGGCGGCCAAACTCGCCGAGCTGGACGACGCCGCCGGAGAAGCCAAGGCGCACACCGTGCGCGCCGGGTGCCTCGCCCGTCTCGGCCGCATCGGCGACAGCGAAGTCGCCCTGGATGACGCCCTGACCGCGGCGCGCCGGGCACGCGAACACCGCCGGGTGAACGCGGTGTTGGCGGGCGCACCACTCGCGGCGTTGTGGGGCCCCAACCCGGTTCCGCGCGCCGGCGGCCGGTGCCTGGATGTGGTTCGGCTGCTTCGGATCACGACCGACTCTCCCGCCGTCGAAGCCACCTCGACGAGATGCCAGGCCGTCCTCGAGGCGTTCCGCGGCCGCACCGCCGCGGCCCGGCGGATGATCGATTCGGCCCGGCGCACCGTCACCGAGCTTGGCCTGCGCCACGCGCTGCTCGAGGTCGAGCAGTTCGCCGGCATCGTCGAACTCATCGGCAATGATCCCGCCGCGGCGGAGACGCATCTGCGCAAGGCCTACAACGGCTTTCGTCGCATGGGCCTGGACGCCGACACCGCAGAGACCGCCGCGCTGCTGGGCCGCGCATGCCTGGCTCTCGACTGCGAGTCCGAGGCAAGTGAATTGTGCGCGGAAAGCGAGCGTCTGGCCGGCCATGCCCTGAAGGCGTCGATCGCTTGGCGCACGCTCCGGGCACACCTGCTGGCACGCGGCAACGACTACGATGCGGCACGCCAAGTTGCCCAGGCGGCAGTGACTTTGGCCGAGCGCACCGACGCACTGGTCGATCACGGCGACGCATGCCTGACGTTGGCAACTGTCTTGGGGCGGGGCGGCGACGTCGCGGCGGCGCGAGCCGCCGCCGAGCAAGCGGTCGAGCTGTACGACCGCAAAGGCGCTGCAGCGCTTGCGGATATGGCGCGAGACGTTCTCGGCGAGAGGGCTCAACCGGCGAGGCCGGCTTCTCCGCCTGCGCCAGTCGTCCAGCTGGACAGCGAATGCGTGCGAGTGGGCGAACGGGTGATGGCCGCTGTCCATCGCGGGGACTGGGATGAGTTCGAGCGCCTCTTCGCACCCAACGTCTCGATCGAGAATCGCCGGAAGATCGTCGGCGTCCCGCTCACATCGGACGCGATGCGACGGGAGATGAGGCGCGAACTCGAGAAAGGCGCCACGCGTATTGAGTATGTGATGGTCGCCGCGCGCGGCGAGCGGCTAGCACTCTCACGATTGATTACGACCGCTGCCGACGACGGCCCCGGAGCGCCGCAGAGCGAGCTCCTCCAGCTATACGCCATCGACGAGAACGGCCAAGTCGTGCGGCAGGTGTGGTTCGACGTCGAGGACATGGACGCCGCGATCGCCGAACTCGACGCCGAATATGCGCGGCTTGAGTCCGAGCAGCCGACTTCGCGAAGGCTTGAAAACGCTGCGACGCGCGTGTACGAGCGCCTGCACGCGCATTTCGCGGCCCGCGACTGGGACGCGATAACCGAACTCCTCACCGACGACTACTACGGTGACGATCGCCGTTCGGTGGTAGGCGCCGGGACCCGCCGCGGCCCGGCTGCTGCGATCGAAGACTACCGGTCGGCCGCCGACATCGAGGTGACGGACGCGACGTCACACACCGTCGCAACCCGTGGAGGGCGCCTCGCCCTCAGCCGCGCCCGCTACTCGCGAAGCGGCCCGGAACCAGACGCGTTCCACGTCGATTTCCTACAGATAGTCGAAATCGACAGCGCCGGGCGAATCGCGGCGATGGCCGCGTTCGACCTCGACGACTTCAACGCTGCTGTCGCCGAACTCGATCGGCGGTATCTGGTTGGTGAGGCCGCGCCGCACGCGCGCACGTGGTCGGCTGTCGCGCGTAGCTACGCCGCGCTCAACCGAGGTGAGCCGCCGCTGACCTCGCCGGACTGCGTCAACGTCGACCATCGACATGAAACGGAATTCGGGCCTGGCGACGTGACCGCATACATCAACGCCGGCTGGGATGCTCAGCAGGACATCACCGTCTATGCCGAGCAAGTACATCGCCTGAGCGACACCGGAGCAGTCATCACTTATGCGGCACAGGAGCTTTCGGCGGAGGGCCTCAAGGCTGAGTGGCGCGGGATCGCGGTTTTCGCGGCCGAGCAAGGGATGATTCACCGGACCGAGGTCTTTGGCGAGGCGGACATTGAGGCCGCGATCGCGCGGTTCGAGGAGCTCCACCGACCGGCGCCGCAGCTGGAAAACGCGGCCTCGCGCGTATTCCAGCATGTCTGGTCGCACTTCGCCGCTGGTGACTGGAACGCCATGGCTGAAACGGTGGCCGACGACTATGTCGGCGTTGATCACCGGCGGGTCGTGGGCGCCGAGATCCAACATGGTCGGGACGACGTGATCAGAGACTTGCAGGCAGCCGCTGAAGTAGGGTTCACGATCTCGATGGTGAGCGCCATTGCGATCCGTGGAGAACGTCTCGTCCTCGCGCGGAGCCGCGCGGCCGGCCGCGATCCCGGCGCGGTCCAAAACGATGCCCTTAACGTCGTCGAGGTCGACGCCGACGCCCGGATCGCGCGGGTCGTCTCGTATGACCTTGAAGACTTCGACGCCGCCGTCGCCGAGCTCGACGCCCGCTACATGGCCGGCGAGGCGGCAGCCTATTCGCAGCCATGGTCGGCCATCACTCGAGCCATCTCTGCGCTCAACCAGCGCGAGATGCTTCCCACCACGGCAGAGTGGGTCAACGTCGACCACCGACATGGGCCGTCGTTCGCGCCTGGTGAATTGCACGCATTACTCAGCTCGTGGAACCTCACGCACAGGTTGAGCAGCTTCATTGAGGCCGTACATCGGTTGAACGGTGTCGGAGCGGTGGTCACCACCGTGTCGCAGGAGACCTCACGAGAGGGTCTCGACGCCGAGTGGCGAGCCGTCAGTGTTGTCACAATCGCGGGCGACCTCATCGACCGCTCCGAGTTCTTCGACGAGTCCGGCCTCGATGCCGCGATTGTGCGGTTCGAGCAGCTCACCCGACCGGTGCAGCAACCTGAGAATGCGGCGAGCCGTGCCAACCAACGCTTTCAGGCGTGGTTCGCGGCTCGTGATTGGATGGCGCTCGCTGAAGGATTGGCCGACAACGTTTTCCACGACGATCGCCGGCGCGTGGTCGGTATGGGAGTGCGACGAGGGCGGGACGCCATGATCGCCGAGATACGCGCACTCGTGGGAATCGGCGTGATGACCGCGACATCCGACGTCATCGCAACCCGCGGACAGCACGTCGTGCTGAGTCGAGTCCGAACATGGGGACGCGACCGACGGCCGGAAGCGTTCCACACCGATGCGCTCGAGATGATCCAGATCGACGCCGACGAAAAGATCGTGGCACGCGTGGTGTTCGACGTCGACGACCCCGACGCTGCGTTCGAGGAGATCGATGCGCGGTACGTCGCCGGCGAAGCGGCCACCTACGCAGACACGTGGGCGCTGATCACGGCGGGCGACGCTGCGCTCAACCGGTATGAGACGCCGGCGCACACAGAGGACTGGGTCAATATCGACCACCGCCGGGCGACGGCCTTCGCCCAAGGCGAACTGATCGCATACATGCGTGCCGGTTGGGACTTCGCCCGAGACATCACGAATCGCATTCTCGCCGTCCATCGGTTGACCGACCGAGGTGCAGTCGTCACCCACTTGGCACACGGCACGTTGCAGAACGGATCGGACGTCGAATGGCGCGAGGTCATACTTGTCACTTTCGACGGCGATCTGTGCAACCGGAGTGAGCTGTTCGACGAAGCAGATCTGGGCACCGCCATCGCGCGGTTCGAGCAGCTGAGCAGGCCCGCGCCCCAGCTGGACAACGCGGCTAGCCAAGTCGCCGAGCGCTTCTTTGCGTACTTCGCGGCTCTCGACTGGGACGCGGTAGCAACAACACTGGCTCTCAATGTTTCTCACGACGATCGCCGGCGCGTGGTCAATGCTGGGGTCCTACACGGTCGCGATGCCCAAATAGCGAACCTGCGAGCCATCGCTGAGGTCGGAATCTCGAATTTTTGGTCGACAGTCTTAGCGACTCGCGGCGCGCGCCTGGCCCTCATCCACACCCGTTCCTCGGGCCCTGACCGGGCGACCGCGGAAGCCCTCACGGAGGAACTCGGCGTCGTCGAGATTGACTCCGACACGCGGATGGTGGCATACGTCACGTTCGACGCGGACGACTTCGACGCCGCCATCGCCGAACTCGATGCCCGCTACCTCGCAGGCGAAGCGGCCGCTCACGCCGACACCTGGTCGGCGGTAGCCGGCGTGCACGCGATGTTCAACCGGCATGAGTACCCCCCAGAGAAATGGGTGACCGTCGACCACCGCCAAGGCACACCGTTCACTACCGGCGACATGACATCGGCCGTTTACACCCTCTTCGATCTCACCCCGGACTTCAAGGTGCACATCGAAGCTGTGCACGAAATCAACAGGCGCGGTGCGGTAATCACCAACTATGCACACGGCTCCTCGCTTGACGGCCTGGGCGTCGAATGGCGCATGGTGATGCTTCTCATGGTCGACGACGGTCGACTCACCCGTTGCGAGGTATTCGACGAGACAGACCCGGACGCCGCCATCGCGCGATTGAAGGAACTCAGCCGGCCGGCGTCGCGGTTGGAAAACCGGGCGAGCCGTGCGGTCGAGCAGTTTCTGGCGCACTTTGCAGCACGCGACTGGGATGCAATGGCAGGGCTGCTCGCCGAGGATGTCTGCTCATACGACCGCCGCTCGATCATCAACGCCGGGATACGCCGCGGTCGAGATGCCGAGATGACGAACTGGAGAGCCACAGCCAGCGTATGGAGTCGTCAGGACGCGTCGCTCGTCGCGACCCGCGGGGAACGCCTTGCACTATTCAACGCCGCTTTCGCCAGCCGCAACCAGTCGCCTGAGGCGTTTTCCGCCGCGGCGCTCTGCGTCGTGGAGATCGACGACGACGACCGAATTGCACGAATCGGTATCGTCGAGGCCGGCGACATCGACGCCGCTTTCGAAGAGCTCGAAACCCGTTATCTGGCAGACGAAGCGGTCGCGCACGCGCAGACATGGTCAGCAGTCGCGCGAGCCTATGCCGGCGTCAACCGACACGAAAAGCCGGGCGTGACAACGGACTCGGTGTACATCGACCATCGGGCGGCATTAACGACCGAGCCGGAGGATCTGGGTGCATATTTTGCGGCCGTGTGGGACCTCATGCCGGATGTCAGTGCCTACATCGAGGCTGTGCATCGGCTCAGCGACGCAGGAGCGGTCATCACCCATGTTGCCCGCGGAGCCTCGCAAGAGGGCTTCGAGGCCGAGTGGCGCACGATCAACGTTGGGACAGTCGAAGGCGACCAGATGAACCGTGTCGAGGTATACGACGAATCGGATTTGGACGCCGCGATCGCACGGTTTGAGGAACTCAATAGCCCGTCAACGGCATTGAAAAATGCTGCGAGCCAAGCGTACGAGCGTATTTGTGAGTACTTGAGTGCCCGTGACTGGGACGCCCTCGCCGGGTTAACGGCCGAAAACATCTCCGTCGACGACCGGCGGCGAGTGGCGAATGCCGGGATCATCACCGGCCGAGATGCAAACATCGAAAGCACAAGGGCGCTCGCTGAAGTCGGGTTCACCTTGAAGATGCTGAGCGTCATAGCGACTCGTGGCGCACGCCTCGCGCTGGTCCGTGTTAGCGTTTCGGGCCCCGACCCGGAAGGGATTTCAAACGACGTCCTGAACGTCATCGAGATAGATTCCGACGGACGAGTCGCGACGGACGTCATCTTCGATCTCGAAGACATCGACACCGCCTTCGCCGAGCTCGAATCCCTCTACGTCTCCGGCGAAGCGGCCAACTACGCCGCCGCGTGGTCGGTAATTATCGGCGCCAACGATCAATTCAATCGTCACGCGCTTCCCACGACGACACAGGATCCGGTTTACCTCGATCATCGACCCCTCGTATCGATCGACGGCGTCGATCTGGCCCGATCCGTCGGTGCCATGTGGGACCTCACCTCGGATGCCAACGCCTACATCGAAGCCGTGCATCAGCTGAGCGGGCTGGGAGCCGTCATCACCCAAGTGCTGAAAATGCGCTCGCAAGAGGGTTTCGACGCGGAATTGCGGTTGACCTACGTGATTACGGTCGAGGGCGACCTGCTCAGCCGCATCGAAGTCTTCGACGAGACAGATCTCGATGCCGCACTCGCCCGCTTCGAGGAGCTCAGCCCGTCGGCGGATCCACCGGAAAATGCTGCGAGCCGAAGAATCCGACTCTTCTGGAACTATTTTGTTAATCGTCGCTGGGATTCGATGGCCGAAATCCTGGCCAACAACAGCTTGGTCGACGATCGGCGGCGAATCGTGAATGCCGGGCGCTGGCACGGTCGCGATGCCGTCGTGGCAAACATGCGAGCGCTGGCGGAGGCCGCGTTGGACATCGGGGTGACGGTGGTGGCCACCCGCGGGGACCGGCTCGCGTTGTACCGAGAGTCGACCTGCGACCCGCGGCACGAGGTGTTCGGAGTCGAACTGCTCACCATCGTCGAGATCGACACGGATGAAAGGATCACCGCACACATCGCGTTCGATGTCGACGACATCGACACCGCCTACGCAGAACTTGAAACCCGTTACCTCGCAGGCGAAGCGAACGACTGCGCGCACGCATGGTCGCTTATGACACGAACCTATGCAGGGCTGAACCGGTACGAGATGCCGACGACTACGCCAGACTTCGTCAATATAGATCACCGGCGCGGGATAACGTTCGAGCCGGGCAACATCGTCCCCTACGTTCAGGCCACGTGGGACATCGCACCGGACCTCGTTCTGCGCATCGAGACGGTGCATCGGCTGACGAACCTCGGATCCGTCATCACACACACCGCGCGCGGCACGTCCCAAGAAGGCTTCCAAGCGGAGTGGCGTGAGACCGTCTTAATGATCTTCGAAGGGAACCTCGTCAAACGCTGCGAGATGTTCGACGAGACCGACGTCGAGACCGCGCTGGCGCGCTTTGACGAGCTGCACCGGCCGGCGCGGCGGCTGGAGAATGCAGCAAGTCGAGCAGAACGCCAACTCTTTGCGGACTCGGCGGTCGGCGACTGGGGGGCCGTAGCCCAGATTCTGGCCGACGACAGCTTCGTCGAGGACCGGCGCCGAGTGGTCAACGTCGGATTCTGGGGCGGTCGCGATGCCGTGATTGCAAACATGCGAGCGTTAGAACGGGGCCTTGCCCATGTAGCTCTGACGGTTATTGCCACCCGCGGCGAGTGCCTCGCCCTCATTCGTGTCCGCTCCTTTGACCCCGACATGCGGCCGGGAGAGTTCGTCGTCGAGATACTCGGAGTCGTCGAGACCGATCTCGAAGATCGGATTGCGGCCCACGTGTTTTTCGGTACCGAAGATATCGATGCCGGGTTTGACGAACTTGACGCGCGGTACCTCGCAGGTGAAGGGGCTGCGTACTCCGGCACCTGGTCAACCATTGCAGAGAGTTACGCCGCGCTGAACCGGGGGCAACTTCCCCCGACCACACCAGGTTTCGTGGACATCGACCATCGGCGTGGGGCGGCGAGGGCGCCTGGCGAATTGATCAAATTTCTCCGTAGCGCGTTGGATCAGACGCCCGACCTGACCATCCGCATCGCGGCGACGCATCGACTGAACCAGCGAGGCGCGATCGTCACTCACGCAGCGACCGGTACCTCGCCAGAGGGTTTCGAGGCTGAGTGGCGAGAGGTCAGCATCCTGGCGGTTGATGGCGAAATGCTCACACGTTGCGAGGTATTCGACGAGACAGATCTCGATGCCGCACTCGCCCGCTTCGACGAGCTCACCGGCGAAGAACAACCGAAGTGACGGCGCCGCAGCTTCAACCGCTCTACCTGCTGGCGGACAGCCAGCTGCTGTTCTGGAAGCGTCACGACCGACTACTTCTGGACGAAGCCCTCGACGCGCTGGCGTCCGACACGGCCCCGAGCGCGGCCTACATCGGCGCCTCAAACGGTGATCGCGCGGAGTTCTACGAAATCTTCCACGCCGCAATGGATGCCGTGGGACTTGCCGATCGCGGTATGGTCAGATCGTCTTTCGGGACCGACGACCGCGCCGTCCTGGAGCGTGCACAGTTGATCGTCCTCGCCGGCGGGGACGTGCGCCTGGGCTGGAACACCTTCGAGCAAACCGGGATGAAGGACGCGATTCTCGACCGGTACGCCAAAGGAGCCGTCCTCGTGGGTATTTCGGCCGGGGCCGTCCAGCTCGGGCGCTACGGAGTAGCCGACACACCGCAAACGTCCGCTTCCGAACTGCTCAACCTGTTCGATCTGGTGCCGATGATCGTCGACGCGCACGACGAGCGAGCCGGGTGGACCCGGCTCACCCGAACGATTCAGCTGCTCAACGCATCGGTGACCGGGCTCGGAATCCCCACCGGCGGCGGAGTTATCGCGCACCCGGGCGGCACCATCGAGCCGCTGCGCTATCCCGCGCACGCACTCACCTTCGACGGCGTGGGCGTCACGCACTCGCTGTTGCCCGCCGCAGTCCGGCCAGCATACGAAAGCCCTTGACGGGCGACCAAAGCGCCTGTCATCGTTCGGCGAGACCATGACACACGCCTTCGACCCGACCGGACCCAACGGCCACCCGCGGATCGTCGCCGATCTGCTGCGACCCGATGCCTATGACCCGCCGGCCGACGATGTGCGTCTCCACGAAACGCACAGCTCGTGGGTCCTGCTCGCCGGGCCGTACGCCTACAAACTCAAAAAGCCGGTAAACCTCGGCTTCCTGGACTTCACCACCATCGAGCGGCGGCGCGCCGACTGCGAAGAGGAGCTGCGCCTCAATCGGCGGTTCAGCCCGCAGATGTACCTGGGCGTCGTCGAAGTCACCGAACGAAATGGCCGCTACCGCATAGGTGGCGAAGCGGGGTCGGGCGAGCCGGCCGTGTGGATGCGGTGCCTGCCAGAGGAGGGCATGCTGCCCGCGAAGCTCGCGCGCGGCGACGTGGACATTCGTCTCGCGCGGCGAATCGGTCGCACCCTGGCCAAGCTTCACGACAAGGCCGAGACCGGTCCCGACATCGAGGCGTACGGCAGCGCTTCCAGCGTCGGGGCGAACTGGCGGGAAAACTTCGACCAGATCGTCCCTTTCATCGGACGAACCATCTCGAGCGACGTCAACGACGACATCCGCGCGTACGTCGAGCGGTTCCTGCGCAGCCAGGCGCCGTTGCTTGAGCGACGCGTGACCGACGGGCACGTCCGGGATGGGCATGGCGACCTGCACGCCGCCAGCATCTGCATCGACGACGGACAGATCCTGCTGTTCGACAGCTTGCAGTTCGCGCCGCGCTACCGGTGCGCCGACCTGGCGTCGGAGGTGGCGTTTCTCGCCATGGATTTCGAGTACCACGGTCGCGCGGATCTGGCCTGGGCGTTCGTCGACTCCTATGTCCGGGCCGGCGGCGACGATGGATTGAAAAGCCTGCTCGACTTCTATACGTGCTATCGCGCCTACGTTCGCGGCAAAGTCCGCAGCTTGCGGCTGGCTCAGACCGAGCAGAGCTCCGATGGTGAAGGGCCTTCGCTTATCGCGGAGTCGCGGGCCTACTTCGATCTCGCGTGGGCCCATGCAGGCGGACTGCCACGCCCCCCGATGGTGGTCACCATGGGCCTCCCGGCAAGCGGCAAAACCACACTGGCGCGCGCTCTCGCCGGCCGCTTCGGGCTGGTGCACCTCTCGTCAGACGTGGCGCGCAAGAGAATGGCGGGGATCGAACCCACCCGCCGCGGCACCGACGCATTCGGCTCGGGTCTCTATGACCCGGCAACGACGCGGACGACATACGCTGCACTGCGCCGCGACGCCGCCCGCTGGATACGCCGCGGCCGCGGCGTGGTCGTCGACGCCACGTTCGGCAACCCGGCTGAGCGTGCCCAGATGCGGAAGCATGCGCATCGACTCGGCGCCGATCTTCGTGTCGTCCTATGCGACGCCGACGATGCCACGCTGATGGCCCGTCTGGAGCGACGCGCCACCGAACGAGGCGTTGTCTCGGATGCCCGCATCGAGTTGTGGCCCGAGCTGCGTGCCGCCTTCACGCCTCCCGACGAGCAGCAGTCCGTTCTGCGGGTCGACGCGACGCGGAATATCGAGGACACCGTCGAGCAGGCGGTAGCGCTGCTGCGCGCCTGCTACCGGTAAGCTGCGGGAACCGAGGCAAACAGCAGAACCATTGCAGGGCTTGGCCTTTGGTTTCGCGCCGATCAACGACTCGATGTCTTGCCGCGTCGTCGCGGCGTGCGCTGGGCCGCCAACACGTCGTCATTGGCCAGCGATTGCGCCTGCGCGGCCAGCGTCGATGCCCGGTTGGCGTACGCAATCGCGTCGGCCTCGTTGCTCGCTTGCTTGTCGTGCGCCGCCGCCAGATGCCGTTTCGCGTCGTCGAGCCGGGCCTGGGCTCCGGATCCGATGTTGGCGCGATGCCTGGCGGCATAATCCGAGATTTGGCGCAATCTGGTATCCGCGGTCGACAACGCCTGCTGCAATGGATGATTGCCGCCGTCCACGGCCACCTGGCCACCGGAAGCGCTCGCGCGTCGGCGGCGCGCGCGAACCACCAGCAGCAACAGCAGCAGGACGACCACGACGACGATGACGCCGATCGCGATCGGCAACCAGCTCGACGTTGACGAGCCCGCCGGGTTGGGCGAGCCGGTCGACTTGTCCAACCCGTCGGCCGCCGCGACCGCCACCCCACCCCAGTTCTTCGCGCCGAGCACGGGTTCAATCTGGTTGCTGCGCAAGCTATTCAACTCGGCCGACGTCAGACCCGGCACCTGCGGCGCGCTGAACGCGTACAGCTTGGTGTTGGTGGCGACGGCCAGCAACACGTCGTGGTCGCCGATTCCGCTGGCGCTGCGTGTCTTATCGGCCCAGTTGTCGGGTTTGAACCGGGAGAAGTTGTCGACATAGACGACCCACAATTGAATGTGGCGGTCGCGGTACAGCCGGTCGAGTGCCGCGCTCACCGCCGCGCGGTCGGAACCCGTCAGCACCCCGCTGCTGTCCGTGATGTGGTCGGTGAGCTTGAACGGGGGCTGCGCCCCGGCCGGGGTTGCCCAGAGCAGCCCCGCTACGAGGATCGTCAGGACCGCGCCGAACAGACGAACAACCCGCATACGGGTCAATCTAGCCGCCCGGTCGGGGGTTCGGGCAGGGGTCAAAGCCGTGGCATTCAGGGTGTGGCTCCGCGTCATCACGGCCATGACCAGCGGAATCCCCCCTCTTCACGGACCCAGCGCGGCCCCGATTGCGTACTGGACACCCTCTGGTTAAGCGCGTAACCTCTGTCGCGCGACGACAGCATTTCCCGCGAGCGAAGGACCACGAGGAACATTGAGTAACACCATTGCGGTCTTCAACCCGTCCACCGAGGAGCAGATCGCGGAGGTCCCCGATTCCGACCAGGCCGCCGTCGACGCGGCGGTGGCCCGAGCACGCGAGACCTTCGAGTCGGGGGTGTGGCGCAAGGCGCCCGCATCCCACCGCGCGAACGTGCTCTTCCGCGCGGCGCGCATCATCGAGGAACGCAAGGACGAGCTGGAAGCGCTCGAGTCGCAGGACAACGGGATGAACCTGACGGCGGCGGGCCACATCATTCCGGTGTCGGTGGACATGTTGAAGTACTACGCCGGCTGGGTCGGCAAGATCCACGGCGAGTCGGCCAATCTCGTCTCCGACGGCCTGCTCGGCACCTGGGAGACCTACCACACCTTCACCCAGCTCGAGCCCGTCGGCGTCGTCGGCCTCATCATCCCTTGGAACGGACCGTTTTTCGTCGCGATGCTCAAGGTCGCGCCCGCCCTGGCGGCGGGGTGCAGCGCCGTCCTCAAGCCGGCCGAGGAGACGCCGCTGACCGCGCTGAAACTGGAGGAGATCTTCCGCGAGGCCGGTCTGCCCGACGGCGTGCTCAACGTCATCACCGGCTACGGCGAGACCACCGGGGCCGCGCTGACCGCGCACCCGGACGTCGACAAGATCTCGTTCACCGGGTCGACGGAGGTCGGTCGGCTGATCGTGAAGGCGGCCGCGGGGAACCTCAAGCGGCTGACGCTCGAGCTCGGCGGCAAGTCCCCGCTGATCATGTTCGACGACGCCAACCTCGACAAGGCCATCATGGGGGCGGGCATGGGTCTGCTTGCGGGGTCGGGACAGAACTGCTCGTGCACCTCGCGCATCTACGTCCAGCGCGGCATCTACGACAAGGTGGTCGAGGGTCTTGCGGGTTTCGCCCAGATGCTCCCGATGGGCGGCAGCGATGATCCGGATTCGGTGCTAGGCCCGCTGATCAGCGACAAACAACGCAAACGGGTCGAAGGCATCGTCAACGACGGCGTGGCCGGTGGCGCGCAGGTGATCACCGGCGGCAAGCCGATGGATCGCAAGGGCTACTTCTACGAGGCGACGATCATCACCAACACCACGCCCGACATGCGCCTGATCAAGGAGGAGATCTTCGGGCCGGTGGGCTGTGTGATCCCGTTCGACGACGAGGACGAGGTGATCGCCGCCGCGAACGACACGCACTACGGCCTGGCTGGCTCGATCTGGACCGAGAACCTCTCCCGCGCCCACCGCGTGGTGAATGAGCTTCGCGCGGGCCAGATTTGGGTGAACTCCTCGCTCGCGGCGGACCCGTCGATGCCGATCAGCGGTCACAAGCAGTCGGGTTGGGGCGGCGAGCGCGGCCGCAAGGGAATCGAGGCCTACTTCAACACCAAGGCCGTCTACATCGGCCTGTGATCGAATTGGCGAGCGTAAGGTCACTGCGGAAATCCGCGTGAGTTTTCGCAGTGGACTTACGCTCGTGGGCTCCTTCACCACCAGCCGGCTCCACGAAATGATCGCGCCGAGGCAAACTCTGGGCCACGGCCGCGTGTGCTGGCATCGTTGCGATCTGTGCGGGTGTGGCTGAGTGGTTAGGCAGCGGCCTGCAAAGCCGTACACACGGGTTCAAATCCCGTCACTCGCTCCAATCAGAGAGATCAGGTCGCGACGCCGTCGAGATAGAACCATCGGCCCGCGCGACGCTCGAAACGGCTGCGCTCATGGAGACTGCCTGCGCGGCTTGCGGATTCGTAGCTGGCGGTGAATTCCACTTCCCCGGAATCGTCACCTGGGCCGCCGGCGACGGTGTCGCTCACCTGTAGACCGGTCCAGGTGATGCCGGGATCGACGGTCACCTCGGCCGGCCGCGTGCGCGGATGCCAGGTGCGAAACAGGTAGTCAGCCTCGCCGCGGGCGAATGCCGAATATCTCGAGCGCATCAACGCCTCGGCCGTCGGGGCCTGCGACTCACCGTCGTGCAATGGTCCGCAACACGCGCGATACTTCTCGCCGCTGCCGCAGGGACACGGTTCGTTCATGCCAAGACCCTGACACACCCCTACGGTGACTCCCCGGGCGGCGCGGCTCCGGCGGCGTCCTGCAACACCTGCTGCAACTTGTCGAGCGGATCGCCCCCGGCCGGGTCGAGCCGGCGTGGCGGGATCTCCCGGCCGTCGGGTGCGACGGTGGCCAGCGGCGGCGGTGGTGGCGGAGGGGGAGGCGCAGCCGGTGGCGGCGGTGGGGGCGGCGGCGCTTCCGGCGGTGCTGTGAGGGCGGTTCTCTTGGCAGCCAATCTGTTTGCGGCGTCGTCACGGAGGGCGTGCCGCCGCGGGTCCGGGTCGGTATTGCCGGAGAAGCAGCCGCGCGGCGCGGCGTCGACGACGGCCAGCGCGCTCGCGTAGCGTTCGTCGGCGCGTGCCCGGTCCCCTGCCGCCGTGGCCCGATCGCCTTGGGTTTCGCGGACCAGTTCCAGGTTGACCCGCACCGGGCAGGAACCGGCGGTGCTGCGGGTCAGCGCGTCGGTGAAGTGGGCGTCGGCGTCCTCGAGTCGGCCGTCGAGCACAGCGGCGGTGCCCGCGGCGAACGGCGCCTTCGCCGGCTCTAGCAAGTTGGCCACGCCGAGTATCGCCGCATCGGCTTGTACCGCGCTCCCGTCGCCGCGGGCGAAGGAGCCCACGGCCCAATTCCCGGCGAGGACAACCGAGATCAGCTTGACGGCGATCAACAGCGCAAGGACGGTCACCGGGACCGAGTAGACGACAAGGCGCCGTCGTAGCCGCAGGCGTGCCGGTCTGCGCGTCATGAGGCCAAGTCCCGTCGGGCGATGCGGCCGCGCCGGAACTCGCGCACCGAGAGGTAGATCTCGGCGAGCAGCAGTCCCGCCGCCAGCAGCGCAGGCAACCAGTACAGCTCGGTCCGATCGGCCTCGGCGCGGTGCACCGTGTCGGGCAGTTTCGGCCGGAAGGGCTGCGCTCGATCCCGGTGGACGTAGGGTATATCGAGTTGTGCTGCCAGTCTGTGTAATTCGGCCTCGTCGATCGCATCGCCGCGGCCATATCCCAGCACCGCTCCCCCGGATACCGACCCCCGCGTGAGGTTGAACTCGCCCTGCGGCGCCTGCGATCCGGGCGCTCCCGAACCCAGGTAGAGCACCACGTTCCGCGACCCCGGATATTGCTGGGTCGCCTGAATCAGCTGATAGCGCAGCACATTGTCCGCCGCTCCAGCGTTCGCGTCGGGGCCTGGGTTCCGTGCGTCGAGGGCCGCGATCGTGGGTCGTAGACTCCAAACATCCTCCGACAGCGGCCAATCGAGGGAGGCCTTCGAGTCGAAGGTGATGAGCGCGAACCGTGCCGCGGGGTACTGCCTGGTCAAGTCCGCGATGTCGTCGCGCATCGCCGCGATCCGCGGTTCGCCGTTGCCGTAGTCGTCGATATTCGAGTCCGCCGACAGATCGACGACGAGAAACACGTTGAGATCCGTGCCGGCCGCCGGCGTCGCGTCGCGGCGATTTTCGTTCAGCAGGGCCGGGCGGGTGGTCGCGATGATGAGCAGCAGCACCACGAGAGTCACGCCGGTCCAGCGCATTACCGCGCGGCGGCGGCGGCTTCCCGCCGACGCAAGCACCCGCCACAGCGCCACCAGGCGGGCCAGCGCAAGCGCGCTGGCGACAACCGCGAGGATCGGCCAGGGCAGCAGGGTTTGAAAGGTCATCGGCGCAACACCAATAGGGCCACCGAGAGCACGGCCGCCGATAGAAGCGCGATCACCAGGGGCACCGCCGGCGCGTCCTGGAATTCCGCGGTCACGACGGTGCCGTCGGCGCGGCGCACCGGCGGGGCGTGTGCCCGAATCCCGTTGAGCGCCGTGGTCACCGACGTCGCGCCTGCCACCACGTACCGGCCGCCGGTCTGTCGGGTGAGCGCGGCCAGTGAACCGCTCGCCGGCGACGGGGCGGTGTCGATCACATTGATCTGTGCCCCGGCACGCTCGGCCAGGGCCCGAACGCTGGCATCGGCGAACAGTGCGGCGCGCTGCTCCGCAGCGGTGCGCAGATCCGACGGACCAAGATAGATCACCGAGCGCCGATGCGTGTTGCGCTGCTCGGTCGGCGGGAATCCCGAGAGGCATAGCGCAAGAACGTCATTCACGCTGGCGGCATAGTCCGTGTAGGGCACTTGCGGGGCGAATGGCGCCGGGTGCGCCTGATGGGCGCTGAGGTAATCACCGAATTGCCCCGCGGCGTACTGATGGTCGCGCGTCAGCGGCACCACGCGGCGGTTGACCGATGTCAGGCCGATGCGTTGGGTCTGCGGTGAGGTGGTGGTCTGGCGCGCGAAGTAGTCGAGCAGTTCGGCGGTAGCCGCATCGGTCACCGGTTGCCCGACACACACCATGATGTCTTCGGGGTGCGCCGCGTCGAAATCGTTGCTGGCCACGCTCGGACGGGCGGCGGCCCACGTCGCGGCGGCGAACATGACCGTCAGCACCACCAACGTCACGATCGTCGAGAGCGACCGCAGCCGGGCCACTTTGGCGTACTCGGGCAATCGGGTCAGCCGCGCGACGTTGGCCAACGGACGTAGCCGGCGGCGAGCCGAGGTCATCGGTAACAGCGCCGCCAGCGCGACGGCCGCGACAAAGCAGGCCGACCCGATGGCCGCTACCGGCCACCACCTCAGGTCCACGACCGGATCAACTCCTGCGCCCGGGCGCTCACGTCGGCGACGTCGGCTCGCGCCTCGGCGTTGAACTGCGCATCATTCAGCCGGGCCAACAGGGGCGCGGCGGCGGCGAGGCTCGCGTCGGCCAGGGCGCCGACATGCAGGTATTGGGCCCGCACGCCGGTCGCTTGATGCAGAAAGCTACGCACCGTCCGGCTGATCGCCGCGCATGCCGCCGGGGCCGATATCTGCCCGGCCTCGTGCTCGTCGGTGATCCCCCGCACGCGGCTGGCGAACCGCTGGCGGATCAGCCGGGCGTGCATCCGCCGGACGACGGGGATGCGCCGCAACCGCCGCGACGGCAGCGTCCACACGAAAACGCCCGCGTACCAACCGAAGACGGCCAGGAGCAGCAGCACGCCCAGCCACAGCCACCACGGCGAGTAGGGCTGCGGACCGAACACATGGCGCAGCAGATCATCCGGCACGCGCCGCCACCTCGGTCAGGCGGACGAGTTCGCGCCGAATGTCGTTGCTGCCCGCGATCGTCGCATGCGGGATCGCGTGCGCGGTCAAAAACGCATCCAGGCGGGCGCGGCGGGCCCGCTCGGCGCGGCGATACGCGGCGACGACCCGCGGTCCGAGGTCGGCACCGTTCAAGACGAAGCGTCCGGTGGCGACGTCGTATCCGTCGGTGTCGTCGGGGCCCACTGCGGGCATGTCCGAGAGCATCGCCCACATGATGTCGTGCCGCCCGGTCAATCTGGTGAGCATTTCGCTGAGTCGCTCGTCGACATCGGGTTCGTCGGACACCACGATGATCAGCATGGTGTGCCGGTAATGCGTTGCGACGTAATCGAGTTGGGCGGCGATGTCGCTGCGGCCGGGGCCGGCCGTCGTGTGCCGATACCAGCGGTGCAGCAGCCCCTCGATGTGCGACTCGCCGCGCCGCTGCGGGATGTTCACACAGCCGCGGCGATCACCGTAGACCATGCCGATCTGGTCGGATCGCCGCAGGCCGATCAACCCCACCGCGCCCATGATGTGCGCGGCGACATCGCGTTTGGACTCTCCGCTCGGGGCCAGCGCCGACATGTTGCGACCTCCGTCGGCGACGAGCAGGATCTTGTGGTGCTTTTCGGAAACGAACCGCTTGATGAGCACGCCGCCCGACCGCGCGGAGGCCTTCCAATCGATGTCGCGGACGTCGTCGCCCGGAACATACGGGCGCAGGTCGTCGAATTCCATGCTGCGCGTATGCAATAGCGCGTAGCGACCGCCTTCGAGCAGGCCGCGGGTGTCGGTGCCGAAGTGGGCCTTCGCCCGGTTGAGGTGCTTGCCCACGGCCGGCCTCAGGGGACGCGGACGGCGCGGAGCGCGGCGTCGACCACGACCTCGGGCGTGATGTCGGCGCTGGCCGCTTCGAATCCGAGAATGAGCCGATGGCGCAGCACCCGGTGGGCGAGATTCGCGATGTCTTCGGGCAGCACGTGCGCGCGCCCGGACAGCACGGCCTGCGCGCGGGCCGCCTTGCAGAACGCGATCGTGGCGCGGGGGCTGGCACCGTATTCGACCAGGCGCGCGATCTGCTTGGGCAGCGCGCGCTCGGGGTGGCGGGTGACGTCGACCAGTTGGCTGGCGTAGAGCATCAGCGCGCGGTCCATGTGGACGTGGCGCACCACCTCCTGGAGGCGCAGCACGTCGTCGAGGCCGACCACCGGTGGGGCGGGGCTTCCCCGGTCGTAGATGCCGGCGTCGATCCGCGTCATCACTTCCACCTCCTCCTGCGGGGAGGGGTAGCGCACGATCTCCTTGAGCAGGAAGCGGTCGGTCTGCGCCTCGGACAGCGGATAGGTGCCCTCCTGGTCGACGGGGTTCTGCGTGGCGATGACCAGAAACGGATCCGCCAGCGGGTGCACCTGCCCGGCGATCGTGGTCTGCCGCTCCTCCATCGCCTCGAGCATCGCGCTCTGCGTCTTCGCGCTGGACCGGTTGATCTCGTCGAGCAGGACGATGTTGGCGTGCACCGGACCGAGTTGGGTGACGAATGAGTTGGTCGCCGAGTCGTAGATCTGAGTGCCGATGATGTCGCTGGGCAGCAGGTCCGGCGTGCACTGGATGCGCTGGAAGCGGCCGTGGATCGACTCGGCGAGCACCTTGGCGGCGGTGGTCTTGGCCAGGCCCGGCACGCTTTCGAGCAGGACGTGGCCGCCGGCGAGCAGGCCGATCAGCAGCGACTCGCGTAGTTCGCGCTGCCCGACGATTTTGGCGGCGAAGGCCTGGGCGATGGCATCGACGGTCCCCAAGACACCGTCGAGTTCGCGCTGATCCGGTTGTGTTCGAGCTGTAGACATACGCTCGCCAAGATACCCAGGTACCGATTTCCCACACGTCGACGTGCGCGGCTGCCGCGAAACGGTTCGGTTAGGGCCGGTTTTGTTGCGGGGGCCGCTTGAGCTTGTTTTCCGCCTCGAGCCGCAACCGGATCGCCCGCGCCCGCGCTTCGGCGGCCCGAGCTTGGGCTTCGGCGGCTTCGGCGCCCGCCCACACCTCGGCGGCTCGAGCCCGGGTTTCGGCTGCTTCGGCGCGCGCCCGCGACTCGGCGACCAGCGCTTCGGCCTCGGCGGCTCCCGCCT
>NZ_QMEV01000001.1 GCF_003284935.1 Mycobacterium colombiense
CGCTCACCAACGGAGACCAGCCGCCGGCTGAGTCCTCAAATCAGAAAGTCTCCGAACTCACCGGGGCGATTCACACCGGTCACACGAAACGAGGTGTGCATCAAACCCGGGATGGTTCAGAATGCGGTTGACGCAAGCCGCTGACCTGCCCTCGATGATGCGCAGCAATGTCTCTGATGCAAAACATACTTCGCGCGTCCACCAGGGCAAGCCGGGGAGCAAAAGGGGCGTGACAGACGCTCCAGAATCAGCCTGATCAGCGGTTTCTTGGGTAGGCCCAGGTCTGTATCGGCTGACGACTGATCATGTGCCGTTATAGCACCACCACACCAAGGCCTGTCTCATATTCATGTCATATAAGTGACATTGGAATGACACGCAGATTGAGACAGTGACATCGCATTTGAGAACTGACACGAACCGCTTTGTTCCTCGCACACCTACCCAAAGCTGCCATTGACTAATGTCACCATTTGTTGTTGACTGCGTTGCATGACGGACGGCGTTCCGGCTCGCGGGTCGTTGCGATCCCGCGGCGCGGCAGCGGTAAGTACGTACACCCTGCGGCCGATCACCAGCGTGATCCCGCCCGAACGGGCATGGGGCCTGTGGTTATCGCGCCAGATCGTTGCCAGAATCATGGGGACCTTCGGTCCCTCGCTCGCGGGCACCCGCGTCGAATCCGTCGACACCAGGCTGGCCGATGGCCGACGCGTCAAAGGTGAATGGGTCTACGGTCCCCGAACACCCACCAGTGACACCGCCCGCTCGTCGACGAGCGAGGGTGCGATCTACTACGTACACGGCAGCGGGTACGCCGTGTGTTCGCCAAAGACGCACCGCCGGTTGACATCCTGGCTTTCGTCCTTGACCGGCCTTCCGGTGTTCTGCATCGACTACCGACTCGCCCCAAAGCATCGCTTCCCCAGCGCGGCCGACGACGTCCGCACGGGCTGGGACTGGCTGGTCGATACGTGCGGCGTTGCGCCGAAACATATTGTGATTGCGGGAGATTCGGCGGGCGGTCATCTGTCGGTGGACTTGCTGCTGCAGCCCGGGGTCGACCACCCCGCCGCAATGGTGCTGTTCTCTCCCCTGTACGACCTCACGTTCGAACTGGCGCTCGCCCGGGAGCGAATCCGCCCCGACCCCGCTACCCGGGCCGCCAGCGCGGTCCGGCTGGTCGGCCTTTACCACCGCGGCATCGACCTCACCCATCAACGGCTGACGCTCGACGTCGCCGGCGGCCCCGCGCTCCCCCCGGCCCTGATTCAGGCCGGTGGCGCCGAGATGCTGCGCGAGGACGCGCGACAGCTCGCCGCCGACATCCGAACTGCCGGGGGCAGATGCGAATTGCAGATCTGGCCCCATCAGGTGCACGTCTTTCAGGCGCTGCCTCGCATCACACCGGAAGCCGCCAAGGCGATGGCCTATGTCGCGCGGTTCATCGCGCACGCCCTGCAGGATGCGCGTGCCGTCACCGAGGGGGCCCACTGACATGTTGGACAGACTGCTCAACCGGTCGAAGACCAGCCGCGGCGCCTCGGCGGTGGTGACCGGCGCCGGAAGCGGCATCGGTGCCGCGTTCGCCGTCGAGCTGGCCAAGCGTGGCGGGGCGGTGGTGTGCAGCGACATCGACGAGGCGGCCGCGCGGCGGACGGCCGACTCGATCACCGACCACGGCGCAAGGGCGGTCGCGATCCGTTGCGACGTCTCGCGTTTCGAGGATGTGCAGGCGCTGGCCGAACTGTCTCAGGCGTGGTTCGCGTCCCCACCCACGCTGGTGATCAACAATGCCGGTGTCGGCGCGGGTGGTGCCGCCATCGGCGACGCGCCACTCGACGATTGGCTGTGGACCCTGGGCATCAACCTATGGGGCCCGATCCACGGCTGCCATGTGTTCGCCCCCATCCTGCGCGAGGCAGAGCGGTTACCCGCCCCCCGCGGCATCATCAACGTGGCCTCGGCCGCCGCGTTCGGCGCCGCGCCCGGCATGGCCGCCTATAACGTCAGCAAGGCCGGTGTGGTCTCCCTCTCGGAAACTCTCGCCGCCGAATTGGCCGGCGCGCCGGTGCGGGTCACGGTGCTGTGCCCCACCTTCGTCAAGACCAACATCCTCGAAACCGGCCGCATCAGTGAGCAATCCAGCCGATTGGCCGCAAAACTGATGCGCTGGACGGGCTTATCCGCCGACAAGGTCGCGCGGGACTGCCTGGACGCGCACGACCGCGGCGAGCTGTACTGCATGCCCCAGTTCGACGCCAGGATCGGCTGGAACATCAAACGCCTGGCCCCGCAGACCTATACGCGTGCGGCCGGCCTGGTGTCACGCATCAACCTGCCCTGATCACCGGAACGAAAAGGAGCACCCAATGGCCATCGACATGGAAGCCATGCTTGCCAAGATCAAGGATCGCCAGTGGGCGCTCGCCGACATCGATTGGGACGCACCCGGCGCCGACATGATCACTGATGAACAGCGACCGCAGCTCAAGGCATTCATGGCCGACCTGTGCTGGATCGAAAACATCGGCGCCAGGGGCTTCGCGGCGTTGGCGAAGAAGGCACCTACACCGACCATCGCCGAGATCTACCGCTACTTCCACGCCGAGGAGCAGCGCCACGCCAACGCCGAACTGGCGCTGATGAAGCGCTGGGGCATGCTCGAGGACGGCGAGATTCCCGAGCCGAACGTCAACATCCGCCTGGCGATCGACTGGCTGGACCGCTGGGCCGATGACATGCCGCTGTCTCTGCTCGGCACCGTCATTCCGATGCTCGAAGTCGCACTGGACGGCGCCCTGTTGAAATTCCTCCTCGACGAGGTGCACGATCCCATTTGCCACCAGGTCTTCGAGAAGATCAACAATGACGAATCACGCCATCTGGTTGTCGATTTCGAGGTTCTCGACATGATCGGGCACGCGAAGATGCGGCGGTTGCTGATCGATTTCGTCGGTCACAATGCCACTCCCGGTCTCATCATCGGCGCGATCACGGGCGCACCGCTGATCAACAGGATCCGCAACGAGATCACCGCCATGGGTATGGAGCCCGAGCGGCTTTACCGGGCCGTGAAGCGGTTCAAGGAGCTCGGTGACCGCGGCGAACGTACCGGGCGGGTACCGACTTATCGTTTCCTGAGGCGTTACGCCGGGGTGGTCACGAGTCCACGCCACCCGTACCACCTGCTGGCCAATTCGATGGTGTGGCTTTCCGACCGATATCCGCGGCCTCTGCTTCCGCCGGTACCGACTTGGGTTGGAGAACTCACCCACGAGCCGGCGGCGTGACCGTGGCGAACGACCGCGCCCATGCGGCGCTCATCATCGGGGCAGGCTTCACCGGACTGGGGGCGGCGATCCGCTTGGCCGAGGCCGGGGTCGACGACATCGTGATGCTCGAGCGTGCCGACCGCGTCGGCGGGACCTGGCGCGACACAACGTATCCCGGTGCCAGCTGCGACGTCCCATCGCTGCTGTACTCGTACTCGTTTGTCAAGAACCCGACCTGGTCACGGACCTACTCCCCCGCGCCTGAGATCTACCGGCACCTCGAGGACATGGCGGACAGGTTCGGCATCCGCAGCCGCATCAGGTTCGGCCACGAGGTCAAGGGCTTGGCCTTCGACGAGGAAGCAGGCGTCTGGACCGCGACCACCAAGAACCGCAAGAGGTTTCGGGCCCGCACGGTCGTGCTCGCCTCGGGTCCGCTGTCCGACGTCAGCTTCCCCGACATCCGGGGCCTGGACAGCTACCGCGGACACAAGATCCACAGCGCACGCTGGGATCACGACTACGACTTCACCGGCAAGCGGGTCGCGGTCATCGGTACCGGCGCCAGCGCCATCCAGATCATCCCGGAGCTGGTCAAGCGGGCCGGGTTCGTCAAGGTCTTTCAGCGCACCCCGTGCTGGGTGTTACCACGCCTGGACGTCGCCACCCCACCGGCCGTGCAATCGTTGTTCACCAAAGTTCCTGCTGTCCAACAACTTGCGCGCCAGGCGCTGTACTGGGGCCACGAGGCGAGCGCCACGGCGCTGGTATGGGACACACCGCTGACGTCGCTGGTCGCCCGGCTGGGCCGGGCCCACCTGCGCGCCCAGGTGAAAGACCCCTGGCTGCGCCGTCAGCTGACGCCGGACTTCAGGCCGGGGTGTAAACGCATGCTGGTGTCCAGCGACTACTACCCCGCGGTGCAGCGCGACAACTGCAAGCTCATCGACTGGCCGATCGCCACGTTGAGCCCGGTCGGCATTCGCACCAGCGATGGCATCGAACACCACCTCGACTGCATCGTGTTCGCCACCGGCTACGACGTGCATCTGACCGGACCGCCCTTTCCCGTCACCGGGCTCGGCGGCCGGTCGCTGGCCGCCGAATGGACCGGCGGCGCACAGGCTTACAAGAGCATCAACGTGCACGGGTATCCGAACCTGTTCGTCATGACCGGCCCCAACTCCGGGCCCGGCCACAACTCGCTGCTGGTCTACATCGAGGGCCAGCTTGACTACGCCGTGCGGGGCATCACCACCATCCTCAACGACGACCTGCGTTATCTCGATGTCCGTGACGAGGTCCAGCGTCGGCACAACGAGGAACTACAGCGTCGGCTCACCAGGACGACGTGGATGTCGGGGTGCCGCAGCTGGTACCTCACCAAGGACGGCTTCAACGGGTCGATGTACCCCGGCTTCGCCACGCAGTATCTTCGCCAGATGAGGAATTTCCGCTACGAGGACTACCAGGCGGTGGCACGCCGCGCCCCAACGCAGGCCACTGCGTCGGCCTGAAATGCCGCACTGACATGGCCACCGAGCGCGCATCGCGGCCCGAACCCGGCACCATCGCCGGCGTGCTGCACAACGTGCGGCGCGCACCCAAGCGCGTGCGGCGCCAATCGCGGGAATACCGCCAACTCATCGAGGGGGCGGTGTCCCAGCTTTTCGAGTCGGCCGCCCGACACCCGCACGGCGCAGCGAACTCCGGTGAATACCGCATCGACGACCTGGCCCGGCTGGCGGGCACCACGACGCGCAACATCCGCGTGTACCGCGACCGCGGGCTGCTGCCGCCCCCGCTGCGGGTGGGGCGCATCGCTCTGTTCAACGACACCCACCTGACCCGGCTGCGGCTCATCACCTCGATGCTCGACCGCGGTTACAACATCGCACATGTGCGAGAAATGCTCAGCGCATGGGAGGAAGGCAAAAACCTCGGCGACGTGCTGGGCCTCGAAACGGCGATCGCGGGCCCGTGGACCACCGAGAAGCCGGAGAGCATGCCGCTGTCGGAGGCGCAGCGATTGGTCGACGACGCCGATGCGTTCGAACGTCTGGTCGCGCTGCAGGTGATCCGGATCGATGGGACGCAGGCCACCGTCACCCGCCCGAAACTCATCGAGGCGTTCAACGAAATCCGCGGCTACGGCGTCAAATTGGACAAGCTCATCGACCTCCACGAACAGATCGTCCCCGAGATCGACAAGATCAGCGACATGCTGGTGCGCGCCGGCGCGGAACACGTGCTCGACCGGATCAAGCCCGGCGAACCGCTGCCGGAAGACGCCGAGATCGCCGAGCTGATCACCATGTTGGTGCGCTTCCGCACTCAAGCGGTGGCGACCGTCACCGCCACACTCGCATCCTCGATCGAATCCAACATCGAGTCGCTCGTCGGCCGCATCTTGGCCGACTACCTCGAATCGGGCTCGTCGGTCTGAGTCTGGTTCGCGCGCACCTCGGGCCGTGCGCGCGCAAACTAGACGGCGGGCAGCATCAAATAGGAGTACTGACCACCGTGCAGGTTAAGCACGTGTAAGTGCCCGTGCAGGCCGCAGCCGTCGGGTAAGTGAGGGCCAGCATTATGGCAAGAATGACTTTGGACTTACGGCCAGACACAAATACTCCATCCCGTTGAAGTTGGCACAGATGCTAAGCGGGGCACCGTCGGAAAACCGGAAAATGATAGATTTTCGCTGCAAATCCGCAGCAGCCATACAGAATGGCGCGTCGCACCGGCCCGACGGCGGGCGTCAGCAGCGCATAACCGGCGTCAGTGTTGGCTCAGCGTCAGCGTTCCTTTTGTCTGCAACACTTTGCTAGCGGTGATCTTCTCGGTTCTGCGCGCCTCACGCTCGAGGTAGCGCTGCTTGGACTCGTCGAATTTCACCGAAGCGTCCTCGAGTTCCTTGACCAGCAGCGCGAGATCGTCGCGCATCGCGGCGGCCTCACCGGTGAAGTCTTCGCGTTCGAAAATCCGCCACTTCTTCAGGACGGGCAGCACGACTTCCTCGAGATGAATGCGCGGGTCGTAGACGCCACCAACGGCGATGATCACCGCCTTGCGGCGGAACTCGGGCACCGTGAATCCGGGCATCTTGAAATTGCGCAGAATCCGATGCACGGACCTCATCGCCTGATCGGGTGCGATGTCCAAACCCGCGGCGCTGATATCGCGGTAGAAGAGCATGTGCAGGTTCTCGTCGTGCGACACCCTGGCCATCAACTGCTCGGCGATGGTGTCATTGCTGGCTTTGCCCGTGTTGCGGTGTGAGACGCGGGTGGCGAGTTCCTGAAACGAGACGTACATGACCGAGTCGAACAGGCTCTCAGCGAACATGTCGCCCTGCTTATTCTGTCCCGGACTGAAGCCTCTGGTCATTTGCTCGAGCCGGAGCTTCTCGAGCTCCACCGGGTCGACGGCGCGGGTCACCACGAGGTAGTCGCGCAGCGCCGTGCTGTGCCGGGCCTCCTCGGCGGTCCACCGATTCACCCACTGTCCCCACGGACCGTCCATGCTGAAATTCATCGCGATCTCACGGTGGTACGACGGCAAATTGTCTTCGGTCAGCAGGTTTTGCACCATCGCCACCTGCGCGACGTCGGGCAGCGTGCTCTGCCCGGGCTGCCAATCCTGGCCGTCGGGCCCGTAGAAATTCTTCCCGTCCGACCAGGGCACATAATCGTGCGGGCTCCACTCTTTGAACATCGAGAGATGGCGATTGAGCAGGCGCTCGACCACCGGCTCGAGCTCGTGAAGTAGCTGCAGGTTGGTCAGGGGTTTGGACACTTAGCCCTCCCGGTTATCCGTCGCGGTCGTAACGCGCATGTATCTGTGTCATGCGGTTACATAAAGATGGCACGCGAGCGGACCGGGCAAATAGGGCCGAAAGTCCCCACGGCGCCAACCGTGACGCAGAGAACACCCGACCGCCGATCGGGACCGGCTTATCGATTAAAAGCTATTGGCGCGCAATCAAATACGGGGCCAGGGTGGACAGCTTCTCGCAGGTCTCTTCGAACTCGCGATCGGGTGTGGACTCTTCGATGATGCCGGCGCCCGCCCGCAGCCACGTCTTGCCATCGCGCTCGTAGGCCGCCCGCAACGTCAGCGCCGCGTCCAGGCCGCCGTCGGCCGAAATCATCACGACCGCACCCGAATACAGACCGCGTGGTCCCTCGTCGAGGCGCATGATCGCTTCGACGCCACCGGCTTTCGGGATGCCCGACGCGGTGACGGCCGGGAACAGCGCTTCGAGCGCGTCCATCCGGTCGTTCGAGGTGTCGAGCCGGCCGCTGACCGTGGACCCGAGATGCTGCACGCTCCCCCGTTCGCGCACCGTCATGAAGTCGGTGACGACGGCAGTACCGGGCTCGGCGATCTCGGCCATTTCCTGCAGCGAGCTGCGTACCGAAATAGCATGCTCGACAATCTCTTTGGAATTCGATTCCAAGTCGTCGCGGGCTTGACGGTCGCGGACCGCGCCACGGCCGAGCGCTCGGGTGCCCGCCAGCGGTTCGGTCACCACGACGCCGTCGTGGTGGACGGCCGCAACCAGTTCGGGGCTATAACCCACGGCGCGAATTCCGCCCAGCCGCAGCAGAAATGACCTCACCGGTGTGTTGTGCCGGCGAGCCAAGCGATAGGTGGATGGGAAGTCAAGCGGGAAAGGCACTTCGAGAGAGCGCGAAAGGATGACCTTGTGGTAGCGGCCCGCGGCGATCTCGCCGACGGCCGACGCGACCCGATCGCGGTAGCCGGACGGGTCAGCGACCACGTCGACCGCCGAGGCGTCGCGCACGTCGGGCACACCGTCGCCGAGCACGCCCAGGACCTCGTCCCGGTGGTCGGCCGATGTGCCGAACAGGCGGATCCCCTCCCGGGTCACCACGATGCGCCCATGCGGCCAAAACACCCGGGCCAGTGGGGTTCCCGGTGCCAGCCGCTGCTGCAGCCCGTAGCGATACACGCCGAATTCGAAGGCAATCCAGCCGAAGAGCTGGTCGGTCTCCAGCAGCAGCCGGTCAATGGCTTCGCCGAGAACCGGCCCCGGCCGGCCCGACCACTGTTGGCACTGGGTCACGCCGTCGCGGATCACCCGCAGCTCGTCACTGTCCAGCTCGATCATGGCGCGCACGCCGGTGGCGAGCACCCATTCACCGCCGCGCTCGTAGAGCAGATACTCGTCCCCTACGCGCTCGGACAGCACCACGGCCAGCTCGGCCGCCAGGTCCGCGGGATCGATATGCACGGGAAGCGGGATCGACGGCGACTCACAGCCGGCGGAACTTGTCTCGACGCTGACCTCGGTCACGGTTAGTAAATGTAGCCTAACCTATGTAGCTACGCGCAACCGATCCCGCCAACTGATCCCTCGATCGCCGCGTTCAGCTAAAACTTCCGCGGAGTTAAAGCCCCGGCCGGTCCGTGTCCAGCGGGCCAAGTCGGCTGACATGCGGTGGCCTCCGTCGCGTTCCCGCAGTTAATTGGCGCTACGGGAGGTCGCCGCAGCGCCGACCAGGGGCCCGCCTGTGAAGATCGCCACTCCAAAGGTTTCCCTACCGTTTACGTCGTGGCCGCACAACGTGGCGCTTTGGCGGCCAGACTTTTCCTAGCGCACATTGCACCCTGCCCACACCCGCCGGATTGGAGGAACACGGTGTTCATCATTCGGCTTTTCAACGGCGAGGAAGTGCATGCGAGCGAGGGCGACGAGCTCGAAATCAATCCACAGACCGGGGTGCTTTCGGTTTCCCGGATCGATGGCTTCGAGGAAATCACTACGCATTTCTCGCCGTCGGCGTGGCTGTCGGTGACGCACCGCAAAAAAGGGGCCGGCGTGCGGCCCTCACTCGTCCCGTCGGCGCGTTGATCCGAATTTGACTGCACAGTAAATGCACAGCACCTTCACACCAAACTCGCGGCACCCGATGCACACCCGTGCGCGGGATTCCTCGCGGTTAATTTCGCTCTGACCAGCACTTTTACCGGGCATTAGCGGATCCCGACACGGCCTTCGCCCTGTGAGCGTTGAACTGGCGACGAGTCGGCCGCGGGGATAAATTCTTGACGGTCGTCGGGATGTTTCGTGGTTGCTCCGCTTGCGGACGGTGCTTCCCCCAGATCAGCGCGCTAACCAACGGAGGCATCGATGCTGCAAGAGTTTTGGCACAACTTCACCCATAACCTGTTCAAACCGCTTCTGTTGTTCTTTTACTTCGGGTTCCTGATTCCGATCCTCAAGGTGCGGTTCGAATTCCCGTATGTCATCTATCAGGGATTGACCATGTACCTGTTGCTGGCCATCGGCTGGCACGGCGGGGAAGAACTAGCGCAAGTCAAGGCATCCAGCGTCGGGGTCATCGTGGGCTTCATGGTGCTGGGCTTCGTGCTGAACTGTGCGATCGGCGGCCTGGCTTACCTGGGCCTCGGCCGCCTGAAATCACTGCGAAAGGTCGACCGCGCAACGGTCGCCGGCTACTACGGGTCGGACTCGGCGGGAACGTTCGCCACCTGCGTGGCCGTCCTGACCGCGGTGGGCATCGCGTTCAACGCGTACATGCCGGTGATGCTGGCCGTGATGGAGATCCCGGGCTGCTTGGTGGCGCTGTATTTCGTTGCCCGACTGCGGCATCGGGGCATGGACTCCGCCGGCTACATGCCCGACGAGGCCGGCTATACGCCGCCGGTCAAGGTCGGCGTGGGACCCGGGACCGCCGCGCGTCCTCCGCAGGGGCAGAGTCTCGAGAGTCAAGAGGAAGCCGGGATCGAGCAGGAGCTGGAGCTCTCGCTGGAAAAGCTGGAGCACCCGGATTGGGAGCCCGACCAGAGCCCGCCGCGCCCCAAGGGCAAGAAGGTGCCCATCTTCTCCCGGGAACTGTTCCAGGAGGTCTTCCTCAACCCCGGCCTCGTCCTTTTGATGGGGGGCATCATCATTGGCCTCGTCAGTGGGCTGCAGGGGCAGAAGGTCGTCGCCGACGACGACAAGTTCTTCGTGATGGCCTTCCAGGGCGTGCTGTGTCTGTTCCTGCTCGAGATGGGGATGACGGCGTCGCGCAAGTTGAAGGACCTGCGCGCGGCCGGTCCCGGATTCATCGTCTTCGGCCTCGTGGCACCGAATGTCTTTGCGACGCTGGGCATTATCGTCGCCTGCAGCTATGCGTCGCTGACCCACACCGACTTCAAGACCGGAACCTACGTGCTGTTCGCGGTGCTGTGCGGTGCGGCGTCCTACATCGCCGTTCCGGCGGTGCAGCGCCTGGCGATCCCCGAAGCGAGCCCGACGTTGCCGCTGGCCGCCTCACTGGGCCTGACGTTTTCCTACAACGTCACCGTGGGGATCCCGCTCTACATCGAGATCGCCCGCATCTTCGAGCGTCTGTTCGGAGTGTGACCACGCCCGGAAGGCCGCTACCCCAATAGCGTTCGCACCACAGCGTCGGCCAGCAGCCGTCCGCGCGGCGTCAGCACCAGCCTGTCACCCTCGGACACCAACAAGCCGTCGACCACCACGCTCTCGGCGCGGCCGCGCTCGGCGGCACTGAGCAGGTCAACCAGAAGTCCTTGGCGCAGACGCGTTTTCAACAGCACGTCTTCGGTGTGCAAGGCGTCGGCATCGAGCCGCTCGAATCCGGCCACCGGCAGCTCCCCGGCGCCCAGCCTCTCCGCATACGCGTTGGGATGCTTGACGTTCCACCACCGCGTCGTGCCGAGGTAGCCGTGCGCGCCCGGTCCGGCGCCCCACCACTGACCGCCGTCCCAGTAGCCCAGGTTGTGGCGGCATTCACCGCCGGGCCGCGACCAGTTGGAGACTTCGTACCAAGACATCCCGGCCTGCGACAACCGCGCATCGACCAATTCGTAGCGGTGGGCCAGCACGTCGTCGTCGGGTGGGGCCAATTCGCCGCGACGGACCCGCCGGGCCAGCGCGGTGCCCTCCTCGACGACGAGCGCGTAGGCGGAGACGTGATCCACGCCGGTCTCCACCGCCGTGTCGACCGACCGCAGCAGGTCGTCGTCGGACTCCCCCGGCGTGCCGTAGATCAAATCGAGGCTGACGTGCTCGAAGCCCGCCGCCAAGGCCTCGCGGGCGGCGGCCGCCGACCGGTTCGGGGTGTGGATGCGGTCGAGGACACCCAGCACCCTCGGCGCCACGGACTGCATCCCCAGCGATACCCGGGTGAAGCCGGCCGCGCGAATGGCGTCGAAGAAATCCGGCCAGGCCGACTCGGGGTTGGCCTCGGTGGTGACCTCGGCGCCGGGAGCCAGCGTGAAGTGGCGACGCAGCATGTCCAGCAGTGTGGCCATCCGGGCACCCCCCAGCAGCGACGGCGTTCCGCCCCCCACGAACACGGTGTTCACCGGGGGCGCCTGCAATCGCGCGGCCGCCAGTTCGAGTTCGGTCCCCAGCGCGCCGAGCCAGGCGTCCGGGTTGACGCCGCCCAATTCGGCCGGGGTGTACGTATTGAAATCGCAATAACCGCAACGTGTTACGCAAAACGGAACGTGCACATAGATGCCGAATGGCCGCCCGGCGACCACCCCGACGCCGGGGAGCTCGACCGGTTTTTCGCGAATGGCCATGCCAAATGATCCCACGACAGGCGGAGTGACCCGGGGTCGTCGATGGCCACTAGGGAACCGGCCCGCACGCAAGGGAACAGTCGCATCAACTTCTAAGGGTTTGCCGGGGAGATCTCCCAGGCTCGGCCGGTAGTTTTAATCACCGTGAGCCAAGATTTGACCTGCTCGCACGGCCCTTCGGCATCCGTGGCACAATGGTGGCGTGACTGTCGACCGGCCCGGCCCCCACATGGTGCTCGTGGCGCGACGGCACATTGATCTCAAGCGCGTTTGCAGCTGTATCTGTCTGCCTTGACGTGGTAGACCCAGGCCCCCTGTGTCTCCAGCTGGCCGATGGTTCCGCGCCGCCTGAAAGTGCCGGTGAACTGTGCTGGCCGCGCTGGCGATCTTTTTAAAGGAGAGAACTTCCCGATGACCACCGCCAGAGCCGCGAAGCCCCGTAACGAGGGCCAATGGGCACTGGGAAATCGTGAGCCGCTGAACCCGAACGAGGAGATGAAGCAGGCCGGCGCCCCGCTGGACGTGCGGGAGCGCATCGAGACGATCTACGCCCAGAACGGCTTCGACAGCATCGACAAGAGCGACCTGCGTGGGCGTTTCCGCTGGTGGGGGCTCTACACCCAGCGTGAACAGGGCTACGACGGGTCGTTCACCGGCGACGACAACGCCGAGTTGCTGGAAGCCAAGTACTTCATGATGCGGGTGCGCTGCGACGGCGGAGCCCTGTCGGCGGCCGCGCTGCGCACCGTCGGCCAGATTTCCACCGAATTCGGCCGCGACACCGCCGACATCACCGACCGTGAGAACGTCCAGTACCACTGGATCGAGGTCGAAAACGTCCCCGAGATCTGGCGGCGGCTGGCCGCGGTCGGCCTGCAGACCGCCGAGGCGTGCGGTGACTGCCCCCGCGTGATCCTGGGCTCGCCGCTGGCCGGTGAGTCGCTCGACGAGGTGCTGGACCCCAGCTGGGCGATCGAGGAGATCGCGCGCCGCTACATCGGCCAACCCGACTTCGCCGACCTGCCGCGCAAGTACAAGACCGCGATCTCGGGTCTGCAAGACGTGGTGCACGAGGTGAACGACATCGCGTTCATCGGCGTCAACCACCCCGAGCATGGCCCGGGGCTGGACCTGTGGGTCGGCGGTGGCCTGTCGACCAACCCGATGCTGGCCCAGCGGGTCGGCGCCTGGGTGCCGCTCGACGAGGTTCCCGAGGTGTGGCACGCGGTGACGTCGATCTTCCGCGACTACGGCTACCGCCGGCTGCGGTCCAAGGCGCGGCTGAAGTTCCTGGTCAAAGACTGGGGCATTGCCAAATTCCGGGAAGTTCTCGAAACCGAGTACCTCAAGCGTCCGCTGATCGACGGCCCGGCCCCCGAGCCGCTCAAGCACCCGATCGACCACGTGGGCGTGCAGCGTCTCAAGAACGGGCTCAACGCGGTGGGCGTCGCCTCGATCGCGGGCCGGGTGTCGGGCACCATCCTCACCGCGGTGGCCGACCTCGCCGAGCAAGCCGGCTCGGACCGGATCCGGCTCACGCCCTACCAGAAGCTGGTCATCCTCGACGTGCCCGACGACAAGCTCGACGAGCTGGTCGTCGGCCTGGAGGCGCTGGGCCTGCAGTCGCGGCCGTCGCATTGGCGGCGAAATGTGATGGCGTGCACGGGGATCGAGTTCTGCAAGCTGTCCTTCGCCGAAACCCGGGTCAAGGCGCAGTCTTTGGTGCCCGAGCTGGAGCGCCGGCTCGCCGACGTCAACGAGCAGCTCGACGTGCCCATCACTGTCAACATCAACGGCTGCCCCAATTCCTGCGCCCGCATTCAGGTCGCCGACATCGGGCTCAAGGGCCAGATGGTCGATGACGGAGAGGGCGGCTCGGTCGAGGGTTTCCAGGTTCACCTGGGCGGAAGCCTGGGCCTGGACAGCGGGTTCGGCCGAAAACTGCGCCAGCACAAGGTCACCAGCGACGAGCTCGGCGACTACATCGAGCGCGTCACACGCAACTTCCTGAAATATCGCGGTGAGGGTGAACGTTTCGCACAGTGGGCTATGAGGGCAGACGAGGACGATTTGCGATGAGCGAACGAACAACCAAGCTTCCAGAAGCCGAATTGCGGGCGCTCGCCGCCCGCGGCGCGGCCGAGCTGGAGGGCGCCAGCGCCGCCGAGGTGTTGCGCTGGACTGACGAGACATTCGGCGGCATCAACGGGCCCCGCGGCTGGGCCACCTGCAATTACGTGGTGGCCTCCAGCATGCAGGAGGCCGTATTGATCGACCTGGCGGCAAAGGTGCGCCCGGGCGTGCCGGTGGTCTTCTTGGACACCGGCTATCACTTCGTGGAGACCATCGGTACCCGAGACGCGATCGAATCCGTATACGACATCCGGGTGCTCAACGTCACTCCCGAACACAGCGTCGCCGAGCAGGACAGGCTGCTGGGCAAGGACCTGTTCGCCCGGGATCCCGGCGAGTGCTGCCGGCTGCGCAAGGTCGCGCCGCTGGGCAAGACGCTGCAGGGGTACTCGGCGTGGGTGACGGGGTTGCGCCGGTCTGAGGCCGCGACGCGCGCGAACGCGCCGGTGGTCGGCTTCGATGAGGGCTTCAAGCTCGTCAAGGTCAACCCGATGGCGACCTGGTCCGACGAGGACGTGCAGAACTACATCGACGAGCACAGCGTGCTGGTCAATCCGCTTATCTACGAAGGCTATTCATCGATCGGCTGCCAGCCCTGCACGGCCAAGCCGCTGGCCGGCGCCGACCCGCGCAGCGGCCGCTGGCAGGGCCGGGCCAAGACCGAATGCGGTTTGCACGCCTCGTAAGAGGCTCACGGTCAACGTGTTTCGCCGCCCCCGGCCGGGTGAGAACCGGGCCGGTGAAAAGCGATAGCGCGTTCGCGGAAAGCAACGGTCGGCCCGGGGTTACCCACGCGGGATAAGGGGCCCATGCATCACGCGGAGGTCAGCGTGCTCTCATCCTGGTCGGCCTCATCGGCGCCACTTGCGTTGTCGGCCAAGGCGATCGGCGGGACCCTGGTGGCACGCACGTAGACGGTGTCGCCCTCGCGAAGGGCCAGGGCCTCGGCGTCGCCGCGGGTGATCTGGGCGGTGAAGAATCCACCGGTGGCCGCGCTGGTCAACTCGACCCGCACCTCGAAGCCCAGCGTCACCACCCGGTCGACGATGGCGCGCACCACCCCCACGGACTCGGCCGTGCCGTCGCCGCCGGCGATCGCCATCTCGGGGTTGCGGCCCACCCGGATATCGTGCGGCCGCACCAGGGTGCCGTTCAGGGTGGACACCGCACCGAGGAACGACATCACGAACGCGTTCGCCGGGGTGTCGTAGACGTCGGTCGGGGATCCGATCTGTTCGACGCGGCCCTTGTTCAGCACCGCGATGCGGTCGGCGACGTCCAGCGCCTCGGCCTGGTCGTGGGTGACAAGCACCGTGGTCACGTGCACCTCGTCGTGCAGGCGCCGCAACCACGCGCGCAGATCCTCGCGCACCTTGGCGTCCAGCGCGCCGAACGGCTCGTCGAGCAGCAACACCTGCGGGTCGACGGCCAACGCCCGCGCCAGCGCCATCCGCTGCCGCTGACCACCGGACAGCTGGTTGGGATAGCGGGCCTGAAACCCGCTCAGTCCCACCACTTCCAGCAGGTTGTCGACTTTGGCTTTGATCTCGGCCTTGGGTCGCTTGCGGACCTTGAGTCCGTAGGCCACGTTGTCGCGGACGGTCAGGTGCTTGAACGCCGCGTAGTGCTGGAACACGAACCCGATGCCGCGGCGCTGCGGCGGCACCCGGGTCACGTCCCGACCGTAGATGGTCACGGTTCCGGTGTCGGGTTGGTCGAGGCCGGCGATGGTGCGCAGCAGGGTCGACTTGCCCGAGCCGCTGGGACCCAACAGCGCGGTCAGCGAGCCGGTGGGCACGACGAAGTCCACATGGTCCAGCGCGACGAAATCGCCATAACGTTTGTTGGCGTCGCGCACGACGATGGCGATGTCGTCCCGGTTGGCGTGAGTCACGGTCATTCTCCTCGTCAGGCCTGCCTGGCCGCTCGTGCGCGTCGCGCGTCCAGCACCACTTGGAAAACCAGCACCAGCACGGCCACCTCCATCAGCAGTGTGGACAGCGCGTAGGCGCCGTATTCCGCACCGCGGTTGTACCGGTCGGAGACAAGCAATGTCAGTGTCTGCGACTTCCCCGGCAGGTTCGACGACACCATCAGCACGGCGCCGTACTCCCCCAGGGTACGTGCAATCGTCAACACGATGCCGTAGGTCAGACCCCACCGGATGGACGGCAGGGTGATCCGCCAAAAGGTCTGCCACCAGCCCGAACCCAGGGTGGCCGCGGCCTCCTCCTGGTCGGTTCCCAGCTCGTGCAGCACCGGCTCCACTTCGCGCACCACGAAGGGCAGCGTGACGAAGATGCTGGCGAGCACGATGCCCGGCAGGCCGAAGATGATCTTGAACCCGAGGTCTTGTTCCACGAACCCCAGGGCACCGGCCGACCCCCACAACACGATCAACGCGACGCCCACGATGACGGGTGAGACCGCGAACGGCAGATCGATGACCGCCTGCAGCACGCCCTTGCCGCGAAACCTGTTGCGCGCCAGGACCAACGCGGTGGGGATGCCGAAGACGACGTTCAGCGGCACCACGATGGCCACCACCAGCAGCGTCAGGTTCAGCGCCGATATCGCCGCGGGGGTGCTGACCCAGGCGTAGAACTGCCCCAGTCCGGGTTGGAACGTCCGCCACAGAATCAACGCCACCGGAATGACCAGCAGCACGAAGATGTAGGCGAGCGCGACGAATCGCAACCAATAACGCACTCCCGCAGACGATGTCATGCGGACAGCTCCTCCCGCTTGGCCGCATGGCCGCCCACGATCCGCAGGACGAGCAGCACGACAAACGAAATGCCCAACAGCACAATCGATATCGCGGCCGCGCCGGTGCGGTCGTCGTTCTCGATCAACGTGCGAATCCACTGCGACGACACTTCGGTCTTGCCGGGCACCGCACCGCCGATGAGCACCACCGAACCGAACTCGCCGATCGCCCGCGAGAAGGCCAGGCCCGCCCCGGACAACAACGCGGGCAACAGCGACGGCAGCACCACCGAGGTGAAGATCTTCGGGCCGCTGGCACCCAGCGACGCCGCCGCCTCCTCGGCTTCACGATCGAGTTCCAGCAGCACCGGCTGCACGGCGCGCACCACGAACGGCAGCGTGACGAAGGCCAGGGCCACCGCCACACCCCACGACGTGTGCTGCAGTTGCAGACCGATGGGGCTGTGGTTGCCGTACAACGCCAGCATCACCAGGCTGGCGACGATGGTCGGCAGCGCGAAGGGCAGATCGATGATCGCGTCGACGAGGCGTTTGCCCGGAAAGTCGTCCCGCACCAGCACCCACGCGATCACCAGGCCGAAAACCAGGTTGAGCACGGTGACCCCGGCCGAGATCGTCAGGGTGACCCGAAACGATTCCAGCGCGGCATTCGAGGTGACGGCGAGCCAGAAAGCCTGCCAGCCGCCGCTTGCGGATTGCCACGCGATCGCGGCCAGCGGCAGCAACACGATCACCGAGAGCCAGATTGTGGCCGCGCCGACCCGAAGGGCGGTGGTGCCGCGGCCGCGCTCGGGAAGCGGGCCCCCTGGCACGTCGCCGCCGAGCTCGGGGCGGACTGCCAGCGGGTCCGGCGTGATGGCCGTCATCCGGTGGCCTTCGTGTAGATCTTCGTGATGCTGCCGGAGTTCTTGTCGAACAGCTGCGGATCCGCTGTGGCCCAGCCGCCCAGGTCGGCGATGGTCCACAGTTTCGCCGGCACGGGGTACTGGTTGCGGAAGTCGGCGGCCACGGCCGGGTCGACCGGGCGGAAACCGGCTTGCGCCCAGACCTTTTGGGCCGCGGCCGTGTATTGGAAGTTTTTGAAGGCGACGGCGGCGTCCAGGTGCGGGCTGGTGTTGACCACCGCCACCGGATTGTCGATCTTGAAGGTCTGCGCCAAGTTGATGTGTTCGACCGGCTTTCCGGCCCGCTCGGTGGCGATGGCCTCGTTCTCGTAGCTGATCAACACGTCACCGCTGCCCTGGACGAAGACGTCGGTGGCTTCCCGGCCCGATCCGGGTCGCAGTTTCACGTGTTCGGTGACCAGCTTCTTGATGAAATCCACCCCGGCGTCGCTGTGTGCGCCGCCTTCGCTCTTGACGGCGTACGGCGCGAGCAGGTTCCACTTGGCCGAGCCGGAACTCAGCGGACTGGGGGTGATGACCTCCACACCGGGGCGCAGCAGGTCATCCCAATCCTTGATGTTCTTCGGATTGCCCTTGCGCACCATCAGCGTGACCACCGAACCGAACGGAATTCCCTTGGTGGCGTCGGTATTCCATTCCTTGGAGACCTTGCCGGCCTTGACCAGTCGAGCGATGTCGGGTTCGACGGAGAAATTCACGACGTCGGCCGGCTTGCCGTCGACGACGCCGCGGGACTGGTCACCGGAGGCGCCGTAGGAGGTGACCACCTGGACGCCCTTGCCTTCGTCGGAGGCGTTGAACGCCGGAATTATCTTGCTCCAACCGGGTTCTGGGACCGAATAGGCGACCAGGGTGATGCTGGTGCGCGCGTTGGCCAGACCACCGCCGCCGACGGCATCACTGGCCCCGCCATGGCACCCGGCGATCAGGCCGGCGACGACGGCGAGGGCGAGGACGGGCCGCCAGCTTGATGCGGTCCTGGTGTCCATGGAGGGCCTTCCGGTGCGAGACGTATGGGAGTCGTGTCCCGTTTCTGCGGAAAGGCACCTAGAACTTCAGGAGAATTCGAAAACTCCAGACCAGACCGCGCACGGGTGTGGGAGTCAGCGACAACAGTGCACGAGGGCATGGCACTCCGAGATGCTCATCGCCACGCGCATGGCGGGAAGCCTAACAGGAATTGACGTTGCCGCCACCGCAGCGGTGGCTGTGCAGACGGCCCATGGCCGTTAGCGGTGCATCGCGTGGGTCACCAGCCACGTGACGACCACCAGCGCCACCAGGATGACCAGAATCAGGGTCACGTGTGACCGAGGCATGCGCTACCCGGGCGTCCCGTCGTGGCGGGCACGGCGCATCAGCTCGATGCCCTTTCCGAGCACGCCATCCAGCAGTGCCGCCGTGGCGTAGGCCACCACCAGCACAGCGGGCATCACCACCAGGGCCTGCAGCACGAAAGGCAGCCCCGACAGCCACAGCTCGTTGCCGTCCCACCAATTGAGGAACGCGTTCACGTGGCTCACCCTATTCGGCCGGGCCGCCGAAGACCATCGGCCCGGCGGGAACGCGCACCGGCACAGGCCCGATGCAACGGACGGCGGCGCGGCACGCCAGCTCGGCGAAACGTTGGACGCGAGACCGCTGAGCAGCGATGATGTCCAGATGGTTCTGCATGCCCAGCCCGAAGACCAGCCGGCCGCACCGCTCGACGCCCTGCCCGGGGAAGAGCGTCAGGCCGCCTCCGCCACGTCGATGTCGTCGTCCATCGACCTGCGCACACCCGGGCCCCTCGCTCCCAGCGCTGCCCTGCGGAACCCGTTCCCGCCGATCGCCGACTACGCGTTCCTGTCGGACTGGGAAACCACCTGCCTGATCTCCCCCGCCGGCTCGGTGGAATGGCTCTGCGTGCCCCGACCGGACTCGCCCAGTGTGTTCGGGGCGATCCTGGACCGCAGCGCCGGTCATTTCCGGCTGGGGCCCTACGGGGTCTCGGTGCCCTCGGCGCGCCGCTATTTGCCCGGCAGCCTGATCATGGAAACCACCTGGCAGACCCACACCGGGTGGCTGATCGTGCGCGATGCGCTGGTGATGGGCCCGTGGCACGATCTGGAGCGGCGGTCGCGCACACACCGCCGCACCCCGATGGACTGGGACGCCGAGCACATCCTGCTGCGCACGGTGCGCTGCGTCAGCGGCACCGTCGAGCTGATGATGAGCTGCGAACCGGCGTTCGACTACCACCGCGTCGGCGCCACCTGGGAGTACTCGGCCAACGCGTACGGCGAGGCCGTCGCCCGCGCCACCAAGGATCCCGACGCCCACCCGACGATGCGGCTGACCTCCAACCTGAGGATCGGGTTGGAAGGCCGCGAGGCGCGCGCACGCACCCGGATGAAAGAGGGTGACGACGTGTTCGTTGCCCTGAGCTGGACCAAGCACCCGGCGCCGCAGACCTACGAAGAGGCCGCCGAGAAGATGTGGCAGACCACCGAGTGCTGGCGGCAGTGGATCAACATCGGGAACTTCCCCGACCACCCATGGCGGGCCTATCTGCAGCGCAGCGCGCTGACGCTGAAGGGCCTGACGTACTCGCCCACCGGCGCGCTGCTGGCGGCCAGCACCACGTCGTTGCCGGAAACGCCTCAGGGCGAACGCAACTGGGATTACCGCTACGCCTGGGTGCGCGACTCCACCTTCGCGCTGTGGGGCCTGTACACGCTCGGACTGGATCGCGAGGCCGACGACTTCTTCGCCTTCATCGCCGACGTCTCCGGCGCCAACAACAACGAGCGCCATCCGCTGCAGGTCATGTACGGCGTGGGCGGCGAGCGCAGCCTGGTCGAAGAGGAACTGCATCACCTGTCCGGCTACGACCATGCCCGGCCGGTGCGGATCGGCAACGGCGCCTACGACCAGATCCAGCACGACATCTGGGGCTCCATCCTGGACTCCTTCTACCTGCACGCCAAGTCGCGCGAGCAAGTGCCCGAGACGTTGTGGCCGGTGCTGAAGAAGCAGGTGGAGGAGGCGATCAAGCACTGGCGCGAGCCGGACCGCGGCATCTGGGAGGTGCGCGGGGAGCCGCAACACTTCACGTCGTCGAAGGTGATGTGCTGGGTGGCGCTCGACCGCGGCGCCAAGCTGGCCGAGCGGCAGGGCGAGAAGAGCTACGCCCAGCAGTGGCGGGCGATCGCCGAGGAGATCAAGAACGACATCCTGGCGCACGGCGTGGACGCCCGCGGGGTGTTCACCCAGCGCTACGGCAGCGACGCGCTGGACGCCTCGCTGCTGTTGGTGGTGCTGACGCGGTTCTTGCCCCCGGACGACCCGCGGGTGCGCAACACGGTCCTGGCGATCGCCGACGAACTCACCCAGGAGGGCCTGGTGCTGCGCTACCGGGTCGAGGAAACCGACGACGGGCTGTCCGGCGAGGAGGGCACCTTCACGATCTGCTCGTTCTGGCTGGTGTCGGCGCTCGTCGAGATCGGCGAGGTGGCGCGCGCCAAGCGCCTGTGTGAGCGGTTGCTGTCCTACGCCAGCCCACTGCACCTCTACGCCGAGGAGATCGAGCCGCGCACCGGTCGGCAACTAGGCAACTTCCCGCAGGCCTTCACCCACCTGGCGCTGATCAACGCGGTGGTGCACGTCATCCGCGCCGAGGAGGAAGCCGACGGCTCCGGGGGGTTCCAGCCGGCTAACGCGCCCATGTAGCGGCGATCGCGAGGGCGGCGCAGCCGGACGAAGCGCGTCGCCGCCATCAGGTAAGCGCGTTAGCCGCGGGCGTTGAGCTTGTCCATGAGCGCGTGGGTGAGATCGATGGCGGTGGTGTTGATGTCGGCGTTGCCCGCATCTCCCGGACCGTAAAAGGGACGGAATTCGACCCTGACCTCGACCAGGTAAGGTCCCTTGACGCCAAGGGCCCGGGCCTCGGGGATGGCGTTCAAACCATCGTGTGGGCCCGACCCCCTCGAAACCGTGGCCGCGACAACCGAATCCGAGACGCGCACGTCGGAGATGGCGTCCGCCCCCCATGCGTCGATCGGCTCCACCATCAACGTGGTCCCGTCGCATCTCTGCCACTGCGCGGTGAACTTCACGAAGAGCGCATCGGCGTCCGCGACCGTTCGCAACTCGACGATGCCTTGCTCGACGCTGTCGACCTTCACGGAATCGCCTTTGTGCACCCACATTTCGGCGGCCGTCTCCTGGATCGGTGCCGAGGCGTACGTGACCCGCTGCATCGGGTGAACGACCCCGATGCAGTCGGCCGGCCGCCCGTTGTCCCAGTTGGACCCCAGTGTGTCGAGTCCGCCGAACTCCGAGTAATGCGGGTAGGGCTGGAACGGCTGCCCGAGCAGCCTCGCCAGCGCGGTGCCGTCGAACAATACCCGTTTGATGGGCGGTACCCGCCCCGCGGACGGCGCCAGAACTGCGGTGCCGGAGGTGGTTTCGGTGCACCCGGCCGTCAGCAGCACCGCGATCAAAGCGGCCAACGAACGGAAGCTGCTCTTCACTTCGCCCCTGCCCTTCCCGCAGCCCGGCGCGCCGTCAGCCCAGGGCGCTGACCCTGTCCATCAGGGCGTGCGCAACGTCGATGGCGCTGGAGTTGATGTCGGCCGAACCGGGATCCGACGACCGCCGCCCGCCGAAGAACACGACCTGCACCTCGACGAGACAGTTCGACCGGATGCCGATGGCGCGCGCCTGCGGGGTCGGCCGCAGCGGCGGCATGTTGGGCAGTATCGATGTCGCGGTTTTGGTCGCGGCGATGGTGGAGTCCGTGACGCGGACGTCGCTGATGACGTTCGTGGTGCTGATCGGGCCGGACTGTTCCGACGTCGTCATGCCGTTGCACTGCTGCCACTGCCCCGAGAACTGCGCGAACAGCGCCTGGGCCTGCCCGGCCGACGGGAGCGTGACCACACCCTCCTCGACCACGATCACCTGCGCCGGTTCACCGTTGTTCCACCACGACTCGGACGCCACCTCTTGCACGTCGGCGGACCGGTACACGCCCTGCTGCAGCATCGCCGTCACGCCCAGGCAGCCGGCCTGCGACATCGTCCGCTGGACCTGATAAAGCCTTTCGGGCCCACCGAATTCGGCCGGATCCCGCGCCACGAAGGGCTGATTGAGCATCCGCGACAGCGTCGGGCCGTCGAGAAGCACCTGCTTGACCGTCGCGCCGCTGAGCGGTCGGGGCTTCAGGGTGGGCGCCGGCTTCGCCGTGCCCGCCACCACCCCACCGCAGCCCGTCGCCAGCACGGCGACCGCCATCAGCGCCGTCGCTATCCCCCGAATCCGCATGGCTATTTCTTGCCCTTGTCCCCCGCGGCGTCGGCGGACAGCGCCGCGACGAACGCCTCCTGCGGCACATCGACCCGCCCGATGGTCTTCATCCGCTTCTTGCCTTCCTTCTGCTTTTCGAGAAGTTTGCGTTTACGGGTGATGTCACCGCCGTAGCACTTGGACAACACGTCCTTGCGGATCGCGCGAATGTTCTCGCGCGCAATGATTTTCGATCCGATGGCCGCCTGAACGGGCACCTCGAACTGCTGGCGCGGAATCAGCTCTTTGAGCTTGGTGGTCATCTTGTTGCCGTAGGCGAACGCCGAATCCTTGTGCACGATGGCGCTGAACGCGTCGACCGCCTCGCCCTGCAACAGGATGTCGACCTTGACCAATTGCGCCTCCTGCTCGCCGGCCTCCTCGTAGTCGAGGCTGGCGTAACCGCGGGTGCGTGACTTCAGCGAATCGAAGAAGTCGAAGATGATCTCGCCCAGCGGCATCGTGTAGCGCAACTCGACGCGTTCCGGCGACAGGTAATCCATGCCGCCCAGCTCGCCGCGGCGCGACTGGCACAGTTCCATGATGGTGCCGATGAATTCGCTCGGCGCGATGATGGTGGTCTTGACCACCGGCTCGTAGACATCCCGGATCTTGCCTTCCGGCCAGTCCGACGGGTTGGTCACCACGATCTCGGTGTTGTCCTCCTTGACCACGCGATAGACGACGTTGGGTGACGTCGAGATCAGGTCCAGGTTGAACTCTCGCTCCAGGCGTTCACGGGTGATCTCCATGTGCAGCAAACCCAAGAAGCCGCAACGGAATCCGAAGCCGAGCGCCACCGACGTCTCCGGCTCGTAGGTCAGGGCCGCGTCGTTGAGTTGCAACCTGTCCAGCGCGTCGCGCAGATCCGGGTAGTCGGAGCCGTCCACCGGATACAGACCCGAGTAGACCATCGGCTTGGGCTCGCGGTATCCGGTCAGCGCTTCGGCGGCACCGTGCCGCGCCGTCGTCACCGTGTCCCCCACCTTGGATTGGCGGACGTCCTTGACGCCGGTGATCAGGTAGCCCACCTCGCCCACGCCCAGGCCGTCGCTGGCCTTCGGTTCGGGCGAGACGATGCCGACCTCGAGCAGTTCGTGGGTGGCGCCGGTGGACATCATCGCGATGCGTTCGCGCGGGGTGATCTTGCCGTCGACCACGCGCACATAGGTCACCACGCCGCGGTAGATGTCGTAGACCGAGTCGAAGATCATCGCCCGCAGCGGCGCGTCGGCCCTGCCCTGCGGCGGCGGCACCTCGCGCACCACGTGGTCGAGCAGGTCGGCGACGCCGTCTCCGGTCTTGCCCGAAACCCGCAGCACGTCGCCCGGCTCGCAGCCGATGATGTGGGCGATCTCGGCCGCGTAGCGGTCGGGGTCGGCGGCGGGCAGGTCGATCTTGTTGAGCACCGGGATGATGTGCAGGTCGCGGTCGAGCGCCAGATAGAGGTTGGCCAGGGTCTGCGCCTCGATGCCCTGGGCGGCGTCGACCAGCAGCACCGCGCCCTCGCAGGCCTCCAGCGCGCGGGACACCTCGTAGGTGAAGTCGACGTGGCCGGGGGTGTCGATCAGGTGCAGCACGTACTCGGTGTCTGCGACCTTCCACGGCAGGCGCACGTTCTGGGCCTTGATGGTGATCCCGCGTTCGCGTTCGATGTCCATCCGGTCCAGGTACTGCGCGCGCATGGACCGCTCGTCGACGACGCCGGTGAGCTGGAGCATCCGGTCGGCCAGCGTGGACTTTCCGTGGTCGATGTGGGCGATGATGCAGAAGTTCCGAATCTGCGCCGGATTTGCCTGTTTTAGCAGGTCAAGTGCCATTTTTGAGACCTTCCCGTGTCCAAAAGTGCCTTCCCGCTACCACCCCACTACCAGCAGAAATAGAAATCGGTGTGTCCATTGGACACAGACCCATGAGGAGAATTGATGAAGCTGGACGCACCCAAGAACAACAACTACGCCGCCACCATCGTATGTGTCCGCAACCTCATCGAGCTTGACGGTCTGGACAACCTGGTCGGCGTGCCCGTTCTGGGGCACCAGGCCCTCACCCAGAAGGACGTCAAGCACGGCCAGCTTCGCGTGGCCTTCACAGCCGAGACTCAATTGAGCGAGGACTTTTGCGCGATCAACAACCTGTACCGGGACGCAACCCTGAACAAGGATCCCGCGGAGACCGGCTACCTGGAGAAGAACCGTCGCGTCCGGGCGATCAAACTGCGTGGGCACACCTCAAACGCTCTCTTGATGCCGCTGTCATCGCTGGCCTACACCGGCTTTGACGTCCACGGCCTGCTGGAGGGTGACACCTTCGACACCCTGAACGGCCACGAGATCTGCCGCAAGTACGAGATCCAGCGTCACGTTCAGAATCCGGCCAAGAGCAAGGTGGAGAAGGCCTTCAAGCGCGTCGACAAGAAGCTGTTCCCGGAGCACCTGGAGACGGACCAATACCACAGGAACAAGCACTTGCTGAAGGCCGGCCGCGAGGTCGTGGTCACGCAGAAGCTCCATGGAACCAGTTTCAGGGCCGGCTGCGTCGTCCCTGTCCTTCGCCAGCTTTCACCGCTAGAGAGGCTATTGATAAAGCTTCGACTTGCCGAACTCGTATGAACGAAGTCGAGTGTGCGTGGGTGGCCGGACTGCTGGAAGGGGAGGGCTGCTTCAGCTTCGGGGTGAAAAATGGGAGGAAATTTCCCAACATCTCTTGCGGCATGACCGACCAGGACACGATAGAAAAGCTCTTACGCCTGACTGGCGTCGGTGGAATATGTGTTACTCACAGGGAAAACCTAAAGCCAATCTACTCCTGGCGCGTATCCAAGAGGGCTGACGTTGCCCCACTCTTGCATTCGGTACGTCCACACATGTCCACACGTCGAACGGCTCGCATAGATGAGCTTTTAGATTACATAGACACCCACCCGTTTTACAACGTTCAGCCGGCGGAATGCGGGACGCGCAAAAGTTATCGCCGCGGTTGTAGATGCACGCTCTGCCACGAGGCGAGTAACCAATACCAGCGCGATTCATATCAGAAGAGAAAGAGGCGTGGGGACAATGCCCTGGTTCAAGAAGATTAAGATTCCCCGTTACGAATACGACGTAGTGTTTGGATCTCGCAAGGTAATCAAGGATCCCAACAACCCGAGGCAGAACCATTACTATGATCAGGATATTTGGACACACTACGGCCAGAAGATTGCAGAGCTTTTGCCCGAGGGTGTCGTCCTCTATGGAGAGCTTGTGGGATGGACGCCTGGTCCCGATGCGGTACCTCTGCAAAAGAACTATACATATCACCTTTCCAAAGGCGAGGCTGAGCTTTTCGTATACCGGGTATCCACGATCAACTCCCAAGGTGTCCTGACCGATTTGCCCTGGGATGGCGTCAAGGAATTCTGCCAAGCCCGCGGCCTGAAATGGTGCCCGGAATTGAAGCGCATTCCGCTCCATGGCGGGCGTGAGCCCCTGGTGGAGGTGGAGGAGTTCCTCGGGAATTTCCTGGATGAACGCCTGGCCGATTTTGGCGGCTGGAATGATATCCCACTCATTGTGTCTAGCCACAAGACGGTTGACGAAGGCATCTGCTTACGCCAAGAGGGATTAGTCCCACTCATTCTCAAAGCCAAGTCACCCAAATTCCTTGAACACGAAACCAAACTCCTCGACAAGGGAGAGGTTGACCTAGAAAGTGCCGCATAAATGCAGAGCCGGCGTTGCGCTAAGCCAACATGTAATCGTGCAGAACAGACCGGGGGTTTCTGCAAACCCCACTATGAATTAGAGACCAGGCATTTACCCACAGGCAAGGCCGATCCAGGTCCTGTCATAGCCCATATCAAGGCACTGTCGGACGCGGGGATATCCAATGCGCGCCTGGGTCAGATGGTCGGCATTCCCCAGAACAATATCTGGGGCATCGTCGCCGGCCGCCGACGCTATGTGCTGGCCTCTACCGCAGCGAAGATCCTTTCCGTTCCCATTCCGGACGTGCCATGGAAAATCGCCAACGATGGATGTCCCGTTCCCGCGGTGGGAACTCAGCGCCGACTACAGGCCTTACATGCCATCGGATATCAGGGTCGGCACCTGGCTGAACTCCTGGGTGTAGAGCACTCGGTTGTCACAGCAATCACGTCGAGTAGACAGCCTGGCGTGAATGCGAAAACGGCGCGAGCCGTGGCCAGGTTGTTCAACGAATTGCAGATGACCCAGGGCCCCAGTAAAGAGAGTCGACGCCGCGCCGCAGCAAGGGGCTGGGTCGTCCCACTTGCCTGGGATGAGGATTCAATCGATGATCCCGCAGCCTCTCCTCAAATGCCAGAAGACGATAGCTCGGCTTGGTATGAGGACTACTGCGAGCTGAAAGAAATCGGCCTGGACGACACCCAAATTGCGGAACGCATGGGCATCCAGCGCAGCAGCCTTCTACACCGATTGCGGAGGCGATCACATGAGCTACAGGGACGTTCGTTGGCACGACCAAGCGGCTTGCAGGGGGATGCCTCTGAGCCTTTTCTTCCCGCCGCGGGGATGTAGTAGCGACGCCGGCAAGAAAGTGTGCAACACATGTCCCGTATGGCAGCAATGCCTTAGGGACACCCTCGCGATAGAGGTATCCGGTGCCCGCCATGGTGTGTTCGGTGGCATGTCGGCGAATGAACGCAAAGTATTTGATCAGGAAGGCGAGCCATGGGCGGTCTAGGTGTCACGGTTACCAATCTGAACCGGTGGGGCAAGAAGATGAACAAGTGGAAAGTCGTCATCGGTAAGCGCACCCGCTACTTCACCCAGGAAGAGTGGGAAAAAGACGGACTCGCCTGGGTTAACTCAGCACATCAGCAGGGTGGGTGAGCACGGATCCTCGTTGTCGCTCGGGTAGGCACTGCATAGGCAGAACCTCTGACGGTCCTGCCATCACGGCCAAGGTCAACACCATCTGCGCCGGCTGTATTCAGGATCTGCAACGCCAGTTAGAGGAGCTACCCCACCTGGCCGCGGCTCTACGATTGTTCCTCGGCGTCACACCGAAGACCGCTTTGCAGAGTCGGGTTAAGTCATCCCCCGAGCCGGCATGCCCCATCGATCCCCGCGTTGATGAACTCTTGGTCGACATCTCCGACGTCATTGAACGCACCGACAACCTTCGGGTGGCAGACCTCATCGCTCAGCCCCCCACCAAGTTTCAGGTCTGGTACAAGGACAAGGCCTACGACAAATACTTGGAAGGTTGGCAACGCGCCTGCGATATCCGCGGGGTGCATGTCAGGGCCAACGCCATCCTCGGCTTCGGCCGTATCGCAGTGAAGCGTCACGCCCCCTGCCCCAGATGCGGCCTGCCCACTCTTCAGCAGTGGATCGGCGACCCCACTATCGAATGCAGCGACGAGGAATGCGGATTCGTCATGTCCCTGGACGAATACGACCAGCACTGCAACGACCTCGCGAAGGACTCCAAGTGAAGAAGAGATACAAGAAACCACCGCCCGAATTCTTTCAGGTAGAAATCGTCTGCCCCGAGGTGTGTCTTCACCCCGTCGCCATCCACTTTGTGTGGATCGGCAACGCGGACGAGTCCGGTGTGGTTCAGGTCGAGGTGGCCAGGGATTTCCTGGAGAACATCGCGGGGCTGTTAGGTGACTAATGCTTTACTCCCTCCTCCCGCCCGAGATCAACTCGCTGAGGATGTATACGGGTGCGGGCGCTGGCCCTCTTGTGGCTGCAGCAGCCTCGTGGTCCCAGATAGCGAACGGGCTGAGCGATGCTGCGATGCAGCACGTCGCGACGGTTACGGCGTTAGCGGGTGTATGGACGGGTCCTTCATCCGACGCCATGTTGAAGTCCTCCCTGGCGTATACCAAGTGGTTAACGTCTACGGCAGCACAGGCGGAAGTGACGGCGACACAGGCACAAGCCGCGGTCGCCGCATACGAGACCGCCTTCGCCGCTACCGTTCCGCCATTCGAGGTCACTGAGAATCGCGCTCGACTCACTGCTCTGGTTGCTACCAATTTCCTGGGTGTGAATACGCCGGTCATCATGGCTACCGAGGCGCAGTATTCGGAGATGTGGGCACAAGACGCCGCCGCGATGACCACCTATCAGGTGTCATCTATGCAGGCGACCAGACTGCCTAGTTTTACCCCGCTCAAACCGCTCACAACGAACGTTGCGCAGCAGCCCAAGCAACTACCGCAGGGTGGCATTCAGAACGCTCTACAGGGGCTACAAAACATTGATCCCACAACGGGATGGCTGGGTCTATTCAATGACTACATCCAGTCCAACCTATCCTCCGGGGTCCTGTTCGATGTTCCCTTGGGTGTCATTCAATCCATCACCTCGACAGTGGCATTGATGAGCCTCTTTCAGGGTGAGAAGCAGATCGCCATCGGCGAGGCGCAACTCCCGCCTGAGCAGGTGGCCCAGATCGAATCCCGCTTCGGCGGGGGAATGACAGGTGGCCTCAACACCGCCGCGTCATTCGGTAACGCCCAGTCAGTGGGCAAGCTGAGTGTCCCCCAATCCTGGGAGCGTTCAGCATCCCTGCCGTTCACTAATCCTGAACCTGTCTCAGCATTGAACACGGGCGAGGGGTACTTCGGTCCCCCTGTCACGCCACTACTTGGCAGGCGGGAAAAGCCCGAGCCGGCACGCTACGGCTTCCGCCAAAAGAAACTCATTCCACGCCATCCATCCGGAGGGTAATTTGTACTTCAAGCAGCATCAGGAAAAGGCTAAGCCACAGCTTGGCTTTGGACCGAGCCTCGAATATTCCACCGCACTCGGGTCCACCCCCACGCTGACGGTTGAGTGGATGGGCCGGCGACTCACGCGCGAGGGTGTGCCCCTTAATTACAAGACCATTTTTCGCGTAGCCAATGAGCTACTGGCCGAGATCAAGATGTTCTACGGCATTATTTCTGATGAAAAGGAGTTCGTGGCACCGCCATGCCTGCTGACACGACGCTGACCATTGTCGGCAATCTAACTGCCGATCCTGAACTTCGCTTCACCCCCAGTGGTGCCGCGGTATCCAACTTCACCATCGCCAGCACCCCGCGGCTCTACGACCGCCAGAGCGGGGAATGGAAAGACGGCGACGCCCTTTTCATGCGCTGCAACATTTGGCGCGAGGCCGCCGAGAACGTGGCGGAAACCCTTCAGCGCGGCCAGCGTGTGATCGCCACCGGCCGGCTCAAGTCCCGCTCTTATGAAACCCGCGAGGGCGAGAAACGCACCGTCATGGAGCTTGAGGTGGACGAGATCGGCCCGAGCCTGCGTTACGCCACGGCACGGGTGAGCAAGAGCGACAACCGGCCATCGGGTGGTACCAAGACCAACTCCGATGCATGGGGCGGATCTGACGACGAACCGCCATTCTGACGAAATTCGTCTGAAACCCGAAAATCCACCCCCGGGGAAAACCCCCGAAATCGAAAATGTGGGCCCCTAATGCAAGGAGAAAAATGACCAGTCCCGCAGAAACCGCCAAGTTCGAAGCAGAAGCAGCTCACCTCTTGGCCCAGACCGAACTGCGCAAGGCCGAAACGCGCCGCAAGCTCGCCGAAGCTGTTGCCGCCGAATACCACATGGAGACGGCCCGCATCGCCCGTGACGCCGCTGTGCGCCAGGAGAAGATCGCGACGTCGGCCAACCACCACCACTACCAGTTCGACTTTCTGACTGGGGTGTACGACGAGCCGGTCACCGCCTGCCTCGCGCAACTGGCCATCTGGCACCGCAACGAACCGAACTGCCCGATGACCATCGTCATGGACTCCCCGGGTGGATCAGTGATCGACGGCATGCACCTGTTCGACCAGATCACCGCCTACTCCACACGGCCGTGGGACACCAGCAGTCGGCCCAAGGGCACGCACCACACCACCATGATTGTGCGCGGTTACGCCGCCTCCATGGCCGGCATCCTGCTGCAGTCTGCGGACCACAGGATTGTGGGGCCCGAGTCTTACATCATGGTTCACGAGGTGTCGTCATTTGCCCAGGGGAAAATCGGTGAACTCAAGGATGAAATAAAATTTCTCGATAAAATGAGTGATCGTGTGGCGAATATCTTTGTCACCCGAGCGCAGGCCACGGGCCGTCCCGACGCTATTGACCTGGATACCTTTAAGGCAAAATGGAACCGCCAAGATTGGTGGCTCGATTCCGAAGAGGCGTACAGGCTGGGTATCGTAGACGAAATTGGGTAGTTGCTCAGTTGCGGTCTGTGGCCGAGCGGCGGTTAAGAAGTCCCTGTGCGATGCGCATTATTTACGCATGCAACGCGGAGCCCCGCTAGATAGTCCAATCAGACCTTGGCGAAGCCGTCAAGATGCCATCGTTACTAACTGCGATGACTGCGTATCCAGTGGACAAATGTGCTCCACACATTTCGCCCAGACCAAGAGGTACAAGCTGGACCCAAAGATCCTGGCCCAAATGCTGTCGCGCGGTTGCTATGTCTGCGGAGCCCCGCGCGACAGGAATGGGCGGGCTCTGCGTATAGACCATGATCACACATGCTGCCCGGGTCGATTTGGCTGCGGCGAATGTGTGCGTGGTGTCTTATGTAACCTGCACAATATCCAGGCGGGGTATCTACAACATCCAGATCGAGATGCCGTACAGCGATATCTTAATGAATGGGAGTCGACAAGATTAGCCAATACTCCAAGGACGTAATCGAAAACCGGAAGTGGGCGCTGGGAATGGCCGGCGCCCTACTTCAACGCGTTCCCACTGGCATCGGTATCGCTAGTGCAGTGACGGACATGGCTGAGCACTTCTACAGGTGGGCCACCGTCCCACCGGAGAAAGGTAAGAATGGCTGACTTCCGCCTGGCCTACCTCCTAGAGGCTCGGGAATGCCACCGGCAGCGCCAAAAGCAGAGCCTCTACTCCCTACCCTTCTGGGCCAACCTCATCGGGGCCCTAGCCAACGGCATCATCGCCTGCGTACCTGATTCGGTCGCTGCAGCGTTTGAGGCCCAGCAGGCCTGGGATAGGGAAGCTCGCAACCATCTGCGTGACGCGGTAGAGGATGCCCTTGACCGAGCTGGATAACCTGGACTACCACCCGCTTACTGGTCCACTCATCGCCCTTGTTGCGCTCTTCTTCTTCGTGCTCGCCGCATGGGTTGCTGGTTACTTCTACAAGGGTCGGCACCGCGGTGAGTACGTTGAGAAACCGGAATGGCGCCAGAGGTGGCAGTTTGTCAACGTCGATCCTGAGCCGTGGCACGTCACCATTTTCGGCAATGTGCTGATTCGTGAGTGCAAGCCGGTGGAGATTAAGCCGGATACAACCCATCTGGACATAACCGTGCTTGGCGGTGGCGGGGGTAGTTATGGAAGATTTGGCGACAGCGATATTGACCTGGCCGATACAGCACCTCTATGGCCTTTTCTGGAGGCTGGGTCTCTTGGAGATCTTGAAGCAGAAGGATGGGTCGACATCGGAGTGTGCAAGGAGTTCAAATGAGTGAACGCTACGGCACCATTGACGAAGTGTATGAGTTAATGCCCGATTTCGAGGATTGGGTCCGCAAGGAGATCGAGAAGGTTCGCAGCGGAATATACACCGTGGCAACCGTGGGCGAGGCTCAGGTCATGCACGGACGCTGGGAGGCATTTCAGGACGTTCTATCGTGGTGGGGCGTTGGCTGACTGGCACACAAGGTACCGCCGGATCATAGACGCCTATCGCACGAGGCTGATGGAGGTATCGCTAGCCGCATGCAATGAGGTCGATGATCGTATGTGGGCAAGCGGGGAAAAGTGGCTTGTTAACGACGCCCCCATTGACTTAGATCGGCTGATGTCAGCCCGCGATCTCGCGGAGCGCTTCGGGTTCACTGAGCAGAATATCCGTGACTGGGCGCGTCGACACCGCGACAAGGTACCCACGCATAAACAATCAGATGGACGTGCGTTATATCGTGTGCGCGATGTCCTAAGATATCGAGCCGAGCGCGAGCGCAATGGCTAGCCGCCTGGGGGGCCTTAAGGGATGCCTGTATATAGTAAGATTCCGGAATGGCGTACTAAAGGTTGGCAGGACCGTCCGTCCCGTGCAGCAGAGATTCACCGAGTATGAGCGCGAGGCCAGGGTCCATGACAATCCAATCGTGGCTGCGTTCGCCTCCCGCCAGTTTATGGGCATAGACACTGCCGAGAATGATCTAATTGGCTGGATGCATAAGCATGCTATCGGCATGTCGACGAAACGATCTGAATGGTTTCGCCCACGCACCGGGGAGTCCGATTCCGTGTATGTCGGGGCCAGGGTGACCATTGCACAGTTATCCGACTCCAAAATGGCATGCTATAGGCCATTGGTGCAGCCCAGCATGTATTTTGCCGGGGAGTGGCCCGTCCCGCACGCGATAGCGTGCTAGGCTTTTTCCGTAGCACAGCTATATCTACAATCAAAAATCTTTAGGGCATGACCTATAAGCCGCCGCAAGGTGGTGAAAGGCGAGGTGACAACTCGCCGCCGGCAACGGTACCTCATGCAATCCCAACTCAACACCGTCACTGATACTGGCGGTGCGCTACCGAGTTACGCCCCCGGCCCAGGGCTGTGAACCAGTGGGGCTGACCATGCCGTACGTGCGGCTGAAAAGGCTATCGAACAAGGCTAGCGTGAGTGCGGAAGGAATATCAGTCCGACCCCGGCAGGGAAGGGCGGATTCCATGACGGTTTTAGTGCGGTGGTCGACGGATCACACGACGAATCCTGAGGGTGCGAAACAGGTGAGCCGACCTGAAGCACGAGAGGCGTGAAGCATTCTGTACCTCAAAAGGGTGCGGACCTTCATGGGGAAGCACGTCTCCAGTCAAAAACACACTTAGCTCATTGGCAGAGCATTGATATTTGGAATCAACGGAGTGGGTTCGATCCCCACAGTGTAATCATCGCTATATGGTTATATAAAGCAAAAGCCTTTCCCTGCTGTAAAGTTAAAGCGTCTTAATCCCCTGCCGAGGTCGGAACAGGGGCCGTCACGAGCCCGCAAGGCGACGGCGGTTCATGGACAAGTAGTGCAGCTCTGGGCCCGCGAACCCAGTGTCGAAGCGAACGTCGTGGAGTAGCTTGCAGCATAACGAGTGGTTAGCGTAACTGACCAGGCGTGGTAAGTACCGATGGGAATCGGTGGAAAAGTCAGGAATCCATAATCTGGCGAAAGCTTACTGAGGAACGGTGTATTCTCAGCCTCTACAAACTTTAATAGGACCGCGCCGGGGCGCTATGGGCAGGAACCGACCTGCCACCCGGCCGTCACCGCGCTTATCCCGACGCGCCTGATAAGTATCGGGACAAAACTTAAGCTCCCTCGCGCCCACGCTGGTGGCCGGTTTATCCGGTGGTAAATTCCATAGCAGGGAGAGCTGCACCGAGGGGCGTAAAGGTGCGGACCCAAAATTACGTGATGTAAAGGATGGCGTGATGCCAAAAGAAATCATTCAGTTCGCACAGACCGAGCTGCCCAGTGGGCAGCCAGTCGCTGATGCCACCAGCGTGGAATTGCGCTGGTCGAAGCCCGAGGCCGGCGGTAATCTCCAGTTGCGCTTTCAGCGCCACGTCTGGGATCAATCCTTCCGTGACTCAGGCGTCGAAGAGATCGACCAGTACACCGACCAACTCAGCCGTGATGATTGCAACCGGCTGATTCGGGCGCTGAGGCGTGCTCGCGACCAGGTTTACGGCGCGGACGCATAAAACTCTCCCACCCTAGTCGTCGGGGTGGGGTGATCTACAAAGGCGACACGACGTCTGACATAGCGCAGTATGTCCGCTGATTGCCGGCGTTAGGGCAGTCGGGGGCCAACTCACGCCCACCCCTTGTGAACAACCTATGGGCGTCTAACTTCTAATTCTGGCGCTCCCCGGCCACTATCCCTTCCTACTAAATGCAGTGGAGTTGAGGGTTTTGAGCGCCACGCACCGGGGTGCCCCCGTTAAGGCTGAGGCACCCCGGCTCTCTTTATGTAAGGAGCCATTGAGTATGAACGCTGGCTGGAAATGGATGCAGTTGTTCCTCAATGTGCTGGATTACGAACTTGACGATGGCCCGATGTTGTCGGAAGGCGCGGATTCGCTCGTGGAGCAACATCCCATCGCCGGCCGCGTGTTCATCGTGTCAGTCGGCTCGATCATCACCCTCCATCTCGCCAACCTCATGGACGAGAGATACGACCTGTTAGCCCAATCATTTTGGAAGAGACTTCGTAAGGGAAGATAAATGGCATCCAGAGCCGAACGCAAACAATTGAATAAGAATTGGCTGCGGAAGCTGCTGACTGGACAACCACACTTTATCATCGGCGGTGAGCACAACCCCTATTTACTTAGGTGGTTTTTGATCCCCCGCAACTCCTTTATCAACATCTATCTGCATAAATTCAAGCGCAGCGACGACGACCGCGCCTTGCACGACCATCCCTGGTGGTTCGCCTCCCTGATCCTCAAGGGTCAGTACATCGAGCACCGCGACGATGGCTCTACAAGGCACCGGAAAGCGGGCTCAGTTGCCCTCAGGCGGCCGAACACGCTTCACCGGGTGCAACTCCTACAAGAGGTTGTCACCAGCGATGCCGGCTGGACCATGCAGCGCGAGCGTCCCACCTGGACGTTGATTGTCACCGGGCCTAAATTGCGCAATTGGGGATTCGAATGCGCGCGCGGATGGGTTCCCTGGGAGTACTTCGAACACAATAATGGATGCGGCGAATACGCTTGAATAAACTGAGTGACAAGTTCTGGTATTACTACTGGTACTTCTATTTGTGGCTGCAGGAACAGGTTGATTACTTCCAACTCGGGCCGTTAGGTGTAGTTAAATGAATTGCCATCCCATCCTCGATGAGGTACGAGTCACTAGTGAGACCGGTGGCCAAAAGGGTTCTAAGCTCGCGCGCTTCGACCTTATCCCGGCAGAAATCCTCTGGGAGATCGCTGAGCATTTTGGAAAAGGCGCAGCTAAATATTCAGATTCGAATTGGAAAAAAGGCTATGACTGGAAGTACTCCTACGCAGCCTGCCAGCGCCACCTGAATTCTTTCTGGGCTGGCGAGGACATCGATCCCGAGACCGGGACTAAGCACGTTGTCGCCGCAGCCTGGCACTGCATCGCCCTGGCTTGGTTCATGGACAACATGCCGGAATACGACTCGCGTGGCTAACGGCCCCAAGACTCTGATCTATGACATTGAGCTAGCACCTAATGTGGTGTCGGCCTGGTCTCTTTTTAAGCCGATGATCGGCATAAATCAGATCATTGAGTCTTCGCACATCATCTGCTTTGCCTACCGCTGGCATGGCGAGAAACGCACCAAGTTCGCCTCCGAATGGGGCGATGGGTACAGCGACATGATCGCAACCCTGCACGCCCTCTTCGAAGAGGCTGATGTGGTCTGCGGGTACAACAGTGTCGGATTTGACGATAAGCACACCAGGGCGGCATTCCTAACCGAAGGATTAGCCCCTCCAGCCCCCTTTAAGCAGCTAGATCTCTACAAGGAGATTCGCCGCCAGTTCAACTTTCCGAGTCGCAAGCTGGATTACATCTGCCAGCGCTTGGGGCTGGGGCATAAGGTGGCACACACCGGCCAAGAGCTGTGGAATGAAGTCCTGCGGCCCTCCAGTGAGCAGTCGGGCAAGAAGGCCCGCGCCCTTATGGCCAAGTATTGCAAGACCGACGTCGACTTGACGGTTGACCTGTATGACCTTCTTTACCCATGGCTCAAGATGCCGATTAACGCTGGCTTGTTTGTTGACGACAACGAGCCGGCGTGCCCCCACTGTGGCCATGCTGTACAGCGCCGGGGGTGGGCATATACGACAAACGGACGTTATCGCCGCTACTACTGCCCGGACTGCCATGTGTGGTCGAAGGGCAAGACCGGGGATAAATTCGCAGAATTGAGAGCAGCATGATCCAGACCTATGTCCAAAGAATATAACGACCGCTGTGATAGGCCGCTGCGTGAACAATATGCCGCACTTGAGCAGCAACCCCTCCAGGTTATTGCTGGCCCCATGCCCTGGAGCACGGGGCAAAGCCTGTGACTGACGGGATTGCATTGCCGACACCAAACTGGTGGGCTTACGTGCCCTGGCGCGACATCATCGATCACGTCGAGGCCAATAGGCCCGGTAGCCTAGCCAACAACATCTCCCGCGAGAACGCGAGGAAGATTCTCGGTGGGTAATCCCATTGCCCGCCAGACGCTAGATGGCCCATGGGAATCTGACTATGCCCGCATGATCGGCGGTCCCATGCCCATCGTGACCGGCTACGACGCAACGATACAGGCCGCGGTCGACGGATGGACATACATATTCGATGGCGCCGGCAACTATCTAGGCCGTAAGCGCACCAACCCCGCCTGGGCGTTCGCCCATGGGGATAACTCCTGGGTTGATGAGATCCACGATTATGTAGGAGAAGAAAGTGACGACGCTGTTTCCGCTCGATCAGGAACAGAACGACAAGCTTCTCCTACAGGAAGCTCAGCGTAAGCAAGATTTAATAGACTTCGCCACTCGGCGATTTGCACCTCATCTGGTTGACAAACCCGATGTCCGACTAATCAATTTGTACTCCACGAACGCATCCCTGCGGAAGGAGATCCGCGCCCTATGTGGCGACCGGATAATTTGCGTGGAACATGTGGTGGCCGCGACCGGGCGTAAAGACCGCAATGAGATGGTGCAAGAGGGCATGTATCTGGATCTGCCTCAATCGGCGGATCTGGTTGCCACCAAGTCGGCGTTGAACACAAAGGTGGAATGGTTGGCAGCGCGTTTAGGTGCGTTGCCAATCGTTCTGCCTGAAGCCACTAACTACCTCATGGCACTTCTGGAAAAGAAGCACGTCCTGACGATTGTCGGGGGCGAGCAATCAAGAAGCTGAGTCGACTAAAGGTGTCATGATGGATAACTATTACTACTGCTGGTATCCCATGCGGGTGCTGCCGTATCAGGTTCTCACCCCATCCCTAACCATGTCGGGATGCCAATGCGGACTAGGCAATGGCCAGCCCGCAGCGCGACTCTTCGCGACGTCTCTAACGGCCGAGCAGGAACTGATCCACACCCAGTACAAGGGTGGTATCAGCATGGAGGAGGATTTCTATCCGGAGACTTTGACTGCGAACTTCATCGCCCCCGAGGCTGCCGCGGTTATGATATTCGGCATCTGGATCCACCCCAAGGCTTATCGCAAGGGTTCCGTCTACTTCGGCTTCTACGAGAAGGTCAAACGCACCCCTCCTATCGCCGGCCGGCTTCTCGACTCTTCACTCAATGAGGTTATTGAGCTTGATCCATATTCACCGCTGGTCTAAGTGGTCTGTGCCGTTTCAGCGGTATGACCTGATGTGGAAGTCGAGTCGACGCTGTCGCAGGTGCGGGAAGGAACAGGTGAAACTGATATGAGTGATCTTCGTGCGCGCCTCGCGGACGCACTGTGGCATCAGTGGGTTCCATCCCATGTCGTGTACGGCAGTGATGAGCCGGTCGGATTCCGCTCTCTGTGTGAATGGTCAGAATCCGTTGCCGATGTGCTGTTGTCGTTACCCGGCATCGCCATCCTGGACGAACAAGGCATCAAGACCGTCAACAAAGCCGCATCCGTCCTCGCGGGACACATAGGCGGCGATCTGTCACGCCGACTCAGCGCACTGATCGCGGCTAAGGAGGTTAATTGACCGACGCTCATGAGCAAGAGGTCACGCATCACTACACGATGCACTACCCCGAACACGAGCCGCGCGAGCACGATCCCCACTACCACGATTTCGAGGCCTACCGGCGCCGCACAAAGGCGACCGCGGTGTGTGCCATAGGTGAGTGGCGGAAAGACTTCTCGGGCTGTCGGGGGCCGCTAGAGCTGCATCACGCGCACATCGAGTTCGCCCTGCAAAACGCCGTCGACTTAGCCGTCCTGGAGGCGCACTATCCCGGTGTGTCCAATCCGGACGAGGTTGGCGAATGGGTGGAGTCCGCGGCCAACCTGGAATGGCTCTGCCAGTTCCATCATCGAGGCCATGGCGGGGTGCATGTCGCGTCCTCTAGTGACTTCGAAGCCCAGAAATTCATCGAGGGACTAATCAGCTAGGACTCCGCATGGACAAGTCATCGATCCCCTACTGGGTGGGTCTGCGTAACCAAATCTCTTACCGCGCCCACCAGCGTCGCGAGCCTATTACTTGCGCCAGCGGGGAAGAGACAACGTCCTACCTTGACCTCAAGAGCCTATTCACCCACAGCGGTGCGATGCTGCATCTAGCCGAGGCTATGCGTATCTATCGCCGCCAACTGGGCATCCCACTCCCCACGGCGGTGGGTGGGCCGACAATGGGCGCTGACTTCATGGCGTTCTCCATCGCTGTCGCACAGGTGGGCATTGACTGGTTCTCCGTGCGCGACAAGCCCAAAGATCACGGCCTACAGAAGCTGATCGAGGGCGCCGAGCTTGACGAGTTCGACAAAGGTCGTCCTCGTGGATGACGTGGTCTCTACTGGTGCTTCACTCATGCGCGCCTTCGATGCCGTATGGGATACCGGCGCTGAGATCCTAGCCGTCATGCCTTTAGTGGACCGTGCCGGCGTGGCCGATACGTCTTTCCGCGAACGAGGGGTGCGCTATCACCCACTGTTCACCCACCATGAGTTGGGAATTGATCCGCTGTAATGGATCACAAAGAGATCGCCGAAGCCCTTCTAGGCGCCAGCGACGTGTGGGCTCATGGCGGTATCGCACCGGATGGCCGACCACAAGCCTGGCCTTCAGCCCTCACCCACGCCATCCTGGCCCTGTGTGACCGCCTGGACGCCTTGCCGGCCGTCATCGCCCTAACTGATGCGGAAGAGTGCGAAGAGGGCCCAGAGGACCGATAAGACGCCTTACGTCAGGCCTCAGGGAAGTGAACCGAGAGCTTTGCGCGCCCGTCCTGCGCGGCCTCAACGATGGCGTTCCATTCCGGCTCGGGGACGTCGTACCTGCTCCCGTCCGTGAAACGGACCTCGACATCCCCGTTTCCGCGCCCGATGGCGTAATCGAAAACCTTCATGTCATCTCCCTGTCGAAGTGCCGATAATCAAGCGGTCTTATGTCGTCTGTTCGGGATGCCAGGCGGCGATGTTGGCGCGCACAGCGCGGTCACGCGCCGCCAGCGCATCGTTGTATCTCTGTCGAGCCTCATCGACTTCATGCTGCGCCGCTAGCAGGTCAATTAGGGCAGCATCGACTGCCGCATTGGCCTCTAGGCGTTCACGCCAAGTGCGCTCTTTCAGTGTCTCGCTCATGTTGACCCTTCTGCCGATAACTGCACGGTCTTATGTCGGGCTCAGCGGCTTGACGTTGGGCAGCGCGTAGTACGGATATGCGTCGAACGTGTCGCAGTCGTCCAGCTCGTCATCGTCGGCGTCAAGGTACTCGCGGGACTCGTCAAACTCCCACTGGAAGATGCCGTCGTCGTTGAAATAGCCGTGGTCGGTGGCGTGCCCGGCAGAATGCTTTGTCCCGATGCGCCCGAACTTGTCCGCGAACGCGGTGCCACTGGGAATGTCCTCGAAACGGCGGTAGTCATAGTCAGCCATCTTGGTTCTCCTTGTGATTTGTTAGCCGATAACGTTGCGTTTATGAAATCCGGTGTCGTCTAACGGCAGGACGTCGGGCTCTGGACCCGAAGGTTGGGGTTCGAATCCTTGCACCGGAGCCACCGCTGGCAGTCGGCACACGGACACCGCGCCGGCCAGTTGGGACACCGCGGGGCTGCTACCTCCATGAGTTTCATTGACACATCCTTTGCACTGTCGGAATAGACATACCAATAGCTTCTGCAAGCTCTTCGTACGTGTGTCCCGATAACTTCGCTTCCTTGACCGCTTCATTGAGGCCAGCTCGGGTATACGAGGCTTTTTCAGCCTGTTGCTGCCAGATCTTCGCTAGGCGACGCACGCGGGCAAGATGATCCATCACTGCCCCACCAGCGTCAGCAGCGTCACGCGCTTCCACCCCATCGGCTCACACGCATACGCTGTTTCGCCGATCACCACGACATCCCCAACCGAGAGGCTGCGGTTACCGTTCCTGCGGTATTCCTGCGCCCAGGTTGTCCCAGGATCGTCTTTGTTCAACTGACTGAATACGATCTTCAGCAGCATCTCGATATGCCCACACGCGGGCAATGAGGACTGGAAAACGATGGCCTCAGTCAGATCGTCACCAGCCGTGTACCCACGAAATGCTGCGGAGTTGTTCAGCAGAACTTTCACTGTCGCTTTGTCGCCCATCAGAGTCCAGCCTCCAGGATCTCCCCGGCCACCTTGGCAATCCTCTCGCCATGCTCGTCGGTGGCCTCGCAGTGCATCAGCACATAGGACAGGTAGTCCAGCTCTTGATTCATGTCGAACTCGACGCCGGCCATGCCCGCGGCGAAGATGGCGACTGAGTGAGCCTCGACCTCATGCAGATCCTCGTTGGCCACCTTCTGCGCCAGCGCAGGTAATGCCGCCCACATCTCTTCGACCGTTTCGGGGAACTTCATGGTGTGCCCGAGCAGTATATGCGCCATCTCGTGCATGGCCACGAATTCGGGGTAACGCTCCTGCGGGTCTATCGCCACTTCTCGGCCGATGCTGTACCCGCGTGGCTCTCCTTCCATGGGTCGATAAGGGACTGGCGTGATGTCCAGCCTTTCCATGGCTTTACGGATATCCCATTTTGGTTGAGTCATGCTAGTCCTCCTTATACTGAGGGTTGGTAGTTTAGTGAATGACGTCAGCTTATCACGTGTGATAAGTGAGACACAAGACTTATGCCCGACTGAAAAGTACCGACTCCAATGTTTTGCCGACTCGCCAATGCTATTCAGTTAATGCGCTGTAGCCAGAAATTTTACGGGCCAATTTTGCGCCGATAGATCCAACGATCCCCCACCCGCTGCCACTCCAGGACAGCGGCAGACAGTGCGCGGCAGCCCGCGAAATGCCACCCATCCGTACGCCTACAGTGCTGACACATCTACGAAATTCCTGCCTTGGCCAATACCATCTGAATGGTGCCCACGCCGAGACCGGTGGCGTCACGCATCTCTCGAAACGATGCGCCGGCCTGCCTGGCGTCACACAGCAACTTGTTGACCTGGGCGCGCTCATCGTTGGCCGCGGCCACGGCCGAACGCCAGGTCTGGGTACGCCCACGCAACCGCGACAGAATCGCATCCACCTGGTCGAATTCGTCCGAAACGGTCATCAGCCACACTCCTTGGTCACACGTCCACAGCGGACTGCTGTATGCACCCCGTGATCCGATTTGACCACATAGAAGCCGTTGCCGGTCTGCTCGACTCGCCCAAACGTGCGAACGCCATCGCGTTCCCGTACCCACGAGACGCGATCACCGCGGTAGATCCTATCCGGGCTCTCCATGCGTACAGTATACGTACGCTCGTTTGTTGTGTCCATACCCTGATTTCCTAGTTGCTGTAGCGAAAATTTTTGTAGCGGAAATTTTTAGCCGGCCAGCTCCGACTCGGCCCTCTCCACCGCCTCCTGGTAGGTGAGGCCCAGATTGGACTGGTACATGCAGACCAGCGCGATAAAGCGTGTCGAGTCGTTCACGTCCATAGCTCCTTAGCAATCTTCAATGCCTCACGCCGCACTGTGGCAGGAATCGTGAGGCCCCGCGCGAGTATCCGCCACCCGCTAGGCCATAGGGACACGCTGAATTCCTCACGCCGGCCGGATTTATGCGTGGCGACAAAATCCACACTGGGGATCGTTCCCCACTCCGCGCCGGTAACGTGCAGTGTCCAGCTCATTTACTCACCTCCTAGTCTCAGTGGCATTAGACCGCTCACCTGTTTAGATGAGCGATGTAATGTCACTCAGATGATTCAATTTTTCGTAGCTCGTAGGGCTCTACGGTGAACTGGTCTCGGCCAGATACATTCTCAACAATGGGGAGCCCGGCATCTGGGTCAAATCCAACAAGTTCTACGGTTAGAACCTGTCCCACTTCGTAGCGCTCCGTGTCGCGCTCTGTTGCGATGAAGTGATATAGCTTCATTTCACTGTCCTTACTACTTGTAGTGATGTAACTCCGTAAGGCTCACTAGACACGTAGTGAGCCAAGCGCAGTCACAAGCGCGCCACTGTGGCTATTACTTTCACGTCACCATTACGCCAGACTCTCGAATAGACGTCTCCCACGCGTTGCGGCTGATCTCCCACTAGGATCAATCCGAGACTCCGCGCATACTCGCGCGCCAAGCCTTCTGATGCCCGTATACCAGAATTGAACGCATATTTGCTTGCCTCGCCGACTAGCTCGATTTCGTCGCCGCTGACCCGCTCAAGAGTGACATTTACAGTTGAACGTTTCATCAGTTGTAACCTCCTACATAAGAACCGTTGTCATAGGCGTTAGGACCCGTTGCGAAGTCGGCGAACTTAGTCCGCTGCACTGCCCGGTCACTGTGGCGCTGATGTAAATGCTTACTCACGGGCAAATAGCTGCCAGGATCCTTATCCCAATCGCTTCCGTGAGGTTGACCGGAGCAATCGATCTGTCCGGTATACAGGTTGATTTCGCAGCTATCGGGATATGTGATACTTCCGTCGCCGTGACGATAGCCATCGCTAGGTTTCCATGGCTCGCACGGCCATTCTGCGAATAGCACGCCGCCATCGTCATAGCAGCCGGCAGGAGCATGGTTGGCATTGTTCGGACCACAGACACGGTTACCGTCGTCAACGCACGACCAGCACGGTTCATCTTCCATGCATTTAGCCGTGATGGTCCCGTGGTGGGTCGGAGCTAATCCGAGTGCTCCTACTGCCAGTGCGACACCAATTGCTTTAATCACTGTCATCTCCCGAATGTGTTTGCATCCATGCAGCGGAGTCCGAGACTTCTAACTCCGCTCCCACGTCGTCTATCAGGTAGTGATAGAACCTGCTAAGTAGCGCGGGCATGACTCACCTGTACCAGTACGTCACGCCGTCATATTCGACGCTGGTGTAGTCCATTCGCAGCTCGCGCGCGGCACGTTCCCAATCGATGCAATTGTGTGGCCACTGCTCCGCGCCGGTAATCGCCCCGATGTCCTCTGCCAACTCTTGCGCGTAGTCCTCGAAATACGAGTCGCGAATCAACGTGACCGGGTACCAGTCACCGCGCCATTGCTCATCGCCACCGTTGCCGCGCAATTCGTCTAGCAGCGCAGTAAGCTCGGCGTATTCCTCGTGATCATCTTCGTGACCCTCGTATTCCGCGCCGGCAGACCCGTCGACCACAGACCCGTTTGACGTCTCTTCCAAGTACTCGACGCGTTCGATGATGTCTCGGACATCGATGATGTCTTCATAGTTGTCGATTCCCATTGCCTTCTCTCTTCCCTGAATTGTGTAGGTTGGTAGTCCTATCCCTAGTGTAAACCCGTACAGTACCCGTACGCAAGGAGTAATTTGATTCACAGCGAACCATCAGCAATCGATTGCCTAGAAAAGCGTCTGGAGCTACTAGAGCACCCGACAGGCCCGGTCAAGCTGGTACAGTTCCACCACAACAGTCCCCAATTGCAGAAGCTCCGCAGACACATCGCGGAGGCAATTGTGATTACGCTGGAATCTAACGGCTACGTGGTGAAGAAACGTGCGAAGTAAAGACGTCCAGCTCCGCACTATCGAGGTAGCGAAGAAGCTATGCGAATACGCTGGTTGCTCTGTCTCGGCCGAACATTGCGCCGATGACACGGTTAACCTCATCATTACCGTGACAGGTACTGATGACCATGCCGGCGATCTACTACAGGCTGCGCTGGCGGCGCGGGATGCCTAGTTAAACCCGACTCTCCGCCATGCGTAGACGGTCGTCACGCTGGGTTATGCGGCGACCTACGACTAGATCGTCATATCCACGCGCGACCAGCTCGCCATGCAGTCCCGCGTATTCATACTCGCGAGCTGGCACGGTGGTGTAGTACCAGTCTTTAGAGCATGCGCTATGCTGGCCCAAGTGCGCGTAGCAGGTCATTTCGCGGCCGTTGTATGTCGCGGCGATCTGCGGAAAGACTGCTACTACCTCGTTGGCCGCTTTGTCCTTGCGGAAGATAACTTTAGTGCTCATCGCGCCATACTCCTCACTGCGTTCTGCGCTGATTCCTTAGTAAAGTAGTGCTGACGTAACCGATGCCCATTCACCACTACGGCATAGACTTGTGGGCGGATCTCGATGACCATCACATTCCCCTACCTACGGTTACAGACTCGGTAACATCCTTTACCTCGGACCATTCCCGCTCGACAACGGAATCTGTTACTAGAGTCGCGTTACCGATTTCCCACTCAAACTCTTCCGCTAGCTGTTCGTCATCTGACGAGTCGTAGTCGCGCCCGGGGTGGACAGCGCGAAGTAGCGCTAGCACCTCTTCGCGGGAGAACTCCGAGTGTAAGACTGTGGTCAACTCGCGGCGGACTGTGAATGTCGACATGACTTACCCCTATCGCGTAATGGTTGTCTCGCTCATGCCTCTATCGTACGCCTACTGTACGGCAATGTGAATACCTCACGCATAAAAAAGAGAGCCGGATTGCTCCGACTCTCTTGGTTCCTACCTCCCTCCTTATCGCCCCAACTCCCGGTCTAGCCGCTCGGCTACGGCGTTTAACCCGCACTCGTAGCAGGTGACGTAATCGTTCTCGCTGCTGTCATACCATTGGCGGTCAGTACTCGCGTCCTCTGCGCTGTCCGCGTCATAGTTGGCGTAGTCAATATAAGGCTGCACGAAATGCTCCTCGCATAACGTCGCCTCTGACATCGCCGTGCCTTGATCCGTGATCCGTGAGTACTGTTTCACGATTTGTCCTATCTCCTATCGGCTAATGGGTTCGTTGTCCAGCTGGTTTAGGTAGTCCCCTACCGCTAATGCCAGTCCGATACCAGCGTTAGCCGTGTCTAATCCGTGCGCGTCGCGGGCTTCGACGTGGTTAAACTCGCGTAATGCTTCCCGTAGCCGCCCTAATGCGTCCATGGTGCCCTCCTAGCTGGGTTGGTAATTTCAGTGTACCCCTACAGTACGCACTCACACAATAGGAATGTCCCCATATGCTTCCCAATGTCAACAATAGTTCCAGCACACGAGCGAAGGTATTCAAGAACGCATCCAACACCTGGACCGGCATTCACCGATACCTAGGCGCCCGAGGGTTCGACACTTGGCGTGAGGCGATGAAATGGGCCACTATCAAATTAACGCTGGTCAATTGAAGCGTCCCCCTAGACCCTGCACAGTGTGCGGACAGCCCGTATACCGACAGGCCCGTTGTCGCACCCATTACAAGCAAGCGGAGAAGCGTCGTGGGAATAGCTCCGAACGCGGATATGGGTCTCGACACGAGAGAATGTTCCGCCGTCCCGTCCTAATGCGGGATCCAATATGCGTAATGCAGGACTGCGATGAACCATCCGTACACGCAGACCACTACCCCTACACCCGTAGGCAGCTAGTGCGTATGGGCCTAGACCCTGATGACCCACAGTACGGGCGTGGACTCTGCACCCATCACCACAACCAGTGGACAGCTAGCCAGCCCCGTACCTAGAGGGTTGCATGGTGTATCTATCTGCATTACATTCCCACCACTATGAGCGGTAGAGAGCCGTCGACCACCCGCGTTGTCGTGCTGGTATGAGCTAAAGAGAGCCGCTGTCCCCCTTGACGTTTGGAGGGGAGGGGGTGGGTCGAAATCCCTGCAGTGTCATAAGCGGGGCGACCGTTCCGGTTCGATCCGTGTCGAAGCACGTAATCCGTTCTTGTGCAAGGGTTTTCGGAAAATAATCCAAACCCAGCTTCCCAAAAACCTCACCCCGAAACACTAAGCAGTGCAAGGGTTTTCGATTAACGCCAACCAAGGACTCCTCGACTGAAATGCGTAGACTGCGGCGTTGACCTGGAGCCGCATCAAGGGCGTGGCCGGCCGCGTAAGCGCTGCCCATCATGCTCCCCACCAGGTCGTTACTACGTTCCCACGACAAATCGCGACCAGGCAATTTGCACCTTCTGCTCCCGGTCGTTTGAGGTGACGTCGCGTCGTGGTCCGATTGCTTTATATTGCTCACGCGCATGTCGCATGGCCAACCTTTACCGAAATCGCACCCCTAACAGGGAGTGTTCCCATTGCGGGGTCGTGATACCGGTTGGATCCGCTCAAAGGAGATTCTGCTCCAAGGATTGCCACAACGCTTCGATGCGAAAGGGCTATCCGGTCACGAACTGCGAGACCTGCGGCATAAAGATCATCTCGGGAAGTTCGCAGCCCATCCGTTTCTGCGATGCCCACAGGCCGCCCGACTCGGCATATTCCCAAAGACGCCGCGACTTGATTAAGGGCGGCGAGCGCATCGATCCTGTCGAGGTGTTCGAATCCGACGACTGGACGTGTGGCGTCTGCGCCGGCCCGGTCGATCCGGAGCTTAAGTTCCCCGACCCCATGGCCGCGAGCCTCGATCACATCATCCCCCTATCCCGGGGTGGCGAACATGTCAGGTCAAATGTCCAGTGCGCTCACTGGATCTGCAACTGCCGGAAGTCCGCAAAGGTTGCAGCCTGATCAGTCACGACACAGCGTCCCGCGGTAGCTGCTCTTCCTTGTAGCCGCAATGGCCACAAGTCACCATAATGAGGTCTGCAGCGCTGTCGTAACTGGCCTTATGGGATCTGCTCTCACACTTGGGACAGAGCCACCAGCTCGAATACATCTCCATCGCTTTGGTAAATCCGCCTTATGTCGCCTTAGATTGCTTGATTTCGAGTGCTTGACGTAGCCGCCAGGCGTTCGCCAAGTGCCGCGCCGACAGACCATCCTGGTAGGCGATCTGGCGCTCTAGCTGATCCTGTGGCCACTCGGCCATACCCTCGATAACCTTGCGCTCAAAGGCGCACTGCTCGTCATCGCAGTCATAGGCGGGACCGGGCACTGACACCTGACACGATGTGCCGTCGATGTCGATAACGTGGCTGTGGAAGTCAATCTTGCTCATGGTGTCCTCTCTGCCGATAACGTTGCGAAATCGACATCACGCCAGCACCGCTGTCCTGACCTGATGAACCCCACCACAGCTCCACCCATCCCGCTCATACCGCCATCCCCGCTGCCGCACGACCGCGTCCGCGTCTTCCTCACAGACTGCGTCGACCACCTGCACATGTGTACATGGCTGCGCCACCTCCCCGCGATGGCCGCGTCGACTCACGGTCTTGTCGCAGGTGTAGAGGTATCTGTTGATGACTTGTCTGGGCATTCTTTTCCTTGGCGTGTAGCTCAATGGGCAGAGCAGCGGATTGTTAATCCGCCGGTTGGAGGTTCGAATCCTCCCGCGCCAGCCTGTAGCCGTCGAGATAGGGCTCCAGTGGCATTGAGAACTTGAGATGGACGACGCCGAGGTAATTGCCGACTTCGTCATAGACCTCGCAGAAGCTGTACATGCCGTCGAGGTGGTCGAATTCCACCCACCCGTCCGGATAGTCCCCAGGGCATAGCCCATGGATCTTCGGCCGCGGATTCTGCCGCTGCGGTAGGTCGCTTAACTGCATGATAGATCCTTCACGCCAGTCCCCACTCAAAGTCGGATATGCGTCGCTTGAGGCGCCAGTTCCACCACCGCACGGGCGTCCAGAATGACGTGGGCGGCGCACAGCCGTCAGTGTCGAATGCGTACAGGTACCGGCCGCACTCGCAGAGCCATATGCTCCCCAGCGGACGGTCGGGCGGATCGCAACGATGCCTCTTGCCCGCTACGTACACGTCAGTCATACGTACTCGGCCTCTCGCAGTGCTTCGAAGACCCGATCAGCGTCGGGAACCACCAGCTCGTTCAGTAGGGTGAGGATGCGCTCGTTGATGGGCGGGGCGTCGGCCGGCCAATGGTCGGTGGCGTTCTCCATCAGGGCCTCGTAGATGGTCTGCCACGCAGGATCGTCCTGATATTCGGACAGCTCCTCACTGGCGTCTCTCCTCTCGGCTAGACGGCTCTGCCAGTCCCCCAGGCCCCACCATTGCGGATTTGGGACGATATCGCCCATAATCCCTCCCTAACCTCACTAAACTCGGCGCAAAGCGCCCTAAACCCCCCCGAATCCTACTGTACCCGTACGCAGGGTGTCCATAGCCTCTACGCTGACTGTTCTAGTTCGCGTGAGGGATCGTGGTTGTGAATTCCGTAGTCACGCAGCATGGAGGACATGGCCAGGTAGCGTCTGGCGTCACGGAACTGCCGAGCACACGGCTTGGCGAGCCTGTCGTCACACCAGTAGGCGACGACCCGGGCGTACTGGGTGCGAAAGCCCTTGGTGCCGATGATGGTCTGGCCCTCGGCGGCGACCACGGCGACGACATGCTGGGCGCTGTCGCCGTACTGCTTGTTGAGGCATTCGAGGGACAGTGTGGCGTAGATGCCACAGTGGCAACCCTCGCCTGGGGCTTCGTGTTCACCAAGGTGATTCAGCGCCTTTATCAGTGCTGATACCGACTGCGGATCGTCCACGCACTCGGCTTTGCAAGTCCCGTCAGCCCAATGCGATCCCGGCATGGTTACCGAGCACAGGGTCAGTGGATCCGCGGGATTGTCCGCAAATGGATCCCAGGGCTCGGTGCCGAACAGGATGTCGAGCCTTGTGAATGAATTAAAGAATCCCCACCGGTTGCCCGCATCCACCTGACTGGCGGGCAGCGCCCTGAATGTACGGAGCCCGTACCGGGCTACCTCCAGGTCAACCTTTTCCCCAGAGTAGTCACTCATGCCGGCACCGGCTCCTTCTCTGGAACCTTCACGGGTGAAGGTGCGGGTTCGGGTGCTGGTTGCCGAACAGGCTTGGTCGCGGGGAGGACTTCTACCCTGCGTGGATTGGTGCCGATGTCGCCCATTTACGCTCCTAAGTTTTAGTCGGGCTCAATTCCCGTTAATCGTTATCCTACTGTACCTGTACGGAGGTGTCTATATTATGGGCCAACGTGGACCCAAACCGCGGCCAACTCACCTGAAGGTGGTGGCCGGCGAGCAGGAGTCGCGCATCAACCGTGATGAGCCATTACCCACCGAGGGCGAAGTTGTCGCCCCTGAGGGCATGTCAGAGGCCGCAAGGGCTATCTGGGATGAACTGGCTCCAGACCTGATCGACAAGGGCTGCCTCACGCCGTGGGACGTCTACACGTTCGAAGCGTTCTGTCAGGCCGTCGCCCTCTACCGAGAGTGCCGCGACCTGCTGTACGAAGGCCAGTCGGAGTACGGCCGGTTTGTGGAACGCGGTGCGGCCGGCGGTGTTATCAAGTCCCCCTACCACCAGATGATGAGGGACCACGTCGAGACGATGGCCAAGCTGGGATCCCGCTTCGGCTTCACCCCGGGTGATCGTGCCAACCTCCGACTCGACGCCAGTGATAACGGGCCCGCACAGGGCGCCGAGAGGCTACTTAGTTAGTGGCCACCTACCGCTTAGAGGCGTGGCTCAGCCACCCCGAGGGGGACATGGAAGACGAGTTGCAGGATCGCGTCGCGATGGCCATTCGTGGTGCCCAGGTCGGCATCAAAGAGGGTCCGGTGATCTTCCGCATCTACCCCTACGACCCGTCTGACACCGCCGCGTCGCTCTAGCGCCGAGTACACCCTACGTAAGGCTGCGAGCGCGATCCACAGCAGCGAAGTGGTTGTTTGCCTTGACAGTCTCGCGCCATTCGGCAGATGGATTGTGAAACAGTCCAAACTGAACATGCTCCTCGCACAGGCCGCATCGCGTGCAGCGCCGCAGGCTGTACCCATCCCATTCCCACGAATGGAACCACGATCCTTTGTTGTGGGCCACTGTGTCTCCTATGCCGATAACGGGCGCTATGAAAGCTTCCCTACCCGCACAGTACCCGAACTGTGAACATCCATCAACACCCCGAAAGGTGAATATGTCCGTAAACATTGAACAGATCGTCAAGGACATCGAGGACGCGGTTGCCAAGGGCGTCATTGACGTTAAGGCTGTCGAGCCCCTGGTGAACAAGGCTCTTGACATCCTGACCCTGGCCGAGCCCCTGGTCCCCCAGATCGCGCCGGTCGTGACCGTGGTTCGGCAGGTCGAAAACCTGGTGAACGAGGCCATCGCCAAGCTGTAATGGCTGGCCCCTCAAACCGCATCATCCATAAACGCCTGAAAGAACGATTTCTCCAGCATCGCGAAAAGCTGGACCTCCATAAACAGCGAGGTCCAGCTTTCGCTGCTGCAGTCGAAAGGCTTGAGCAGACGATATTCCCAGAGGGGGTGCCGTGCGACGAAGAAAGTACCCTGAGTGCGGATACACCCTCGACGGAGTCACCTGCGTAGAGAAGGGCGAACACTTCTGTGTTCCCCGCGCTAATCGCGTCCAGAGGTTCTTTGAGGAACTTTTAGTACACACCAAGGGTCGTTACGCCCGCAAGAAGTTCATCCTCGCCAAATGGCAGCGTGACGACATTATCCGGCCGCTCTTCGGCAGGGTGGTGTGGTCGGATGAATTCGAATGCTACAAGCGACGCTACGAAATCGCCTGGATCGAGCTGGCCCGTAAGAACGGCAAGACCGAACTCCTGGCCGGCGTCATGCTCTACCTGCTCTGCGCAGACGATGAAGAGGCTGGCGAGATCTACGGTGTGGCCCGCGACATTAAGCAGGCCCAACTCGCCTTCGACGTCGCCGCACAGATGGTCCTCTTCTCCCCCGTGCTGTCTAAGCGCCTGAAGGTCAGCGACTACAAGAAACGAATCTACGATGTCAAAACCCGGTCTTTTTACCAAGTTATCGCGGCTGACGCTAAGTCTGCTCTTGGTAGTAACCCTTCAGGTGTCGGGGCAGACGAAATCCTCGCCTGGCAGTCAGGTGATATGTGGGACTCCCTCCGCACCGGTATGGGTTCAGGAGCGCGTCTACAACCTCTAATGATGGCCAGCACCACCGCTGGTAACGATCCAGAGGGCTTCGCCGGCCAGATGCACAAGAAGATGGAAGCGGCGCTAGAACATCCAGACCTTGAAGAACACCGCCACGTCTTCGTTTATCTGAAGAACACCCCAGAACAGGCCGACCCCTGGAAAGAGGAGAACTGGCCGCTGGCCAACCCCGCGCTGGGTGACTTCCTCACCCTGGAGGGCTTGCGCAAGCAGGCTCATGAGGCACGCACCAACCCCATTGCGGAGATGGCCTTCCGTCAGTATCGCCTCAATCAGTGGCAGTCCTCGACGGTGCGCTGGATGAACATGTTCCTCTGGGACAAGGCGTCCAACCGCGACATCGTCTATCCGGACAATGACTCACTGCTGAACTCTTTCGCCGGCTGCGATTGCTACTTCGGCCTTGACCTTGCAGCGAAGCAGGATCTCTGCTCTATCTGCTACCTGTTCCCCTGTGCCGATCCCTCCTATGGCGTGGACGTTGTCTGGCGCCACTGGATCTGTGAGGCCGGCTTAGAGAAGCTGGACCGCCTCAATAAGGGTCGCTTCACCCACGAATTCGTGGAAGGCAAGTGGCTCACCGTCACTCCCGGTGACGTTCTGGACTTCGAACAGCTCTACGCCGATATCAAGGCTGACTCTCTCCGGTTCACGTTCCTTGGCGGGGACGTCGACAAGCACATGTCCGAACCCGTCATTCAGCGGATCCGGCTGGAAACCGGTATCGGCGTGGAGGATATCTACGCCTACGACAACCAGTTCGCGACGATGTCAGACGGTATGCACCGCGTCTACGACATGGTGACCGATGGCATCTTCCGCCATCACAACAATCCACTGGCGCGATTCTGCTTTGACGCCTGTGAAGCTAAATACAAGTCTTCGGACCCCGACTTGATCATGCCCGAGAAGCCGAATCGAATGCGAGCATCTAAGCGAATCGACGCTGTACCAGCGGCAATCATGGCGACAAATGCCTGGTGGACGAGGGACGGTGCCGTCTATTCGATTTACAACGAGAGGGATGTTCTGGTCCTATGAGACGGCGGCCAATCGTTCCTGTCGCACGATACGGCTGATATTGGATTGGTTAACGCCATACTCGTCGGCCAGCGCATACTGCCGCTCACCCGCTTCGTAGCGTTCACGGATTTCGCGCACCTGGCTATCGGTCAGCTTATTATGGCCACCCGGTCGGCGTGGGGCATTGCGCCCCTTGGCTGCGCGGTCCTTGTTGTTGCCCCCTATGGTTCCGACCCTTAGGTGACCAGGGTTCACGCATGGCGGGTTATCGCACAGATGCAGGATGACCAAGCCCGTGGGGATATCGCCCCTATACAGACGGTAGGAAATTCTGGCGGCGACCTGCTCTCCGAGTAGCCGCATTCTTCCATAGCCCTGACGGTCACGGTATCCGCGCCATTCCCAGCATTCGTCGGGCTCGCCCCGCACGTACTTGGCCTCAAACCTGGCCCGTAACTTTTCCAACTCCACCCCGACAGCATACCACTACTGTACGGGTATCGCACCCTGGAGGGGTATTTGAAAAATTTAATACACAAAAAGCTCCGCGAACGCTTCCATGTCACCCCTCGGGTGGGAATGCAGTTCTCGGGTGTACTCTTATCCGAGGATCGCACTTATGCCGTCTTTGGTGACGTTATCGCCTATCCTGACGATGCTACGCCCGAAAAGGCCGATGGCGACTTATATATTCGCCACGAAAATGTCGCCTACGTCCAAACCGTTCCGGTGAGACATGCGGACGAGTAAGGGCAAAAACCTACCTGTTCGTGTCAGTGGTGGTTCTGTCCCGATTGCCCCCGAGGCGCTTGCTGAACTTCAGCCCATTATCCCCCAAAGCTATTACTACGCAGACTATTTGGGGATGGAGCTGGAGTACCGCTACGCCCTGTACGGCGAGATCTATCAGCGGTCTCCCTGGGTGCATGTCGTTATCGACAAGCGAGCAAACGCTCTTGCCCGCCTCCCCGTCAATGTCTGGGATGTCAACGGGGATACGCGAGAGCTAGACACCCGTTCGCAGTACGCACAACTCATCGCCAACCCGTGCTTGGAGATTGAGGGCGCTCCATACCTGGACCCCTTCCGCTTCTGGCACTGGATACAGACCACCATCGACATCTACGGCGAGGCCTACCTGGCTATTGCCCGCGATGGAAATGACGTGCCTATCGGATTCATGCCGATGCACCCCTCACGCGTGGCGATCCGTCGTAACGCCAAGGACGGTAGCTACGACTACTACTTCCAGGCCGGCTCGGGCATCAACACCGAACTGGTGCATTTCCCCCAGCGTGACGTCGTCCCCTTCCGGCTGTACAACCCCGGCAAGCTTGAGCGCGGTATGTCCAAGATGGAGGCGATTCGCCAGACCATCTTTGCCGAGGATTCCTCACGCAACGCCGTGTCTTCCATGTGGAAGAACGGTGCGCGCCCCAACCTCATTCTGCAGACGCCCAATCGACTGACGGACGTCGGCGCCAAGCGGCTCAAGATCGCCTTCGATCAGGCGCACGCCGGCTCATCGAACGTCGGTCAGACCCTGGTCCTAGAGGATGGCGTCGAGGCCAAGGAGTTCCAGATCTCTGCAGTGGATCTGCAGTTGGTCGAATGCCGCAAGATGAACCGCGAGGAGATCGCGGCCGTCTATGACGTTGCTCCGACCCTTATCGGAATCCTTGAGCACGCAACGTTTTCCAACATCACCGAGCAGATGCGCGGCTTCTACCGCGACACGATGGCCCCGGTCATCGAGTTCATCCAGAGCGTCATGGACACCTACGTCGGATCGTTCTGGTCCCGCAAGAACATCATGCGGTTCGCCACCGACGAGGTGATGCGTGGTGACTTTGAGATGCGTATGGAGGCTGCCCACAAGGGTGTCTCTGTTGCAGCCATCACGCCCAATGAAGCACGAGAACTGTTGGGCTACAACAGATATGACGATCCTAAGGCGGACAAGCTCTATTGCAACTCTGCGATTCAGGAACTCGGCACGCCCGGCGAGGTTATCCGCATGAACACTGAAGCGACCGGGGTTACGCCAGATGGCATCCACCTAGACCCTGGCCCCCAGACCACCCCCGTGCCAGCCCTCGCTCAGGGCAACAGCAGCAAGCCAGGCAAGCCACACTCGATACCCAAGAAGCCACCGACGCCCATTCCGGCCGGTGGTCAATCGGGTGGGCCGCAGCCAAGAAACCAGAACCCCTCATCCACACGCCCCAAGCACTTCCGCGAAGTGAACGCCCAAGTGGGCCGTGGCAGAACCCCCGAAGAACTCAAGGCTTTCGCCCTTGATCTGGCGGGCAAGTACCCCGACGAACTTGAGGACATTCTCGAATCGGTGCGTATGGCTATCGCCGAGCGCGATAAGAAAGGCAAGACAACTTAATAATGCAGGTCTACAGCAAGGCCTTCGCCTCTATCGAAGAGGTTGCAGAGAAGGACTACGGTCCTAACGGCGGTTTCACTGCCATTCTCTCCACCCCCTCCGAGGACCGCGACGGCGACGAACTGTTCCAGGAGGAGTGGAAGGACTTTACGTTCGACCGCTACCCGCTGGACATGGACCACGGCATGTCCGTGGCCGAGACTGTCGGCTCCTTCACGCCGTACTTCGACGGCCAGAAGATGATGATGGACGCCTACTTTTCGTCCATCCCGCGGGCCCAAGAGGTCCGCACCCTCGTGGACGAGGGTCACATCCGCACCGTCTCTGTGGCTTTCATGGTCGACAAGACGAAGAAGAGCGGTGAGAAGAAGCGCGAACTGCTGAATGCCGGCATTGTTGCGATCCCTTCCAACCGGGATGCGGTAATCCTCGCATCCAAGGCCGCCAGCGCCCTCAAGGACGCGTTTTCTGACGCCACCGAGGGTGATGTGCCCGACGAGGTCAAGAAGGCCGTCCTGGACGCTCTGGGCGTCAAAGAGGCTGCGGCTCCCAAGGACTCCGAGGGTGAAGCCAAGGCCGCTGTCTACGTTGACGTTCTCCCCCGAATCGATATGGATCAGTGGGAGAAGTCCATCAACGAGGCCGTCACCAAGGCCGGCGCCACCGCAAGTGGCATCGGCAGCGACGGCGCCCTCGTGCAGGCCATCCACGACGCATCCAGCCACCTGGGTGCCGCATGCCCGGTGATCGAGGTCGCCGACCCCGGCACGGGCGCCAGCGATGGTGCCAACAAGAGCACCGACGACGTCGAGACCAAGGATGTCGACGCCCACCAGGTCGTCGCTGGCCTGGACGCCATTATCGATGAGGCCGTTGACCTTTCGGCCACGGCTGACCGCTCCACGCTGCCCGAGCCCGTTGGGCAGGCACTGGACCTGTTGGTTGGGGCGAAGGAGGCTGTCGCCTCGCTCATGGAAATGCTCGGCATTTTCGACCCAGACGGAGACAAGTCCGTCGATCCCGCAGAGGCTTTCGCGAAAGCCCTGGATGAAGTTTTAACGCCAGACGAATCACCCGCCGAGGCCGCTGCCGCTTCCGATAAGGAACCCGCACCCGCCGATGACGCCGCTGAGACCAAGAAGGCGCAACGAGAAAGAACCGCGCAGCGATACGAACTGCTTGCGCGCACCAAAATCAATTCCTAATAGAAGGACCATAAAAGAATATGCCTACTAAGGCAGAACTGGACCACAAGGGTCGGGAACTCACCGACCGCTTGAAGAATTTCGCCACCGAATTTGAGGCGAATGACTCCATTACCGAGGACGAGAAGGAAACCGCGTGGAAGGCCCTTGAGGGCGAGTTCAAGGCGTGGGAATCCAACATGTCTCGTTGCGAATCCGCTTCGGAGATGGCCGCGAAGCTGGCCAACTGCGGTGAGGCTCTGGACGCCAAGTCCGGCAAGAGCGTTACCAAGTTTGAGGTCGCCAGCCCGATGAGCCGCGCCGGCATCAAGGCCCTGGCGCGCGAGGCCGCGAGCCACGAAGAGTTCGCCGAGGTCTTCGGCTTCAAGGACGGCTTCCGCAAGAAGCTGGACGTCAACGTCATGCTGGGCATGAAGAGCCTGTCGAACGACGCCACCGAGGCCCACAACCTGATGGGTGAAGGCCTGGACGGTAACGCTGGCATCGCCGCGGCTGCCGCGGGTCAGACCCCGTTCCTGGGCGGTACTTTCGGTCAGGGCATTCAGCCCGACTGGCGCCCGGGCATTGTGGAGCAACTGTTCTACCAGTTGACCATTCCGGACCTGATCAGCTCGTTCGCGACGACCGCTCCGAACATCTCGTACCTGACTGAGTCTTCGGACAACATGCAGGCCACGAGCGTGGCTGAGGGTGGGACCTTCCCGTTCTCCAGCATCGAAATCGCTCGCGAGTACGCGCAGATCGGCAAGATTGCCAACGCTCTGACGATCACCGACGAGGCCGTGTCCGACGCGGCCACCCTGTACAACTTCGTCCAGGGTCGCCTGCTGCTGGGCCTGCAGCGTCAGGAAGAGGTTCAGATCCTGGCTGGTACCGGTTACCCCGGTGTCGGCGGTCTGCTGAGCTTCGCTTCGAACTTCACCAAGTCTTCGGCTGGTTCGATCTACGGCGACACCCACGCGACGGCTGGTTCCGCTCTCGTGTTCCCGCCGGCTGGCACCTACGGTGCTGGCGCGCAGGCGATCTCGCTTTCGAGCCTGCCGCTGGGTCGCGTCGTGACCGGTGCGGCCGGCACCTCGGGCGACACCGCGGGCAAGTACCCCGACCCGCTGACGGTGTCGCTGAACCTGAAGGACGTTGCGGTCGATATCGAGTTGGCCGTCTTCCAGTCCCCGACCGCGCACATCATGAACCCGCGCGACTGGCAGTTGCTGGAAACTGCTCAGGACAATAACGGTCAGTTCATGAACACCTCGTACTTCGGTAACGTTTACGGTGTTTCGCGTACCCCGGTCAAGAGCCTGTGGAACATTCCCGTCGTGACGACCCCGCTTATGCCGAAGGGTCTGATCCTGACCGGTTGGTTCGACGCGCAGTCCGTCCAGACGGCTCGCCGTCAGGGCGTTCAGATGCAGATGACGAACTCGAACGAGTCTGACTTCATCGAAGGCAAGATCACCGTTCGTGCTGACGAGCGTCTGGGTCTGCTCTGCTACCGTCCGACCGCCTTCCAGTTGACGCAACTGGTCAAGGGCGCTAACTACAGCGGTTAGTCAATTGGCCCCCGGATGCCCACTTTATTTGGCGTATACCAACTTTGGTGGGCTCCGGGGCCACCGAAAGGAGAGCATTTACCCAAAATGATTACCATAGGCACTACCGCTACCACCCTTGTCACGGCCAGCACCGGCCTGCCGATTATCGTTCGAAATAATGGCCCGTTCACCATCTTCATCGGGGCATCCACAGTCACGGCGGATAATTCGCCCACTGGGGGGTTCCAGCTTCATCCCGGAGAGAGTTACCAGACACCCGTGGTACAAACACCATTCTCGCTGTACGCGGTGACGGCCACCGGGAACTCTTACGCCTCCACCCTGGACGGAGATTCCCTAGCATGAGCTACCCCATCACCCGCGTAGTGGTGAAGGATAACCCGCCACCGAAACGGCCGGTTATCTCGGTTGGGCGTATCTACCCCACCGTAATCAGCCCCGAGCCCGAGACCGTTTTCAGCACCGTGCGCCGCGAAGAGGACAGCGAGGCCGAGAAGTCGGCTGAGACTGAGACCAAGGTGGTTCGTGGTCGGCGTCGGCCGGCGCCGAAGGCTAACGAGGCCGCGGAGTCTAAGTGACGTTCGCAACCCAACTCGCTGAGGCGTTCACCCCCATCGGCGGTGTCTACGACGAGGCCAGCATTTCGCAGGCACTGAGTTGGGCGCAGTCCTTCATTGAGGAGTACTGCAACCGCGGCGACAACGGATTCGATGTAGTCGAGGACGATACCGTCTTCATTGACCCCAAGCCGTATCGCCAGGCGCTCCTGCCCGAGATCCCGGTTGTAAACGTCAGTGAAGTCCAGGCGCTCCTGCCGAGCCAGACTGGTGGCGGAATGGTGTGGACAACCCTCACCAATTACGCCTATGTCAATGACACCGGATTGATCTACGACACCACCGGAGAACCCGGTGTGATGCAGAGTTTCGGACCCACCTGGCCTTGGCTTCCCGGCAGCCTGAAAGTCACCTACGACCACGGCTATGAAACCGTCCCGAAGTCCCTCATCAACGCTGCCGTGCGCTTTGCGCAACAGTACCTGGAGAACCCAACCCTGAAGCTGCAGCGCAGCATTGGTGACGTTAACGACCGCTTCGCCGGCAACACTGGCGGCGTCGGCATCGTGATCGATGCGTTCGATGAGCGCATCCTGGACCGCTACACGCTGATATCTATCGCGTGAGCGAGGTGTTCTTCTGCGACGTGTGTGGGATCAGCTACGAGAAGGACTATCCACACGACCACCGCACTCTCGGGACCTTGAGTCCTGAAGAGGCGCTTGCGTATTGGAATGGGAGAAAGAATGCCCCAGAATCCCGGCGCACTCGCGATCACGTTTAACCCCCCCGGCGATTTCGTCGTAGACAAGTACCACACCGTGCCGGCGTCCGAAGGCGCATCCCCCTTTACCCAGGTGGGTTGCACCAAGCAGCCCATCTCGGTGAGGGACAAGATCGACAACACCGCGTACTCCGAGGCCACACACAAGATCTACACGCCGTACAACACCAATACGGCCCAGATCTCGGCTGAGTGGACGGCGGTCTACAACGGTATCTCCTACCGCGTCATGGGCATTGAGATCACCCCGGATGACTGGGGCCGGATCGACTTCTGCCGATTCATCTGCAAACAGCAGGAGGGCTAATGGCTACACAGCCACGCGATGACCGCGGGCGCTTCATGTCCAAGGCGGCTTTCATGGCCGAACTGGAAGCTTGTGGAGTTCACGCGGCCGACCTTGAGGGCTGGATCGTTGCATCCGCAATCGTGCAGGCCGCCAAGAGGGCCAAGGCCGAAGAGGTCAAGGAATACTGGAAGTCCATCGCCCCCGAGCGCGGCGACAAACCCACACACGGACGCGACGACGGACCAACGGCCTATGGGACGAACTGGCCCGAGGACTACCTCGAATCCATTCAGGTCCATGAGGATCCAGACGGTGTGATCACCGTTGGCTCAGACCTCATCCCGCTAGCCGACTGGCTGGAATACGGATCCATCCACAACCCCGAGCACGGGTATGGAATCCGAGTGCTACAGCACTTTGGAGGTGGCCCCGTTGACGAAGGCGCCCGCATCACCAATGCGTTGTTTATTGGATGATCGCCGCCGACGCTGAGGAACTTGTAGTCGCCTATCTCGCCCAATCATTTGCGAACGTCGGCCTAGACATGCCTAATACGCCCCCGCTGCCCTTCTATCTAGTGAACCGCCTCCCCAGTCCCAGTGACTGGATCACGGATCATGCATTGATATCGGTACACGCCTTCGCGGCCACCCGTACCGCAGCGGCCGAGGCGGCAAGGCAACTGGACGCCGTGATGAACCCTTGGGTGCTTACCCCCAAGCTGTCGTTCAATTTGAGCAATGGCCCAGCCTCCATAGACCGCATGTGCGTCTTGGAGCGGCCGGCTTGGCACAACTACGAGAACCCTAATCTTCAACGATACTGCGGTCGTTACCGCATCGAACTGAGGATGAATCAATCCTCTTGATAACTTAATATTTAAGGACACAACTTAATATGACCACAGGTGAATTGTGGACAGCATTTAATGAGGTCGACAGCAACAACATTCGTAAGTGGCTGTATGGCTCTGTGCTGGTCCGCGACTGGGACCCCTCAGGTACCACCTCCCTAGAGGGCTTCACGCCCTTCGAAACTGACGGCAGCCTGAAGTCGACCCTGTTCGACGCTGACAACCCCGGCGGCCCCTGGTTCGACATCGGCGCCATTGACGTCAACGGTGTGGACTTCACGCCGCGATACAAGACGTCCGACACTGACATCTGGCAGAACCGTTTCCCGCAGCGTACTGACGTTGACAGCGACGGTGAAGACATCCAGGTCGTCTGCGCCGAGACCAACGAGGTTGCGCTGGCGCTGTACAACAACCTGCCCCTGGTGGACGTGCCCGGTACCGGTGCCAAGTCCATCCTGAGTTCGGTTGGTGCCGCGGACTTCCGCGCCACCTACTCGCTCATTCCGCAGATCATCTACCGCCAGATGCTGATCCTCGGTGTCGACGGTGAGCTGTCCAACCCGATCTATGTTGCCGAGCTTCGCCCGCGCATCTCAATCACCAAGCTGGACAAGCGTCAGTTCAACGCCAAGAAGGCGGATGAATTCGGTCTTTCGTTCGGCACCTACCCTGACCCCGCCTCGGGCTTCGTCAAGGACGCCGTCTATGGCGGGCCGGCCTGGCTGGCGCTGGGTGGTCCGGTGACCCTTCCGACCGTCAAGACCGTTACGGCTACCGCCGTTGCGGGTGGCAAGGCGACCCTGGTGTTCGCTCAGCCGACGTCGAAGAACTCGCCCTTCACCTACTCGGTGAGCCAGACCACCAGCTCCACGACGACCGCAGTGTCGGATTCGGATCTGACCACGTCGGTTGCTTCTGACGGGACGGTCACCCTGACCGTTTCCGGTCTGACCGCCACCGATGAATACACCTTCACGGTGACCGCGACTGGCGCCAACCTGACGACCGCCGAATACACGGTGTCGAACAGCGTTACCGCCCTTTCGTAACAACCCATGAGAAAGGCCCCGCAATGTGTGCGGAACCGTATCAACGGAAGAGCACACACCGGGGCCTTTCTTCTATCCACATAGGAGAACTACATGGCCGAACGGCCGCAGAATTCACTTGCAGAACGTCGCCAAATGGGCCTGGAAGAGTTTCGACAGCAAGTCATCGAAGCTCAATCACAGCTCGCCTCCATTCGCTTGGAAATGCCCAATGAAGAGGTGTTCGAAATCCCCCACCCCATGCTGATCTCTGACGACGCGCAGAAGCGCCTGGAGATCGTGCAGTCCTTCCAGGATCTGGATAGGGACCGTAAGAATCAGATTGTGGACCCTCCACAGATCGATGGAAAGCCCGCTGAGCCGTTGCAGATCCGCATCGCCAGGGCACTCCTGGGTGAGGAACAGCACGAGAAGTTCATCGCGGCCGGCGGTCACTCCAATGATGTGACCCTCGCCTGGCAGTACCTGTCCCAGGAGCACCGGGCAAGGGCTGAAGCTGACCCAAAATAGTCGAAGCCGTTATCTACATGCGGCACTTCCCCCGAGAGATTGAGGCAGACTTACTCTTTCGGGGGATCGACATCTTCGACTGGCATCAAGGCCGGATGTCCAGTCGCCGGCTCCTGGTGCTTATCCGCGCACTGGAAGCCGATCACAAATCCACCTATTGGCGTGAACGCAACGATTGGGACTGGAACGAGGAGGAATACCTCCGCGCAGCCATTGTCAATGAGATAAGACTGCTGCGAGCCGATCAGGCTGCCATCCATGCCCAGCATGACATGAAAATCGACATGGTTTCCTCACCCGCTCAGAGGAAGGCCGAAATGGACCTGGCTGAGCGCACGCGTCAAGTTCGCGAACACATCATGAAACAACTGAATCCAACTAAATAAGGAGCGCCGATGGCCGAGGGCGGCATCTTTCTTGACATTTTGGCCAGACTCAACATGGCCTCTGTCGACCGCGTCCTCGCTGATGTCAGAACCATCATGCGCGACGCAGGTGCCAAAAGTGCCCGCGCCTTCGAAGAGGGTTTCAGGCTAGACGCGGCCACCAGCCAGTTCAAGGAACTAAGCGCTGCAGCCGATTTGGCTTATCGGGATATGCAGCGTGGCCTAGCCGATCTGCAGATCCAAGAAGCCCGAGTCAACGAGCTTCGCGCCCGTAACTTCAAGGCCAGCACTGACGCCATGATCTCGGCCCAGCGGGACCTGGATGCTGCCATTGCCAACTCGATGAAGCTCATGGAGACGGCGAATGCCCGTGCTGCAGAGCAGCGAGCGGCGGCGGTGACAGCGGTTCCGACCCGCGGGCGCTCCGGTGAAGAACCTGAACGCCGCGGGCGTAGTCAGGCCATCCCAATGTCGCGTGGTGCCAACATTATTGGTGCCGGCGCGGCGATTGGTACGGCAGTGGGCGTGGCCGAGGGTGCCCGGGTCTCTGCAGACACCTCACGGAATATGCAGCAGGTCAGGGCATTCCACCAGGACCCCACCCACACCCAGGACTACATAAACCGACAAACCCAGTCGATCTACCAGATGTCCACCCAGGTGCCGTATTCGCCGCAGGAGTTGTCGAAGGTCTATCAGGACATCGAGAACCACGGCTACACCGGCCAGGCCGCCCTGGACCTTTTGAGTACGGCGGCGAAAACCGCTGTGTCCACCCAGGCGGATCTAAAGGACACGACGGACGGTTTGATGACCACCGTCAAGGACTTCGGGGTACAGGCGCAACTTCAGAGCACCAATCTGGATGAGTACAAGAAGGGCCTGGAAGACCTGAACCAGATGGCCGGCCAGCTTGTCGGTACATTCGGTCAGCTCAAGGGTGTCAACCCCGATGAGTTCTTCCGGTCACTCGGTAGTGTTGAGCCGACAGCCATGAAGTACATGGCGAACCTGTCGGGCCCCGCGGCTTCCGCTCAGGTGAACTCGGCACTATCCCTCTTGGCTCAGGTCGGTATCGGCCCAGAGCAGGGCTCCCACAACGTTTCTCGGATCATGGCCCAGTTGGGATCCATCCCTCCGGGTAGCAAGATTTACAACATGCTCGGGCAGTTGGGCGTCAAGCCCGAGGATATCGTCACCACCACTCGTGATAAGGGTATCTTCGCCCCGCTGCAGATGATTCAGGGTGCCATCGCGTCCAGAACTAACGACGCTGGCATGGTCAACATCGGCTGGCGGTACAACAACCAGCAGGTGTCTGAGCTGGAGCAGCAGGGCTACCAGAACCTGAGCCCCGAGGGTAAGGCGTTTGTCGACTCCCACCCGGAGATCAGGCAGGGCCTGGCATCGAAGATGTCACTGCGCAAGGCGCTCAAGGGTACAGACCTTGGTGCCGGCGAAATCGGCGATATCTCCACCCTGGCCCAGTGGTACTCAATGTCCAACGGCCCCAACAAGTTCACCAAGCAGGGTGAGCCCACCGAGGTCACCCCAGGGCAGGTCTACCAGATTCTGTTCGGTACCGGTGACATCGCCCGTACCGGTGCGATCCTGGGTAACAGTGCCCAGGAAGGCCAGCAGGTCGCAGACCAGCTCACCAAGACTGGTTCAGATGCCCTGAAGAACGCCTTCAAGGACATGATGTCCCAGCTTCCCGAGCAGTGGAAGCAGTTGGGGGCGTCGCTACAGTCCCTGGCGGGTCAGATGGGTCAACACCTGCTGCCGGCCCTCACTCGCTTTGTGGGTGATCTGAACGGCGTTGCCGACTGGCTGGATCGCCACAAGACGGCCGAGGAAGCCCTAGTGGGCACCGTGGGTGCCATCGCGACGGCGTGGGGCGCAGCGAAGATCGTCAATATCTTCAGCGACCTGGCCGGTCCACTCGGCAAGCTTAAAGATGCCGCGAACACACTCGGCGGGATCATGAGTGACCGTCTGCCGACCCAAGTCGGGGGCCTGGGTACCGCCGCCGAGACGACGGCGGGCGAAATCAGAAAATCCGGCATCGGCTCTGCCCTGAGGGGCGCCGCCGCTAACGTCTCCGCCGCCTTCTCAAGGGGTGCATTGACGTTGGCGATTGCCCAGACTGTTGGTGGCGCTCTTGATGCCTCTGGCCTCCCTACGCCCGGTGAAATAACCCAACACCATCCCGGTGCGTCTACTAACCCTGTCCCATCGTGGCTTCAGGACCCCAAGTGGCTGCAGGGAATTGGAAAGTTTTTCGGAATGTATGACGGTCAGGGCGGCAAGGCACACGGCGGCATCGTCGGCTTCGATGACGGCGGTGTAACCAATCCCTACTCACAGCCGCTAATGAGCGTGCCCGACAAGGGTATTGACACAGTTCTCGGCATGTTGCCCAACGGAACCCCGGTCGGGTTGCGCGGTGGGGAGGGCATCCTCACCCCAGAGGCCGTGAATAAGCTCGGCGGCAAGGGTGCCATCGATGCGCTCAACAACCCTTGGGCCGACCCACTCAAGGTGGGTGCGACCTTCTACGGTTCATTCGCCAAGGGTGTGGCCAAGTACTCCCCATTCGGTAAGTACCTCACGGCCACGAGTCAGACCATTGACTCCCTAGTTGATGAGTTTGAGAAATCCAACGAGGCTCACGAGGCTGGCCACGGCCGTCACCACCGCAAGGGGCTGCCGAGCGAAATCGAGGGACTATTGTCCTCTGGGCTGTCGCCCGAGGAAGTTATGCAAAAGCTCGGCGTCAAGGCCGGAAAGCGCGGTGGGCTTGAGCTTCCAAGCGGACAGTACCTGTCCAACGAGGACCGTGCGCTATTGGGGCTCCCCGCGGCGAAGAGTCGCGGTGGCGGTGGCCCATCCTCGGGCGGCTTGATACCCGCCCTGCGGAGGGCCGGCATTGACCCGAGCATGTACCCGCTGCTTCAGGGGTTCGCAAAAACGGAGGGGGATAACCCCTCTGGCGTACCCACCCTGGGCTTCACCGACTCCCAGGCCGGCAGCTCGTTGGATGAGCATGCGCAAGCTTTGGCAAATCAGATCCGCAATCGTCAGTCAGTGGCGGGACCGTTCCCGGCCAATGGCAGCCCTCAGGAGCAAGCGTCCTGGATGGCTACTGTCGTGGGCCAGAACGGAGTGCAGAGCGACTGGCAGGGCAATGCCCAACCTTCCCGGCAGGATTACGTCAACCGTGTTGCGAGCGGTTTTGGCCCCAAGTATTGGTTCTCCCAGGGTGGCCAAATTCCCACCGGGGATCTCGGCCCCCTTTATGGGACCAGCCCTGGCCCCACGCCGGGTGGCCCTGGTAGTCAACTGTATCCAGGACCGGGTAGCGGTGGGATTAACAGCACCTGGGTTCCAGACTGGTGGAATAAGGCATTACGCAAAGGCTCTGGCCAGCATCCGTGGTGGCAGGCGCCCTATAACGGAAGTCCTCCCCCGCCAGCGAATGATCAGGGACCGCATCGACCGCCCGTTGATGATAATACGGAGCCGTTCGGATATTCGACCGGTGGCATTGTCGGTTTCGACGGCGGCGGCTTCGTGCCCACACCAAGCCAGCCCGGTGTTGGTGCAGCACAGGCATCTACAAACATCACCACCGCAGCACAGGCTCGGGGTATTGCACCCCAGGATGGCGGAAAGGCGCCCGATATCGCGCCTAAGGACATGCCGAATCATGTTCCGGCCCCCGGTAACACAAGCACCCCACCGCAACAGCTAAAGAATCAACCGCCACCCCCGGCCACACCCGACAGACGGCCTCCGGGCTCGGACAAGGGGCCCGACAAGGCCAAGATGCCACAGTTCACCGCCCCTGGCGGCAAGCCGGGTGACTACACAACTCCGGAAGACACCCGCAACCTGAACAACAACCCATCACGCGAGCCGGGTATCAACAACACCTCTAAGGGATTTGGGGTCAGTGGCGGCTTAATTGGCACGGCCGAGGGCGCTGCGGAGATGGCGGCGTCAACAGCCGCTAACGCATTCGCTCCCGGCTCTGGGGCTGCGGCCAGTCAGGCGATGAACATCGGGTTCCAGTTGGCCAACCGTGCGATGGGCTATGCAGGCCAATTGGCCGGCATCGGCATCGAAGGCATCATGGAAACCTTCCTGCCAAACGACTCAGCGCTGGGTGACCCGACCAACAACATCCTAGGCAAGATGGCCATGGGTATTGCTGGTGCCCACCCAAGTCCCAAGAACACCGCGGGTAATTCAGCAATGAAGCTGGACCCGAAGGAGAACTTGGACGCGGGTGCGATGGCTGGAAAGCAGCAGGCGCCGATCCATATCGAGAATGTTCATAATCATGGCCAACAGAGCTGGGAGGGCTTAGAGGCCGCTCAAAAGAAGGCGGTCTTCCAGGGGACCATGGGTAATTTAAATGGGGCTAGTTACCGCTAGTTGATGGGTTCGGGTACGGCGTCGAAGGGGATCTTTGCCCAAGTCTTCGAGTCGCCACCACACCCGCTGCCCTCCACCGTATTGGTCTGCATGCCGGCAAACGTTCCATCGGGTCGCGGGGTGAACACCCACTTAATGGTGAACTCCCCCGTAGTCCCATCCCCACAGTCGACAGACAGGTGGGGCGGAATGTTCTGCCACCCCCCATCAATGAATTGCAGTGTCGTATTAGTTGGACCCTTCGGAGCGTTCAGCGGCAGTGGATGGTCGGGGTCGGTCACTGCGGTCCCCACTGCGGTGCATACCCCATTGTCCGAGCAGGACGAATGAAATTCCCAGAGCCCGGATGTATCTGAGAGTCCCAGCGGGTTATTGCCATCACTGGTCGTCTCGCGACTGAAGTGCATCTGCAGTCGATAGACGCCATTGAAGGTGGGCCAATGCGGAGCTGGCGGGGACGGCCGCACAGTTGAGGGCGGTGGCGCTGGTGTCGGTGTTGACGTGGGAGCTGGGGCTGTGCGCCCCCCGTGCCACAGGACCCAGGAAAGCCAGCCCACTGCCGCCAAGGCCGCCACCAGCGCTATAGCGACGGGGATCCACCACATACCGCGAGGGCTCGACTCTGCCCACGCCTGCGTATCCGGCTCCTCCCGGGACCAGGCCAGTGCGGGCTCGATGGCCACCCCGGTCGGGGGATAGTCCTCCACTATCACCTCAGTGGGGAACACGAGCCCCATCTCCGTGGGTGGCAATTCTTCGGCTACAGCAGCCGTATCCCGTAACTCAGCCATACGCAAACAATAGCCCAAGGAAGGCTTCTTTGACCAGTCCCTTTGTCTATCCACCGGGCCAGATTTCTCAGTGGGGTATAAACCAGGCTCTCACTAACGAGAATACCTGGATCTCCTATATCGGCGCCGATGGAACGATCTTCTATCTCGCCGGCCCACTAGCCCCCGTAGCAGGGGCCCAGGATGGCGTGGTCCTCCTTAAGCACATGGGCTTGATGTCTCCGTTCCAGAACCTGGATCAGAGAGGCGCACGGCAAGACGGCGCCACCTGGAATGCGACCGTCTACGACCCGGGCGAGATCATGCTCGGTGTTGAGGCCTCTGGCCTTGCGCCGCAGAACATTCGGGATGTCATCCGGCACTGGATTAGCGCCTGGAAGCCGCGGGCCACCGGCATCTTCTCCGTCTTCACTCCCGACATGGGTGAGTGGTGGTGCCCGGTGCGCCTCGGTAAGCACATCAGCGACGAGTTCACCAAGGACTACACCTACTCGGGGCGCCAGGTCTTCACCTGGGAGGCCATCAACTATGACGCCTTTTGGTACTCCGTGGATTCGGTGTCTTCTTTCGGCGCCAACATCGTCACTAACACGGTTAATTTCACCCAGTTGCCCAATGCAACGACACTGCCCAACACCTTCACCAGTTTCATCACCCCAAGTACAGACGACGGAACTCAGGGAATCCAGAACGGCGCTGCCGTACTAATCCCCACCAACGGCCAGGTCTTTGAGGCCCAGAACATCTACAACACGGCGACGGACACTGATGACCAAATCGTCTCCATCACTTTTGCCGGCGCGACGCTGGCACACCTCTTCGATGTCTACGACCCGTTCTGCTATGTCGACGTCTGGGCCCGCTGCAGCAGTGACGGTAAGAACGGGATCCGCCTGCGCCTCTCAATGCTGACGCATGAGATCGCCGCGTTTGTCGACGGGGCGATGGTTTGGGAAGAAGTCCTAATCAACGTCGAACCGCCGCTATGGGGTGAGACTTTCACCCTTATCGCTGGTACCTCCACAAGCCCATACAACATCATGGCGCTTCGCGATGGCTTCACCTACTTCAATGTGCAGGACAACGCTCATCTATCCGCACTGGGTGAGGATTATCGACTCACCGGCTTCGGTATGACGTCGTCCATCTATCTGGGCCTCTACTTCAATCCTCAGCCCATCGCCGTGTTCTCCATGGGGGACAACACGACAATCACCCAGTCGGGCACCGTGCCCCTGACGAACATCGGTGATGAGGACGCGTGGCCAAGGTATTTGGTATACGGCCCAGGCACTTTCAGCTTCTCTAACGGCCCCGGTAGCCAGAGCATGATCACCTTCGGGCCACTTGAGGCGGGGCAGGTAGCCCTTGTGTGTACCGACCCGATGTTACGAACGATCACCGACCTAACACCCGGGCAGCCACCGCCTCCGACCGCGGCTCAGCAGAGCCTACTCACGGCCCTGCTCTCCTTCGCCCAAAACAACAACACCCCACCCTTCCTTGCGCAGTATCAGTCCGTCTTTGGCGCTGTCCCGCCGCAGGGAAACCTCTCCGCACTGGTCAGTGGCAGATTCACCAATCCGCTTCCAGGGGCGGTGTATGGCATCGCACCCAAGGAGCAGCACTTCAACGTGACTATCACTAATGGTGGACCCACAAGCAAGGTGGTGGCGGCTGTCACGCCCATGCGGCGATGGCCACTCTAAGCCGAGCAGAAGACTGGACTAACCCAACAAACTTACTTCCCGCACTTACATCTGGATCCCCAGAGCTGGCTTCGGCCGCATCATGGACCGCGGCGCTGGCCAATCAAGAGCCGGCCACGGATATCAGCGTGACGTTCTACACGTACACGTATGAATTCCTGGCGACCTGTGATTCCTATATCTCGCTGGAAGTCGAGTCTAAACGCAATGATATGGGCACGGCCACCCTTGTTCTCAAGGCCGATGACCCCTGCGTACAGATTGCCATGCAATGCACGACCACCGTCGTGCCAGTGGTTATCCAGTTAAATAACATCCGGTGGAGTGGACGCGTCAATTCGTACTCCAATGCGCTAAACAATCGCCTGCGTACATGCACCATTGAACTAATCGATGACTTCGCTTGGTTCTCCAGGATGCTCGTGTGGCCGAACTTTGAATTGCCCATTGAGATCCAGGTGCCTTCGAATGCCGTGTACGTTGGCCCCGCCATTAGCTGCGTCCTTACCATGATCGCCGAGCAGGCTTTTCGCCTGCAGTCGGGCATTTGGAACTTCATCAACGATCCCATTGTCTCGGTGTTGTCGCTTCCTGTCGCATGGCAGGACTTCTTGCAGAGATGGAATATGGCCGGCGGCAACCTGCTGCAATACTTGGCCGCCCCCATTTGCGTCATGTTCCAGAACCCGATATTCGACACCTCTCCGTGGGTGGCGCTTACCGGGCGCATGGACAAGATCTACGACCTGATCAAAGACACGCTGATGGATTATGGCCTGGCACTGCAGATCAACCTGTGGCTGCCCGGTGACCCACAGCCCGGTACCGAGGCACTGATGGCCTCCATGCTGCCGCTGGTGACCGAACTTACCGGCCCTACGCTGGTGGTTACCTGTGTCGACCGCCGTGGCGTGACGGGGCCCACGGGCACGTTTATCGACGGCCTCGTGGAGGACGTTGTCGACCTGGAGCACAGCCTCCTGGGCAACACCCTTTCTCCATTCCTGAATCCCAACAACGAGTACTACCCAGCCAACCTCGGTATCAATATTGCGCCGACATTGGGTGTGAACTTCGTGCCGTCCTGGGTCCTATTCAATGGCGACGATCCTAAATTCAGCGGACTCGATTCATTCAAGCTGACTGGTTATCACCCCCTCGCGCACACCGTGGTGGGCGGCGGCAAGAGCCCTAAGTGGTTAGATGACCTAATTAACGCTACTCTGGAATTTCTCATCGATGCCATCGAAATTACGGTGGGCTTCACTGGTATTCCGGACACGTTGCTGAATGGAACCTTTGACGACATCCTCTTGGCATTCCAGGAGCAGATCAACTACGAGCGCCGGCTTCAGCTAGGGCCATTCGGATTCCCCGAATACTTCATGAAAACCGGGGCATCTGCATACACCCTGGACGAATGGTTCGCCTTGATGCAGGGGATGTTTGATAGTCAAGGCTATACCTGTATTCAGCTTACTTGGCAGGATGGACGACCGTACGAGATTGGTCGGGATGTATTCCTGGGCGGACTTGTCTCTTTTGTGCTGGACGGTCTTCTCTACACGGACTATGTCTACTCCTTCAAGATTAAAGATGATCGTAAGACTCGCGCTCTAGTCGAAATCGTTGTCGGCGATGGAAAGCGTGAAGTTAACCCAATCCTGCGCGTGGTTCGCATGCTCACCGGTCTTGAACAAGTCGTGAACGTGGTGACGATGAGTCCCGCTGGCAACTAATTAAATAGGGAATTTATCAAGTGGCAATTACTGTCGACGGCAATAACCTCGTCTTTGAGGGTACTGTCACAATCACCAATTTCAATGCAACTCCAACCACTGGTGTTTGCACGCTGACCCTTACCCCCAGCGGCGGGGTGGGGTCTTTCCCGGCGTTGGCACCGGGCCTCCCCGGCATGGCGCCAATTCTGACCAAAGGCACCGTCACCACCCTGGCCGCGGGACAGCAGGCCACTTTCGACCTCGTTCAGACCAGCCCCGGCGGTGCCGGTGTGGCGTCGGAGTACACAGTCAATCTGGGCCTGCCCCAGGGCGCTGACGGAACCTCCGGAACCACCACGATTGGCACGGCCAGTGACGTCAGTGGCACGCCGGCCGCAGGTGATTTCATCTCGGTGTCGGGGGTTAATGGCGGCACTCCGTCATTCGAGTATGTCTCCTTCCCGTGGGGAAACGTCTACAACGCAACGTCATTCGACACGGTCAGCGAGAGCGGAAATACGCAGGGCACCCTGGGGACGATCAATATTCCGGCGCAGACGGCCGACTACTACCCAATCGTTTACGCGACGGCCATCGTCAATGGCACCGCCAACACCGTGGTGGAACTCCTAGCCTTGATTAATAGTCCGACCACGGGCCAGGTCGTGGCGCAGGTTCCGGGCTTGTCTGGCACTGCAAATCAGCGCCTGGTGATGATCCCCGGGTTTGGTGCGCTCATTGGTGCGTCCGGCTATGGCAAGGTGTCCGCGGGCGAGACTGTCGAGATCTACCTGGTGGCCCGTCAGACGGCCAGCGTTTCTGATAGCTGGGCGATTGAGGCCTCGACGGTCACGTTCACAGTCGAAACGCGCCCGGTGGCTTCGTGACGTCCCCAATCACGCCAGACCCCTCAATCCACAACGACCCCACCACCCCGCAGCAGCTCCCCAGCTTCAACCTTCAGCCACTGCTGAAGATGTTCGCCGACATCCCAGCCGAGATTATCGAGCTGATTGTCAACGCAGTCCTCAGCGCCTTTGGCCTAGGCAGGATTACAGGCTCGGTCGATGACCTAGTCAATCAACTGGAGAACGCCCTGCTGGATATCCCGCAGGGCAACATTGCGGGCCTAGTCGAGGCTTTGGCGCAGGCTGGCAGCGACATCATTGACGCCATCGTGGGCGCCCTTGGGGGTCCGACTTCAGGCAACGGGATTGCCGACCTCATCAAGTATGTCTCAGCGCTGCCCGAGGACATCTTCAACACCATCACCAGCATCCTGCAGGGAATTCCGGTTGTCGGGAATCTCATCACCTTTGGTGAATCCCTGATCGGTGGCCTGGTGAGCTGGGTGGCCAGTCTCCTCGGCTTGTTGGGGCATCCCATTATGACGTCGGGTGGCTCTGGTGCCACCACGAGCACTGGCGAGACACTGACGCAGAGTCAGGCCCTGAGCACGCTGTTGGGCCTGCTGCCTACCAACCAGCCCGTCCCCACCAATGTGTGGGCGGCACTGGCGCCGGCAGCAAGTCCGAACATCTACACCAGCCCAGCGTCTCAGTTCCTCAGCGGCGCTGGAATTCAGGGCCAAGGGCTTTGGATGTGGGATGGCTGGGTCGGTACGGGTGCCCCCAACGGGCCCATGGGCTCAATCGCTACCAGACGCCCCGGTCTGATCACCGTCTATGTCGCCCCCGGCACGCCTGGTGGCATCTTCACGCCAGCGTTCAAGTCTGGCGTGTTCATGGACTATCTACAGGACCCCGACACGGCCCACCTAGCCCTCGGATACCTCTTCAATCAGCTTGACCCTGAGTACTTCGAAGTCGTCTACGTTCCGTATCCCACCACGGGAACGATGTCCACTGCCGTTCAGCAGGGCATCAACTGGATGATCAACACGATAAACACGACTCCCGGTCCTTTCATTCTGGTTGGGCAGGGGCAGGGCACGCTCATCATGTCGGGCGTCTATGACCAAATCCGTTATGGGCAACTGACATCGAGGGACAATGACCTGCTGGCTGGTGTCATGTTCGGCAACATGCGCCGCGAGGAGGGTGCCGGCTTCCCTGGCTACACTCCCCCGGTTGGCACCTCGGGTGCTGTCGTGGATTGTGCAGCCATTGGGCCCTACGCGAATCAGGGCGACCCGACCAACCCGGCCGGCGGAAACCTGATCGACACCGAGCCGCGGTGGTGGGAGATGGCCGCTCCTGGTGACTATCTCAGTTGCTGCCCCGTCAAGGGAAGTGCCACGCAGGTCGGCATGCCGTTTGATCTCGCGAACGCGCCGGGGCCGGATCAGCCCATGTCTCCCGAACTCACTGGTGTTATCGATGCGATTGTCGAGCTGGGTCTGCTCATCGAGCCCACACCTGGCTTTACCCTTGGTATCTCGGGTCCCATGGGCTACTACTACAAGTCCTACGGATCTGGTGTAACCCTGGATGGTTTCCAGCGATTAGGTTCTGTCACTAAGGGATTCACCGCCACGGCAATCCTTATTGCAGTGGACGAGGGGCTCCTGACCCTGGACGACACCCTGGACACCTACGTCTCGGGCGTCGCCAACGGTGACAAGATCACCATTCGCCAGATGCTAATGCAGACCTCTGGTGTCTATGACACTGAGCAGGACGCGCTGGCATCGATTGGCTTCCTTATCAATCCCGCAGAGGGCATTGACGAGTACACCATGCTGGGGATCATCCGCGGCGGGACACCCAATTCGGAGCCGGGAACCGTTTGGTACTACACGGAATCCAACTTCATCCTACTGGGATTCATTCTTGAGGCGATCTACCCCGGGAAGACCGCAGGCGAAGTCATCACTGAGAAGGTGTGTGAGCCACTGGGTCTTACGGCCGAATTCCTCAAGGGTGTCGCAGCCGTCCCCTCGCCCGCCAACACCACCTATGTCCCGGTAATCCTTGACTACCTCGGCCTGCCCTTCGGCGACCAGGTGCAGGGCGCCGTGAATATGGACTACTGGTGGACCGCTGGTGCCATGGCCGGAACCATCTACGACCTGGTCAAGTTCGCAACCGCCTCTGGCGCGGGAACACTGCTCAGCGCGGAGACGCAGCTAGAACGGTTGAATACGTTCACTTCACCAACTGTTACTCCCATGGAAGTGTGGGCGGGGGCTACGGGCTCGGCCACCTATCAGGAGTGGGGACTGGGCTGGTTCCAGGTCGGCTCTTGGGTTGGCAACGACGGCTCCATCCCCGGCAACGACTGCTGCTGCATGTACGAGCCGGTGACTGGTACCACCATCGCCGCGATGGAGAACGTTGAGACCACCGCGCCGTATGTCCTTGCGGCCCTTAGTCTTCATTGGTACAACATCGCGTCCTACCTACTCCCCGGTTCCACCAACCAGCCCGGCTACTCCCCCGGGTCGCAAGAGGGATCTCTGAATCTTGTTGACGGTGGACAGTTCCGAAACTTCTTCCACTGGGTCATGCAGACCTATGCGGGCGGAACGCTAGGGGCGCCAGCCGGCGATACCCAATCTCTGACGCTAGAGAACTATTACATCGGCAATGTCGATAGCCCGCAGAGCGCCTACTTTCTCGGCCAGCCGTTGCTCGGGAAGGGTGATGGACGGTCCTACGCCCAGATTGCGGTGGACTACATCAACTCCTTTGCGGGTGGGGCGCATCCAGATGGCACGCCAATCACGGCACCGCCAGTCGAGGGGATTCGGCATCAGTTAATCCCCGGCCAGCCCGTCGCAGCCAAGCCCGGGCAGGTGATTCGTGCCGGTGCTTCGGTGATATGGAACAACATTGGGACGAACGGCGCATCAATCATTGTGGCCGTTAATGCCTACGATATCGACGGCAATCTCATCGGAACCATCACCGCCCCGCAGGCCACGCTGAGCGTTAGCTCACCGTCGAGTGGCTGGCTCTGGAAAGAGCTAGAAGCCGACTTCGTAATGCCCCCTGGTACATACAATGCCTGCCTGGTATTCGACGTCGAGGACTTGGCGATGACCACCGGCAAGGTGTGGTTCGCAGCGCCGATATTCGAAGTCACCAACCTGATTGATGGAAGCCTGATTGACCAGACCACCATCAACCAACTATCCGGCCTCCAGGTCACTGGTCCGCAAGGCATCGCCGACGTGGCGACAGCCTTCCAGAACATGTTTGACTCTATCGCGTCTGGAACGACTCAAACCGACCAGACGGGAACGGATTACGCCGCTGCCATGCAGGCCTTGGCGCAGTCGGTTATGCAGGCCCAGTTGGGTTATAACCTCGGCGTCGCCAACAACACCGTCCTGAGTAACCCGGCCACACAGCCTGGCTACAACGCCATCTCCCCGAGCGCGCAAGCCACCTTCCCCTACACGAGCCTGACGACGGGGACGCTGAATAAGATCACGGTTACGGCCGGCACAAGCGTTGTCGGGCATATCAACTGCAATCAGGCGCTGACCCTTGGCTTCGTCAGATTCGTAGCCACCGCAAGCGCGACAGTGAGCGGTGTTTATGTCAACGTCTACACGCTGGATTCCACCGGCACGTACACCAATAAGTGGTCATCTGGCGACATCGGGTCTTCCATCCCTGATGGATTTGAGGGCTGGGTCAGCGTCAATATCCCTGGCACAAGCCAGTTCGACATTGTCGCTGGCCAGTGGATCGCCATAGAGGTTGTTTCAGCCACCAACAACATCAGCATCATCGGGGAGACCTGGACCGTACCTAACCAACTCGGTTCTGTTCCGACCAACCTGGGTGCGGTACGCACACTGTCCAATACTGGTGGAAACACTCCCGCGACACTGACGGAATCGGACCTGACCTACAGTGGTCAGCTCGCCTACCTGTCATTCGACGTCTCCACGCTGCCGCCGGACTACCAGGCCCCACAGGGATGGAGTAAGACCTCCCACGGGACCTACACCTACACAATCCCCGAGTGGGTGCAGGACGGCGACTTCCTCGACGTCGTCTTGTGTGGAAGTGGCGGTTCGGGTGGTGACGCTGATGGGACGCTGTCCATCTTTGGCACCTACACCTCGGGTGGCAACGGACAGGGTGCAACCGGTGGTATTTGGCAAGCGCAAACATTCACCTATGGAACCGACATTCCGGACGGCACGACGAGCCTGACCGTCATCGTCGCTCCTGGCCCTCAGGCCATTAGCGCTGACGGCGCTACCTCCACGGTGGGTACCGGATTTGCTTCGGCACCCCTGTTCGACGCCAAGGGTATCGGAGCGTCGGGAGCGGGGACGTCCCTCACGGACAATATCACCGTCGCCGACAAGGCTTGTGTGATCGCCGCAGTCAATACCGGCTATGGCACGTTCAATGTCACCTGCGGTGGCAAGACTATGCATCCGCTTGGCCTTGTCTACAACGGCAATGCCGGATCCGGTGGCGCTACCGCACTCTACTGGTTGAATAACGTTTCCGCGGGTGACGTGGAGGTGGTGGCTACCTTCGCCACATCTACCTACGCCACCCTGGAAACGATCAGCTTCACTGGAGTTTCCTCGGCCGGATTGGTCACCTCAGTCTATGGCGTTTCCAACTCCCTGTCGCAGGAAGTTGTATGCGGCGAGAACCAGGTCATTGTCCAGTGTTTCGGTGCGCTATCAGCTCAGTTGGGTGAGTTCAGTGGTGGAACCAAAGAACTCTACGACTACACGCAGATCGCCTCTGGCGGCACGACGCAATTCCGTCAAGGGTTGTCGGTGTCCTACGCAACTGAGACCACAACGTTTAGTGCCACGGCGAACGTGGCCGACGACTGGGGTGGCATCTCTGTCGCGCTGAATGGTGCGCTCACCCCGCTGCTTGCTGCAGCCGGCGGTGCGGCCGGCGGCCCGGGTGGTGCTGGAAACTTCAACCCCGCCAACACTAACCAGACGTCGACAGGCAAGGGCCCAGGCAATATTGTCTGGCAGGGCCAGCTCCATGTGGGCGGACCCGACACTATATCGCTAGACCTTCCCGGCAACGCGCCCGGTGGTGGTAGCGCTGGTGGGGATTCCTCTGCTCCTACGCCGCAGTTTGGTGCTGATGGTGCAGCGTATATCACTGCCCGACAGGGGATTAAGTCCTCTGGCGGCGCTGCGGTGCAACCACCCGTGGTGGCCACCTATGAAACACCGGGAACTTACACATACGAGATCCCGGATTGGGCGGTGTATCTGGACTTCATTCTGCTGGGTGGCGCCTCTGGTGGCACTCCCGGTAGCAACGTTCAGGGTAATACCGGCAGTGGCGTTGGTGGTGTTCCCGGCTCATGGACGACGGCCACTATATCCACAACCTCTGGATGGCCCTCCGGTGGAACTATCACCGTCACGGTGGGATCTGGTGGTGCTCAATCCAATACCCAGGGTGTGAATAACAACGGCGCTGCCTCGACTGTTTCATCTCCTGGGATGACTACTTATACCGGCGCTGCCGGTGTGGGTGTTAATACTGGCACCGCCGATGGCGTCGGCCCTGGGGATCGGTCGTATAACGGATTCACCTTCGATGGCGGGGCTACAGTGCCTGCGCCCCCGCCGCCAACAAGCACCTCAAGCAATGCTCAAATCGATGGCAATGCCCCTGGTGGTGCCGGCGCGGGTGGTACATCCGATGGTGCCTTTTATTACTTCGGTGGTGCTGGCGCCGCTGGCGCTGTCTGGATCATAGCGAGGGCATCGTGATACTCACTACTGCTGGGCCTGCTGCGGCCGGAATCAACTGGCAGGCCGTCATTCTCACCAAGATGGGGCTCTTGGTTGAGCCGGATATCGTGATCAGAAATGATCCCCAAACCGGCTTCAACCTCGGCCTCCCCCCCAGCATTCAGATGCTGCCGCCGCAGGGCATGAGCCTGCAGCTTTCCTCTGGCATCAAGATGGTGTTCGGGACGGTTGGGACTGCCGGCTTCAACGTCGACGCCCCAATTTCTATTGGTGTCAACACCATTCCGAAAACCGCTCTCGATGTCCGCATTGAGCTTGGCATGTCCATGGAAGCGGTTCCGATCACTCCAGGGCGTCAGAACAATACCGCGGTTCAGCGAGCATCTACTTTCTAAAGCGTTTAGGAGAAACAACAAAATATGTCAGCCAGGCTTTATGTCGCCTATAACGCCGTTACCACGGCGCTGACCGCCCCCATGGCTGCGACTGCCACATCCGCCAGTACTAGCACTCCGAAGACCATCCTTCAGATCGCCCCCGGGTCACACATCCAGGTTATCGAGGCGGGTTACATGTTCACCTCGGTGCCATCAGCCCCGGTGACCATGGAGTTAATCGAGACGGGTTCGGTCTTTGCCACCGTTACGGCGGGAAGTATCTCGAATTACAACGCCCCTACAGGTCAAGCCTCCGCGGCGACCACGGGCACTTCGGCAACGGGTTTCAACGCAACAAATGAGGGGAGCATCACCGCCACGCGCCTCCTGGCCATGACGGTGGATCAGTCGTTCTATCAGAAGCAACAGTTCCCGCTGGATCGGGAGCCAGAGGTGGAGAGCGGCAAGTCACTTCGCATCAGGGCTACCCCCGGCAGCGCTGCCGCCGTAAACGTCATTTGCTACGTCATCTGGGCTGAGTAAATGGGGGCCCGTTCGGGACGTGCTTATCCCTTGCCGTTATTGAGGCCGATACCCGTACCCCCGGTCGCCTATAACGCAAAGGGGACAGGTGCCACAACTGGGGTTGCCACCAGCATCAGTTGGTCACATACCGCAACCGCAGGGGCATACGTGCTCGCCGCTTTCGTGAGCACCACCGCCGGGTCAACGCTATCTAATGTCAAATACGGCACCGCGAACATGGCGCTGGTCGGCAGCCAGAATATGGGCACCAACGGTCCGCTCTACATCTACGGGCTAGCGAACGCACCATCGGGTGCCCAAACCATCTCGGCCACTGCATCCACCAGCACAGTCATGAACGGATGCTCAGTGTCTTACCTTAATGTATCGGCCATTGGAACGCCAGTCGTTACATCGGGCAGTAACGCATCACCGTCGCAATCCGCGACAGGACCGCTTAACGGCATCGTATTCCAAGCATTCGGCTGCTATAACGCCTCGGTGACCAGCTACTCGGGAGGAACCCCGAGGTATAACGCGATAGATTCCACTGGATTCGCAGCACTCGCTATTCAGGATTCAGCAGCCAATAACCCATCGTTCAGTGCAGTCCTCAGTGGTTCCACCCCCTGGGCTGGTGTGGCTGTTCCGCTACTACCAATCTGACCACTTCGAAGACTCGCGGTGGGCGGTTTAGCCCGTAGCGCATCCGTCGCAGCGCACACCGTCGCCCTGCAATCTCCATCCCGGCGGCAGGCACTCCCGGATGCGCCTATCCGAATCGACGGGGTGGGACTTATCGGTGGCGCCGCAATTATCGCAACGCCACATCAGCAAAGCGCTCATGCCAGCGCATTCTAGCCGCTCACGAAAGGGAAGCCAACCCCCAGTTAGGCCGCGCTTCACCATCCGCTCAAAAGTTTTAAAAGGAAACAACAACTAAATATGGGTATTCCAAACACAACTCATCAAGTGGCGTCCAATGCCATTGCTGCCGAGGGTAACTGGATCTCCCTCCACCAAGGTGCAGGTGCTGGTACCACGGGCGCTAATGAAGCCTCGGGTGGCGGGTATAACCGTGTGCAAACCACATGGGCTCCTGATGGCGTAGGTGACAATAACGGCTCGCAGGTCAACATTCCTTGCGCCGCAGGCACTTACACCGAGGGTGGCATCTTCTCCACCCAGATCCTGACGCTTCTTCCCGCACCCTCCGGTCTTACCATTTCCGCCGCTAGTGGCGGAAGCCTAGTATCTGGGACCACTTACTACGTCACCGTCACTGCCGTTAACTTTGCCGGCGAGACGACCGTGAGCAATGAGCAGTCGATCACGCCGAGTGGAAGCAACCTATCGGCGTCCATCCACTGGTCGGCAGTCACGGGGGCGGCCTCTTACAACGTCTACCTGGGAACATCCGCTGGCGGCGAAAACGTCCGCATAGCCAACGTAACTGGCACCAGCTACACAATTTCTGCCACCACCGGCACCTCGGCCACCCCGCCCAACTCCAACACGGCATCCACCTTTGTGGGGTCCGCGGCCTTTACCGGCGGTTCGGTGACCGTCACCGGAACTGGTGCCTCAATCAACGTCACTCCATCCATTACGGCTTAATGAGAATCAAGGAACTAAAAGTAGAAGCAGACGCGCAGGACTATCAGATAGTCATCAACGGCCTTGAGCGCATGGTCCTCATCAATAACAGGACCGGGCGAGCCGAAGCGGTAGCCGAACGAACCGGTGGACACACGTGGGTTGTCCAGTCCGTCAATGGCGACCAACCTTCTGTCACCACCGCCGACCGCTCCGACGCGGTCACAGCCATCAATGACATGGCTACCGCCAACGCCGGCCGTGGCGTCGCCATCTGGGAACCGATCATCAAGTTCAACGATGAGCTAACCCCATTGCGCCAGTTGCCGTGAGCCATGCCCGGATTCAATCGGAGAAACGCCCTTAAGTTTCTCGGCCTGGCTACCGCGCTGGGCCTGATGACGAAAACCCCAACTTCACAGGGAGAAACATTGAACTACCGGCTCGGTAAGCACCCGGCGACTCCACACTACGGCCTGAAGCTGAGCGATTATGTGCGCCACTCCGACCTGCCATCGCTGCCGGAAGAGTTCGGTCACGGAAACCTGGTCTCCGACTGGGGAATGCTGGGAAACGACACTGTCGGTGACTGCGCAATCGCGGGGCCCTTCCACGCCGAAATGTTGTGGTGTACCGAGGGTGACAAGCCATTCAAGATCAACACCGAATGCACGCTTGAGATGTATTCGGCGATCACCGGATACGATCCGTCTGCCTATAACTGGTGGACCAACTCCAATCCCACGGACAACGGGTCCAACGTCCAGGACGTCGCCGAGTACTGGCGCACGACCGGACTGAAGGACGCTGCAGGAAACATCCACAAGATCCAGTGCTACATGGCGCTGGAGCCCGGTAATGTCGAGCAGCTTTTCCAGGCCATCTACCTGTTCGGCGCCGTAGGCATCGGGGTAGAGCTACCCGCCGAGTTCCAAGATGCGTTCAACCGCGGCGAGGTCTGGGATGCGTTGGAAGACCCGCATATTGAAGGTGGTCACTACATCCTCGGGGTGGGCAAGCGCGCCGGAAACATCGAGATCGTCACCTGGGGTCAAACCTGCCAGCTCACCCCTGCTGCATACGAGCAGTTCAATGACGAGACGTTCGTCTATTTCAACGAGGAAATGCTCGTCAAGGGCAAGAGTCTTGAAGGCTTCGACGCTGACCAGCTCATGGCCGACCTGGCCGACATCCACAACGAGACCGGTGGTGAGGATCCCGCGCCACAGTTATGCGGCAAGTGATGTCGGACAGATTGCTTGATCGATTCGCGGCCTGGTTCGCATCAGCCAGGGGCGTGTGGCAGACCCTAGTCGTCACACTGGCTGTCGTTGCCTTCGAGGTGATCCACCCCACTGCGGATCCCCAGATGCTCATCCTGATGGCGATATTGACCATCTACTCCGCGATCACCCAGCCAGCCCTGGCCTACGTCGGATGGCAGGCGGGTGTGCGAACAGACGCACTCCTCAACGAGGAATTGAAACTCATCAAAGAAGAACTACAACTATTGCGCCAGCTCACTGGCGACGACGAGGTGGAGGTGGGAAAAGAATGACTGTCCTCCAAAGCAGTATCAACTGGGTAATCACCAATTTCGAAGAGCGCCTTGGGGATCCGTATGTGTACGGCGGGGTGTACTCCAATGGCAATGTCAGGCAGGGCTGTGACTGTTCAGGTTGCGCCGGCTGGGTGCTAGAAGCCCTCACCAAGACCCCCGCGAATATGAGCTGGGCCCATAACGTTTCGACCGAGAGCTGGCCCTACGACTACAATACCAACACGCCGGCAGCGCCTGGCACCGTTGGTCCGTACGGGACCATCTCTGTGGGATCCAACCCGGCCGCACTGCCGGCCGATGCCGCCCTGTGGGTGAACATCATGCACGGCGGCGGTGGCGAAGACTCGCACATGAACACCATGCTGCCCAATGGATTCATCATGGAATCCAACGGGGACGACGGCACATGCACCAATGGCACTGGCGGGGCGGATCAGAACAACCCCGAGTGGACCGACCACTGGTACCTCCCTGGCCCGGTCACTGCAGATGTTACCCCGGTCACCCCGGTCACACCGCCTCCGGTTACCCCGGTCCTGTTTGGAATCGACATATCCAACAACAACTTTGGTGGACCCACCAGCCCCAACCTTGGGGCCATTCCAGGGTTCGTGGCCGAGGTTGTCAAAGAGGGCTTCTCGTGGATCGAGGCCAAGGCCAGTGAGGGCAGCACCTTCGCTGACCCCACCTTCCCCGCGATCTACCAAGCCTGCCTCGCTAACGACATCCCCGTAGTGGCATACCACTACGTGGACACCAGCAATCCCGATTCCCAGGCCAGTAACTGCAAGGCCGCACTCAATGGGGCCGACGTCGGAATCATGCTCGACTGGGAAACCAACGGCGGTGACTTCAGCAATTACGAAGCCGTCTGGCATGCCTTCACCAACGCCGGCTTGACCATCGTCCTGGAATACATCCCCCAGTGGTACTGGGAGAGTCAGGGCTCACCCGACCTGTCGGCGGTGAGCGTCAAGGGCATGGTCTCGTCCAACTGGGTCAACGGATCCGGCTACGCCTACAACCTTTACCCGGGTGATTCCTGGGGCGGTTGGGCGTCTTATGGCGGGGTCACCCCGGTGATCCTGCAATTCACGAGCCAGGCCCAGGTAGCCGGCATGTCCCTGGACGCCGACGCCTTCCGCGGCTCACTGGCCGACCTCAAGGCACTTCTCGGAACTACACCATCACAAGGAGATGACCCTCTCATGGCACTTTCATCGGCGCAGCAGGAGGACATGTACAACATGCTTCTGTTCCTGACGCAGAGCGTGACCGGAGACCTTAATCCGTCGATTACCCAGTTCCTACTGCCGGGTTCACCTACCCCGGTGGGCGCCGACTGGGGCACGCAGCCAAACGTGGGCGATCAAATCGCAACCGTCGCTAAGGCTGTCGCCGATCTGACCACTGCAGTCACCGCTTTGAGTGCTGACTTCGCGACTACGTCCACCGGCCTGGCCGTGCTCCAGAAGCTGGCCGACCTCAATTCGATCCTTCAAGGAACCAAATGACAGATCCCAATGTAAACGCGACCGCAGAATCGGTTTCGGACAAGATCGACGGCATTGACGGCGATGGCAACCAGCTCTCGTACCGCAAGGTGGCGATGTTCTATGACTCGCACCTGTTCGGTCGGGCTGTTGATTACGCCTTTCCGGAGGGCGCCAACGTGTCATCGTCTATGTGTGACCACGCCGCCAGTGAGGCGAAGCTGTGGACCAGAACGCGAAAGATGAGCGACGGAAACGATTACGACGCCCATGATGCGCTGTATACGTTGCTCAAGATCGCGCTCCAGGCCAACCCGCACATCAATGACGACGAGCCGCTGAGCGTCAACTACAAAGCCCCGGCGACGTGACGGAGCAGTGGCGAGCCGTCATCGGATACGAGGGCTCCTATGAGGTGTCTGATCTAGGCAACGTTAGATCAAGAAGGCGTGTTGTGCACTGCGCAGATGAGACCATTCGGATAGTGCCCGAGCGCCAACTCAAGCCAATAACGGCAGCACCCTCTGGCTACAAGTCCGTAGTTCTAGCTAAGGGTGGACGTACAAAAATGTTTCGCGTCCATCGTCTAGTGCTAGAGGCGTTCGTTGGGGGACGCCCTGAAGGCATGGAATGCCGCCACTTAAATGACATTCCCTGTGACAACCGACTAGAAAATCTGGCGTGGGGAACCTCATCTGAGAACAAATTGGACATTGTCCGTAATGGTAATCACCACTACGCCAAGCGCACCCACTGCGCCAAGGGGCATGAGTTCACGGTCGAAAACACCTTAGCCCGCAACGAAGTGCCTAGTGGTCGACGTTGCCGTACGTGCAAGAACGAGCGGGAACGGATCCGCTATCACAGGGAGAAGGCGTCCGCATGACAAGGCCGGTAATCATAACTTGCAATGGCACAGGTGATCCGGACCCCGCGGATACCACCGGATTTGCCGGAATGCTGGGCGCGATGGTCGGCGGGGTCAACCCCTGGCAGATCGTCGCCGACAAGCTGGATGGGCTAATACCCTCGCAGCCCCCGTGGCGCTGGCAGCCCATCGGCTATCCGGCCGCGGTGTTCCCGATGACCCCGAGCGTGCAGAATGCCCGCAAGCAGATCATTGCAGCGTTGGGTGGGCCGGCGTTTCCGGACTACCAGGCCCCGGTCTACGACTCTGGGCCGTTCTCCCTGGCGGGTTATTCGCAGGGCGCCTTGGCCACTGACATTGTCTGGGTCAATGACATCCTCGCCGAGGACGGTGTGCTGCATCACCGGCTGCCAGATTGCTATGCGGTGGTGAACTTCGGTGACCCGATGCGTACCCCTGGAATCTCCAATGGCAATACCTACCAAGGAATTCCAGTACCCGGGACGCAGGATGGTGAGGTCACTGGCGGTATCGCTGGCGCGCAGGATCTCACCGAGGAACAAACCAACTACCCCAATCCCCTGGGGAAGCCCACGGTGATGTCCTTCAACCTGCCTGGCGATCTCTACGGCAGTGCTCCGGTCGGTCCCCACCCTCAAACGGATGAGGCCGGCCCGGGCAAGATCGGCACCGCGATATACGACTTCGTGGAATCCGGATCCATCGTGGACTTCTTGAAGATTCCGGTGTCATGGTTCCGGCTAATCTCGGCGTTTGAAGAGGGCTGGAATGCCGCATCATTCTTCGCCGCCGGCACTAACGCAGCTCACTGGCAGTACGCCAACCAGGGCTGTGTAGCCGCGGCCGCGAGTTACCTGCTTGACATCGCCAACGCCCTGGGGGTGGCAGCATGACCCCAGGGCCCTCGGATGGCACCTTCTGGTCGCACGTCCCCCACTGGATGTGGCCTATTCTCATGGCCGGCGTGCTGGGTCTGTTCCTCTATGAGCTGATCAAGACGTCGGAAACGGTGGCCCGCATCTTCGGTAAGGCCGGCCGTGCTGTCTATGACCGTGTGAACGCACCGCGGCGCACGCTTCGGCGCGTCGAGCACATCGAAGAGCTTCTATCCCAGACCAGCGACAAGCTGGAGTGCGCCACCACCTACCTGGTGATTGATGCCGACTATCACCACCAGGAGGACATCATCCTTGCCGAGAATTGCCCCGGCGTCTTTCGACTACTGCCCAAGCGAATTCCCTTCACGGAGTTCTCGCGTAAATGGCAGGAGGGATGGCGCCCTTGATCGTCAAGCTCTACAGCCTGCCGGGGTCACAGTGCCCCGGATGTAAGGCCACCAAGCGGGAGTTCTCCCACCCGAAGAAACGCCATATCCCCTATGAGGAGATCCGCCTCGACACGACGCCGGGGGCGGTGGACTACGTGAAGTCCCTAGGCTATGTCCAGTCACCCGTTGTGGTGGTCGATTATGGCGACGGCGTCACCCTGAGCTGGTCAGGCCACCAGCCTACGAAGATCGATCAACTGAGAGCGACGCTGAGCGAGACGCTGAGCGATTAACGCTAGCTGGGTAGGGTAACTACACCCGAGAGGCCAGTTCTTCGCTCTACGATCCACACACACATGAAAAAGCCCGATACCTCAATTCCTGGGGTGTCGGGCTTTTTCGGTTTTCAGGGAGTTGGACGCGTCCCCACGGGGGTTGACGGGGATGTGCAGCGCCCCCGCGGGAACGTGATGCCTACCGTACCGGTACGAGATTACGTTGGCAAGCGCCGATAGGGCGCCTTGCGTAAGCCCGACTTCAGCCAAGGGGCTTCGTGCAAGTTTCCGGCGCAACAGTAGTGTATGGGGCAGCGTGAGCCAGTAGCAAAGCCAGTAATACCAGGGCCATTCGTCCATGGCGCTTTTGTGATGGGGTTTCATTTCCGCCCTTCCGATGCGCATTTTGTACAGCGGACAACGACCCAGAGTCGGCGAACGCCGCCTTCGTTCATGGTTGTGATTGGGTAGATCAGCAGTGATGGGAGTTGGCAGGTATCGCACCATCCCGCCGTGGGTGTTCCGTGATCTATTGTGAGGATCACTGGCACCTTCCTTTCGCCGATACGACCGCCAGAATGGGCGAGAGCCGGGACCGCTGTCGACAATTTGGGGCGCGATCCCGGCTCTCCTACCAACCCTCACAATGGAAGGTGAGGTCAGCATAGCACCCCTATATATCACTTGCCAAGGTTTACCAGCCAGGAAACAATCGTCGCCCTTTTATGCCTCGGACCAGTACGTTCCTGCAATTTCACATCGGTGATCTTCTGGAAGGTATATCGCCGGCCCTCTTCAATTGTCCCATCACGGCGGTAATCGATAGCAACCATGTGCTGACCACACACCAAGGTGTCCCGTCGAAACTCCTGATGGCAATCCCAATGGAACATCTGGGCGTGCTCGCGAATACCGACCGTGCTCACTGCTACCTCCCAGCACCCTCTTCAAAGGCCTGCAGAATAGCCAAGGGGATCCTTCCCCTGTCCGACACCTCATGGCCGTTACGTCGGGCCCATGACCGAATCTCGGCCAACTGCTCGGAGCTGTATCCAGATGACATAGGAGTCTGGACGCTGGGTGAGCGCGGCTTACGTGTCACGCGCCTGTTCCCACTATCAATCAAGCGGGCGTGCTCAATCCACGGCTTCAACTGACCGTCGAGCTTGGTGGCATTCTTCTTGCAAAGGTCGATCTCGTACTGTCGTCCCTGATAGCCGAAGATAACCGTGCCGGCGTCGGCCTCGATCTCTTCACCCTCTGCCATGTCATCGAACAGTAGATGGATAGTCTTTCTACTCACTGTGCTCTCCCGATCTCATGATTCTTGAGTATTGATATATTAGCAGAATACATAGCCAAAGCTATGCCGCGGTCGCTCGTAGTGGCTTCCGATAGGCCCATGTATCTGACAATCCTACGTCCGCACCCGACTCATCTTCACCGGTTATGTGGCCAGCTCCGTATATGGCACGCAACTTGTCACATATATTAGCGATAGGTGGGGAGCTTAACGCCAAGCCGCGGTGACGACACTCTTCAGTATGCCGAGATCCATGACAGCATGAGAGAATTGGCACATTTTCAAGCCTGTTATAGATCGGATGCTCACGGTTGATGGCACGAGACTCGGCAACCTCGGCCTGCCGGCGCGTACGGAACATATTATCCACTGACACAAAGCTCACATCACCCCACCACTTGCGGTGCCGATGACCGAGGGTGCACCGAAGACGCAAGTCCTTGGTGACACCAACATAGAGGAGCGATCCATCGCAACTAAAGAACCGATACACGACATGACCGGTGGTGTGCTTGCTGAAGTTTGTGATCGGCCGGCCACTAAAGTGTGACAGGACTGGAAGATCTAATCCGCACAGGTGGTGCACTGTCCATGTCGCATCCCTGCTGTTTGATGAGTTTGCAATGGACAAGATCACTGATTTACTCAGGTTCAGTACCCTCCCGGTTTTGGATATACCTATCTCACGGCAGGAGAACGCATGTTGAAAGCGCTGTATTGACGTCCCCAGATGTTGAATCGCGTACCCTGACGGCTGGGGGGAGATACAGAGGCTGAATCAACACTCCCTGGAAGATACTACTGGCGAGTGATGGGACCGTCTACCATTTACCCTGATTTATTTTTGTCACGATCACCATTTGGCGGGTCAGACCACGAAAGGCCCCCTGACCAGGTCACATGCTTGGTGAAGCTGCGCAGTCGAGTAATCCAGGAGAGGCCGGCCGCGTAGGCGAAAGTACAGATTGCGACCCCGGCAGGTATGGCCATGAGTGTCAGTACAGTAGGGGTATCCCACTGGGGTATGACCGCGGTAAGTATTCGCATGCCTAGACAGATCACCGCCGAGTAGCAACCCGCCAGATAGAGGTTGCACAACAAGCGTGTCTCGTCGTCTTTCAGGTCATGGAAAGCGCGTATCCCATGGTAAAGTAGATAAATCAGCATCAAGCTGAGCACGATCCAGTAGGCCGTCAGGTATGGATACCGGCCGTCGCTGGGATACGTGCCGAGGTTATACATGGGGTGCCTGTTAGCATCGCTGTTTGCGAAGAGGGCGGTGATGATGAGGGTGCCGATTGCGGTGGGGGTCTGGATCCATTTGAAGAACCATGAGTGAAACGTTTCGGTGCTGTGTCGGCGCGGTCGATCCAGCTTGGATACCGCGTTGTAGACGACAGCGCACATTGCACCCAGGGCGCAGAGATGCCCCAGCCAAAATTGGAGATTCCACACATGGGTGATGTGGTGGAGCTTGCACCCGACGAATGTACTTACGGGCGTCGAGGAGAGCATCAACACCGCGACAGCTAGAAGGCAGATACTGGTAGTACTGGCCGTTTCCCACTTGACACGCCAGGTATGACGCCTGGTCCAGAGCGCCCACGCGAGCACCCCCGCCGTTATTAACGAGATCGTGAAAGCCATCACTGTGTCGACTACATCCGTTTACGTTCCGGTGCTGGAGCGGAACCTTCGGGATGCACCCCCCTTTCTCCGACCGACCTGTTGTCAACTTTAAGGCTCGATGGTACTTGGGGTCTACTGCGCAGCCTAAAAATGCAGGTTACGGCGGTGGAGCGCCAGCCTTTCGCTTACGTCGGCTAAGCATCTTCGTCCTCGGGATCGCTATCGTCGTCGTCCCCGGACGTCGTGTAGGAAAAACCGGCGGGACGCCCCCGCCCTGCTCGACGTACTGACGTAGCCCGTCCTCATCCAAAAGCTGCAGCACGTCGGTGTCGAGGTATCCAAACGCAATCTGCAGCGCACGGGCGGACAGGTTGAAGTGGTTGCCGAACTGGTCCAGTTCCTCGAATGAGGGAAAGTCATCTGCGTCTTTGCGTCGGCTGTAGTTGGTGGGTGGGATGTCAAGTGCTAGGGCCAACTCCGAGTCTGTGAGGCGCCGCTGGCAAAGCCATTCGAGTACCAGCTTGACGTCTTTTCCGTCTTGGTTCGTTCGTGGCATTACCGCAGCCTATCACCACGCTGGGCTGCCTTAAACCCCGTGCGGAATGAATCTTTCGTTACAAGATCTACACTTTCACCAGCGAAAACACCCACACGCTGGGGGTATGGCCACTCCGTATCTGGAAGAACGCTTCCACAACCGGGATGCTCGGGTGTATCCTTCATCACAGCAGGTTATTTGACACGGGCCCAGCTAACGAGCGCCGGTCACGCAACTAGCTACTACCAACCCGAGGGGAGATGGGGCATGATACTGCCCAAATGTGATGTGCCAGTAGGCGATCTGACCAGCGCTAATCCGCTGATGATCTATGAAGCCGGTCCCAGCGCCGCAGCAAGACTATTGACAAAAACGACTCGATTGTGCTTGCGGAACACCTTGACGGCCGGATGCCGCGCCGCAGCCCTACCCTGGCCCTACGGGGCAATCGAGAAAGCCGCGAGTCTTGTTCCAAGTGTCGCCAGGCGCGCGGCCGTCCGTCTTCCCCATGTGACGGCTCAGCTTATCTGCGCACCTGGCGTCGTTGACCAGGGCGAACGCGTCATCCTTTACTGCCACGGCGGCGCCTTCCTGGTCTGTGGTCCCAACACGCATGGAGACCTGATTACCCGGTTGTCCCGAGTTTCAAACGGACCAATTTTGGCGCCCGACTACCGGATGTTGCCCAAGCACTCCATCGGCGATGCCGTGGCCGACTGCATGGATGCGTACCACCATCTACGGGAGACTTACGAGCCGCACCAGATCACGCTGGCCGGCGATTCGGCGGGGGGATATCTCGCCCTCACCGTGGCCGACCTGATCGCGACGTTCCTTTGCGAGACGCCCGCGGCGCTGGTGATGTTCTCCCCGCTCTTGGAACTCGATCCGGCCGGCAAGAAGGCCCATCCCAACATCGCGTGCGACGCCATGTTCGGCTCGGAGGCCTTCGATGCCCTGCACTTCTTGATCCGACGTTCCACCAAGGGCGGTGTCCTACATGAGCCCCTGGAGAGCTTGTCGCCCTATCTCCCGCCCGTCTTGATCCACGTCTCGGGGCAAGAGGCTTTGCTGCACGACACATTCCTTGCCTCCAGTCGACTGGCCGATGTCGGGGTGCCAGTGGAGGTGCATGTGTGGCCCGGGCAGATCCATGTCTTTCAGATTGCCGCGTCCTTTGTGCCCGAGGCGAGAAGGTCGTTGTCGCAGGTGGGGCGCTTCATCAAGGCCAAAACCACTGAATCTCGGAAATGTCACGAACATAACTTGACATTGCGTACGGGTACAGTAGGGTACTAACCAGAAGCCAATCGGTCGAGCCGGACTCGCGCAGTGATCATGAGATATTGCTGGCAGGCTTACAGCGACAGTGAAAAGCTGTATAGGGATATACCCACGGTATATCGCCCATGGACCCACCGCTTAGGTGGAGGCGAGACTTTGAAACTGTCAATGCACACCTCCTGTTTTTGATGGACAGCCGTGTTTGAGTCGGGCGTGTGCGCGCAAGCCCCTCTGGAATTGGGAGACATATTCCACATGCGTCGTATCAAGACCCTCGCAGATCTAACCGATGAGGAACGGGGAATCATCGCTCAGGTGATATCACTGATGCACAAATTACCCGATGAGCCAATCATCTATCTCCGCGCCATTGGCATGATGCGCGAAAAAGAGTTTGGGGTAGCCGGCCGCGGCCGTGGTGCGGTACCCAAGGGCTATATCAGGCCCAGGAAATGACGGGAGATATCCAATGAGGAATATTGCACTCCTTGAGGCGACACTGGCCAAGATCCAGGACCACCCCGAGCTGCATGACCAAAGCCTGGTGTTCCAGCGCAACGAATGCGGTACCGCCGCCTGTTTCATGGGCTGGGCCTGCATGCTCGCGGGCTACACCCCCGTGCTGACGGGGAGCTTCTTCGGACCCCACACCACCGGATCTGTTGTCGCGGACGCCCGTGGTCGACGGCACATCGCCCTCCTGACCGCCTATGACTTACTCGGCCTCACCACTGATGAGGGAGCGAAACTTGCCGCCCCCTACAACACCGTTCGCCAGCTTGAGCTGATGGTCAAGGCTCTGGTCAACGGTGAAGAGCTGGGTCACCCAGACGAATACAAGGACTAAATGATCGACCTAGATTCGGCCCTGTCCCAAATCGAGAAGGACTTCGGGCCCAATACCGTGATGCGCTTGGGTGATTCTCCCCGCCAGCAGGTAGACGTGATACCCACCGGATCCCTCGCCCTGGACAGGGCACTGGGTATTGGCGGCCTACCGCGCGGACGCATCGTGGAAATCTTCGGCCCCGAGTCATCGGGTAAGTCCACCCTGTGCCTCCATGCCATCGCTAACGCCCAACGCGCGGGCGGGACAGTCGCATACATCGATACCGAGCACGCCGTCGACCCCATATACGCCAAGAACTTAGGCGTGGACATCGACAACATGCTCATCTCCCAGCCCGATACGGCCGAGCACGCCCTTGAGGTGGCCGACGTCCTAGTGCGCACCGGCAAGATCACCACCCTGGTGATTGACTCGGTGGCCGCCCTCGCGACGCGCGCCGAGATTGAGGGTGACTATGGGGACAGCCATGTTGGCCTCTTGGCCAGGCTAATGAGCCAGGCAATGCGCAAGCTGACCGGGACATTGAGCAACACCAACACCTTGGCCATCTTCGTCAACCAGCTCCGCGACGTCATCGGCGGATTCGGGTATGGCCCGAAGGAAACCACCACGGGTGGACGCGCCCTGCGCTTCTACTCCTCCGTGCGCCTCGATGTGCGCCGGATCGAGACCGAGAAGTCGGGCGACGAGGCCACTGGTAACCGGGTGCGCGTCAAGGTCGTGAAGAACAAACTCGCCGCCCCGTTCAAGCAGGCGGAATTCTCCATCGTCTATGGCCAGGGGATCTCCCGTGAGGCTGAGCTGATTGATATCGGTACGAAGCTGGGCATCGTGAAGAAATCCGGTGCCTGGTTCTCCGTGCCGGATGGGGATGAATCGATTCGACTTGGCCAAGGTAAAGAGCAGTCCCGGCTCACGCTAGCCGGCGACCCCGCCCTGGCAGACAATATCGAACAAAGGATTAGAGACACATGGAACACCCCGTTCTAGTTGGGCAGCGTGGATAAATGCCGCTGCGGGCACTCCCAGTTTAGCCACGAAGGTTACAGCCAACGCTGCCTCGTTTGTGGATGCCCCGAGTTTCGACTACTCGAAACCGTGGACTCATTAGTCCTCGCGGGAACGACGGGAATTGCCTCGTAGGGCCTATCGCGAACACCTCGTTAACCGGGCGTATTTACTGCGTCAGAAATTCACACTGACACAAGACGTCGGCTATGCGCGTCAGGTTATTGACGACTTTGAGCATGTTCGCGAAGCACTGATTGAGAACTATGGGATCGTTCTAGATCCATTAGAGACTTCTGGGCAGGGTGCCCGGCAGGGAAAGGAAGTCCCATGAGCGAGATGGGACAGAAGATCATCGCGGAAGTTCGCAAGATCGCGGCAGAACGCCCCAACTTCGTTTACCCGCGCCTGAATTGTGCGTACCTGGATGAGTATGGTTGCCCGAGCTGCATCATCGGCCACGCCCTGTTCCGGCTAGAGGTCATCCCGAGCGTGCATTTGATTGAGGGGAAACCGGCATCCTTCACCCTGTCCGATCTTGGGATTGATTTGGACCACGACGAGGCCCGATGGCTAGATGAAGTACAGGCCGCCCAAGACGGTCGTGCCGGCCCACCTCCCCCGCGACCGGGGCTCTCCCCCGAGGAATTCAAGTCCAAGTGGGCAGAACATCCCGGCCGTTACCCCTGGGGTGAGGCAGTGAAGCACGCCGACAACATGGTGCCCGCGCTCGCGGCGTAACCATCCATTTGACCCCACGGCCTAATCGTCGTGGGGTCTTTTGTGTCTGACATTAATTCGAGGAAACAATGGACACCGAAGCCAGAATCAAGCACATCGAGGATCAGGTTGCCGCACTGCGCCGCGACCTTCGTAAAGAGAAAGAACTCCCCGTAGGGTCGGTGATCGCTCCAGGGAACCGTTCAACCGGTATCGCCTATCGGGTTGGACGTATCCACGGAGATGCGGGATCGGACGGACGCCAGCCCACCACCGAACCCGGGTGGGTCACCGTATTTAGTGACTTCTCCGGGTCTTACTACCGCTCTCTGCGCGAATTGCAGGATCGCATCAACGTCTTTCGGACCTACCGGGTACTCCGCAAGGGGTTCGACCAATGAGCATCGGTGTCATTCTTACCATTATCTTCATGGTGCTTAAGCTCACCCATTTCATCGCGTGGGCATGGTGGCAGGTGCTGATCCCGCTCTTTATTGAGGTCGGCTTTGACATCCTCTTGTTTACCGGCGGCCTCGCCCTGGTACTGAAAGTGCTCAAAGACTGACCGACTACTCCCTGAAGCGCAACTATTTCCAGCAGGTTCTGGTTATGCCACCGGATGCTGAACCCCTTGATGGCACATGGGTCACATCCAAGGATGGCAAGGACTACTTCCGCCCGTGCGATGCCCATAAGAAGCTAGCGATGGCTTATGGCCGCACCAGCAAGGCCGGCGAACACCTCAAGGGGGGTGGCGACGGCCTGGCCAACTGGAAAGCTTCCATGGCCGCCTTGGGTGTGCTCATGTCGGATAGTGCGCGCAGCGAAATCGTCAACCTCATCAACGAATACGACGGTGATCCGTACTATGCCGGCGATGACGGTGGATTCAAGTCCGGTAAGAAGCGCCTCCTGGAGGCTGTCGAACTAGCCTGCAAGGTTGCGGGATCGGACACTGCCTCGTCACGAGGCACCGAATTCCACAAACTGGGGGAGATGGTCAATAAGGGCCGCATCCCCCGCGTGGTCCAGGACCACCTCGTTGATTTCCTGGAGCATTACAAGCAGCGGGTGAAGCCGATCCATTTCCTGGCGCAAGAGATCCTGATCATTAACGACGAGATCCAGCGCGCCGGCTCCATCGATTACCTGATGGAGCTTCCGGCCGGTATCACCACACCGGACGGCATCACGCACGACGAGCCACTGGTGGTGGCTGGCGACCTCAAGACGGGAAAGTGGGACATTGATTACCCGGGTGGTGTTAGTGCCCAACTCGCTGGCTACGGTCTCGGATTCCGTTACGACCAAGCAACGAATACTCGGTATCCCCTGCATCCTCGATCTAGCGATAGATGGGCAGTCATTGTTCATTTTCCAATCGCGGAGAGGGACGCCGAAGTCTCCTTCTACTGGGTAGACATGCACGTCGGTTTGCAGGCTGCACACCTGAACAACCGGCTGGACCGCATGATTGCCCACTACAAGTCAGTGAAAGGTAAACCTATCAAATTCGAGTTGGCGGCTTAGTGGTAAATAAGCCGAACCTGGATGACTACTGCGACGTCCGCGAACGCATGGCTGAGTTCTTCGCCAAGCACCCCGAGGGCGTCTTCCAGTCTGAATGCCAGTTCATTCAGACCGATGGTAGATCCGCCGTGGTGGTCAAGGCCTACGCCTACCGTCACCCCGATGATCCCAAGCCTGGCACTGGCCTGGCCTACGAGTTCATCCCGGGTAAAACGCCATACACCAAGGACTCTGAGCTACAGAACGCTGAGACCGCGGCATGGGGCCGCGCCGTAATGGCTGTGGGTGCGGGGGATTCCAAGAAGCCCATCGCCACACGCGAAGAGGTCCGCAACCGCACCGCCGAGCCCGAAGACAACGTCATTGACAACATGGAGGGCCGCGGTGAACTCCGCAAGGTCTGCGAGGACCAGGGCCTGAACCCCAAAGAGGTGGCCCGCCGCTTCCAGCAGGAGTTCGGCTACGACCCCAAGACGGCCACCAATGACGTGCTGATCTCATTCGTGAACATGATCAAGGGCGGCGTGATCACCTTCGGCGATTCGGAGCCCGCCCCGGCGTGAGCACGTTAGTAGACGACGAGATTGATCAGCACAAGGGCCCGGGTACCGGCACGATGGACCCCGAATGGGAATCCTGGCTGGCCATGGACATCCCCTGTGTTGTCGAGGGCTGCGACGAGAAGGTCGAATGGATGGGCAACCAGCATGGTTGCCTCAAGGCATTCTCCTGCGATGCCCACACGATTCGGTTCGTGACCTTCATCCGTGCTGACATCTCCCGCCAGGGCTACACGGTGTGCAACTACTGCAAGAAGAGCTTTGACACCCTGGAGTCCTTCTTCAAGGCGGTGCGCGTATGAGTCACCTAAGCTTTGAGGCCCAGGCGAATGCCCTCTCTAAGGCCATTGAGCTAATGGAGGTGCGTGCAGGTAAGGGAATCCCAGCAAGTGTCACAGAACTCTTGCTGGCCAACATTGCGATCAGCCTCCTCATGGGCCTGGAGATGGCGTGAGCGACTGGAATCCAGCCACCGTCGAGGCGGCAATTCACGAATGCTCACAGCGAATTGCCAACGGCGTCATGAAAGCCGACGCGGCCTACCGGAAGTTCCTAGACTCCGACCACGCATACGATCTGGCCTTCGCCCGTGCCTACCTGGATGCTGATGGCCCCGCCCATGCGAAGAAGTACATGGCCGAGATCGCAACTGAGGCAGAACGTAAGGCGCGCAACGTAGCTGACGCTGCGTACAAGCTGATGGACCGGAACATGAAGGCCATCCAAAGCGAGCTTGATGCCCTGCGTTCCATCGGGACGTCGGTGCGCCAGGCCTACGCAGTCGCCGGCCGCGGTGAGTACTGAGAAGGAATGCCGCCGCACCATCGCCGAGCGGGCCCAGGGCTTCTGTGAGAGATGCGGACGCTGCGGACCACTAACCCTTCACCATCGCAAGAAAAAGGGTCAGGGCGGCGCCTGGGATCCAACCAACTGCGTACTGGTGGATGGTCATGGCACAACGGGCTGTCACGGCTGGATAGAAAGCCATCCCAACGCTGCTGAGGCTGAGGGATTCCACGTCCGGCCCTGGCGCGATCCCGCTGAGATACCAATCCTCTACCGCGGCGAGTGGGGATACCTCACTGCCGATGGGAAGGTGAGAATTGAACGAGAAGAAGTGGCCCCCGAAAGCGGGGACCTACCGCCAAGATGATGAAGACGATTACCGCCCGCGCTGCCGTCACCGCGGTACGCCGGCCGAGCCGTACGCCCACGAGGGACAATACGGACGCATCAACCGTGTAACCCCGGGCGAGCGTGGAGTTCCCGCGCAAGCCTTTGTCGACTGGGGTGATGGATTACTTACCTGGGAGCGTCTGACAGACCTCCTCCCACTGAGGGATCAGAGTGGAACCTAAAACCGAAAAGGAATACCAGGACAACAAACTCCCCTTCGTGAAAACCCAGTACGGGGTGTTCGACCCGAGCACGGGCAAGGTTGTGCCCTGCAAGAGTCGCGAATACGCCCACGGTATTGGTGGCCGGTTCATTCCCATGGTGCGCCATGTCAGCGAATGGCTGGAAGACAAGGGTGGTGAGTGACTGACCAACCAGCGAGCGACGCGCGCGCGGAGGAATCGGTCCTCGGTTCGATCCTGCACAATCCCGCGACCTTCTCCCAGATTGGTCAGCTAAGCACCGAACACTTCTTCTTCCCGCAGAATGCCCTGCTCTTCACCACACTGCAGGAGATGCACGTCGCGGGGGAAGATATTGACTCCGTCACGGTGTTCGCCAAGCTGCGGGAGCGCGGGGAGTTGCGCCGCGTGGGCGCACCCTACCTCAGCGAGCTGCTGCAGGCATTCAAGTCGATTGACAATGTCGGAACCTACGCTAAGATCATCATTGATCGCTGGAAGATCCGCACTATCAACCAACTTGGGGAACGATTCCGGCAGATCCACGACTCCGCGGAGGACATTCCCGCGGCACTGGAAGAGGCCCGCAGCTTCCTGGATGAAGTCGTTATCGACTCCGATAGTGTTGAAGACTTCGACTCGGCCTACGAGTCATGGGTTGACTGGTATAACACCGACACCGTCGTGATACCCACCCCATGGGCGGGTCTTAACAACATCTGCATGGGTGGTCTGCACAAGGGTCGGCTCTACACCTTCACGGGTAGACCGGGATCCGGCAAAAGTGCGTTGTGTCTCAATGCTCTAGCGGCCAGTGCGCGAGCTGGCTACCGGGGAATCATCTACTCCCTGGAGATGCCCAGCTCCGAATGCTTGTCCAGGATCCTTGCGGCCGGCGCCAACGTGCCACTGAAACACATCTTCCAGCACCAACTCGCCTCCGATGAGCGGCAACGCATCAAGGAGTTCGCGTCACAGCCGTGGCGCACCCGCATGATGATCGATGACAAGCCCACGCAAACCATCGCCAGCATCACCGCGGATGCCCGCTGCCGTCAGCGCGCCGGGGGCCTGGACCTGGTGGCCATTGACCACTCGCTACTCCTGGATCCCACGGATAGAAACGCTTCCGAAATCCAGCACATCAACACCGTGTCGCGGGGCGCCAAGATGCTGGCCCGCCGCCTGGACGTGGCGGTGGTGTTGCTCCATCAAATGAATAGAGAGAAAGAGGCAAATGGGCATCGTAAGCCCCAGATGCGCGACCTTTACGGCGGCGGGGAGAAGGATGCCGACGTCATCATCGCTCTCGACAGGGACCACGAACACATCGTGGCCTACCCGCTGAAGAATCGAATGGGCCCAACAAAGACGGCCGCCACCATGGTGGATGAGCTGGCCTATGGACGGCTCGGGTGACGGAGGACGAGGAGAGTTACTGGGAGCACGCAGCCAGGGCACTCGTCGGCCCCATTCGGGACACCTACGAGGGCGACTGGATGGACGCGGCGAACTGCCAGGTGGAACGCGTTGACGACAACCGGTTCCTCCGCAAGCCCCTCCCCGCTGAATCCCTGATATGGGAGGGGATCTGCAAACAATGCCCCGTCTCTTTGCAGTGCATGGAGTGGGCAGATAAGCACGAAGTCCGCGGAGTTTTCGCAGCAGGAGAGTGGCGAGAGTGAAGTACAACCTACTGGCGGGGATTAGGTGGGACGACCTTGACATGGACGCGGTGCTGGACAATTCCTACCGCGATTTCCACGTCAAGGGATTCGACTACCTGTGTCTACACCGCACCGATGACCTCACCATCAAGGCCTACTTCATCACCGATGCCATCCAGGATCTACCCGAGGTAGTCAACCCCCACGACCACCGCTACGACTTCCAGACCGAATGCCTTTCCGGCATGATCCGGAACAAGTGGTACACCAGGGAATTGAAGACACTACGCCCGGGCAAGATGTTCTCCGCATTCCTGTGGGACACCCCGCTCAATGGTGGTGAGGGCTTCCGCTACTCCAATCGGGCCATGTTGTGGCAGAACGGCATCTTCACTGCCGGCCCCGGCCGCGGCTACTCGATGCGCCACGACGAGATCCACACCATTCAGGTGCTCAAGCCCGAGACCTGCATCGTCTTGGCCCAGCACAAAGACAAGGTGCCGGTGGGCATGCCTACCCGTACCTATATCGATGGCGACGCCCCACCGATCAACGATCTCTACAACACCTTTACCGCCGACCAGGCGATGAAACGAATTGAACTACTAAAGGACCTTATTTCTTAATGGACTATTCCTTCGCACTACATGCTCTGCAACTAGGCCATGCCGTTGCTCGTATCGACTGGGACGGCGACGGGCTCCTGCAGCTTCAGCTTCCCGACGAGGATTCCAAGATGACGCTGCCCTACGTCTACATCACCACCGCCAATGGTGAGCGCGTGCCTTGGTCCCCCAGTCAGGCCGACCTGCTGGCTGACGACTGGTACACCATCGATCTCCCCCTGGCGCCGTTCTGATGTTCAAGAGCGACAAGGCCAAGAGCGTCGAGACCATCACAGCGAAGCTGGCTGACACCGTCAACGAGCTTGAGCGTCACGCCGACGAGCAATTGGAGAAGGCCGCAGCCCAGAAGGCCGCCGCATACGCTGCCGAGGCCGCACATGCAGCGCACAAGGCAGAACACCATCTAGCCAACGCCGTGGCATCCAACATCAGGGCATTGCTTGAGCCGTAGCCAACAAAAAGGCACCTCCTTCGAGACCCTTATTGCCAAAGGCCTGGCCGAGGCTTTGGATGACGACCGCATAGAGCGCCGAGCACGTAACGGCGTGAAGGACCGCGGGGATATCGGCGGCGTCCGACTCCGCGGCCAGCGTGTCGTCATCGAATGCAAGAACGAAGCCACCGGCAAGGTTTTCAAACTGCCCGAATGGGTGCAAGAGGCCCATGACGAGGCCGGAAATGACGACGCTCTTGTTGGCGTCGTGGTTCACAAGCGTTCAGGCACTACTGATCCCATGAAGCAATGGGTGAGCTGTACCGTCGCCGATTTCGTGGCGATTCTCACCGGAGAAAGGCAGTAAGAAAATGTGGCAGCGCGGCGTAGCGAAACTTCTCGGCATAACCCGGGAAGGTGTGACGGTGGAATGTCCGTTCTGTTCGGAACGGCACATCCACTCCAAGCTATCTCTCGGCAGTAAAGAGGTCGTGGCCGGCTGCCACGTCGGCGGGGATCGCTGCCGCTCCTACGCAATTCCACGCAGGCGCTCCCGGTGAGTGACTGGTGGACCGCCCTAATGACATTGCCGTGGCTGATTCCCATTGGCCTGTGCGTTGCCGTATTTCTTGAAGAGACTGGAAGACATAGTGGTCAAGCTAACCTGCATGCGTGGTTACTCGGGCAGTGGGAAATCCACAAAGGCACGGCAGATAGCCCAGGATACCGGGGCGGTAGTGGTCTGTCGGGACAACCTACGGAAGATGCTCTTAGGCGAGTACTGGACTGGCCGGCGCGAGGATGAAGATCGAGTTTCGATTGCCGAGGAAGCGCAGGTGCTCGCTCTCCTTGGAGCGGGGGTCCCTGTCGTGGTGGACGCGACCCATTTGGTACCTCAGTTTCTACGTCGATGGGCCCGAATCGCCACACGTCACGGTGTGGACTTTGAGGTGGTTGACGTTCACTGCGATCCTGCTGATTGCAAGCGTAATGACCATGGTCGGATGCTGGCCGGTGGTCGTTACGTGGGTGACCGGGTTATTGACGAGCAGGTGCGGAAGCATCCTGTAGAAAAGTGGCCGGTGATCACTGCGACGCCTTTCACGGTGGATCCCTACAGGCCCCCCATGATCAAGGGGTCAAAGCCCCCGGCCATCCTCGTGGATATCGACGGAACACTTGCGCACATGCAGGGGCGCTCACCGTACGACTACGACAAGGTGGGCACGGACGCTATTGATCCCGTCATCCGCGACCTGGTTAATGAGTGGAAGTATAAAGACCCCCGGAATCGCAATGTCATTGTGCTTTCCGGCCGTGACGGTAAGTGCTTCTACGACACGCGCCGCTGGCTGTGGAGATTCGGGGTTGATTACGACGCCCTGATCATGCGCGAGCGGGACGATAACCGTCCCGACTATCTCGTCAAGTACGAACTGTTCAATAAGTACATCCGCGACAACTACGACGTGAAATTCGTTCTCGATGATCGTCAACAAGTAGTGGACATGTGGCGGAAGCTGGGGCTGAAATGCCTCCAGGTAGCTGAAGGGAATTTCTGAGATGCGCCGCTTAATACGTAAGTGGTGGGAGCGTCGCGGGCTGGAGCCTGGCGATCCCGCAACTACGGAATGGCGCGAGTACCGGCGAGAGTGCAGAAAAGTTGTCCGATTTAATGCGGGGCCCGGTGGTTACAGGGGTGCTCCTATGCCCCCGGGAATGAAACTGCCGCCTATCCCGGCGGCCTGGAGACGAAGGGCAGACGATGAGTGAGATAGGCCAGAAGCTTATCGAGGAAACCCGCAAGGTTGCGGCCGAGTATCCCGACTTTATATTCAAGGACATCTGTCGGTATGTAAATGACGGCAAGCCGGGGTGCATCGTGGGCCACGCTCTATGGAATCTAGGCATGGTTGATGAGACCACCGAAGGTAAAGGCTTCAACGATGACGGAATTTGGGGTCTGGATAAATACCTGAACCTCAACCTCGATCCGTACGAATACACCTGGTTGCGTGCCGCCCAGGATGAACAAGACACCGGCGCTCCCTGGGGTAAGGCGGTAGCGGCGGCTGACGAGGTTGCCGCACGGGAAGACTTATACACACGGGATCTACTCGATTGCGAGCGCCGTGATTGCGAGCACGATGAATGAGTTGCCTTCCTGCCCAGCCGGCCCGCACACCCACAGCCTTTCCGAGGCATGCATTCTCATCGGCTGTGAAAGCGAGGATTGGTTAGTCGACCGGGTGCGTAACGGCACCTTCCCCGCGCGCAAGATCGTCCGTCAACTGCGATTCAGTGACGACGACATTGCCCGCATCATTGAGACCTGTGCAGTACCGGTGAAAATGCAGGGCACGCCTTTACCCACGCCCACCTCGCGCAGTCGTAGGAACGTGGCGTAGGGGCATGAGAGAGCCGGATTGCGGCGGTTGTAAAAGCCAAGGCGCGCACTCTCGGCGTTGTCGCACAAATCCTGGTTGGTTCTGGTACCGATTAGAAGATATGGCCGAAGAGTTGGGTGACACCATCGGGGGTAATGATCCCGAATCGGCAAATATGGCCTACACGATTCAGGCGCGCATGAAGGCACGGGCTATCGCCAAGAGCGTGGCTTAACTTTCCGCGAGGTTATCGGTACGAAAGAAAGGGAACGTCATGGATCAGATGGGTGCGGTAGACCCAATGGACCGCTACAGATTCGTAACCGATGATGGTGATGAAGTGGTGATCGAGCGAGCTTATGGGGGTTTCGTAGTAGGCGTCACTCCCGGATGGAGTAGCCTCTCAGCTCGGCGGCCGGTGGCATTTGAACTGACCAAGGCCGAGGCCGCAGATTTAGCGGCACACCTTACGTAAGGCGATTTATAGGTCGTCTAGAGCCGCGAGGATCCGTTCCTCGACGTCAGCCGCGGAATGCCCATAGATCGACAGGGTTGTTGTCACGTCACTGTGACCAAGGCGCTCCTGGATTGCATGCGGGGGCAAGCCCTTGTCGAAGAGCCAGCTTGCATGGCTGTGGCGAAGGTCGTGAATGGTCGGGCGCCGATGCTTCGGCAGTCCGCTCTTGGCCATTGCCGGCACCCAGACGTCTGACCGGAAGCTGTCCGCGTGGATGCGATTGCCCCGCTTATTGACGAACACATACTCGCCCGACAGATCGAGTTGGTCGAGAACTCGCTGCGGCACGGCAACTTCCCGGTCAGATCTCACAGTCTTCGTGGTGCCCAGTTGCCCCTTGCTGAAGCTCTTGCAGAAGTGAACCTTTCCGGTCTTCAGATTCACGTCGGCCGGCGTCAGGGCGAGCGCTTCACCGAGTCGACATCCGGTCTCCGCGATGAACTCCACCAGCGTCCGATGGCATTCGGGCACTGACTTCAACACCAGCGGGTACTCGTCGCGCCGATCCAGGAATACCGGTGGCTTCCTGCCGGCCAGTGTGCGTGGGATTCGAATCCCTTCAGAGAGCGTGCGCGTCGCCTTCTGTGCGGGGTTGGTGCGGATCTCGCCACGCCGGAAGGCAACCTCCAGTGACGAGAACAACAGGGCCCACGCTAGGTGGGTCGTGGAGGAACTGCACGTCCTCTCATTCACCCAGCTCTGGATCAGTTCTGGTGTCAATCGATTGATGCGGACGTCACCCAGCGTTGGGTTGATGTGAGTCTTGGCGCGACCGCGGTAGGTCTTCCTCGTGTTCTTGTTCGGCTTCTGCTCGATGTACCTCTCGATGCACTCGCGGACGGTGGGGCCACTGGCCACGCGCTTCGGCTCCATCGATTGGCCGATCATCCTCAGTGCTTCGACCGCCCCATAGTCCCCCACCATGCGGACGAATAGTTCGGCCTGGGCCTTGTCGGGGAAGGTGGTGGCGCCGGCACTCCCATCCGGAAACCGGTAGCGGGCCTTGTGCCCCTCGGGGAACCGCTTACTGGGGTGGGGATGAACTGATGCCATCCGGTGACTGTACCAGGCCCGAATGTGTCCTAATCCGTGTCCAGTCCTAAAGGCGCAGGTCAGACCACGTTAATCAGAAGTTCCGAATCTGCGCCGGCGCAGTGAAGGTCTTGTCGGCGAAACTGCTGATGGGAATCTCCTGGTGCGTGCAAGCTTGACGGGCGCTTTGCGGCCGTTTCCGGCGCGGTTGGCGGGTATGTCCAGCGTATCCAGACAGGGCCGCCGGGACCTAGTTGGACACAATCGCACCCCGCCGCTCGCGTCTATGCTGCGAATATGTCGTCTCCCCGGAAATCCCAGTGGAGGACGTTTCAGCGGTTCGCGGAGAATTTGGTGTTCAACGGCGCACCGCGCCTGGTCCGGACCGTGCAGAATTCGCAGACCGTGCTGCGCGAGCTGCAGCAGGCCGTGAAGATCACGGCCAACGTCATCGCGGCGGTGGCGCCACCTCCCCCTGACGCGCCCGTCACCGGCCGGCCGGTGACCAGCGGCAGCCTGCCGACCGCGCAGCGGGCCCGCAAGCTGGTGTACGCGCCGAGCCTGGACGGTCGGGCCGATCCGGGTGAGATCGTCTGGACGTGGGTGGTCTACGAGGACGACCCGACTCGGGGCAAGGACCGGCCCGTCCTGGTCGTGGGCCGGGACCGCAGCGTCCTGTTGGGGTTGATGGTGTCCAGCCAGGAGCGCCACGCCACCGACCCCGAATGGGTTGGAATCGGTTCTGGCTCTTGGGATTACGAGGGCAGGCAGAGCTGGGTTCGGCTGGACCGGGTGCTCGACGTGCCCGAGGAGGGCATCCGCCGCGAGGGCGCCATCCTGGATCGCGAGATCTTCGACGTGGTGGCCGCGCGGCTGCGGGCCGACTACTCCTGGCGCTGAACTCGTCGCGGGCGTCGCGCCGAGCGGAACCGATCAGCCCCGCCCGCCGACGATGCAGGCCGCGTGGCGGCCTGAGGAGGAGTCGGGCAATCAGCCCTGGGTGATGTAGGACTGCAGCTGCTGCTGCTCGGCCTCGAGTTCTTCCAGTCGGCTCTTGACCACGTCACCGATGCTGACGATGCCGATCAGCTTCTTGCCGTCCAGCACCGGCACGTGCCGCACCCGGTTCTTGGTCATCAACACGCTGATCGCGTCGACCTCGTCGGTCTTCGTGCACGTCGCCAGCATGGACGTCATGATCTTCGACACCGGGCGTGACAGCACGCTGGCGCCGTGGGTATGCAGCTGGCGCACGACGTCGCGCTCCGACACGATGCCGACCACACCCTCGTCGCCGACCACCACCATGGCGCCGATGTTCTGGTCGCTCAGCCCCGCAAGCAGCTCGCGTACGGTCGCGTCCGGGTTGATGGTCACCACCGCCGCGCCCTTGTTCCGCAAGACGTCCGCTATCCGCATCGAGGCCTCCAGCCGGGTTGTGATCCGCTTCACATCAGGCTACGGCTTCCTCGCGCGGCGCAAAAGCCACCAATAGAAGCTGCAAACAGATCGTGTCCTACCGGTGAAGGCCGCGCCGGATCGCGCGATTGGGCCACTGCGAGCACCGCGGGACTGCAAGATAAGGCCATGATCGAGGTCACGCTGCTGGGAACCGGAAGTCCGATCCCCGATCCGAACCGCGCCGGGCCGTCAACTCTGGTGCGCGCCGGCGGACAGGTGTTCTTGGTGGATTGCGGGCGCGGCGTGCTGCAGCGCGCCGCCGCGGTTGGGGTGGGCGCCGCCGGATTGTCGGCGTTGCTGCTGACCCATCTGCACAGCGACCACATCGGCGACCTGGGCGATGTGCTCATCACCCGGTGGATCAGCACCTTCACGCCCGATCCCGAGCCGCTGCCGATCATCGGGCCGCCCGGCACGGCCGAGGCGGTCGCGGCGACGCTCAACGCGTTCCGCCACGACATCGGCTACCGGATCGCCCATCACGCCGACATCAACGAGCCGCCGGCGGTGGATGTCCACGAATACACCGAGGGCGCCGTCTGGTACCGCGACGGCGTCGCCATCCGGGTGGCGCCCACCGATCACCGGCCGGTGGCTCCGACCATCGGCTTTCGCATCGACTATCAGGGCGCCTCGGTGGCGCTCGCCGGCGACACCGTCCCGTGCGCCGGCCTGGACGAACTGGCCGCGGGGGCGGGCGCGCTGGTGCACACCGTGATCCGCAAGGACATCGTCGCCACCATCCCCCAGCAGCGGTTGCAGGACATCTGCGATTACCACTCGTCGGTGGAGGAAGCGGCAGCGACCGCGGCGCGGGCGGGGGTGGGCACCCTGGTCATGACGCACTACGTGCCGGCACTGGTGCCCGGCCAGGAGGAGCAGTGGCGGGCCTTGGCGGCCACGCAGTTCGGGGGGCGCGTCGAACTCGGTGACGACCTGCACCGCGTCCAGGTCGACGCAGCCTCGTGACCGCCGGCCGCGGCCGCTCAGTCGGCCGCCGAATCTCGTTGCGCCGCATGGGATAGGGCAACGCCCGCCACCATCAGCCAGGTCAGCGCCAGCACCCGGGCGATAGGCAAGATGACGCCCAGCGCCGGCCAGATCAGCACCGCCGCCGCCAATTCGGCGAGGACGGCCGTCGCCACGCCCATCCGCGCGAGCGGTCCCGGCATCAACCGCCGGGTGAGACCGGGCGCGGCGATCCCGCCGACCAGCAGGCCCAGCGCCACGATGTGTCCCGGGCCGCCGGTGAGAAAGACCAACAAGTAGAGCGCCCGGACCACCGCCGCGTCCGCGGCGACATCCGGTATGGACAACGTCCAACCGAGCAACCCCGCCAGGCCGAGCGCACCGGCGGCCAAGGTACCGCCGCTCAGCGCGACCGCGCCGGAGCCGACCCCGAGTTGACGCAACCGGGCGCCGGCGATCGCCGCGTAGATCGCCAGCGGCACCGCCGACGCGAACGTCGCGACGGCGATGATGCGCACGGCCGCCGGCTGCGCGCGCACGTAGGCGCTGACGGCGCTTGCGGGACCGTAGGGCAACGGCATGACCCCGCCCACCGCGACGCCGACGGCAATGCCGCCGATGAGCAGCCCGATGCACAGCAGCGACAGCGCCGCCAGGGCCGAGCCGCCCCGCCCCGGCCGGTGCGCATCGAGCCGCGCGGCGGCTTTGGCCGAATCGTTCATTCCTGCAACGGTATCCCTGTGTCGACGGACCTCACCCCCGGCTAGGCGAGCCGGGTCACCTCCACGATCACGTCGAGGTCGGTGGCGCCCTCCCCGGAGTAGATGCCCTTCAGCGGGGAAACGTCGGCGTAGTCGCGGCCCACGCCCACGCCGACGTACTGCTCGGTGATCTCGGTGTCGTTGGTGGGGTCATAACTCCACCAGGCGCCCGTCCATGCCTCAATCCAGGCGTGGCTTCGCCCGTCGACGGTGTCGCCCACGACGGCGTCGCGCTTGGGGTGCAGGTAGCCCGAGACGTAGTGCGCCGGAATTCCCATGCTGCGCAACAACATCAGTGACAAATGCACGAAATCCTGGCAGACGCCCTTGCCCGCTTTGAGCGCATCCAGCCCGGACGAGTGCACGCTGGTGGTGCCCGGAAGGTACTCCAGTTCCTCGCGCACCCAATTGGCCGCGGCGACGACGGCTTCGGCCGGCTTGTGCGTCTTGCTGATCTTTTTGCCTACCGCCGCCACCCGCTTGCTGGCCGGGGCGTGCTGGGTGGGGCGCAGCAGATCGTCGTAGCGGTCGATCACCGCCTCGGATTGCAGGTCGCTCCAGCCCGCCTCCGCCGAGAGTGGCTCGGCCCGTTCCGTTTCCACGACCGATGACGACATCACCGTGAGATCGGTGTGCGGTGCGTGCAGGTCGAACGCGGTGACAGCAGTGCCCCAGTAGTCGATGTAGCGGTAGGACCGGGTCGCCGGGATGGTTTCGACGCGGTTGAGGATGACGTTCTGCCGGCTGTTCGAGCGCGGGGTCAAGCGCGCCTCGTTGTAGGAGGCGGTCACCGGCGATTGGTAGGCGTATCCCGTGGTGTGCACCACCCGCAGCCGCCACATCAGGCGTCCCCCTTCCTGCTGATCAACCGGGCGCGCTGGCCCGCGTCCGACCACGCCACCCAGGGCGTCACGTGGAAGTACTGCAGCGCCAACGCCTCTCCGACGTCGCGGCAGGTGCGCTGCAGCCCCGCCAGGCGGTTCTCCAATGATTCCAGCAGCACGCCGGGCTGCACGAATTCCAGTTCGCTGCGGGCCTGGCCGAGCAGTCGCTGCGCCTCGGCGGTGGAGCCGATCCGGCTCTGCCGGTGGTGGACGAGCTCATCGAGGTTGTGTTCGGCCAGTCGCAGCGAATAGAACACCGAACGTGGAAACAGCCTGTCCAACAACATGAATTCGACCACGCGGCCCGCGTCCAGCACACCGCGGTAGGTGCGCAGGTAGGTGTCGTGCGCCCCCGCCGAACGCAACAGCGTCACCCACGCCGGGGACGAGGCGCTGTCGCCGACCCGCGACAGCAGCAGCCGCACCGTCATGTCGACCCGTTCGATCGCCCGGCCCAGCACCATGAACCGGTAGCCGTCGTCGCGGGACAGCGTCGAGTCGGCCAGGCCGGCGAACATCGCCGCCCGCCGCTCGATGAACGACAGAAAATCGTGTGGCCCAAGGCGTTTGGCGGCACGCTCGCGTTCGGGCAGGGCGTGGTAGGTGGTGTTGAGGCACTCCCAGATCTCGCTGGACGTCACCTCGCGGGCCGACTTGGCGTTTTCACGCGCCGAGGTGATGGCGTCGACGATCGAGCAGCCGCCCTGGGTGTTGGTGCTGTAGGCCACCAGATCGGTCAGCGACCACACGTCCAGGTCGTGATCCGGCGGGTCGATCCCGAGCACGCGGAGCAGCAGGCGGGACGCCTGGTCCGGGTCGACGCTGGAATCCTCGAGCAATTGATGTAGCGCCACGTCCAGGATGCGGGCGGTGTCGTCGGCGCGTTCGACGTAGCGGCCGATCCAGTAGAGCGCCTCGGCGTTACGTGCCAACATCGCGGGCCGCCCTTTGCTGTTGTTGTTGCTCGAGCTGTTCGCGCTTGGGCAGTTCGGTGGGCTGCGCCTGCTGAGACGTCAACCGCGGGGCGTCGTCGAGCATCGGGTCCGGCATGGAGGTGGGCAATGACCGCACCACCTCCGCCGCCTCGAGCTCGTGGTCACCGGCCGACGCCCGCGACGCCAGCACCCAGGTGTCCTTGGAGCCGCCGCCCTGGCTGGAGTTGACCACCCGCGACCCCTCGACCAGGGCCACCCGGCTCAGCCCGCCCGGCAGCACCCAGACCTCGTTGCCGTCGTTGACCGCGAACGGCCGCAGGTCGACGTAGCGCGGCGCCAGCGTGTTGCCGATCTGCGTCGGCACCGTCGACAGCTCCATCATCGGCTGCGCGATCCAGCTGCGCGGATCGTCGCGCACCTTCTTGGCCACGGCGGCCAACTCCTTCTCCGAGGCCTCCGGACCGAAGACGATGCCGTAGCCGCCGGACCCCTCCACCGGCTTGAGCACCAGCTCGTCGATGCGGTCCAGCACCTCTTCGCGCTCGTCGTCGAGCCAGCAGCGCAGCGTCTCCACGTTGGCCAGCAGTGGCTTCTCCCCGAGGTAGTACTCGATCATCGTGGGCACGTAGGTGTAGACGAGTTTGTCGTCACCGACGCCGTTGCCGATCGCGCTCGAGATGGACACGTTGCCCGCGCGGGCGGCGTTGACCAGCCCGGCCACCCCCAGCATCGAATCGGCGCGGAACTGCAGCGGGTCCAGGAAGGCGTCGTCGATGCGCCGATAGATGACGTCGACCTGACGCTCCCCCTCGGTGGTGCGCATGTACACCTGGTTGTCCCGGCAGAACAGGTCGCGCCCTTCGACCAGCTCGACACCCATCTGGCGGGCCAGCAGCGAATGCTCGAAATAGGCCGAGTTGTAGACACCCGGGGTCAGCACCACCACCGTCGGGTCGGCCTCGTTGGTGGCCGCGGAGTTGCGCAGCGCCCGCAGCAGATGCGAGGCGTAGTCGTCGACCGCGCGCACGCGGTGGCTGGCAAACAGGTTGGGGAACACGCGCGCCATGGTGCGCCGGTTCTCCATGACGTAGGACACACCCGACGGCGACCGCAGGTTGTCCTCGAGCACCCGCCAGGTGCCCTTGTCGTCGCGGATCAAATCGATGCCGGCGACGTGGATCCGCACGCCGTTGGGCGGGACGATGCCCATCGCCTGGCGGTGGAAGTGCTCGCACGACGTGATCAGGCGGCGCGGGATGACCCCGTCGTTCAATATTTCCTGGTCACCGTAGATGTCATCGAGGTACATCTCGAGCGCCTTGACCCGCTGGGTGATGCCGCGCTCTAGGCGGGTCCACTCGGCGGCCGAGATGACCCGCGGCACCAGGTCCAGCGGGAACGGCCGCTCCTGGCCCGATAACGAGAAGGTGATCCCCTGGTCGAGAAAGGCGCGGGACAGCGCTTCCGCGCGAGCTTTCAGCTCCGAGGCGTCCGACGGCGCGAGTTCGGCATAAATGCCCTTGTACGGGCCGCGCACGGCGCCCTGCGCGTCGAACATCTCGTCGAACGCCATGTCGTAGGCGTCCGAGGACACGTTGTATCCGCCGAAGATGCGCTCAGAACGCGCAGCGCGAAAACCCCGCTTGGTGTGGTCAAGCTGGTCCGGAAGACTCACTGTTCAGATGCTGCCTCAAGTCGACGTTCTGGCAGCCCACGTGTTCCCGTTTTGGGAGAAAACGTAACTCACTGATAACCTGGGCAATCGCTGTGGTGATATCCGGCGCCCCACAAAAACGTCGAATCGAAGAAGGAACTCCCGCGTGGCCAACATCAAGTCGCAGCAGAAGCGCAACAAGACGAACGAGCGCGCTCGCCTGCGCAACAAGTCGGTGAAGTCGTCGCTGCGTACCGCTGTCCGCGCGTTCCGCGAGGCCGCCCACGCCGGCGACAAGGAGAAGGCCGCCGAGTTGCTGGTGGCGACCAACCGCAAGCTGGACAAGGCGGCCAGCAAGGGCGTGATCCACAAGAACCAGGCGGCCAACAAGAAGTCGGCCCTGGCGCAGGCCCTCAACAAGATCTGACGCTGTACCGGCCGGCGCCGCCTCTAGTGGTGGCGCTGCGTGGCTAGCTCGGCGACCTGCCTGACCGCCGATTCCAGGGCGTAGTCGGCGTCCACCACCGCCCCCTTGACGTTCGCATTCAGCGCGGCCACCACCTTCATCGCCGTCGCCACCGAGTCACGCGACCAACGCCGGGCCTGTTTCTGGGCCTTCTGCACCCGCCACGGCGGCATCCCCAGCTGTGACGCCAGCCGGTAGGGGTCGCCCGACAGCGGGCCGACCCGGCCGATCGTGTGGATCGCTTCGGCCAGCGCATCCGCCAGGACCACCAACGGCTCGCCGCGCATCATCGCCCACCGCAAGGCCTCGGCGGCGCCTTCGACGTCGCCGGCCACCGCCTTGTCCGCGATGTCGAAACCCTTCACCTCGGCCTTGCCGCTGTGATAGCGGTGCACCGCGTCGGCGTCGACCGCCCCGCCGGTGTCCGCGACCAACTGGGAGCAGGCGGAAGCCAACTCCCGCAGATCGGAACCGACCGAATCCAGCAGCGCGGTCACCGTCTGCTCGTCGGCCTTCACCCGCAGGCCGCGAAACTCCTTGCGGACGAAATCGACGCGTTCGCTCAGCTTGGTGATCCGCGCGCACGAATGCACCACGGCGCCAAGGGATTGCAGCTCGGTGGCCAGCGCCTTGGCGCGCCCGCCGCCCGAATGCACCACCACCAGCACCACGCCGGTCGGCATGTCACTCGCGGCCGAAACGATCACCGCGGCAGCGTCTTTGCCCGCTTCACCGGCGGCCTCCAGCACGACGATGCGCTCGTCGGCGAACAGCGACGGACTCAGCAGCTCGGCGAGCTCATAGGTGCTGACGTCGCCCGCCCGCATCCGGTTGACCGGAACGTCGTCGGTGCCGGCCCGCTTGCGCGCCGCCCGCAGCACGTCGGCCACCGCCCGCTCGACCAGCAGTTCCTCGTCTCCCAGGACCAGGTGCAACGGCGAAACCTCGCTCACCCCACGATGGTGTCACGCCCCACCGACCGCGCCGCTCGGGGGACACCGGCCCTACCCCAGTCCGGACAGGGCCCACGCCAGCCCCGCGAGCGCCCCCACCCCGGCCACCACGCGAAACGGCCGCCACCGCCACAGCACCACCGCCAGCACCGTGACACCGCCGACGATCAGCGTGCCGGGCATCCCCTCCGGGACCGGCATCGTGGCGCCGGGCATGTTGGCCGCCCAGTGGGCCACGCCGTCCACCCACCACAACTCCGGACCGGTGAACCGGATCAGCAGCCGCGCGGCGCCCGGCCAGATCGCGCAGAGCGCGGCCGCCCCGGTGCCCAGCACGGTGATCGGGGCGATCACTGCGGCCACCACCAGGTTCGCCAGCGCGGCGACCACGCTGAACCGCCCGGAGATCGCCGCAACCAGCGGCGCGGTCACCACCTGCGCGGCCCACGCGACGGCGAGCGCGTCGGCCAGCGGCCTGGGCCACCCCTTGGCCGCCAGGCGCCGCGACCAGACCGGCGCGACGACGATCAGCGCGGCCGTGGCCAGCACCGACAACCCGAACCCCACGTCCACGGCCAGCGCGGGGGCGACCGCCAGCAACACCAACACGCTGGCGGCGAGGGCCGGAATGGCTTGCCGCCGGCGCGAAGTCAGCATTCCCGTCAACGCGATGGCGCCCATCACGGCCGCCCGCAACACGCTCGCCGTCGGCTGCACGACGATGACGAAGGCCACCAGCGCCAGCGCGGCGAGCACGACGGCCGCGCGGGGGCCGATCAACCGGGCCGAGAACAGCACGGCGGCACACACGATCGTCACGTTGGCACCCGACACGGCCATCAGGTGCGTCATGCCGGCCGCACGAAAATCGCGGCTGGTGTCGCTCGGCACCGCCGACGTGTCACCGAGCACGAGCGCGGGCAGCATCGCCGCCTGCTCGCCGGGCAGCGTGGCGCGGGCGGCGGCGGCGAAGCGGCTGCGCACGCCGTGCGCGGCCGACTGCACCGCGCCCGCGGTGCCCATGGTCGGCGGGCCCGACGCGTTGAGCACCGCGACGGTCAGGTCCCGGCGGGTCGGCCGGGTGATCCGCGCGGTGAACCGCACCGGCTGGCCCACCGTCACGGCGGCGAAGTCCGAGGCGCGCGCGAAAACGACGACCCGGCCCGTTATTTCGTCGGCGCGCAGCCGTTGCAGGGCGGCCCGAAACATCAAGCGGCTGCTGCCCAGCGACACCGGGCTCTCGGTGGGGGTGACCGTCACCGGGGCGCTGGTGCCGAAGGCCGCGGTGATCGGGTGGTGACCGACCGCGTCGGCGCGCAGCGCGATCGCGAAGCCGTATCCCGCCCCGACCACACCGACAGCGGCGAGGCCCGCGCTGATCGTGCGCAGCCGCGCCGGCCGGCCGGGCCGGCGCGCCGCACGCCATGCCAGCGCCCCGGCCGCGACGGTCAACCCGACGCAGCACCAGGCGAGGATCCGCCCGGCCGACCACCAGATGCCACCGGCGGTCACCGCCCAGCAGGCCAGCGCGGCCGGCACCAGGCGCACGTCGACCTGCCCGGACGGCGCTCCGTCCGGACCGGGATTGCGCACCGGGGTCAGACACGGACCAGCGCGCGCAGCTTCTCTAGCCGCGCCGGACCGATGCCCTCGACGTCGGCGAGCTGGTCGACGCTGGTGAATTTGCCGTTGGCCTGCCGCCACGCCACGATCGCGGCGGCGGTGACCGGCCCCACGCCGGGCAATGCGTCGAGCTCCGCAGCGGTCGCGGTATTCAGGTCGACCGCCTGCCCGGGCTTCGCCTTGACCGATCCCGACCCGGGCGCTGGCGCCTTGGAGGTCGGCGTCGTTGCGGTGGCCACCGAACTACCCAGCGCCGCCGGCTGGCCCGGAACGGGAGCGAGGCCGACCACGATCTGTTCGCCGTCCCCGAGCGGACGGGCCATGTTCAGGCCGATCGTGTCGGCGCCGTTCACCGCGCCGCCGGCGGCCTGCAGCGCATCGGCGATGCGCGCCCCCGGCGCCAGGGTCACCAACCCCGGCGTGCGCACCAGGCCGACCACGCTGACCACCACCGGGCGGTCGGGGCTCGCTGATTGCGCGGCACTCGGGCTCGCCGACGACCTGGGGCCGGCCGTCGACACCTTCTCCACCGGTGGCAGCTTGGCCGACATCACCGGCGCAGGCCGGTCGCGCAGCAAGGTGAACACCGTGACCAGCACCGCCAGCGCCGCCACGATCGCCAGCCCGATGGCGCCGGCCCGTCCGGGGTCGGCCCGCACCCGGGCCACCCAGCCCCGATCCCGCGACGCGTCGGGAAGCCACCGCGGTAGCAGCGAGTTCTGGTCGTCGTCCGGGGCATCCCCCGTCGAGCCCGACCCGGCGTCCCCGGACTCGGCGGCGCCATCGGTCTGGGGTTCGGCGTTGAGCCGCCGGTGCAGGCGCTCCGCCGGAAGTTCTGTTCGCATGGGCCGACGGTAGGTCCGCGGACCGTCACAACGGCACCGCGTCACGGCGATCTGTGCATTAACCCGAGGCTGTGCACGATGCCCACGCGGGATGGGTCAAGATGGAAGTCGAGCGAACGACCAGCACCGCCGGAAAACAGCTCTGGGCGCTGCGTCGTCACGGTCACCGAAGAAACGACAGGAGGCTGCCATGCAACTGGCGCTCACGCCCGAGGAAGCCGCGTTCCGCGACGAACTCCGCACCATCTACACGACCAAGATTCCCGAGGAGCTGCGCGAGCGGGTACGCCGCGGCTCGGCCGAGGTGAACCACGACGACATCGTCACCAGCCACAAGATCCTGCACGAGCACGGCCTGGCGGTGCCGAACTGGCCGGTCGAGTGGGGCGGCAAGGACTGGACGCCGACCCAGCATCAGATCTGGGCCGACGAGATGCAGCTGGCGTGCGTCCCCGAGCCGCTGAACTTCAACACCAAGATGGTGGGCCCGGTGATCGCCGAATTCGGTTCGGAGGAGGTCAAACAACGCTTCCTGCCCCCGACGGCCAGCCTCGACATCTGGTGGTGCCAGGGCTTCTCCGAACCCGAGGCGGGCTCGGACCTGGCGTCGCTGCGCACCACTGCGGTGCGCGACGGCGACGACTACGTCGTCAACGGCCAGAAGACCTGGACCACGCTCGGCCAGTACGCGGACTGGATCTTCTGCCTGGTCCGCACCGACCCGCAGGCACCCAAGCGGCAGGCCGGCATCTCCTTCCTGCTCTTCGACATGAAGACGCCGGGCATCACCCTGCGGCCCATCAAGACGATCGACGGCGGCCACGAGATCAACGAGGTCTTCTTCGAGGACGTCCGGGTTCCCGCGAATCAGCTTGTCGGAGAAGAGAATCAGGGCTGGACGTACGCGAAGTTCCTGCTGGGCAACGAGCGCACCGGCATCGCCGGGGTGGGGCGGACCAAGGTGCGCCTCGCCGAGGTGAAGAAACACGCCAAGGCCACCGGGGTGCTCAACGACCCGCTGTTCGCGGCGCGGCTGGCCGAGGCCGAAAACGAGCTGCTGGCACTGGAACTCACCCAGTCGCGAGTCGTCACCGACTCCGCGGACGGGCAGCCCAACCCGGCGTCGTCGGTGCTCAAGCTGCGCGGCAGCCAGTTGCAGCAGGCGGCCACCGAACTGCTCGTCGAGGTGGCCGGGCCGGATGCGCTGCCGGCCAACGGCGAAGACATCGCCTCGCCCGACTGGGCCCAACACAGTGCGCCGCACTACCTCAACTACCGCAAGACGTCGATCTACGGCGGCAGCAGCGAGGTGCAGCGCAACATCATCGCGTCGACGATTCTGGGATTGTGAGGCAGTCATGGACTTTCAGCTGAGCGACGAGCAGGCCCTGCTCCGCGACACCACCCGCGACCTGCTGTCGCGCACCTACGACCCGGAAAGCCGCAACAAGATCATCGGTTCCGATCTCGGCTGGAGCCGCGAGGTCTGGAGTCAGCTCGCCGACACCGGGATCCTCGGCCTCGGCTTCGATCCGGACGAGTCCGGCCAGATCGAGATCATGGTGGTGCTCAACGAGGTCGGGCGCCGGCTCGCCCCCGAACCGGTGCTGCACGCCGCGCTGGGGCCCGGTGCGCTGATCGCCGAGCTGGGCACCGATGCGCAGAAGGAACTGCTCGACGAGGTCGCGGGCGGGCAGCGGCTGCTGGCGTTCGCCCACCTCGAGCCGGGGCAGCGCGATCCGTCCGCCGAGGTGAGCACCAAGGCTGCGCAGCAAGGTGATTCGTGGACCGTGAGCGGTCGCAAGAACCCGGTGCTGGCCGGGGACTCCGCCGACACCTTGGTCGTCAGCGCCGCCCTGCCGAGCGGCGGCACCGGGCTGTTCCTCGTCGATGCGGCGTCGGTGACCAGGCACCCGTTCCGAACCTTCGACGGACAGCGCGGCGCCCAGATCGACCTGGACTCCACGGCCGCCGAGCCCCTCGGCGAGGCGGCGGACGCATCGGGCGCCATCGGCGACGCGATCGTGCGCATCCAGTCGGCCCTGTGCGCCGAAGCGCTGGGCGCGATGGAGGAATCGCTACGCCTGACGACCGATTACCTCAAGACCCGCAAGCAATTCGGCGTCACGCTCAACAAATTCCAGGCGCTCACGCAGCGCGCGGCCGACATGTACGTCTCGCTGGAATTGGCCCGCAGCATGACCCTGTACGCGGCCATGTCGATCGCCGACGGCACCATCGACCCGGTGATCGCCTCGCGCGCCAAGCTGCAGATCGGCCGTTCGGGCCGGCACATCGCGCAGGAGTCGGTCCAGATGCACGGGGGCATCGGGGTGACCGCCGAATACCCGGTCAGCCACTACGCCGCCCGGCTCACCGCGATCGAGCACACGCTGGGCACCTCGGGTGAGCACCTGCACAACCTGATCGACCACCTCGGCGACTACGACCTGGTTCGCCTCTAGCGCATGGCCGAGCTGAGCGAAAAGGTCGTCGAGTTCCTGTCGGCCGGCACCCGTACCGGGATGCTGGGGTATGTCGCCGCCGACGGGAGACCCTTGGTCGCTCCGGTGTGGTTCGTCGTCGACGACGGGCAGCTGGCGTTCAACACCGGTCGCGACACGTCGAAAGGCCGTGCGCTGGCCCGTGATCCGCGAGTGGTGATCTGCGTCGACGATCCTCATCCGCCGTATTCGTTCGTCCAGGTGCAGGGCGTCGCCGCGGTCAGCGAGGATCCTGCCGACGTGCTCGACATCGCGACCCGCACCGGTGGCCGCTACATGGGCGCCGACCGCGCCGACGAATTCGGCCGGCGCAACGCCGTTCCCGGCGAACTAGTGGTGCGGCTGCGTCCGACCAAGGTCATCACCGGATTCGACGTCAGCGCCTGAGCTCATCGCCGCTCCGGCGCGGCAACCGATTCCGCTTCGCCCGCTGGCGGGCCCGGCTCCGAGTCCGCGTCGGGCAGCTGACCCACGAGGTATTCGGCGAGCCCCCCGATGGTCGGATAGTCGAAGACCGCCGTCGCGTTGATGGTGAACTTGCCGCCGAACTGACTGTGCAGCCGGTTGCGGAGCTCGATCGCCATCAACGAATCCGTGCCCAGGTCCAGGAACCGGCTACTCGCCGCCGGCGGCGACGCGAGCCGCAGGAAGTTCTGCACCTCGCGCTGCAGGAACTCCGTCACGAAGCCGGCGCGCTGCGGCACCGGAATCTCCATGAGCTGCTTGAGCAACTCGCTGTCGCCGGTCACCTCCCCGACGGCACTGGGCAAAACCAGGTCGAGGATCGGTGGACGCGAACTGCCCAGCACCTTCGCGGCGCGCTGCCAGTTGGCCTTGAGGACGGTGGCCTGGCCGGTTCCGTTCGCGACGACCTCGGCGAGCGCACCCAGGGCCGCCGATGGTTCCAGCGGAATCAGGCCCTGCGCACTGATGTTGGCGGTCGCGGCCTCCGAGGAGGCCATGCCACCTTGGGCCCAGGGACCGAAGTTGACGCCGGTGGCCGGTAGGCCCCGCGCCCTTCGCTGTGCGACCAGCCCGTCGAGCAGCGCATTGGCGGTGGCGTAGTTGGACTGACCGGGCGAACCGAACAAGCTCGACACCGACGAGGACACGATGAAGAAGTCCAGCTGGTCATCGCGGGTCAGCCTGTCCAGGTGGCATGCGCCGAACGCCTTGGGCGCCAACGTTGTCCGGAACCGTTCCAGGTTCTGCTGGGACAGCAGCGCATCGTCGAGCACGCCTGCCAGATGCACCACACCGGCCAGCGGTGGCAGCTCCGCGCGGATGCGCCCCAGCAGCTCGGCGACCTCGGACTCGTCGCCGACATCGGCGGCGAAGACGTGGATGCGGCACTTGTAGCGCTCGGCGATCTCCTCGATCGACCGTTGCGCGTCCGCGTCCGGCGCCCGCCGGCTGGTCAGCACGAGGTCACCGGCGCCGACTTGGGCCAGATACGACGCCGTGTGCAGACCGATGGCACCGAGCCCCCCGGTGATCAGGTAGCTCCGATCGGGCCGCGGCTGCAGCGGATTCGGTATCTGCACCACGATCTTTCCGATGTGCCGCGCCTGCTGCATGCGGCGGAACGCGGCCCGCGCCTCGGTCAGGGGGTAGATTTCGGCCGGCAGCGGTGTCCATTCGCCGTTGGCCAAGCCCTGCGACACCTCGGTCAGCAAGCTCCGAATGCGTTCGGGCTCGGACAAGGTCACCGTGTCCAGTGCGACGATCTCGTAGGCGATGTCGGGACGGGCCTGCGCCATCTGCTCGGGTGTCCAGATGTCGCGCTTGGCGATCTCGGCGAAGCGGCCGTTCTGGGCCGTCGCCCGCACGGTCGCTTCGAGGTACCCCTCACTGGTCAGGCTGTTGAGTACCACGTCGACGCCGGCGCCGTCGGTGTCGGCGAGGATCTGGTCGGCGAAATCGGTTGTGCGCGAATCGTAGACGTACTGCACACCCAACTCGCGCAGCGTCGCCCGCTTGAAGGTGCTCGCGGTGGCGAAGACGGTGGCACCGCACTGCTGTGCCATCTGGATCGCCGCGAGGCCCACACCACCGCTGGCGGCGTGGATGAGCACGCGGTCGCCGGGCTGCAGGCGCGCCCAGTCGAATGCGAGCCGAACCGTCAGCGCCGCGGCGGGAATGGTGGCCGCCTCGACCGCACTCACTCCGGCTGGGATTGGTGCGAGCAGCTGGGCCGGCACGTTGAACCGGCTGGAGAACGCCCCCTGCATGAAGCCGTAGACGCGCTGGCCGACCTCGAGTCCGGTGACGCCCGCGCCCAATTGGGTGACGACGCCGGCGAAGTCACCGCCGATCGGGCCCGGGTCGCCCGGGTAGAGGCCGAGGACGTTGAGCACATCACGGAAGTTGAGGCCCGAGGCTTCCACCCGGACCTGCACATAGCCCTCGGCCGGGGGTGTCACGTCCACTTCGGTGAGCCGCAGGTTGTCGATCGCGCCGCGTTCGGTGGGCGCCAGGGCGTAGTCGCCCGCCCGCGGCACCGTGAGATGACCGCTGCGTGCCCATGGCAGCAACCGGGATGCCAGCAGCTTCCCTTGTCGCACGGCGAGTTCCGGTTCGTCGATCGCGGTGGCCAACAAGTTGGCTACCGCGTGCACGGCCTCCGGTGATCCGTCGCAGTCGACCAACTTGGCGCGCAGCGCCGGTTCCTCGTTGATCGTGGTGCGCCCGAGGCCCCACAGCGCGGCCTGCACCGGATCGACCGGCTCGCCGGATTCGCATGCCACGGCCCGCTCGGTGACGATCCACAGTCCCCCAGGCAGTTTCACGTCACCGCCCTGCACCGCGTGCACGGCGTCGAGCAGATTGGCGATCTCGCTCTCGAGGCGCGCCGCGGCGTCCGCGCTGGACTCGTTCCCGTTCGGCGCCTTGCTGCGCCACACCACGCCGGAGAACGGGAGCCCCCGCTCGGCGGCCTGAGTCAGCACCCGCCCCAAGGACTCCGGATCAGTGCGGCGATCGAACGGCACGCAGGCCGGCACCTTGGCGGCCAGTTCGTCGAATCCGGCGATCAGCCAGGTACCGCTGGTCTCTCCGGCTTCCTCGCCCGAGGGCGCCGGAACCTCGTGCCAGCCAAGGGTGTACAGCAGCCGGGTGGCATCGCCGCCGAGCCCGCGCAGCAGCGCCTCGCGCGGTGCGCGTTTGACCGTGAACTCACGGATCCCGCCCAACTGACGGCCGTCCCGATCGACGAAATCGAGGTCGAAGACCTGGGTTTCGCTGTTGAGTTCGCTGCTGTGCCACCGCGCACGGCAGTAGAACCGCCGGGGCATCTTCTCCCGCAACATCACCTGCCCGTACCGCAGCGGCAGGAACAGATCGTTGACGCCCTGTTCGGCGGCCAGCAGCGCCGGGAAGGCAGGGAAGGCAACCCCGGTGCACAGGTCCATCAGCACCGGGTGCATCGGCTCGCTGCCGAGCTGTTCCGCGAGTTCCGCACCGACGAGGATGTCGCCGACGGCCTCGCCGTCACCGAGCCACAGCGACTTCAGGGAACCGGACCAGGTCGGCCCCCAGGCCAGCTCCAGGTCGGCGAAGGTCTCGAACAACTCCTGGGGACGCATGCGGTTCAGCCGCTCGAGCTCTTCGTCGAGCGCGTCACCGTCGGACACCGGCTCGTCGGTGACGTCGTCCACACCCGCGACCACGGTGCCTTCAGCGTTCAACGACCACTCGGCGCCGCGTTCCCCGTAGGGGCGGCTGTGCACCTGGAAGGTGGACTCGCGGCCGTCCTGCAGCGGGTGCAAGGTCAGCTGTACCTCGCGAGAACTCTTCTTCGGCAAGATGATCGGTTCGTAGAAGAAGACGTCCTTTGCCCGCGCCGGTGTGCCCACCGCGGCCAACGCCATCGCCGCGTACGTCGCCCCCGGCACGACGACGGTGCCGTAGATGACGTGATCGGATAGCCACGGCTGGGATTTGACCGACAACCTGCTGGTGTAGACGCAGTCACCCGAGGCGAGGTCTTTCGCGCTGCCGAGGATGCCCGAAGACGGGCCCGCACCGCCGGCCACTTCGATCCCGGATGTCTTGGGCCAAAACCGCCGGCGTTGGAACGGATAGGTGGGCAGTTCGATGCTGCGGCCTGGTTGACCATGCAGCGCAGCAAAATCCGGACGATGGCCACCGACGTAGGCCGCGGCCAGCGCGTCGGCCATCTGGCGCCGATCGCCGACGCCCTTGCGCAGCGAGACGATCGCCCGCGGTGCGGTCAGGTGCTCCGGCCAGACCTGCACCGCAGCACCGGTCAGCACCGGTTGCGGGCCCATCTCCATCAACACCGAGCAACCCAGCGCCGCCGCGGTGCGCACGCTTTCGGCGAACTGCACCGGCTGCCGGGAATGGCGCCGCCAGTAGGCCGCGTCGAGCGGGGTCTGGCCCGTGAGCACGGCGCCGGTGCGGTTGCAGATCAGCGGCATCGTCGGGGCGGCGAACTGCAATTGCGCTGCGTAGGACTCGAATTCGTCGAGCACCGGATCCAACAGCTCGGAGTGGAAGGCGTGGCTGGTCTGCAGCCAGGTGCACCGGATCGCCTCGTCACCGAACCTGGCGACGATCTGTTCGAGATCCTCCCCCGGCCCCGACAGCACCGTGTTCGGTCCGTTGTACGCGCCGACCGACACTCGCGGGAATCCGCCGGCGATCTCCTCGACGTGTTTGGCGTCGGCGAACACCGCCACCATCCGCCCGCCGTCGGGCAGGCTGCCGAACATCCGGCCGCGCTCGGCCATCAGCCGGGCGCCGTCCTCGAGACTGAACACCCCGGCCACGCACGCCGCCGCGTATTGGCCGACGCTGTGCCCGAGCACCACATCGGGTTCGATCCCCCACGACTGCCACAGCCGGGCCAGGCCCATCTCGACGGCGAACAGCGCCGGCTGCGCAAACGACGTGTGCCGCAGCCTTTCTCCGGCTTTCCCACCGGTTTCGCGATCGGTGGCGAACAGCACCTCGAGCAAGGGGTGCGGCACGATGTCGCTGACCGCGTCCGCGCACCGCGTCACGGTTTCGGCGAAAACCGGTTCGGTGTCGAACAACTCACGCGCCATTCCCGGGTACTGGCTGCCCTGCCCGGTGAACAACCATGCCGTCATCGGGCGGTGCGTGTGCTCGCCACGGACGACACCGGGCCGCAGGCGATTCTCGGCCAACTCGGCGAGGGCCTCGCGCGCACCCTGGACCGAGTCCACGACGAGCGCGGCGCGGTGTTCGAAGTGCGAACGGCCCGTCCCGGCGGTGAGGCACACGTCGGCGAGGTCCGCATCCGGGTGGGCGGCCAGCCAGGCCTCGTAACGCTGCGCCAAAGCCACCAGCGCTTCGGGTGACCGCGCGGACAGCGCCAGCACCGCGACCTGGCCGGCGTGAGCTTGCGCCGCCGGCCGCGTCGCGGCGTCGTCGGCGGATACGGCGCGCGCCGGCGCCTCCTCCACCACGACGTGCGCGTTGGTTCCGGTGAACCCGAACGAGCTCACGCCCGCGCGCCGCGGTCTGCCGTCGGGCTGCCAGGGCATCGCGTGGTCGACGACCCGCACCGGCAGTGAATCCCACGGAATGTGCGGCGAGGGCTGCTCGAAGTGCAGGCTCGGCGGCAGGACCCCGTGCTGCAGCGACAGCACGACTTTGATCAGACCCGCCGCGCCCGAGGCCGATTCGGTATGACCGATGTTGGTCTTCACCGATCCCATCAGCAGCGGCCGGTCGGCGTCGCGCGAGGCGCCGTAGGCGGCGGCGGCCGCCTGTACCTCGATCGGATCACCCAGCGGGGTGCCCGTCCCGTGCGCCTCGAGGTAATCGACGTCCCCGCCGGCCAGGCCCGCGCGAGCCAGCGCCGTTCCGATAAGTCGTTGCTGCGCACCACCATTGGGCACGGTCAAACCGCTGGACGCCCCATCCTGGTTGACCGCGGTGCTGGCGATGACCGCGCAGATCCGGTCGCCGTCGCGCTCGGCGTCGCTCAACCTCTTCAGTACGAGGACGCCGCAGCCCTCGCTGCGCACGTAACCGTCGGCCGAGGCGTCGAACGTCTTGCATCGTCCCACCGGGGAAAGCATCCGCGCGCGCGAGGCCGCGATGACCGTCACCGGACTCAACAAGACATTCACGCCGCCGGCCAGCGCCATGTCGCAGTCACCGAAGCGCAACGCCTGGCAAGCCTGGTGCACGGCCACCAGCGCCGAACTGCATGCGGTGTCGATCGCCACCGCCGGCCCTTCGAGTCCCAGCGCGAAGGCGACCCGGCCGGAGATGGCGTTGAGCGCATTGCCGGTGATGAAATGCGGTTCGATCTTGTCGATCGACTCCGAGGACAGCAGATGGGCGTACTCGTTGGCCGCCACGCCGGTGAAAACTCCGGTCCGGCTGCCGCGCAAGGCGGCCGGCGAGTATCCGGCGCGTTCCAGGCTCTCCCATACCGTTTCCAGGATCAGCCGTTGTTGCGGCTCGATCCAGACCGCCTCGCGGGGTGAGATGCCGAAGAATTCGGGGTCGAACCCGTCGATCTCGTCGAGGAACCCGCCGAAGCGCGTGTAGGTCTTGCCCGCGGCGTCCGGATCCGGGTCGTAGAACTCGTCGATGTCGAATCGGTCCTCCGGGACCTCCCGGATCGCATCCACACCCCCGGACAGCAGCTGCCAGAACGCTTCCGGGTCGGGCGCGCCGGGGAAGCGGCACGACACCGCGACGATCGCGATCGGTTCGTCCGTGCGCGTCGGCGCCGCTGCCGCCGGCTGGGTTCGTGTTCTCGACGACGCCTGATCGCTGAGCTCGAGTACGTCGCCGAGCAGGTAGTCGGCCACGTCGGATAGCCGTGGGTGATCCATCGCCAGGGTGGCCGGGACCTGCTTACCCACCCCTTGCTCGATGCGCCGACGCAATTCGACCGCCATCAACGAATCCATACCGAGATCGAAAAAGCCCGCATCCTCACGGATTTCGATGGGATCGACGCGGGTCACCTCCGCAACGGCATCACGCAGATAGTCGGTCAGAATTTTCTTGCGCTGCTGCACCGGCGCCCCCGTGAGCTGCTCGACCAACGGGGTCTTTCCGGCCGGTGTCACCGCTGGTACCGCATCGGGGACCTCGCGCTCCAGCTCCGCCAGGAACGCCCGCCTACCCGCTTGCTGGTAGAGCGGCAAGAAGCGGGCCCAGTCGACCCGGGCCACCACCCCGTGGGCGGGGCCCCGCGCCGAAGCGGCCGCCGCCACATCGGAGAGGCCCGCAAGCGCATCGGCCGGTGCCAGCGTGCGGATTCCACGCTGGTCCAGGCGCGCACGGGATTCCGCGTCGGCCATGCCGGCCGACCACGGCCCGAAATTGACGCTGACGCCGAGGATGCCTTGCTCACGCAGGCGCCACGCCAGCCCGTCGAGGAAGGCGTTCGCCGCGCCGTAAGCGCTCTGGCCGAATCCACCCCATACCGAGGCGATCGAGGACGTGCTGAGGAAGAAGTCGAGCTTCAGGTCGGCCGCCGCCTCGCTCAAATGCCATGCGCCCCAAACTTTCCCGGCAAAGACGCGATCGATCTCATCATCCTGCAGGGCGCTCAGGGGGGTGGTGCCGATCTCCCCCGCGGCGTGGACGATGCCGGCCAACGGCGGCAGCTCGGCCTGCACGCCTGCCAGCAGGCGTGCGACGTCGTGCGCATCGGCGACATCGGCGGCCACGACCCGGATTTCGCAGCCGTGCGCCTCACCGAGCGCGTCGATGCGCTGCCGGACGGCATCGGTCGGCGCCCGGCGGCCGGTCAGAACCAGATGCCCGGCGCCGTTCGCGGCCAGGTGCCCGGCGATCTCCAGCCCGACCGCGCCCAGCCCCCCGGTCACCAGATACGTTGCCTCATTGCGCAGTTGCAGCGACGCGCCGCTCGGGCTCTCGGTGCGCCGGACCAACCGGGGAACGTAGACCGCCTGATCACGCAACGCGAGCTGGTCTTCTTTGACCGCCGGGTCGTCTGTGCCGATCCGGTCGATGAGCCGAGACCATTCGCCGGCGGTCCCCGCTGACAAGTCCGCGAGCCCACCCCAAACCTGCGGCAGCTCCAGCGATGCGGCCCGACTGAATCCCCATAAGCTGCTCTGCTGCGGCGCAACGGAATCCGTATCGGTGACGCGCTGCGCGCCGCGCGTGACCACCCAGATGGGGCTGCGCAGCTCGGCGGCGGCCGCGGCCCGAAACAGCCGCCGCGTTCCGCCGAGGATCCGGTGTTGCATGCGCAGCAGCGAGCGCATCGATGGCGTGGTCCCGGCATCCAGGCCCGCGGCATGCACGATGCGTAGCGTCGAATCCTGCGCGGCGGTGCGCAGCACGCCCGCCAGCCGTTCCTCGTCCGCGTCGGACACCGGCAGGCCGGTGACCTCGAATCGGTGGTTGCGAGCGGTCAGCGCGTCGATCAGCGGCTGAATCGGGTCGGTTTCGTCGGCGACGACGATCCAGCGCGCTTCCCCGCCCACGTCCGCCGGGGAAAGCTCGGCGGTCGATGTGTCCCAGCGGATCTCGTAGCGGTCATTCTCGATGGACCTGGTGCTGCGCTGTTGATTGTGTTGCGCGGCAAGCTTGGTGAGCACCTGCAAGGTCTGATGATCGTCGCTGCCACCGTCGAGCATGGTCGCGAGTTCCTCGATCCGGCCGTCCTCGAGAAGGCGGACCGCCTCGGTGCGCGGTCCACCGACGTCGCGCCGTTGGTCGGTGCGCTCGCGATCCTGGAACCAGTACTGACGGCGCTCGAAGGGATAGGTGGGCAAGTCGAGCTTGCGCGCGTGGGCCTGCCCGAAGGCGGCGAAGTCGGGCAGGTGGCCCGCGACATACGCATCGGCGAGCGCTTCGGTGATCTGGCGGTGGTCGGCGGCGTTGCGGCGCAGCGACGCGATCGCCCGCGGTGCGGTCGCCGGGTCGGGCCACGCGCTCAGCGCCGAGGCGGTAAGCACCGGTCGCGGGCCGATCTCGAGCAACACCTTGCAGCTCAGCTCCGCAAGGGTGCGCACGCTCTTGGCGAATTCGACCGGCTGGCGCGCGTGCCGGCGCCAGTAAGCGCCGTCGAGCTTCACGCTGCGGCCGAGCGCGGCGCCGGTGCGGTTGTCGATCAGTATTCGTTGCGGCGCTGTGAACTCGAACCGCCCCGCATACGATTCGAATTCGTCGAGAATCGGGTCCAGCAGCGCCGAGTGGAAGGCGTGGCTGGTGTCCAGCCAGTCGCACCGGACACCGTCGGCCGACACCGCGGCCACCGCCCGCTCCAAGTCCGTTGCGGGCCCCGACAGTACCGTGTTGGCGCCGTTGTAGGCGGCCACCGACAGGCTCGGGTAGTCGTCGGTGAGCCGCTCGACCCGCTCGGCGGCGGTGAACACCGCGACCATCCGGCCACCGGAAGGCAGGCTGCCGAACAGGCGACCCCGTTCGGCCATCAGCAAGGCGCCGTCTTCGAGACTGAACACGCCCGCCACGCAGGCCGCCGAATACTGGCCAACGCTGTGGCCCAACACCACGTCGGGCTCAAATCCCCACGACTGCCATAGCCGGGCCAGGCCCATCTCCACCGCGAACAGCGCGGGTTGCGCGTAGGAGGTTTGCTGCAGCGCCCCTTCGGCGTCCGGGCCGTCCGCGTCGAAAACGACGTCCAGCAACGGCCTTTCGAGAACGTCTGCGACCGCGGCGGCGCAACGGTTCAGCGTCTCGGCGAACACCGGCTCGGTGTCGAACAACTCGCGGGCCATGCCGGGATATTGGCTGCCCTGACCGGTGAACAGCCACGCCGTCTTCGGTGGCTCATGGGATTCTCCGCGGAACAACCCCGGCGCTGGGCGGTCTTCCGCGAGGGCGCCGAGTAGCTCCATTGCAGATTCTCGCGAGTTGACCACCAGCGCGGCCCGCTGCTCCAGGTGAGCCCGGCCCGCCCCGGCGGTGAAACACACGTCGGCGAGGGTGGCTTCCGGGTGCGCGCCCAGCCAGCTGCGGTAGTCGGCCGCGAGCTGTGCCAGCGCGGCGGGCGTGCGCGCCGAAAGCGGGAGGATGCTGAACCGGCGGTTGCCGGAATGCTCGACCGGAAGCGGTGCAGGGGAAACCCGTTCCGTTTGCTCGGGCGCTTCGGAGAGGATGACGTGAGCGTTGGTGCCGGCGAATCCAAACGAGCTGACTCCGGCGATCCGCGGCTCTCCGTTGCGTTCCCAGGCCGTGGCCTGCTCGACAACCTGCACCGCAAGCCGGTCCCACGGGATGTGGGGCGAGGGGTTCTGGAAGTGAAGGTGTTGCGGCAGCAGCTCGTTCTCGAGCGACAGGATGACCTTGATGACCCCGGCGATGCCCGCGGCCGCTTCCAGGTGACCGATGTTCGTCTTCACCGAGCCCATCAGCAGCGGCCGGCCGGGGTCGCGACCGGCGCCGAGCACCGCACCCGCGGCCTGAGCTTCGATGGGGTCACCCAGCGAGGTCCCGGTGCCGTGCGCTTCCAGGTAGCCGACGTCACGGGGTTCGAGGTCGGCCCGCTTGAGCGCATCGGCGATAACCCTTTGCTGGGCAACGCCGTTGGGCACGGTCAAGCCGCCCGAAGCGCCGTCCTGGTTGATCGCGCTGCCGCGGATCACGGCGCGGATCCGGTCGCCGTCGCGGATCGCGTCCTCGAGGCGCTTGATCACGATGACACCGCAGCCCTCGCCGCGCACGTAGCCGTCCGCGGCAGCGTCGAATGTCTTGCATCGCCCGTCGGGGGCGAGCATGTGCGCGCTGGAGAACGTGATCATGGTCGCCGGGGTGAGCAGGACGTTCGCACCGCCGGCCAGCGCCAGGTCGCATTCCCCCAGGCGCAGCGCCTGGCAGGCCTGATGGATGGCCACCAGTGACGAGCTGCACGCCGTGTCGACGGCGACGGCCGGACCCTGCAGCCCCAGCCGATAGCTGATCCGGCCGGCCGCCGCGGCGTTCGATGTCCCGATGGCCAGGTAGGCCTCGATTTCGGGGTAGGTCAGCGCGTCGGATGCCATTCCCAGGTAGTCGTGCGTGGCCAAACCGACGAAGACACCGGTATTGCTGTCCGCCAAATCGGTTGGCGCAGTGCCTGAATGCTCCACCGCGCGCCATGCCGTTTCCAGCAAGATGCGGTGCTGCGGGTCCATCAACCTGACCTCGCGGGTCGACATGCCGAAGAACGGCGCGTCGAATCCCGTGACGTCGTCGACGAAACCGGCACGACGGGTGACGACCTTGCCGGGCGCGCCCGGTTCCGGGTCGAAGAATTCGTCGACGTCCCAGCGGTCCTGCGGCACTTCGGATATCGCGTCGCGCCCGTGCCGCAACACATCCCAGAACTCATCGGCGTCGGCGGCTCCCGGGAATCGAGCCGCGTAACCGATGATCGCAAAACCCGATGCCGGCTCTCCCGGACCTTCGACGGATGCCATGCGCTTGTCCTCTCTTGGCCGGTCACGATCGATCCCCACGGGAGGCCGGTTGCGCCCGGAGAATCGTTTCCTGAGGCCGGCACTGCCACCGCAGCGCCCGCACCGCGCAACGACGGCCGGTGCGGCCGCCGCCCTGCGTCCCGTCCGGCCGTTCGATCGCTACAACGGCCCGCCGGATCCGTGAGCGAGTGTAGGCGGTGGCCGCGCACGCCTGCGACGGCGATCACCCCGAGGGTTTATCTTGGTCTCGCCGCCAGGGTGGCCGTGGTCGTTTGAACCGAGGAGGACGAAGTTTTGCGCATCGGGAAGATTACGATCGGCGCACTCGGCGACTGGAAGCTCACCCCGGGATCGGTCATTTCCTGGCATCCGACGGCCGCGGCGGCCGAAAAGGTCCGACAGGCGCCGGTCAGCTCGGTGCCGGTCAGCTACATGCAGAGCCAACATCTCCGCAATTACTGTGAACGGACCGCCGCGGGGCTGAATTTCTCCCGGCAGATCATCGCCACCTGTGAAGTGCCCGGGAAGTGCGACGTTGCCGCCATGAACCACGCCGTCAACGCGTATCTGCGTCGGCACGACACATTCCGCAGCTGGTTCGAGCACACCGGCGACGGAGAGTTCGTCAGGCACACCTTCAGCGATCCCGCCGATATCGAGTTCGCTCCGATCGAGCAGGGCGAGATGACGGCCGACGAAATACACGCTCACGTCGTGGCCATTCCGAATCCGCTGAAGTGGGGCTGCTTTACCTTCGGGATCATTCAAAGCGAAAGTCACTTCACCTTCTTCGCCGCCATGGATCACGTCCACGGTGACGCCACCTTGATCGGCACCACGATGATGGAGGCCAACGGCATGTACACGGCGTTGAGCGGCGGCGGTGAGGCCCTCGCTCTTCCCGATGCCGGCAGCTTCGATGACTTCTGCACCCGCGAACGCGAATTCACGTCAGCGCTGACCGTGGATTCCCCGGAGGTGCGCGCGTGGATTGACTTCGCCGAGAACAACGATGGCGGCTTTCCCGAGTTCCCGCTCCCGCTCGGTGACCCGCGGGAGTCTCATAGCAGCGACATGACCTCCCAACTGCTGATGGACGCGGCGCAGACGGAACGGTTCGAATCGGCCTGCGCGGCGGTCGGTGCGCGCTTCGTCGGTGGCCTGTTCGCCTGCCTTGCCTTGGTGGAGCACGAATTCACGGGTGCCCTCACCTACCACGGGCTCACTCCCAGGGATTCCCGCAAAGCCACGGACAATTTCATGACGCAGGGCTGGTTCACGGGTCTGATCCCCATCACCGTGCCCATAGCCGCCGCCTCGTTCGGCGAAGCCGCGTGGGCGGCGCAGGCGTCCTTCGATTCGAATCTGGACATGGCGAAGGTTCCCTATTACCGCGTGATGGAACTAGCGCCGTGGTTGCGCTGGCCGCAACCGAACTTTCCGGTGTCGAATTTCTTTCATGGCGGCGCCGCTCCGCTCAATGCCATTCTCGCCGCGGCCGACCTGGGACTCGCGAACAACATCGGAATTTATCCCGACGGCCGCTATTCCTACCAACTGACTATTTACATATTCCGGTATGGGGAAGGCACGTTCATGGCGATCATGCATCCGGACAACCCGGTCGCCCGCAAATCGGTGGTCCGCTACATGGAAGCTATGAAGTCGGTCTGCGTGCGGGTCGCCGGCAGCGGGAGCTGGGGACGCGTCGCGTAGCGTGGAGCACTTCGATGGCTCGTGAGGCGAATGTGCATGGTGTGACCGGGCTCGGGCGAACGCGGCCGAGAGTCCCCGGCGGGCACACCCGACGGCGCCGAACGGGGATGAGGGCGATATGCGGCGGCTAGCCGATTTCGTGGTGCGCTGGCCCTGGGCGGTAGTGGGGATCTGGATCGCGATTGCGGTCGCGCTACCTCTGAGCTTCCCGTCACTGGGTGAGATGGCCGAGAAGCATCCGCTGGCGATCCTGCCCAGCGACGCGCCGTCGAGCGTCACCGCCCGCAAGATGACCGAAGCGTTTCACGAATCGGGGTCGGAGAACCTGTTGTTGGTCGTGTTGACCGACGACAAGGGGCTCGGCCCGGCCGACGAAGCCACCTACGGCAAACTCGTGGACGCGCTGCGCTGCGACACGCGAGATGTGTTGATGCTGCAGGACTTCGCCAGCACGCCGGCGTTGCGCTCCGTCGTCACCAGCAAGGATCACAAGGCGTGGGTGCTGCCGGTCGGCGTTGCGGGCGAGTTGGGCACCCCCCGCTCGTACGCCGCCTTCAACCGGATCGGCGACATCGTCAAGCAGGCTCTCGCCGGCACAGCGCTGACGGCGAACCTCACCGGCCCGGCGGCGACCGTCGCTGACCTCACGGCCGCGGGCGCTCGGGATCGCCTCCCGATCGAGCTGGCGATCGCGGTCATGGTGCTCATCGTCCTGCTGGTGATCTACCGCAGCGCGGTCACCATGCTGCTGCCGTTGCTGACCATCGGGATATCCCTGGTGATCGCGCAGGCGGTGGTAGCGGGCTACTCCCAACTGACCGGGTCGGGCGTCTCGAACCAGGCCGTCGTGTTCTTGAGCGCCATCATGGCCGGAGCCGGAACGGATTACGCGGTCTTTCTCATCAGCCGCTATCACGACTACCTGCGGTCGGGTGCGACTTCCGACCAGGCGGTCAGGCGCGCGATGTTCTCGATCGGAAAGGTGATCGCCGCATCCGCCGCCACCGTCGGGGTCACGTTCCTGCTGATCAGCTTCGCCCGAATGGGTGTGTTCAAAACGGTCGGGGCGTCGTCGGCGATCGGGATCGGTGTGGCGTTCCTCGCCGCGTTGACGTTGCTGCCGGCGATTCTGGTGCTTGCGGGGCGGCGCGGCTTGGTCAAGCCGCGGCGCGAGCTGACCGCCCGATTCTGGCGGCGTTCCGGCATCCGCATCGTGCGACGCCCGAGGGTCAACCTGGTCGCCAGCGTGCTCGTGTTGATCGTCCTGGCCAGCTGCGCCGGCCTGGTGCGTTACAACTACGACGACCGCAAGGCGCTGCGGCCTTCCGCGCCGAGCTCCATCGGATACACCGCGCTGGAGCGGCACTTCCCGGTCAACCAGTCCATCCCGCAGTACATCCTGGTCCAGTCCCCGCGCGACCTGCGCACGCCCAAGGCACTCGCGGACTTGGAGCAAATGGCGGACCGGGTCAGTCAACTGCCGAATGTGGCTGCGGTCAGCGGCATTACGCGCCCCACCGGCAACGTGCCGGAACAATTCCGAGCCACCTACCAGGCGGGCGCTATCGGCACGCTGCTGGCCGGCGGGTCCACCCTGATCAAAGACCACACCAACGACCTGAATCGCCTGGTAGACGGGGCCGGCACGTTGGCCGACAACCTCGGCGACATGCGGGGCCAGGTGATTCAGCTCGCCGCCGGCGTCCAGGAGCTCGAGACCGCGTTCTCGTCGACGAAGAACCAGTACACCGGCGATGCGCTGGTGAAAGAGGTCGATCTCGCGGCCCAGCTCGTGGACCACGTCAACGCGCTCAGCAACGCCATGGGCTGGAATTTCTCGGCGGCCAAGAACATGTTCGCCTGGATCGGCCCGGTGCTGGGGGCGCTGCAGGGGAACCCCCGATGCGACGTCGACCCGTCGTGCAGCGCCACCCGCGGGACATTCGAGCAACTCGTCGGCTCGCGCGACCAAGCAGACCTCGACGCGATCAATGACTTGGCTCACCAACTGCAGGAATACCCGGACAAGCACGCGCTGAAAGCGTCGTCAGACCGCCTGCGCGCCGCGTTGGCAAAGCTCACCAACGTGCTGCATTCGCTGGGCATGGACAAACCCGGTGGCCTGCAATCGAACCTGAACACCTTGCAAGACGGCGCAAACCGGTTCGCCGGTGGCAGCCGCCAAATCGCCGACGCGGTGGCTCAGGTCGTCGACCAGGTCAAGCAGCTCGGCAGCGGCCTCAACGAGTCGGCGGCGTTTCTGCTGTCGCTGAAACGCGACGCGGCGCAAACCTCGATGGCCGGATTCAACATCCCGCCCCAGCTCCTGCACCTGGCGGAGTTCCAGAAGGCCGCCAAGGCATTCATCTCGCCGGACGGTCACTCGGTGCGGTACCTGGTTCAGACGAAACTCAATCCGTTCAGCACCGACGCCATGGATCAGGTCAACGCGATCGAAGCGGCCGCGCGGGGTGCCCAGCCGAATACCGCACTGGCGGACGCGACGGTGTCGATGGCCGGGTACACCGTGGCCCTCAAGGACACGCGCGACTACTACCAGCACGACATCCGGTTCATCATCGCCGTAACCCTCTTGGTCGTGCTGGTGACCCTGGTCGCGCTGCTGCGTGCGATCGTTGCCCCGCTGTATCTCGTTGCCTCCGTGGTCATTTCGTATTTGTCCGCGGTGGGAATCGGGGTGCTGGTAATCCAGTACCTGCTGGGGCAGCAATTACATTGGAGTGTGCCCCCGCTGGCGTTCGTGGTGCTGGTCGCGGTGGGAGCCGACTACAACATGCTGCTCGTCTCGCGGATGCGGGAGGAGTCGCCGCACAGCATGCGGTACGGCATCATCCGGACCCTGGGTTCGACGGGCGGCGTGATCACGGCGGCGGGTCTGATCTTTGCCGCCTCGATGTGCGGCCTGTTGTTTTCCAGCATCAGCACCGTGGTCCAGGGCGGTTTCGTGATCGGGGTGGGAATTTTGCTGGACACCTTCTTGGTGCGCACCATCACGGTTCCCGCGATCGCCGCCCTGGTCGGACGCGCGAATTGGTGGCCCTCCCGAGCGGCCGCGCCGGCGGGCGGGCGGCTCGCGGCCTCGCCGCTACCCCAGGGACGCGCCGAGCCGCAGCCCGGTTAGCACCCGCAGGGGATGTGTGTGAGACTACGAGGCGAATTCGAGCGGTCAGGAGTAGGGATGAAGAAGCTGCTCGCAGGAGTTACGACGCTGGTAACCGTAGCTGCCACAGGCTGTTTCGGCGTCAACACCGCGACGGCTGACGACGCGCCGATCGGCGGTCCGCCGACCCCGGGGGCACCGGGCGACCAGACGGCGTTCGCCCTCGGCGGCGCTCACGTTGCGGGCATCCCCTACGACGAATACATCCGTCAGGAAGGCGCCCAATGGTTCCCCGGCCAGAAGCGCCAGATCGTTCCCTACCCCGCGGGCCAGATCCAGGGGCACGTCCTCGAGCGACTCTTCCCGGGCATCGGCAAGCTCGATGAGCAGTTCCCGGGCCTGGGTGTGGACGGCCCCAGCATCGGCGAGTCGGTCGTCGAGGGCATAGACAACCTCGATGCGGCGGTCCGCACCGGCCGCCCGGGCACGGCGATCGGCTTGTCCGAGGGCGGGTTCGTGGTCGACGGCGAACAGGCCCGGCTGGCGACTGACCCGGCCGCTCCCCCGCCGGACAAGCTGAACTTCGCCACGTTCGGCGACCCGATCGGGCATCACGCCTTCGGCCAGAGCTTTCTGACCGCCATGTTCCCGGTCGGCAGCGTCGTTCCCGCGCTCGACTACACCATGCCACCGCAGTACGAAAGTCAATACGACACAAACAGATTCGTGGCCGCCTACGATTTGATCGCCGACTTCCCCGACCGGCCCGACAACATGTTCGCTCTGGCGAACACGCTGCTGGGCCTGGCCACCGGCCACACGGCGGTGGCCTTCACCAACCCGAGCATGGTGCCCCCGCAGAACATCAGGACGACGATCAACTCGAGGGGCGCCAAAGACACGACGATCATGGTCCCCGAAAAGCACCTGCCGCTCGTCATGCCGCTGAAATACATCGGGATCGACGAAGGCACGCTGGACAAGCTCGACGCGATCCTGATTCCCCGGGTGAATGCGGGCTACTCGCGCAACGACGACCCGGCGACCGCGCCGGTCCAGGTGGACCCGGTGCACGGCTTCGACCCCGCGGAAGTCATCGCGCCGGTCAACCAGGCCGCACTGGGCAGCGGCGACCCGCTGTCACAGCTCGTCAGCGGCGCCACGTCCGCGCTGTCCCAGGGCACCGGCTAGACGACGCGCCTATGTCTGGATCATCGATTCTCGCCATGCTGCACGGGCGTGCCAGCCTGCGGCCCAACGATGTGGCATACACGTTCACCGATTACCAGGAGGACTGGGAGGGCATCCGCCAGACCCTCACGTGGGCACAAATATCCCGCCGAACCTTCAACGTGGCGGGCGACCTCGGCCAGCACGGGTCGGTCGGCGACAGGGCGGTGATCCTGGCGCCGCAGGGTCTTGACTACATCACGGCGTTCCTCGGGTCGATGCAGGCCGGGCTCATCGCCGTTCCGCTTCCGCTGCCGCACCGCGGCTCCAGCGACGAGCGGGTGAGTGCGGTCCTCGCCGACACGTCGCCGTCGGTCATCCTCACGACGTCCGCGGTCGCCGAAGATGTCGCCGAGTACGTCGACCGGGCGCGCTTGGACGATGTCCCGAAGATCGTCGAAATCGATTCGATGAATCTGGACGCCGATCGCGGAACCACAGTGCTTGCAACCGATTTGCCTGACGTCGCGTATCTGCAATACAGCTCCGGTTCGACCCGGACCCCGACGGGTGTGATGATTTCGCACCGCAATCTGCAGGTGAATTTCGAGCAGCTGATGCGCAGCTTCTTCGCCGACTCCCACACGAAAGCCCCGTCGGACACCACGATCGTTTCGTGGCTGCCCTTCTATCACGACATGGGTTTGGTGCTGGGGGTCTGCGCGCCGATCCTGGGCGGCTGGCGGGGCGAGCTGACGAGTCCCGTTGCGTTCCTGGAACGGCCGGCCCGATGGATGCGATCCCTGGCCGCGAATACGTCTTCATGGTCGGCGGCCCCCAACTTCGCCTTCGACCTGGCCGCCCGCAAGACGGGTGACCGCGATCTGGCCGGACTCGACCTCGGCGGTGTGCTGGGCATCATCAGCGGTGCCGAACGCGTCGAGCCGGCCACCCTGAGTCGCTTCGTTGATCGGTTTGCGCACTTCAACTTTCGGGACAACATGATGCGCCCGTCGTACGGGTTGGCGGAGGCCACTGTCTTCGTAGCCAGTGGCACCTGGAGTGACTCGTCGACGGTTCACTTCGATATCGACGAGCTGTCCGCGGGCCGCGCCGTGCCCTGCGCGGCCGGGACCGGCTCGTCGCTGGTGAAGTACGAACTGCCGCACTCGCCGGCGCTGCGAATCGTCGACGGCGACACCGGCCGCGAGTGCCCGCCGGGGGTGGTCGGCGAGATCTGGGTACGCGGCGCCAACGTGGCCGAGGGCTACTGGCGCAAGCCTCCGGCAGAACAGCGCTGCTTCGGCGCGACGCTCATCGAGCCGTCGCCGGGTACCCCGGACGGGCCGTGGCTGAAGACCGGTGACCTGGGTTTCGTCCACGACGGCGGGCTGTTCATCGTCGGCCGTATCAAGGATCTGCTGATCATCCGCGGACGCAATCACCATCCCGAGGACATCGAGGCGACGGTCCAAGAGATCACCGGCGGCCGGGTCGCGGCGATATCGGTTCCGGTGAACAGCACCGAGAAGCTGGTCACCGTCATCGAGTTCAAGAAGCGGGGCGATTCCACCGAGGCGGCCATGCACGCGCTGACCTGCGTCAAACGCGATGTCACCTCGGCGATTTCCAATGCGCACGGCGTGAATGTGGGAGACCTCGTGCTGGTACCGCCCGGCTCGATTCCCACCACCACCAGCGGCAAGATCCGCCGCGCCGCCTGTGTCGAGCAGTACCGCCGGCAGCAGTTCGCCCGGTTGGACGCCTGAGCCGGGGTACGGGCGCACTCCACGATGCCGATGTTGGTCACCGTCCTGGTGATGGCCCTCGCCGTCAGCGTCGAACCCTTCCGCGTCGGCATGACCGTGCTCATGCTGAACAGGCCGCGACCGGCGCTGCAACTGCTCGCGTTCCTGTCCGGCGGTTTCGCCATGGGAACGGCGGTGGGTCTGGTTGTCTTGTTCGCCTTCCGACGCGCCATGGGCGGCTCGAACTACTTCGCGCTGCCCACGGTGCAGATTCTGGTCGGCCTGCTGGCGCTGACCGTCGCCGCGGTCGTGGCCGCCAATCTCCCCGCGCGGTTGGGTGTGCGCCCGACAGGACTGCCGTCGCCGATCCGACGATTGCTGAGCCGGCATTCGCTGACGGTTGCCGGCATCGCCGGTCTCGGCATCGCCTTGCCGTCGGTCGACTACCTGGCCGCGCTGGCCGTCATCCTGGCGTCCGGGGCGACGGCCCTGACGCAAGTGGTCGTGCTGTTGATGTTCAACGCCGTGGCCTTCGCGCTGATCGAGATTCCACTGCTGGCCCACCTGCTGGCGCCCCAGGCAACCGCCGCGTGGGTGGCGGCGCTGCACGGCTGGATCCGTTCGCGCCGACGCGTCGACGTCGCGCTCCTGCTGGCCGCCGCCGGCTGCGCTTTCCTCGCCGTCGGCGCGGCCGGGCTTTGAAACCCTTCGTCAAATGCCGCGTCACCGCTGAGGCAATAATGAGTCCAATCCGACCGGCAAAGGAGCCGCGATGAGCAAGGCAAGCACCGACCGTCCGCTGCGTGTGATCCAGTGGACGACCGGCAACATCGGTCGGCGTTCGCTGCACGCCATCATCGGACGACCCGACCTGGAACTGGCCGGGGTGTACGCGCATGGCGCCGACAAGGTCGGCGTCGACGCCGCCGACCTGGCGGGCTGGCCGGAGCCGACCGGGGTGCGCGCGACCAACGACATCGACGCGCTGCTGGCCCTGGGCGCCGACGCGTGTTGCTATAACCCGTTGTGGCCCAACATCGATGAGTTGGTGCGGCTGCTGGAATCGGGAGTCAACGTGTGCACCAGCGCCGCGTGGATCACCGGCGGAAAACAGACCCCGCAGGACCGCAAACGCATCGAAGATGCTTGCCGGAAAGGCAATTCGACGATCTTCGGCAGCGGCGCGCACCCGGGCATGACGAACATGGTGGGCATGGTGCTGTCCGCCTCGTGCGAGCGAGTCGACGAGATCCGAATCACCGAGTCGGTGGATTGCTCGACCTACGAATCGGCGGAAACCCAGACGGCCATGGGCTTCTCGCAGGATCCCGACACCCCGGGGCTGGCGGAGAACGTCCGGCGCGAAAGCGAGGTCTTCGCGGAATCGGCGGCGATGATGGCCGACGCGATCGGGGCGAAGCTGGACAGGATGACCTTCGACGTCACCTTCACCGCGGCCACCGACGACTCCGATCTGGGCTTCATGAAAATCCCCGCCGGAACGGTCGGCAGCGTGTACGGCTACCACCGCGGCTGGGTCGGCGATCGCAACGTTGTCAGCGTCGGATTCAACTGGACGATGGGCAGGCACGTCGTCCCGCCCAAGCCCCTCGAGCACGGGCACGTCATCCAGGTGTTCGGGCTGCCCAACATGCGGACCGTGCTGCACTGCCTGCCACCCAAGGACTGGACCGAGCCCGGGTTCATGGGACTGGGAATGATCTACACCGCGATGCCGGTTACCAACGCCGTCCCGGCGGTGGTCGCCGCCGAGCCCGGGATCGTGACCCTGGCGGATCTGCCCCCGGTCACCGGGCGAGCAGCCCGCTGACGGGTATGCCGTTCGCCACAAGTGGCGCCCCGGGAGGAACGCTTGCGTCCACTAAGGTTACTATCCCTAACTGAGCAAAAGTTCCGTTGACAGTGGTGTCGTCGCGACGGTTGGTGAGCTTTGCGGAAGGCGGTCAGGTGGTGACTAGTTCAGACTCGGGCACCCGCCCCGGCCTTCTCACCCGGGTGCTGAAACGAGCGTGGATCCCGCTGGTGCTGGTGGTCGTTCTGGCGACCTCGGCGCTCATCGTGTCGCGACTGCACAAGATCTTCGGCTCGGAAGATCTCAACGCAAACGCCGGCAAGGGGATCGAGATCGTGCAGTTCAACCCGAAGGTCGTCGTCTACGAAATCTCCGGCGCCCCGGGCACCACGGCGAACATCAACTACTGGGACGAGAACGCCAACACGCACCAGGTCAACAACGCCCCGCTGCCCTGGTCGACCACCATCTCGACCACGCTGCCCTCGGTGAGCGCGAACATCATGGCGCAGAGCGACGGCAGCACGATCAGCTGCAAGATCACCGTGGACGGCGTCCTGCGCGACAATCAGAACTCCGCCGGCCATAACGCCCAGACCTTCTGCCTGGTGAAGTCCGCATGAGCGACGCGGGCAATCAGACCGAGCGCGACCTGAGCGCCGCCGACACCGGCCCCATCACGACCCGGGGCTTGTCGAAGGCCGAACGCGGCCATCGGCCCTACCTTCCCCACGCGATCCGCATCTTCGCGATCCCGATCATCATCGGCTGGGTCGCGATCACCGTGTTGGTGAACGTCATCGTCCCCACGCTGGAAAAAGTCGGCGAGGCGCACTCGGCGCCGATGACACCGCTGGACGCGCCGTCGATGAAGGCGATGATGCGCCTGGGCCACAACTTTCACGAGTTCGACTCCAACAGCACCATCATGATCGTGCTGGAGGGTCAGCACCCGCTGGGCCCCGATGCGCACCAGTACTACGACAAGCTGATCCGGCAACTCCGCCAGGACCCCAAGCACATTCAGCACATTCAGGACTTCTGGGGCGACAGGCTGACGGCCGCGGGCGCGCAGAGCGCCGACGCCAAAAGCGCCTACGTGCAGGTGAACCTCGCCGGTAACCAGGGCACCACGCTGGCCAACGAATCCGTGGACGCCGTGCGCAAGGTCATCGACGAGAACAGGGCACCGCCCGGTGTGAAGGCCTACGTCACCGGCCCCGCGGCGCTGTCCGACGACATGCACATCATCGGTAACGCCAGCCTGGCCAAGATCACGCTGTTCACCCTGGGCGCGATCGCGATCATGCTGCTGCTGGTCTACCGGTCCATCGTCACCACGCTCGTGCAGCTGTTCATGACCTTTGTCGCGCTGGCCTGTTCGCGCGGGGTGGTCGCGGTTCTCGCCTATCACAACGCATTCGGGCTCACCACGTTCGCCGCCAACATCCTCACCATGTTGGCGATCGCCGCGGGGACGGACTACGGCATCTTCCTGATCGGCCGCTATCAGGAGGCGTTGGCCGCGGGCGAGGACCGAGAAACCGCGTACTACACCACATTCAAGGGCGTCGCCCCGGTCGTCTTAGGCTCGGGCCTGACGATCGCGGGCGCGACCTATTGCCTCAGTTTTACCCGGCTGCCGTGGTTCAACACCATGGGCGCGCCCGTGGCGATCGGGATGATCGTCGTGGTGCTGGCCGGCGTCACGCTGGGGCCAGCGGTGGTGTTCGCCGGCAGCCGCTTCCACCTGTTCGAAAAGCAGGCCAAGCGTGGCCGGCTGTGGCGCCGGGTGGGTACCGCCGTAGTACGCTGGCCGGCACCAATTCTGGCCGTGAGCGCCGCGGTCGTGCTGGTCGGCATGATCGCCCTGCCGAGCTTTCACACGAGCTACAACGACCGCCATTACCTGCCGTTGTCAGCCCCGTCCAATAAAGGACAAGAGGCCGCGAACCGGCATTTCTCCGAGGCCCGAATGAACCCCGATCTGCTGATGATCGAGTCCGATCACGACATGCGGAACCCAGCCGACATGCTGGTGTTGGACCGGGTCGCCAAGAACGAGATGCGCACACTCGGGATCGCCATGGTCCAGGACATCACCAGACCGCTGGGCATCCCGATCCAGCACAGCTCGATACCGTTCCAGAACAGCGCCCAAAGCCAGACGACGATGCAGAACATGAGCTTTCTCAAGGAGCGCATGAACGACATCCTCAAGATGGCCGACGATCTGCAAACCCAGATCGACACCACCCAGCGCCAGTACGAGGTATCGCTGGACCTGGCCAACGCCGCCGACGACAGCGCGAAGACCACGGCGGTGACCTCGCAGATCACCGACAGCCTGCGCGACCACATCGCCGACTTCGACGACACCTTCCGGCCGATCCGCAGCATTTTCTATTGGGAGAAGCACTGCTATGACATCCCGGTGTGCTTCGGGCTGCGGTCCCTGTTCGACACACTCGACGGGTTCGACCAGCTCGCCGAGCAGTTCCACTACCTCACAGCCGACATCCAGCACACCGCCAAGGCCTCACGCGATTTGACCGCGCTGTTTCCCACGCTGATCACCACGCTGAAGACCACGCGGGGCATCACGCTGACCCTGTATCAGACGTTCAAGGCGATGATCGATCAGATGGAGGCGATGAGCAACACCGCGATCGTCATGGGTCAAAGCTTCGACGCATCGAAGAACGACGACTTCTTCTACCTGCCGCCCGAGGCCTTCGACAACCCGGATTTCCAGACCGGGCTCCGGATGTTCTTATCGCCGGACGGTAAATCGGCCCGGTTCTTCATCACGCATCAGGGCGACCCGATGTCGCCGGAGGGCATCGCGCAAGTCGACGCCGAACGCACCGCCGCGCAGGAGGGACTCAAGCAATCGTCGCTGTCCGACGCCCGCGTCTATCTCGGCGGAACCGCCGCGACGTTCAAGGACATGGCCGACGGCGAGAAGTACGACCTGATGATCGCCGTGGTGTCGGCCCTGACGCTGATCTTCATGATCATGCTGCTACTTACCCGGAGCGTGGTGGCCGCGTTGGTGATCGTCGGCACCGCGGCCAGCTCGATCGCGGCGTCATTCGGCCTGTCCGTGCTGATTTGGCAGGACCTGTTCGGCATCAGGATCCACTGGATCGTGATGGCGCTGTCCGTGATCATCCTGCTGGCCGTTGGATCCGACTACAACCTGTTGCTGGTCTCCCGGTTCAAGGAAGAGATCCATGCCGGCCTCAAGACGGGGATCATCCGGTCGATGGCCGGCACCGGTGGTGTGGTGACGGCGGCGGGTCTGGTGTTCGCCTTCACCATGGCGTCCATGTTGGGCAGCGATCTGCGGGTGCTCGGCCAGTTCGGCTCGACCGTGTGCATCGGTCTGCTGCTCGACACGCTGATCGTGCGCACGCTGCTGATGCCCTCGATCGCCGTCCTGCTCGGACGGTGGTTCTGGTGGCCGCAGGTGGTGCACCCCCGCGGTGACAACGCCCGACGGCCGGTGAGCGCCTAGCCAGATGGTGGCGACCCGCCGCGCCCGGCTACGCCGCGCTTGCGATCGCCACTAGCCAGATGGTGGCGACCCGCCGCGCCCGGCTACGCCGCGCTTGCGATCGCCACTAGCCTTCGGCCAGCGCCACGCTCACCGCCACCGCGCCGGCGCCGACATGTAGCGCGAGCACCGGTCCCAGCTCGGTGATGATCGCCGGTTCGCACGCCGGCAGCCGCTCGCCCAGCGCCGTCGCCACCTCCCGCGCGCCATCCGGGTTGTTGACGTGATGCACCGCCAGGGCGGCGGCGTCGTGGCCGACGACCTGGCAGACCCGATCGATCATCGCCTCGGTGGCGTGGCTGACGGTGCGTACCCGTTGGGCCAGAACGAGTTTGCCGTCGTCGATACGCAACAGGGGCTTGAGCGCCAGCGCGGTGCCCAGCCATGCCTTCGCCCCGCCGATGCGTCCGCTGCGGCGCAGGTTGTCCAGTCGGTGCACCACGATGAACGCATGCCCGCGGTCCACGGCCGCGCGTGCGGCGTCCGCGACGGCGTCGAGGTCTGCCCCGTCGGCCGCGGCCCGCGCCGCGGCCAATGCGACGAAGCCGGTGCCCATCGCGGCCGATTTGGAGTCGACGACGCGCACGTTCGGATCCAGGTCGGCCGCGGTGCGTTCGGCGGCCCGGCAGGTTCCCGACAGCGCCGACGAAATGTGCACGGCCACAACGCCGTCGGCGCCGCTGTCGGCCAGCGCCTGCTGATAGGCGTCGGCGAGTTCGGCGGGGGTGGCGGCCGCGGTGGTGGCCGCGAGCTTGTAGATGTCGTCGGGGACGTCGTCCACACCGTCACGCAGGTCGGCGCCGTCGAGCAAGATGTGCAGCGGAACGACGCGTATCCCCCACTTTTCGAGCAGGTCGGCGGGCAGACGTGCCGACGAGTCGGTCACCACCAGGACGGTCACGAGAGCTACCCGCGGGGCTTCCCGTGCGGCACGCCGGCCTGATTGCGCGGCTTCTCCTCATCGCGCTGCGCGCGCTGCATCGTCGCCACGCCGGCTTCGGCGAGCGCCTTGAGCATCAACTCCGCGACCGCCTGGTGGGCTTCGAAATTCCAGTGGATGCCGTCGGGGTTTCCCCGTCCGCTCATCACCTGTTCGGCGACGGCGGCTTTCAGATCGACCAGGGGGACGTTGTGGTTTTGCGCCCAATCGGTGATCGCGGCCGCCGTCCCGGCGCGGCCGTGGTGGGCCCGGCCGTAGGTGTCGGCGATGTGCACCGACGGCAGCGAGGCCACGATCGGGATGCCGGGTCGGTTGAAATCGATTGCGCCGCGGGTCTGTTCGAGGTAGTCCGCGCTCAGGTGCGGCGGCAGCGCCGATCTGGCCACCGGTGAAAGCCTCGGCTGCAGCCAGCCATAACCGTCGCGGACCCAGCGCCGCAGCCACGGCGGGCGCACATAGCGGATCAGCTCGCGCAGCGCGGTGGGCAGCACCGACGGCAGTGAATCCATGCCGCCGGTCGCGAAGATGACCGCGCCCGCCCTGGGCAGCGCCGCCCAGGCCCGCGGATCCTGGGTCGCCGCCCACCAGATGTCGCGGCACGTCCAACCAATGCGGCCGATTAGCTCGACGTCCCAACCCAGGTGCGCCGCAACGATGTTCGGCCAGATCCGGGGGTCGTCGGCGGGCAGCCCGCCGGTCGGCCCGTAGTAGGCCAGGGAGTCGGCGAAAATCAGCAGGGTCGGCTTCGACGGCCGTTCAGAGGACATCGTTGGACACCTGCGCCGAAGCGTTCCACACATCCAGACGCCAACGGATGCTGTCGAATTCGTCGGCCGGATCGTCGTTGTGGCCGGAGAGCTGGACCCAGCTGGCATTGCCCATGCCGCCCAGGATCGGCCAGTTGGCGACCGGAAGCTTCAGCAGCGCGGCCGACAAAGCGGCGATCAGCCCGCCGTGGGCCACCAGCACCACCGGGCGGTCGGGCCCGTCGGGCTGGCCCCATTCCGGCTCACCGGACACCAGTTCGGCGACCAATGGCACGCTGCGCGCGGCGACGTCGACCCTGCTCTCGCCGCCGTGCGGGGCCCAGGTGGCGTCTTCGCGCCAGGCCAGCCGGGCGCCGGGGGCCTGCGCGTCGACCTCGGTGTGCGTCATTCCCTGCCAGTCGCCGAGATGGGTTTCGCGCAAGCGCTGGTCGACCCGGATCGGCAGCCCGGTCAGCTCCCCCAGCCGGACGGCCGTGTCGTAGGCGCGATGCAGATCCGACGACACGATGAGCAACGGCTGCAGCTTGCCCAGCACCTCGGCGGCCGCGATCGCCTGCGCCCGGCCGAGTTCGCTGAGTTCGGAATCCAGCTGACCCTGCATGCGGCTGCCCGCGTTGAACTCGGTTTGCCCGTGCCGCAACATGATCAGACGACGAACCCTCATGACGCGCCCTCATCGGAGTTGGCGCGGTCCTCGTCCAGGTTTACCGGCACCACCGGGCAGTCGCTCCACAGCCGGTCGAGGGCATAGAAGTCGCGGTCCTCCTGGTGCTGAATGTGCACGACGATGTCGCGATAGTCCAGCAACGTCCAGCGGCCTTCCCGCGTGCCCTCGCGGCGCGCCGGCTTGTACCCGGCCTTGCGCATCTTCTCCTCGACCTCGTCGACGATGGCGTTGACCTGTCGCTCGTTGGACGCCGAGGCGATCACGAAGCAGTCCGTGATGGCCAGTTGCGCGGAGACGTCGATGACGATGACATCGTCGGCAAGCTTCGAGGCGGCGGCGCCGGCGGCCACCGTCGCCATGTCGATGGCCTCCTGGGTGGCGCTCATGGGTGATCCCCTGCGCTCATGCGTGTTTCGCTGTCCGGCACCGACGGCGCCACGTCGTCGCGGTAGAGCCGGCGCTTGGAGACGTACTGTACGACGCCGTCGGGCATCAGGTACCACAGCGGGCGGCGTTGCGCCGCGCGGCGACGGCAATCGGTCGAGGAGATGGCCAGCGCCGGGATCTCGACCAGGGTCAGCGCGTCCTCGGGCAGCTCACCGAGCACGCCGGTGACGTGTTCGCGGCGCAGCTCGTAGCCGGGCCGGCTGACCCCGATGAAGCGGGCCAGCTCGAAGGCCGTCTCCCAGCCCTGCCACGACAGGATGGAGGCCAGCGCGTCGGCGCCGGTGATGAAGTACAGCTCGGAGTCCGGATTGAGGGCGTGCAGGTCGCGCAGGGTGTCCTTGGTGTAGGTGGGGCCGGCGCGGTCGATGTCGACCCGGCTGACCGTGAAACGGGGATTGGACGCCGTGGCGATCACCGTCATCAGGTACCGGTCCTCGGCGGCCGAGACGTGCCGATCCTTCTGCCAGGGCTGACCGCTGGGCACGAACACCACTTGGTCGAGGTCGAACAGGTCAGCGACCTCGCTGGCGGCAACCAGGTGGCCGTAATGGATGGGGTCGAACGTCCCACCCATCACTCCTAACCTGCGAAGCTGCTTTTGCACGATGTGCCAGCTTACTTGAGCCGGTGTTACGGCCCGATTTCCCAGGTGTTGGTCACACGGGCCACACCAGTCTCTGCTTCGGGTGGCGTGTGTTGTGCCCGCCTCATAGCGACAAATGCTTTCCGCGGCGTCCGCGAGCCCTAGACCGGCAGCAGCTGGTCGATCACCGCGGCCAGCTGCTTGGCGGACCGGCACTCGTGCATCGTGATGACCTCCTGATAGCGCGGCACCGCCGAGTCGCCGCTGCCCCACAGGTGCTTGGGCTCGGGATTCAGCCAGTGCGCGTGCCGGCTGGCGGTCACCATGTGGCTCAGCAGCTCGATCTCCGGATTGCGGTAATTGGTGCGGCCATCGCCGAGGACCAGCAGCGAGGTGCGCGGGGATAGCACGTTGGGGAACGCCTGCACGAACGACGCGAACGCGTTGCCGTAGTCGGAGTGCCCGTCGCGACTGTAAACGCCGGACTCGCGGGTGATCCGCTGAATCGCCACGGCCAGGTCGGCTTCCGGGCCGAACATGTGGGTCACCTCGTCGGTCGTGTCGATGAAGGCGAACACGCGCACGCGTGAGAACTGTTGGCGCAGAGCGTGAACCAGCAGAAGGGTGAAATGGCTGAATCCGGCGACCGAGCCGGACACGTCGCAGAGCACCACCAGTTCGGGCCGCGCCGGGCGGGGCTTGGCCAGCACGACGTCGATCGGCACCCCGCCGGTGGACATCGACTTGCGCAGGGTCTTGCGCAGATCGATCGTCCCGGTCCGGCTGCGTCGCCGCCGCGCGGCCAGCCGGGTCGCCAGCGTCCGGGCCAGCGGCGCCACCACCCGGCGCATCTGGCGCAGCTGCTCACCGGAGGCGCGCAGGAATTCCACGTTCTCGGAAAGCTGTGGGATGCCGTACATCTGAACGTGATCGCGGCCCAGCTGCTCCGCGGTGCGCCGTTTGGTCTCGGCGTCGACCAGCTTACGCAATTGGGTGATGCGCTGCGCGGCAAGCGCTTTGGCGATCTCTTCCTGGCTGGGTGTCGGTTCGTCGCCGTACGAGACGAGCAGCCCGGCCAGCAGCTTGCCCTCGAGTTCGTCGAGCGCCATCGCCTTGAGCGCCTGATAGGACGAGAAGGACGGGCCGCGGCTGGAGCTGTATTTGCCGTAGGCCTCGACGATCCGGGCGATCATCGCGACCAGGCGCTCGTCCATGTCGGCGAGGTCGGGGTTCTGCGTCAGCAGATCCGCGAGCATCTGGCGCATCGCCTCGACGTCGTCGGGCGGCAACGCGCCGTCGTCGGGCGAGCCGTCGGCCTCGTCGTCGGTGACCACCGCGCGTGCGCCCAGCGCCGCCGGAAACCACAGGTCGAACATCGCGTCGTAGGTCTCGCGGTGATCCGGGCGGCGCAGCACGGCGCACGCGAGGCCCTCGCGCAGCACCATGCGGTCGCCCAAGCCGAGCGTCGCCATCACCCGGCCGGCGTCCACCGTCTCCGAGGGTCCGACCGAAATCCCCGCCCCGCGAAGCGCTTCCACGAATCCCACCAGATGGCCCGGCAGCCCGTGCGGGGCGAGCGGCCGGCTGGGTCGGACACGGCGGGTGGCCATCGCAGACTTCCTAATTCAGCCGCAGCTCGCCGGTCGCGCGCTGCTGGTCGGATTGATGTTTGAGCACCACGCCCAGCGTGGCCGCGACGACGGCGTCGTCGATGGTGTCCAGGCCCAGCGCGAGCAGCGTGCGGCCCCAGTCGATGGTCTCGGCGATCGACGGGACCTTCTTGAGCTGCATCCCGCGCAGCACGCCGATGATGCGGACGAGCTCCTCGGCCAGGTGCGCCGGCAGCTCGGGGACCCGCGACAGCAGAATGCGGCGTTCCAGGTCGGGACTGGGAAAGTCGATGTGCAAGAACAGACACCGACGCTTGAGCGCCTCGGACAGTTCGCGGGTGGCGTTGGAGGTCAGCACCACCAGCGGTGTCCGCTCGGCGGTGATGGTGCCCAATTCGGGGACGGTCACGGCGAAGTCCGACAGCACCTCCAGCAGCAGGCCCTCGATCTCGATGTCGGCCTTGTCGGTCTCGTCGATGAGCAGCACCGTGGGCTCGGTGCGCCGGATGGCGGTCAGCAACGGCCGCTGCAGCAGGAACTCCTCGCTGAACACGTCGTCCTTAGTTTGGTCCCAGTCCCCGTATCCGGCAGCGTTGCTGGTTTGAATACGAAGTATCTGCTTGGCGTGGTTCCACTCGTAGAGCGCGCGGGCCTCGTCGACGCCCTCGTAGCACTGCAGGCGCACCAGGCCCGAGCCGGTGGCCTGGGCGATGGCGCGGGCCAACTCGGTCTTGCCTACGCCGGCCGGCCCTTCCACCAGCAACGGCTTGCCGAGCCGGTCGGCCAGAAACACCGCCGTCGCGGTGGCGGTGTCGGGCAGGTAGCCGGTCTCGGCCAGCCGCCGCGAGACGTCGTCGATGTCGTCGAACAACGGCTTGGACCGGGCGGGCACACTCACAATCGGTTCTCCTAAAGCACTTCCTGGACGCGGGTTTCAGACCGGACGGGTCTGTCCGTCTCCCCACGCGATCCATTTGGTCGAGGTCAATTCGGGCAGCCCCATCGGGCCGCGGGCATGCAGTTTCTGGGTGGAGATGCCGATTTCGGCGCCGAAGCCGAACTGCTCACCGTCGGTGAAGGCGGTGGACGCGTTCACCATCACCGCGGCGGCGTCGACGCCGTCGGTAAACTTTTGCGCCGCAGCCATATTGGTGGTGACGATGGCCTCGGTGTGTCCGGTGCCGTACTCGTTGATGTGGGCGATCGCGGCGTCGATGCCGTCGACCACGGCCACCGCGATGTCCATCGACAGGTATTCGCGGCGCAGGTCGTCCTCGTGCGCATCCTTGGAGAATCCGCCGTGCACCGTCACGCCGGCGTCTTGCAGGGCGTTCACCAGCCGGGGCAGTGCCTCGTCAGCGATCGCGACGTCGACCAGCAGCGTCTCGGCGGCGTTGCAGACGCTGGGCCGACGGGTCTTGGAATTCAGCAGGATTCGCTCCGCCACATCCAAGTCGGCGCCGTCGTGCACGTAGACGTGGCAGTTGCCGACGCCGGTCTCGATGGTGGGCACCTGCGCGTCGCGAACCACCGCGTCGATCAGGCTCGCGCCGCCGCGCGGAATCACCACGTCGACCAGGCCGCGGGCCTGGATCAGATGCGTCACGGTCGAGCGGTCCTCGGCCGAAAGGAGTTGCACCGCATCGGCGGGCAGATCCTCGCTGACCAGCGACGCCCGCAGCACCTGGACCAGCGCCTGATTGGACCGGGCCGCCGACGAACTTCCGCGCAGCAGCACGGCGTTGCCGGACTTCAGCGCCAAACCGAAGGCGTCGACGGTCACGTTGGGCCGGCCCTCGTAGATCATGCCGACGACCCCGAGCGGAACCCGCTGCTGACGCAGCTGCAGCCCGTTGGGCAATGTGTAACCGCGCAACACCTCCCCGACCGGGTCCGGCAGGCCCGCGACCTGACGCAGGCCGGCGGCGATGCCCTCAACGCGCTTGGCGTCCAATGCCAACCGGTCCAGCATCGCGGCGGGCGTGCCGGCCGCCCGGGCGGCCTCGAGGTCTTCGGCGTTGGCCGACAGGATCAACTCGGTGTGCGCGGTGATCGCGTCGGCCGCAGAGCTCAGCGCCTGGTCCTTGGCAACCGTCGGCAACAACGCGAGGACTCGGGATGCGGCCCGGGCGCGCCGCGCGGCGTTGTGCACCTCCTGGCGCAAGTCAGGAAGCGATGGTGCTTGCAGACTCATTGAACCAGGGTATCCGGCGGAAAAAGCCAGGGTGAGGCGGCCCGGTGCGGGCTAGCCCCGAGGATGGCGACCCGCTTCGCCCGGCGCCGCCGCGCTCGCGATCGCCACTACCCCACCCGCTCACCGCGCCGGACGCTGCGCACCTTGCTGCGCCGCTCCTCGATGATGTTGCCGAAGTTCTGCAGCAGCAGCGGCGCCCGCGTCACCAGGTGCTCGATGTGTTCCCGGTCGATCTCCAGCGCCGTGACCTCTTCCAACGCATACGCGCTGGCCAGGTTCGGTTGCCGGGTCAGCGCCGTGAGCCCCAGGAACGACCCCTCGTCCAGCGTGCTGATCGGCACCATCGACCCGTCGTCGGCGGTCGCGGTGAGCTGCACGCGCCCGGCGACCAGGAATGTCATGGTCGTGGGCACCTGGCCGGCGTACTCGACCACCTCGTCGGCGCCGTATCGCACGATCCTCGCGGCGGACCGCAGCGAGCGCTGCTCCTCGGCGCCGATCCGCAGCGCCGGAGCCACCACCGTGTGCAACGCATGCTCGACCCGTTCGATCGTGGAGAAGTCGTCGTCGGCGTCGTCGAGGTGCAGCTCCTCCCGTCGCGCCGCATACCAGGCCCAGCGCAGGAAGATGGCCTTGGCCGCGCCGGCATCCGCCGGCGAGTTCAGCCCGATGGTCGTGCGGTACTCGCCCGCCCCCACCGGGACCGTCCGCGGCACACTTCCGGCCCTGAGTTGAGGCAGCCCCTCGGCGATCCGCGACAGCAGCGCACACACCCGGTCCGGCGGGTCGACGCTGGAGAACGTCGTCGTCACCGCCAACTTGTGCGCGCCCGGCGGGCGGCTCAGATTCGTGAACGCAGTGCTGGCGAGCATGGCGTTCGGCATGACCCGAATCCCGCTGCCGGTATCGATGTGCACGGCGCGCCAGTTGACCTCGACCACCCTTCCGCGCGCGGTGCCGGTGTCCAGCCATTCGTCGATGCGGAAGGGCTGCTCGAACAGCATGAACAAGCCCGACACGATCTGGCCGACGGAGTTCTGCAACATCAGACCGATGACGACCGAGGTGACGCCCAGCGCGGTGAAGATGCCGCCGATCCGCACACCCCAGATGTAGGACGACATCACCGCCAGGCCGACGCCGATCACCACCAAGCGGGCGCAGTCGAGAAAGATGCCGGGTAGCCTTTTGCGCCAACTCGTTTCGGGTGCGCCCGCGAACATCGTGGCGTTGAGACCGGACAGCACGAGGACGAGCACGAGCAGGCCGAAAACCGTGGTGAGGACGCGCACCGGAACGTCGCCGGCCGGCACCTGCGAGGCCTGGACCAGCAGCAGCAACAGCGCACCGAGCGGCAGCAGGTAGTTGCGCAGCAGGCCCACCTGCCTGGCCAGCGGACTGTTCCTGCGCAGCAGGGCGTCGTGCAACTCGGTGAGGACGATCAACCCGAGCGGCAACCCGACCGCGATGCCGATCGCCCAGTAGAACCACGACGAGTTGAAGAGGTTCATCAGCGCTCCAGTAACCGGTAGATGGCCTGATCGGTACCGCCGACGGAGATGGTGCCGGCGGGGGTGAACTGCCGAACGTCCCGCATCGCCTCGTACACCTGGGAGCTGACGTAGATGCCCGGTTGCGGTGCGCCACTGTGCATTTGATAGGCCAGGCTGACCGCGCCGCCCCACATGTCATAGACCAGGCCGGACCGTCCGACTAGCCCGCTGACCACGTTGCCCGTGTTGACTCCGACGCGCAGACCCAGCTGGTGCGCCGCCTGGCTGTTGAACCGATCGATGATGCGACCGATCTCCAGGGCGAAGTCGACGGCGCGGTGGATGCTGTCCAGCCGCGGTGTGACCACGCCACAACTGGCGAGATAGCCGTTGTGGAACGTGCGGATCCGTTCGACGCCAAGGGCTTCGGCGGCCGAATCGAATTGCCGGAAGAGGTCGTTGACGGTCGCGACCAATTCGTCTTCCGGCACGTCGCTGGAGACCTCGTCCAGGCCGACGATGTCGGCATAGATGACGGCCACATCCTGATGTTTCTGGGCGATGGTCTCCTCGCCCTCGCGGTAGCGTCGCACCACCGACTCGGGCATCAGCGCCAGCAACAGCCGGTCGTTTTCCCGGCGCTGCTCGTTGAGCAGCTCCTCCTTGATGGCCAGGTTTCGGCTCATCTCGTTGAAAGCGGCTGTGAGGTCACCGATTTCGTCGCGTCGCACGACGGGGATGTTGATCTCGTAGTCACCGGAGCTGATCTTGCGGGTGCCTTCCTCGAGGCGTCGGACCGGCCGTACCGCGGCCTGGGCGACCAACATCGAGGCGACGCAGATGGCGAAGATCATCGCGGCGACCGCGATCACCAGCGTCTTGCTGAACCTGCCGAGCCGGGCGAACGCGTCGGAGTTGTCGCGGGTCGCGAGGATCGACCAGTGCAGGTCGGAATTGGGGATGCTCAGCGGCGCATAGGCTTCCAGCTCCCTGTTGCCCAGGTAATCGGTGGCGCTCACCACCCCAGTGTCGCCGCGCTGGGCGGCGCGCAGGCCGGTCGTGTCGACGGGTTGCACCAGGGTGGTGGTGCCCAGCCGCAGCGCCCGGTCCGCCACGTCGGGCGGCGTGCCGGCGTCGATCGCCTGGCGCCGGTAGTCCTTCGGGTCCTCGATGAAATCCCGTGAATCGGAACGCATCAGGTCGTCGGGGCCCGCCAGATAGGTCTCCGTCGCCGGCCCCATCCCGGCGGCGTCCCAGCGTTTGTCGGCGGTCATGATCTTGTTGATCTTTGCGACCGGGACCGGCAGTGCCATAACGCCTTCGAATTTGCCGTTCATGCCGACCGGTGACACCACCCAGGCCGTGGGGGTGTCGAGTGCCGGCTGATACTGCTGGAAGTCGGTGATCCAGACGAAGTCCAGATCGTTGGAGGCCAACGCTTTCTGGTACGCCTCCTGCAGCTTCGATTCGCGGTACGGGCCGGTCAGGATGTTGGTCCCGAGATCGGGACCCTTCAATACGCTGTACACGACATTGCCCTGCATGTCCAACAGCAGCGCGTCCCGATAGTCGAAACGATTGACGATCCCGCGCATGTAGAAGTCGAAGCGCGCGTTCGCCGCCGACCAGGCACTGCCGTCGCCGGCGTCGAGGACTGGCAGGCCATCGGGGTTCGTTCGGGGGCCGGCGGTGTAGTGCGCCTGAATGTATTTCTGCGCGTTGGAACTTGGCAGGACGGCCCTGATGTCGATGGTGTCCCCGGTGATCTGCTTGATCGGCTTGATCATGTCGTTGTCGTAGTAATTGACCAGCGACTGCTGTTGTTCCGGCGTGATCGTCGCGTTGTTCAATTGAGCGAAGTCCGCTGTGAGGGCCGTCGTCGCCTGGGTGATGCCGAATCCGCCGCTCCAGGTGACCAGCGAATTCGACACCTCGCGGAACAGCGCCTGCACCGCTCGCTTCTGCAGTTCGCGCATCTCGATCAAGCGTTCGGACTCGACCTGCCGCAACGCGTTACGGCCGGAGACGGCCCCGATGAGGCCGATCACCGCCACACCCAAAATGCTCGACAGCAGCATGGTGATCAAGATCTTGGACTGGATGCCGAACCGGAAGCGGTCCAGGGCGCGCCGCCGCGCGCGCTTTGCGGCCGGTTGCGCCGGGCCGGGATCGGTATGGGGTTCAGCGTCCGTTAACTCGCTCGTGGTCAATCGCCTGCCCTTTTCTCATTCGATCCAGCACCCCTAACGCAGCAGAATATCGCGCGGACATCGAGATATTCGGCGTTTGCCGTGACGCGATTCCGCGTCGGAAGTGGCGGCGACTCTGGCGTGCTTTGCCCTCCCGGCCCGACTAACGTCGGCGGCATGGCGCGCGTTTGTGTAGTGGGCAGCGTGAATCTCGATCTGTCGCTGGGCGTCGACGCCCTTCCACGGCCTGGCGAAACGGTTTTGGCGTCGTCGTTGACGCACGCCCCCGGCGGCAAGGGCGGCAATCAGGCGGTGGCGGCGGCGCGCGCGGGCGCGCGGGTGCAGTTCGTCGGGGCGCTCGGCGACGACGCGGCCGCCGGTCAACTGCGCTCGCATCTCGAGGCCAACGGCGTCGGGTTGGACGGGGTCGTCGAAATCCCCGGGCCCAGCGGCACGGCCATCGTGGTGGTCGACGCCAACGCCGAGAACACCATCGTGGTGGCCCCGGGCGCCAACGGTCGTTTCACGCTCAGCGGCGACCGCGCCCGCTCGGTCGTCGGCGACTGCGATGTGATGTTGACCCAGCTCGAGATTCCGGTGCCCACGGCGGTCGCCGCCGCGCAACGCGCGCGTTCGGCCGGGGCGGTCGTCCTCGTGAACGCTTCGCCGGCCGGTCAGGACCACGACTCGTTGAGTGACCTGGCGGCCGCCGCGGACGTGGTGATCACCAACGAAGAGGAAGCCGACGAATGGTCATGGCGTCCAGATCATTTGGTGGTCACGCTGGGCGCGCACGGCGCCCGCTACGTGGGCACGGACGGCGAGTACACGGTCCCGGCCCCGGAGGTCGATCCGGTGGACACCACCGGGGCCGGCGACGTGTTCGCCGGCGTGCTGGCCGCGCATTGGCCATCCCATCCAGGTTCGCGGGATCAGCGTCGGCTCGCGTTGCAGCGTGCGTGCGCGGCGGGTGCGCTGGCGACGCTGGTCGCGGGCGCCGGTGATTGCGCACCGGACGCCGGCGCGATCGAGAAGGCACTGCGGGGTGCGTCCTAGCCGTTCCGACCCGACCTGGGTCACCGCGCTGACCTGCGGTTGGCAGTGTTTGGCAGCGGGCGGCGTCGATCTGGCAGCGGCTGGAGAGCAGCGTCGACGGTGATCGCAGTCCGCCTTGAGAAAGGAACATCATGTCCGCTATCACGATTGACCGCACGGGTACCCGGGACGGCTTGCTTCGCCTCGCCATGCGCGCCGACGCCGCCATCAGCGGGCTGGTCGGTCTGGCCGGGCTCCCGTTCGCCGGCTGGCTCGCCGACCTTTCGGGCACCACAAAGGCCTTCGAGTACGGCATGGCCGCGTTCTTGATCGCTTACGGCGTGGTGGTCTTCGGGCTGGCCACGTTGCCCTCGGTGCGGCGCGCCGGCATGGCCGTCATCATCGGCAACGTGGCATACACGGTGGCCGCAATCGTTCTGGTGCTCGCGGACGTCTTCCCGCTGACGTCGGCCGGTGTGGTGCTGAACCTGGCGGCCGGCGTGGGCACCCTGGTGTTCGCGGAAGTGCAGTATCAGGGCTGGCGTCGCGCCAGGGCCTGAACCGAAACGCCGCGGGCCCGCCCGGTGATCCGGGCGGGCTCGTGAGCCCGCAGGCTAATCCTTGGGGACTTCGCGTTCGATCTCGTCGAGCCAGATGCGTGCGGACATGTCGGATGGCGCGCGCCAATCCCCCCGCGGCGACAGCGAACCGCCGTGCGACACCTTGGGCCCGTTGGGCAGCGCCGAGCGTTTGAACTGGCTGAACGAATAGAACCGCTGCACGAACACCTGCAGCCAGTGCCGGATTTCCTTGAGCGTGTAGGACGGCCGCTTGTCCTCGGGGAAGCCGGGCGGCCAGATGCCGTGGTCGGGATCGTGCCAGGCGTGCCAGGCCAAAAACGCGATCTTGGACGGCCGGAATCCGAAGCGCAGCACGTGGAACAGCGAAAAGTCTTGCAGGGCAAACGGTCCCACCTTTGCCTCGCTGCTCTGCAGCTCTTCTTCCTCGCCGCTGGGAACCAGTTCCGGGGTGATCTCGGTGTCGAGCACCGACTGCAGCACCTCGCTGACCTCCGGCTCGAACTGTTCCGACGAGATCACCCAACGGATCAAGTGCTGGACGAGCGTTTTGGGCACTCCGGCATTGACGTTGTAGTGCGACATCTGGTCGCCCACACCGTATGTCGACCAGCCCAGCCCCAGCTCGGACAGATCACCGGTGCCCAGCACGATGCCGCCGCGCTGGTTGGCCAGCCGGAACAGGTAATCGGTGCGCAAACCGGCCTGAACGTTTTCGAAGGTGACGTCGTACACCTTCTCGCCGCGCGCGAAGGGGTGATCCATCTCCTTGAGCATCAGCTCCGCGCTCTGGCGAATGTCGATCTCGGCGAACGTCACACCCAGCGTGCGGCACAACTCGGACGCGTTGCGCTTGGTGCGGTCGCCGGTGGCGAAGCCGGGCAGCGTGAACGCCAGAATGTCGCTGCGCGGCCGTTGTTCGCGATCCATCGCGCGGGCGGCCACGATCAGGGCGTGCGTCGAGTCCAGCCCACCGGAAATCCCGATGACCACCTTCGGGAAATCCAGCGCGCGCAACCGCTGTTCGAGGCCGGCTACCTGGATGTTGTAGCCCTCGAAGCAATCCTGTTCCAGCCGTTGCGGATCGGCCGGCACGAAGGGGAAGCGCTCGATGTCGCGCCGCAGTCCGATGTCGCCGCCGGGTGGGTCCAACCGGAACTCGATGTGCCGGTACGCGTCCGTCGTCGTCCGGTGGTGGAGCCGGTTGTCGTCGAAGGTGCCCATCCGCAGCCGCTCCGAGCGGAGCAATTCGACGTCGACGTCGGCGATGCTGCGCCGCTCCCCCTTGGGGAAGCGCTCCGACTGGGCCAGCATCACGCCGTTTTCGAACACCATGGTCTGACCGTCCCAGGCCAGATCCGTCGTCGATTCGCCTTCCCCGGCAGCCGAATAGACGTAGGCGGCCAGGCAGCGCGACGACGCTGAACGCGCCAGCAGGCAGCGGTCCTCGGCGCGCCCGATGGTGATCGGGCTGCCGGACAGGTTGGCCAGCACCGTCGCGCCCGCCAGCGCGGCCTCGGCGCTGGGCGGAATCGGGACGAACATGTCCTCGCAGATCTCCACGTGCAGCACGAAGCCGGGCACGTCGGAAGCCGCGAAGAGCAGGTCGGGACCGAACGGCGCCTCGACGCCCGCCAGCCGGATGGTGCCGCGCTCGTCGTCGCCGGGTGCGATCTGGCGGCGCTCGTAGAACTCCCGATAGGTGGGCAGGTAGGACTTCGGCGCCACCCCGAGCACGGCGCCGCGGTGGATCACCACGGCCGTGTTGTAGATCCGGTGCCGATGACGCAGCGGGGCGCCGACGACCAGCACCGGCAGCAGCTCGGCCGACGCCGCAACGATCTCGTCGATGGCCTTTTCGACGTCATCGAGCAAGAGATCCTGCAGCACGATGTCCTCGATGGAATACCCGGACAGCGTCAGCTCCGGGAAGACGGCTAGCGCGACCGCGTCGTCGTGGCACTCCTGGGCGATCCGCAGGACGGTCTCGGCGTTGGCGGCCGGGTCACTGATGGCGGTGTGGTGGGTGCATGCGGCGACGCGGACGAAGCCCTGGCTGTAAGCGTTGTAAAAGTCCATCGCCCTTCCATTGTCGTCGCGGGCGTGTCAACTCGCCGCCGCCGGGTATCCCCGACGACATGAGCGACACTGCGGTCCTGGTAGTCGACATGATGAACACGTATCAGCATCCCGACGCTGAAAATCTAATACCCAATGTCGAGAAGATCATCGAGCCTTTGAGCGATTTGGTTCGCCGGGCCCGCGAAGCCGACGGCGTCGACCTGGTCTACGTCAACGACAACTACGGTGATTTCACCGCGCACTTCTCCGACATCGTCCGGTCCGCATGCGACGGGGCCAGGCCCGATCTGGTGAAGCCGATCCTGCCGTCCGACGAGTGCCGCGTGATGACCAAGGTCCGCCACAGCGCGTTTTATGCCACGGCGCTGGCGTATCTGCTGGGCAGGCTGGAGACCAAGCGGTTGATCATCGCCGGGCAGGTCACCGAGCAATGCATCCTCTACACCGCCCTGGACGCGTACGTGCGCCACTTCCCCGTGGTGATCCCGACCGATGCCGTCGCGCACATCGATCCCGACCTGGGCGCCGCGGCCTGCAAGATGATGGAACAGAACATGTCCGCCGAGCTCACGACGGCCGCGGACTGCCTCGGCTCGGCCTGATCGTCCTCTTCGGCGGTCAGACATCGTCGCACGACGACTCCGTACTCTGGACAAGGTGACCGCCGCCTGCGCAGAATCCCCGGAACTGGTCACGGTGTTGGCCGGGCGCCGGATTGCGGTGCTGACGGGCGCGGGCATGTCCACCGATTCGGGCATCCCCGATTACCGCGGGCCCGATTCGCCGCCCGGCAATCCCATGACCATCCGCCAGTTCACCGGCGATCCGGCGTTTCGGCAGCGATATTGGGCACGCAACCACGTCGGTTGGCGCCACATGGACGACACGCTGCCCAACGCCGGCCACCGGGCGCTGGCCGCGCTGGAGGACGCGTCGGTGGTCACCGGCGTGATCACCCAGAACGTCGACCTGTTGCACTCCAAGGCGGGCAGCCGAAACGTCATCAACCTGCACGGCACCTACGCGCAGGTGATCTGCTTGAGCTGCGGATCCACCGTGGCCCGCGCCGCGTTGGCCGAACGGCTCGAAGCGCTCAACCCCGGATTCATCGAGCGCGCCGAAGCCATCGGCGGGCTGGCGGTGGCACCCGACGCCGACGCCGTCGTCGCGGATACCGCGTCGTTCCGGTATCTGGATTGCGAGCGCTGCGGCGGCATGCTCAAGCCCGACATCGTCTACTTCGGCGAAAGCGTCCCCAAAGACGTTGTGGCACAAGCATATACATTGGTCGAGGAGGCGGATGCGCTGCTGGTCGCCGGCTCGTCGCTGACCGTGTTCTCCGGCTACCGGTTTGTGCGGCACGCCGCCGCGCTGGGCATCCCGGTGGCCATCGTCAACCGCGGCGGTACCCGCGGCGACGACCTGGCCACCGTCAAGGTCGATGGCGGCTGCTCGGAGCTGATGGTCCTGCTCGCCGACGAGTTAGCGCCGCTGGCAACGCATTAGAAGGTGCACGGCATGCTGCGGATGGCGTGCACGAAGTTGCCCGCCAGGTAGGACGGCTCGCCCGCCTGGATGTCGGGCAGTTGACGGAACAGCTCGCCGAACACGGCCCGCAGCTGCGCGCGGGCGACGTGCGCACCGAGGCAGAAATGCAGCCCGCCGCCGCCGAAGCCGACGTGGGGATTGGGGTCGCGGCTCAAGTCCAGACGCTCCGGATGGTCGAACACCTCGGTGTCCCAGTTGCCGGACGGATAGAACATGACCACCTTCTCCCCCGCCCGGATGGTCTGACCGCCCAGCTCGATATCCGTTGCCGCGGTGCGGCGGAAGGTCATGACCGGCGTCGCCCAGCGGATGAACTCCTCGATAGCCGTGCCGATTCGGTTGTCGAAATCCTCGAGCAGCCATGCCTTTTGGTCGGGAAAATCGGTGAGTGCCCGCAGGGTATGACTGATGGTCTGGCGGGTGGTGTCGTTGCCCGCCACGGAGAGCAGGACGAAGAACGCCGCCACCTCCGCGTCCTGAAGCCGGTCGCCGTCGACTTCGGCGGTGACGAGGCTGCTGATCAGGTCGTCGCCCGGGTGCTCGCGACGCTCGGTGGCCAGCGCGCCGACGACTTGATGCAGGTACAGCTGGTTTTCCACCAGGACTTCCATCGCCGGGCGGCCGCCGAGGAATTCCGGGTCCGCCCAGGAGACCAGGGCGTCGGTGGCGTGCGCCATGCGCTCGCGCTCGGATTCCGGGATCCCCATCATGTCCGAGAGGGTGCGGATGGGCAGTTCCTTGGCGCAGTGGTCGACGAAATCGGCGCCGCTGCCGGCGGATCGCAGCTCTTTCACGATGGTGGTGGCGTTGGCCTTGATCGAGTCCTCGATGCGGCGGACCTGGCGGGGGCTCAGCGCGGCGTGGGCGAGCTTGCGCAGCTTGGTGTGTCGCGGCGGGTCCATCGCCAGAAAGGATTGCGACGCCTCGAGCAACTCGACCGGGATGCTCTCGAACATCACGCCCTGGCCGGACAGGAAGACGTCGTTGTTGCGGCTCACCGCGACGATGTCGGCGCGCCGGGTGACCGCCCAGAAGCCGGGATCGGCCGGATCGGGCATCAGCGAATCCTCGACCGGGGGATGCCAGCTGACCGGCCGCTCGGCCCGCAGCACCGCGAAGGAGCGTTCCCGATCCGCGGCCGTGGTGGACCAGAACGCCCGCGACGACAGATCGATCTCGTCGTAGGCCCGACCGGACTTGTCGGTCCCGGACTTACCCGTCAGCACGGCCATGGTGGTGATCCTCCGTCTCGTATGACCCCGGTCACAGGCTCCCCGCGACGATATGCCTAGACACTGTGTCTAGTCAACGTGTCAATATCTCGGTTATGCTCGGCCCATGCCGTCGCTCACCCGTAAGCCGCCAGGCCACCGGAGCCTGGGCCGCGAGCAGCGACGCGAACAGATGGAGCGCCGGCTGCTGGACGCCACCGAACGGCTGATGCGCGAGGGCGCCAGCTTCACCGAGCTCAGCGTGGATCGGTTGTCGAGCGAGGCCGGCATTTCGCGGGCCAGCTTCTACATCTACTTCGAGGACAAGGGTCACCTGCTGCGCCGGCTCGCGGGACAGGTGTTCGGCGATCTGACCGACGGCGCGCGGAGCTGGTGGAGCGTGGCCGGGCGGCATGACCCCGACGACGCGCGGACCGCGATGAGCCGCATCATCGCCACCTACCGGCGGCATCAGGCGGTGCTGGTCGCGCTCAACGAAATGGCCGCCTACGATCCGCCGACGGCGGACACGTATCGCGAACTGCTGACCGGGATTTCGGAGCAGCTCACCCGCGTCATCGAAGACGGACAGGCCGACGGCTCGATCCGCCCCGGGCTGGCCGCGCTGACCACCGCCAGCGCGCTGACCTGGATGGTCGAGCGGGCCTGCCAGCAGAACCTGCCGGCCAAGCCTCCCGACTACGACGCCGAACTGGCCGCTACCCTCGCCGAGATCGTCTGGGGCGCACTGTATCTCAAGCCCACCTCGGAGCATTGATCGCGTCGGTCCGGACCGCGCCGGGCTCTGCTACACCGCCACCAGATCGTCGGCGTGCACCGCGGGCCGGCGCAGCTCACCGGGCAGCTCAGAGGTCGACCGGCCCATCATGGTGACCAGTTCGGTCGCGTCGTAGGCGACCACGCCGCGCGCCACCATCACCGCGTCCGGGCCGCGCAATTCCACGACATCGCCGGCGTAGAAGCGGCCGGCGACCGCGGTGATCCCCGCGGGCAGCAGCGAGCGACGCTGCCGCACCACCGCGCGCACCGCCCCCTCGTCCAGCGTCAGCTCACCGGCCGCCTCGGCGGCGTAACGCACCCAGAACCGGCGCGCCGACATCCGCACCGGGCGCGCGGCGAACACCGTGCCGACGGAGGCGTCGGTGAGCGCGGTCGGCGCGTCGGCCGCCGCGGCCAGCAACACCGGCACACCGGCGTCGGCGGCCAGCAGCGCCGACGACATCTTCGAAGTCATCCCGCCGGTACCCAAATCGCTTCCGGGCCCGGCGATTACACCGATCAGATCCGCGGAGTCCGACACCTCCGGGATGAACCTGGCGCCGTCGGTCTTGCGCGGATCCGAGTCGTAGAGGCCATCGATGTCGGACAGCAACACCAACGCCTCGGCGCCGACCAGGTGCGCCACCAGCGCCGACAGCCGGTCGTTGTCACCGAACCGGATCTCGTTGGTGGCCACCGTGTCGTTCTCGTTGACGATCGCCACCGCGTGCAGTGCGCGCAGCCGATCCAGCGTGCGCTGGGCGTTGGTGTGCTGGGCCCGCATCGAGATGTCGTGCGCGCTGAGCAGCACCTGCCCCACCGTGCGGCCATAGCGGGCGAACGCGGCGCTCCACGAATTCACCAACGCCACCTGGCCGACGCTGGCCGCGGCCTGCTTCGTCGCCAAATCCCTGGGGCGACGCGATAATCCGAGCGGCTCGATTCCGGCGGCGATGGCTCCCGACGACACGATGACGACGTCGGTGCCCGCCTTCATCCGCGCCTCGATCGCGTCGACGAGTCCGGCCAGCCGGCCGGCGTCGAACACTCCCGCCGGTGTGGTCAGCGCGTTGGTCCCCACCTTGACGACCAGGCTGCGGGCAGTGCGGATGGCGTCGCGGTGCTCGCTCACGACTCCTCACCGTGTTCGCGGCGCTGGCGCCGGGCCGCCTTGCGTTCGGCGGCGCCGATGCGCTCGGTGCGCTCCAGCCGCGCGTCGGTCCCCCTTCCGGACAGCGCAACCTGTTGCCCGGCGGGCGTTTGCGGTTCCCAATCGAACGTCATATCCCCGATGGTCACTTCGCAGCCCGGTCGCGCACCCAGCCGCAGCAATTCCTCTTCAACGCCCAGGCGCGCCAGCCGGTCGGCGAGGTAACCGACGGCCTCGTCGTTGTCGAAGTTGGTCTGGCGGATCCACCGCTCGGGGCGCGCGCCGCTGACCACGAACGCGCCCGGTTGCCGGGGATCGGGCTCGACGGAAAAACCGCTGTCGTCGACGGCCACCGGGCGAATCACCGGACGGCGCGGCACGATCTCGGGCTGGGCTGCCTTGTACTCCAAGATGATCTGCCACAACCCGAAGATCAACGGCTGCAAGCCTTCTCGCGCGACCGTCGACACCAGAAACACCGGCCAGCCGCGCTCGGCGATCTCGTCGCGGACGAACTCGGCGAGCTCGCGCGCCTCGGGCACGTCGATCTTGTTGAGCACCACGGCGCGGGGCCGCTCGGCCAGGTCACCCAGCGTCACGTCCCCTTGCAGGGTGGGCGTATACGCGGCGAGTTCGGCCTCCAGCGCGTCGATGTCGGAGATCGGGTCCCGGCCGGGTTCCGCGGTGGCGCAGTCGACGACGTGCACCAGCACGGCGCACCGCTCGATGTGCCGGAGGAAGTCCAGACCCAGGCCGCGCCCCTGCGATGCGCCCGGGATCAGGCCGGGCACGTCGGCAACGGTGAAGGTGTGCTCGCCGGCCGACACCACGCCCAGGTTGGGAACCAGCGTGGTGAACGGATAGTCGGCGATCTTGGGCTTGGCCGCCGAGATCGTCGACACCAGCGACGACTTGCCCGCCGAGGGGAAACCGATCAGGCCGGCGTCGGCCACGGTCTTGAGTTCCAGCGTCAGGTCGCGGGTCTGGCCCTGCTCGCCCAACAGCGCAAAGCCGGGAGCCTTGCGGGCCCGCGAGGCGAGCGCGGCGTTGCCCAGCCCGCCGCGTCCACCCGCGGCCGCTTCGAAGCGGGTGCCCGCGCCGACCAGGTCGGCGAGCAACCGACCGTTCTCGTCGAGCACGACGGTACCGTCGGGCACCTTGACTTCCAGGTCGGCCCCGGCGGCGCCGTCGCGGTTGTTGCCCATCCCCTGCTTGCCCGAGGGCGCGGTGACGTGCGGATGGAAATGGAAGTCGAGCAGGGTGTGCACCTGCGGATCGACGACGAGCATGATGCTGCCGCCGCGCCCGCCGTTGCCGCCGTCCGGGCCGCCGAGCGGCTTGAACTTCTCGCGATGGACAGAGGCGCAGCCGTTACCTCCGGCACCGGCGCGCGCATGGATGACGACGCGGTCGACGAACCGAGGCATCGTGGGTCCTCTCACCTACCACCGGGCGCCGAAATCACCGGGCTTGGCCCGGAAAACACACCTCAGTCAGTGGCTTGTCCGGCGGCCACGATGTTGACGGTCTTGCGGCCGCGCTTGACGCCGAACTCGACGGCGCCGGCTTCCTTGGCGAACAGCGTGTCGTCCCCGCCCCGCCCGACGCCCACGCCCGGGTGGAACTTGGTGCCGCGCTGCCGGACGATGATCTCGCCGGCCTTGACGACCTGGCCGCCGAATCGCTTCACGCCGAGCCGCTGTGCGGCGGAATCGCGACCGTTGCGCGAGCTGGAAGCGCCCTTCTTGTGTGCCATGTTGTGTCGCCCTCGCTACTTGATTCCGGTGACCTTCAGGACCGTCAGCTGCTGACGGTGTCCCTGACGCTTGTGGTAGCCGGTCTTGTTCCTGAACTTGTGGATACGGATCTTGGGGCCCTTGGTGTGCTCGAGCACCTCGCCGGTCACCGCGACTTTGGCCAGGGCGGCCGCGTCGGTGGTCACCTTGGCGCCGTCCACCACCAGGGCGACCGGCAGCGACACGTTCGAGCCGGGCTCGGATTCGAGCTTCTCGACCTTGACGACGTCCCCGACGGCGACTTTGTACTGCTTGCCGCCCGTCTTCACGATTGCGTAGGTCGCCATCGTCGCTCCTGCTCCTTCTTCTAGCCGCTGCTCTGCGCGTCGGGCGCGAACCAGCCGCGGTGCACGTGGTGGGTCTGGGTTGCGGGCCTGCGCCGATTACCCGGGAGTCCCGCTGCCGCCGGCCGAAGTTTTCCGCGCCCGGCCTGACGACAACTGTCCAAGGGTACGTGACCAGCGGCTACAGGGTCAAACTGACACCGGCTCAGTCCGCGTGGATCGGCGGTCCGGCCGGCCTGCCCGCAGCGCGCCGTCGGCGGGGGCGGGCCGGGCCCGCCTGCTCGGGCCCAGCGGAGCCCTGCCCGTCGGTGTCCTCGGCATCGTCGTCTTCGGTGTCCAGCTCGTCGTCGTCGAGCTCGAGATCCTCGTCGTCGTCGCCGAGGTCCTCTTCGTCATCGATGTCCTCGTCGTCGTCATCGAGGTCTTCGTCGTCCGAGTCTTCGTCGTCCGAGTCCTCGTCGTCGATGTCCTCGTCGTCGGAGTCCTCGTCGTCGGAGTCCTCATCATCAATGTCCTCGTCGGTGTCATCGAAGTCCTCTTGATCGGTCTCTTCGACGCCGCCGGCGCGCGCCGCCTTCTTCTGGTCGAGGTCGTCGGTGGCGTCAGTGGTCTCGTCGGATTCGTCCTCGGAGTCCTCCTGCGTCGAGAAGCCCGCCGCCATGGCCTTGAACATCGGGTGCTCGCCGGGAGCGTGGGCGGGCACCTTGGCCACCACCGGCTCTTCGGCCTTGCTCTTCTTGCGCCTGCCCCGGCGGCCGCCCCCACCGGATTCGGACTTGCGCCCGTTCGACGAGGCCGAATCCACCGGGTCGGTGTGCAGCAGAATCCCGCGGCCACCGCAGTTCGGGCAGGACGTCGAAAACGCCTCGATCAGGCCGGTGCCCAGCCGCTTGCGGGTCAGCTGGACCAGGCCCAGCGACGTCACCTCGGACACCTGATGGCGGGTGCGGTCACGGGCCAGCGCCTCGGTCAGCCGCCGCAACACGAGATCGCGGTTGGACTCGAGCACCATGTCGATGAAGTCGATCACCACGATGCCGCCGATGTCGCGCAGCCGCAGCTGGCGCACGATCTCCTCGGCCGCCTCGAGGTTGTTCTTGGTGACGGTCTGCTCGAGGTTGCCGCCGGACCCGGTGAACTTGCCGGTATTGACGTCGACCACCGTCATGGCCTCGGTCCGGTCGATCACCAGCGTGCCGCCCGACGGCAGCCACACCTTGCGCTCCATCGCCTTGGCCAGCTGCTCATCGATGCGATGCACCGCGAACACGTCCGGCCCGGCCTGTCCTTCCGGCCCGGCGGGCGCCTCGTACTTGGTCAACTTCGAAACAAGGTCGGGCGCAACGGAATTCACGTAGTCGTTGATGGTGGTCCAGGCTTCGTCACCGGAGACGATCAGGCCGGCGAAGTCCTCGTTGAACAGGTCGCGAATGACCTTGACCAGCACGTCGGGCTCTTCGTAGAGGGCCACCGCGGCGCCGGCGGCCTTCTCCTTGATCTCGATCGCCTTGGCCTCGATCTGTTGCCAGCGCTCCTGCAGGCGGGTGACGTCGCTGCGGATGTCCTCTTCCTTGACGCCCTCGGACGCCGTGCGGATGATCACCCCGGCGTCGGAAGGCACGACTTCCCGCAGGATCTCTTTGAGCCGCTGCCGTTCGGTGTCGGGCAGCTTGCGGCTGATCCCGGTCGACGACGCCCCCGGCACATAGACCAGGTAGCGGCCCGCCAGTGACACCTGGGTGGTCAGCCGCGCGCCCTTGTGCCCGACCGGGTCCTTGCTGACCTGGACGACGACATAGTCGCCCGGTTTGAGCGCTTGTTCGATCTTGCGGTCGGATCCGCCGAGCCCCGCGGCTTCCCAGTTGACCTCGCCGGCATAGAGCACGCCGTTGCGGCCGCGGCCGATGTCGACGAACGCCGCCTCCATCGACGGCAGCACGTTCTGCACGATGCCCAGGTAGATGTTGCCCACCAGGGAGGCCGACGCTGCCGACGTGACGAAGTGCTCGACGACGATGCCGTCCTCGAGCACCGCGATCTGGGTGTAGCGCGCCCCCTGATGCGGCGGCTCGGTGCGGACCCGGTCGCGCACGACCATCATCCGCTCGACGGCCTCGCGGCGCGCCAGGAACTCGGCCTCGGTCAGCACCGGCGGGCGGCGCCGCCCGGCGTCGCGGCCGTCGCGGCGCCGCTGCCGCTTGGCCTCCAGCCGGGTGGAGCCGTTGATGCCCTTGATCTCGTTGTTCGCGCTGGCGGAGTCGTCTCCGCCGCCCTTGCCGCTGCGCGGTGCCCGCTCGTGCACCACCGTGTTGGGCGGGTCGTCGGGCGACGAGCTCCCGTCGTTGTCGTCACCGGATCCGGATTTGCGGCGGCGGCGCCGACGGCGCCGGCGGTTGCCGCCGTCCGCCGAACCGTCATCACCGTTGTCAGAGTCGTCGGAATCGTCGGAATCGTCCGAGTCGTCGGTGTCGGGGCCGTCGGAGTCCTCGGAGTCCGCGGAGTCCGCCTGGCCGCCCTTCCTGCCCCGCGGCGGGCCCTCGTCCTCGTCGCCGTCGTCGCCCTGGCCGTCCGATCCGCCCTGCTCACCGCGTCCACGACCGCGACCGCGGCGGCCCCGGCGGCGCCGCTTGTTCGACGGACGGTCGGCTTGCTCGTCATCGTCGGTGTCGGCGTCATCCGAGTCGTCACCCTCGTCGGTGCCGGCGTCGTCCTCGCGGGCATCGATCGGCTGCGGTGCGACGAACAACGGCATGTAATGCGGCCGCTCGGCGGCGGTGTCCGGGGTCTCGAGCAGCAGCCGGGATTCGGGCTCGTCGGCTTCGGCGGCCGGCGCGGTGTCCGGATTCTCCTGGGTTTCGGAGGGCTCGGCGGCCGCCAGCAGGTCTCGCACGCGTACCGCATCGTCGCGGTCCACCGTGGAGTGCGCGCTGCGGATTCGCCCGTCGAGCTCGCTGAGTGCATCGAGCACCCGTTTGCTGGTGGTACCCAGCGTCCGGGCCAGCGAATGAACTCTCAAGCGGTCCGGCAGTTCCTCGGGCCGAGTCGATTCTTCTGATGGGTCTGCAGTCGGTGCACCGTCTACCACGTATTCTCCTCAAGCCCCCGGGCGCGTCGTTGCGACGCGGCCACGCGAGGGCTTCGCTATGGGCCCGGGTCACTTCTCCCGGGCTTGTGATGGTCTCGCCCCGAGCGGCCCAGGATTAGGACCCACTCGGCGCCGTGCTGAATGACGGCCTGACATGCAGCGAACCAAGGCGACGGGCTATGGTCGCGCTTGTCTAAGTCTTCATTCGGGTGTCTGTCACCGGTCCGGCGACGTTCACCCGAGACCAGTATCCCACATCACGCGGCGGTCCCAGCCACACCTGAGGAAGCCCGCGTCGGCGACGTTGCTCCGGCACCGCGCCGCCGCGGCTATCGCCGCAGGTCTACGCGTTGGGAAACCAGAGCGCGATTTCACGCTTCGCGGACTCGACCGAATCCGACCCGTGCACCAGATTGAGTTGCGTCTCGAGCCCGAAGTCGCCGCGGATGGTGCCGGGGATCGCCTTTTCCACCGGGTCGGTACCGCCCGCGAGCTGCCGGAACGCGGCGATCGCGCGGGGGCCCTCGACGATGGCCGCCACCACCGGTCCCGAGGTGATGAACTCCAGCAGGGAGTCGAAGAACGGCTTGCCCTCGTGTTCCGCGTAGTGCTGGGCGGCGAGGTCGCGGCCGACCGCCCGCAGCTCCAGCGCGGTGATCAAGAGGCCTTTGCGCTCGATGCGGCCGATGATCTCCCCCACCAGCTGCCGCCGGACGCCATCGGGCTTGATCAGTACCAATGTCCGTTCGGTCACGGCGGACAGCGTACATAACCAGGCGGCGAAGGGTCGGGCGGCGGCGGTCGGGAGGCCGTCGCCGTCCCGTCGCCGCTATCCCTGCCGGCGCCGGACCTCGGCCCGGAAGTAGGCGATCAGGCCCCACAGCCCGCTGAACAGCACGCCGATGAAGCCCACCCCCGGGTAGACCGCGAAGCCCGCGAGCAAAATCACCTGCACGCCCAGGTTGGCCCAGATCGCCCAGGGTTTGCGCTGCACGCCGGTCATCAGGATCAGCAGCACGGCCAGCCCGACCAGGTAGGCCAGGGACAGCGTGGTCAGGCCGCCGCCGACCGCACCCACCACCGGGATCGCCAGCAGCACCACGATCGCTTCCAGAAACAGCGTCAACGCCATCACGGCGCCGAAGCTGCGCCACGGGTCGCCCGGTGGCGCCGGGGTGCGCTCGTCGGGGTTCTCGGGGACGTCAGTCATTGCGGATCACGACCAAACAGGGTCCGGGCCGCCCCGGCGGTGACCACCGAGCCGGTGATGACGATGCCGGTGCCGGAGAACGCTTCGGCCGTCCCGTCCGCGGCGCCGTCGTCCACCAGCGCGGTCGCGACGTCGATGGCGTCGCGCAGGTTCTCGGCGGTGCTCACCCGATCGGGCCCGAACCGCTCGCGCGCGGCCAGGGCCAGCGATTCGACGTCCAGCGCCCGCGGGGACCCGTTGTGCGTCACCACGACGGCGTCGAACACCGGCTGCAGAGCGGCGAGGATGCCGTCGACGTCCTTGTCGGCGAGCACGCTGAGCACCCCGACGAGATAGCGGAAGTCGAACTCGGCGGCCAGGGTCTGCGCGAGCGCGGCCGCACCGGCCGGATTGTGCGCCGCGTCGATGAATACCGTTGGGGCGCTGCGCATCCGCTCGAGCCGACCGGGGCTGGCGACGGCGGCGAAACCGGCGCGCACCGCCTCGACGTCGAGCTGACGCTGGGCCCCGGCGCCGAAAAACGCCTCGACCGCGGCCAACGCCAGCACCGCGTTGTGCGCCTGATGTTCGCCGTGCAGCGGCAGGTAGACGTCCGAATACACGCCGCCGAGGCCCTGCAGCTGCAGCACCTGGCCGCCGATCGCGACCTGACGGCCCAGCACGGCGAACTCCGAATCCTCGCGGGCCACCGCGGCATCGGCCTGCACGGTTCGGTCCAACAGCACTTCCATCGCCTCGGGCGACTGGCGTGCGATGACCGCGACGGTATCGGGGGCGCCCTCGGGCGCGCGGGTGATGATGCCGGCCTTCTCCCGCGCGATCCCGGCGAGATCGTCGCCCAGGTACTCGACGTGGTCGATGGAGACCGGGGTGATGACGGCGACGGGGGCGTTGATCACGTTGGTGGCGTCCCAGCGTCCCCCCATCCCCACCTCGACGACGGCGACGTCGACCGGGGCGTCGGCGAACGCGGCGAAGGCCATCGCGGTCAGCACCTCGAACTTGCTCATCGCGGGCCCGCCGTCGGCTTGCGACTGCGCGTCGACAATCTGGACGAACGGCTCGATCTCGCGGTAGGTCGCCACGTACTGGGCCGGGCTGATCGGCTTGGAGTCGATCGAGATGCGTTCCACCGCCGATTGCAGGTGCGGGCTGGTGGTGCGCCCGGTGCGCCGTTGCAGCGCGGTGATCAGCGCGTCGATCATGCGGGCGACCGACGTCTTGCCGTTGGTGCCCGCCACGTGGATCGACGGGTAGGCCAGCTGCGGTGAGCCCAGCAGGTCCATCAGCGCGCTGATCCGGGTCAGGCTCGGCTCGATCTTGGTCTCCGGCCAGCGCTGGTCGAGCAGGTGCTCGACCTGCAGCAGCGACGCGATCTCGTCCGGGGTGGGGACCGGGTCGGGAAGCTCGGTGGGAACCTCGTCCTGCGGCCACTCGGGCTCAGTCATCGGCGCTCACTGCAGTCCGGCTAGCCGCGCGTTGATCCGCTCGGTTTCCTCCTGGGCCAGCCGCTGACGGTCCCGGATCTTGTCGACGACGTTTTGCGGGGCCTTGCCCAGGAAGTCCTCGTTGGCCAGTTTGGCGGTGGTCGACGCCAGCTCCTTGTGCGCGGCGGCCAGATCCTTTTCCAGGCGGTGGCGTTCTGCGGCGACGTCGATGGTGCCCGAGGTGTCGAGCTCGACGACGACGGTGCCGCCGCGCAGCCGCACTTCCACCGACGCCGACGGGCGGAACTGCGGGCCCGCGTCGGTGAGCCACGCCAGCGATGTCACCGCGCTCACCTGGGTGCCCAGATCGGATGCGTCGACGCCGGCCAGCCGGGCCGGCACCTTCTGCCGGTCCGCCAGGCCTTGGTCGCTGCGGAACCGCCGCACCTCGGTCACCAGCTTCTGCATGTCGGTAATGCGCTGCGCGGCAACGTGCTCCAGGCTGATCCCGGACGGCTGCGGCCAGTCGGCGATCACCAGCGACTCGTGCTGGGCCTCCTCGCCGGTCAGCGCCTGCCACAGGGCCTCGGTGATGAAGGGAATCACCGGGTGCAGCAACCGCAGCAGGGTGTCCAGTGTGGCGGCCAGGACGGCGGTGGTGTGCGTGATCCCTTCGGCCAGCTGGGTTTTGGCCAATTCCACGTACCAGTCGCAGAATTCGTCCCACGCGAAGTGGTAGAGCGCCTCACAGGCGCGACTGAACTCGTAGCTGTCGAAGGCCGAATCGACTTCGGCGCGAACCTCTTCCAGCCGCCCCAGGATCCAGCGGTCGGCGTCGGTCAGCTCGGCCGTCGGGGGCAGCGGGGCCAGCTTGGCGCCGTTGAGCAGCGCGTAGCGGGTGGCGTTGAACAGCTTGGTGCAGAAGTTGCGCGACGCCCGGACATGGTCCTCGCCGATCGCCAGGTCACCACCGGGGCTGGCGCCGCGGGCCAGCGTGAACCGCAGGGCGTCGGCCCCGAAGAGGTCCACCCAGTCCAGCGGGTCGATGACGTTGCCCTTGGATTTGCTCATCTTGCGGCCGGACTCGTCGCGGATCAGCCCGTGCAGGAAGACATCGGTGAACGGCACCTGCGGGCCCCGGCGCCCGTCCAGGGTGATGGCCTCGTCATCGCCGACAAAAGTGCCAAACATCATCATCCTGGCCACCCAGAAGAACAGGATGTCGTAGCCGGTGACCAGAACGCTTGTGGGATAGAACTTCTCGAGCTCCGGGGTCTTGTCCGGCCAGCCCAACGTGGAGAACGGCCACAGGCCCGAGGAGAACCAGGTGTCCAGCACGTCGGGGTCCTGCTCCCAGCCGTCCGGCGGGGTTTCGTCGGGACCGACGCAACGCTGTTCGCCGTTGGGGCCATACCAGATCGGGATCCGGTGTCCCCACCACAGCTGACGCGAGATGCACCAGTCGTGCATGTCGTCGACCCAGGCGAACCACCGCGGCTCCAGGCTGGCCGGGTGAATCACGGTGTCGCCGTTGCGCACCGCGTCGCCGGCGGCCTTGGCCAGCGATTCCACCCGCACCCACCATTGCAGTGACAGCCGCGGTTCGATCGGCTCGCCGCTGCGCTCGGAGTGCCCGACGCTGTGCAGGTAGGGCCGCTTCTCCTCGGTGATCCGGCCCTCGGCCGCCAGCGCCTCGCGCACCGCGACCCTTGCCTCGAATCGGTCCATGCCGTCGAATTGCGTTCCGGTGTCGGTGATCCGGCCCTTGGTGTCCATGATCGAGATCATCGGCAGCTGATGGCGCAGTCCGATCTCGAAGTCATTGGGGTCGTGAGCGGGCGTGACTTTGACTGCGCCAGTGCCGAATTCGGGATCCACATGCTCGTCGGCGACCACCACGAGCTGACGATCCACGAACGGGTGCGGCAGGGTGGTGCCGACCAGGTGCCGGTAGCGCCCGTCGTCGGGATGCACCGCGATCGCGGTGTCGCCGAGCATCGTTTCCATCCGGGTGGTGGCCACCACGATGTGTGGCTGCGAGTCGTCCATCGATCCGTACCGGAACGACACCAGCTCGCCTTCGACCTCCTGATAGTCGACCTCGATGTCCGAGATCGCCGTCTGCAGCACCGGCGACCAGTTGACCAGCCGTTCGGCCCGATAGATCAGCCCGGCGTCGTAGAGCCGCTTGAAGATCGCCCGGACCGCGCGCGACAGACCCTCGTCCATGGTGAACCGGTCACGGCTCCAGTCCACGCCGTCGCCAAGCCGGCGCATCTGGCCACCGATGGCGCCGCCGGACTCCCGCTTCCAGTCCCAGACCTTCTCGATGAACAGCTCTCGGCCGAAGTCCTCTTTGGTCTTGCCGTCCACGGCGAGCTGCTTTTCCACCACGCTCTGCGTCGCGATGCCGGCGTGGTCCATGCCCGGCTGCCACAGCACCTCATAACCCTGCATCCGCTTGCGGCGGGTCAGGGCGTCCATCATGGTGTGTTCGAGCGCGTGGCCCATGTGCAGGCTGCCGGTCACATTCGGCGGCGGCAGCACGATCGAGTAGCCGGGCTTGGCGCTGTTCGGGTCCGCCGCGAAGTACCCCGCGTCCACCCATCTCTGGTAGATCGCGCTCTCGGCCGCAGCGGGATCCCACGACTTGGGCAGGTCGGTGGCGGGGCTGCGGCTGGCGGTCACCCGTCAATTCTAGGGAGCGGTGTTTACCCTCGTGTAAGCGCCCAAATGCGTGAGCCGGGTCACTAACCCAGCCGTTCGACCTCCAATGTGACGCCCGCGGCTGGGAAACGGTCCAGCAGTGCGTCGCCCATCGCGGCCGCGGGGGTGAGAACGCCATGCAGATCCGGGAGCTTGTCGCGGTCCAGCGCCAGCGCGAGGCCGCACTCCCCCAGCAGCACCGAGGTCGCCTTGTAGCCAGGGTCGCCGCGCTGCTCCATGCGCGCCACGAACCGCGCGCCGGTGGTCGTGGTGGTGAACGTCTCGATGCGGTAGTAGCCGCGCTCCCGGGCGGCCTCGCTCGGGCCGGTGCCGGGCTTGGGCACGATGCGCTCCACCAGCCGGCGTGGCAGCAGCCGGAAGTAGCGGCTACCCAGCCCGAAGGTCGCGGCGCCCACCCCGCCCACCACGGCCGAGGCCACCGGCGCCAGCGGCGAGGAGCCCAGGCTCATGCTCTCGCTGTACCGCAGCTGGCGGCCGTAGGCCCAGTCCAGCAGGGCGTTGCTGCGCCGCACGATTCGGGTGTTGTAGGGCGCCATCAGGAAACCCGCCGTCCACAACCCGCTCAGCTCCGGCGCGATCCGGCCCCCTCGGCGCAAGGGTAGATCGGGCTGGGGGCCGATCTCGGGCTCGGCGCTGCGGTCGGTGGTCAGCGTGTAGGGATCGGCGAGTTGCCGGCGGGCGTCGGGATCGCGGGAGGCGGTGTCCAGCACTTCCAGCATCGAGGCGACCGTTCCGCCGGATACGCCGCCGGAGAAGGAGCGAACCACCAGGTCGGTATCGACGAGCTCGCCCGCGCCGGCGTCGCGCGCGGCCCGATACAGCGCATACACGCTGAGGTCCGAAGGGACGGAATCGAATCCGCACGCGTGCACGATGCGGGCGCCGGTATCGGCGGCCTGCTTGTGATACTGGTCGATGCTGTCGCGAACGAACATGGCCTCGCCGGTCAGGTCGGCGTAGTCGGTGCCGGCGGCGGCGCAGGCGGCCACCAGCGGCAACCCGTAGCGGGTGTAGGGCCCGACGGTGGTGATGACGACCTGGGTGCGGGCCGCCATCTCATTGAGCGTCGAGGGCGACGACGCGTCGGCGTTGACAATGGGCCACGACTGCGCGGCGTTGCCCAGCGTGTCGCGGATGGTGCGCAGCCGGTCGGCCGATCGGCCGGCCAGCGCGATCCGCTTGTCCGGCGCCGAGCGGGCCAGGTATTCGGCGGTGAGTTTCCCGACGAAGCCCGTCGCCCCATAGAGCACAATGTCGAATTCGCGCGGCGTTGCGGTCACGGGCCCGACGCTACCCGACGCCGGGGTGCAACCCCCTGGAGCGAAGAAGTGCCGGGCACGAGGGCCCGGCACTTCTTCTATGTACGACTACCGTCGCTTGTCGGCTCAGCCGCGGCGTCCGCAGACGGGCCACGCGCCGATGCCCTGCGAGTGCAGCACGTTCTCGGCGACCCGGATCTGCTCCTCGCGGCTCGCGCCGGCCGGGGAGCCACTGCCGCCGTTGGCGTGCCAGGTGCTCGGGGTGAACTGCAGGCCACCGGAGAACCCGTTACCGGTGCTGATGCCCCAGTTGCCACCCGACTCGCACTGCGCGATGGCATCCCAGTTCACGCTGTACGCGCGGTGGGCGGGAGGCGGCGGGACGTCCGGGCCGGGCGGCGGAGCGTCCGGAGCCGGCGGCGGCGGAGCGTCGGGAGCCGGCGGCGGCGGAGCGTCCGGCGCGGGGCCGGCGACCGGCGCGTTCGGGTCGAAGCCCACCGCTTCCGGGTCTGCGTGAGCGGTGGCAGATGGGATGGTCACGAGCGTGCCCGTGACCGCGGCAAGAATGAGCGTCTTTCGGACGTTCTTCAAGTCGTGTCTTCCTTTCGCGGTGCGCGCGCCAAAGCAAGCCCACGGAGGTGGGCTGAAGCTGTTGATTGATGCCTGCTTTGAAACGTGCCGTCTGGGTCAGGCACGGCAGCGGCGGGCCAAGTCTGCCCGGCGGGTGTTACCCACCGACCACGGTCGGGCTTTCGCCGTCCGTAGCGCCGCTCACACGCGGGTCCGTGGATTCAATTATCTGATTACTTTTCCGTAACCCGTTGTGGGCTAACAGGGACCGTAGAAGACGTCGGCGCGTTCGTCATCCTGGGAAATCGGATATCTCGTTTCGGTAACGGGCCGATCACGCCGCGGTACCGGGGTCATTCATGCAGGTCATAAGTGACTTTGGGCGATCGTCACTCGGACGGCACAGGCAAACGAATGGTGAGCCGAATCACCTGCGTTTTGTGAGCTGGCGCACGTTTATTTGCGGGGTTTTGCGCGGATTCGCCAGCGCTATCAGCGGATCCGAACCCCTTCGGCGAGCCGCGCAGCGTACCCCAACATGTGCTCGCTGCATCGATCCCATGCCACGCGGGCGATGAAATTTTTCCCCGCGCCGAATTGCCTTATATACCAACGTGATACGGGAACCGCTCGACGGGGACCGGATGCTGGACCCGTGGATATGCGGGCGTGCGTATTGCGTTGTACCACAATATGTTTCATCTAATTAGGCACAGTGACAACAACTTCCGCGACCAAAGCGACGACGCGCCCGTGGCGTCGACACTGGGTGGGGCGTCGGCGCCCGGGGCGCTACCCCGCCAGGGAGAAACGGCGCGACTTTAACCGCGTGAATTTGCCAGAAATGCCGCGCCCTAATAGCGAAGGCCTAGGCGGCCGCGTCCTCACCGTCGTCACGGCGTTCGCAGGATATCGTCAGATCGCCACTGCCCCAACAGATCACGGGACAGGTTCAAAAAACGGCATTGACGCGCGCCCGATCCCCGGGGTCTCGCCACACGGCAATGCGCGATTGCCATTTCGGATTTCAGAAAATCGCACTCACCCTTTGCGGCATGAGGGATTATTGCCCGCGCCGAATTTCACCGAGAAAAGGCGGAATTCGGCGCGGCCGACGGGCGCCGCGCTCGGCTCAGCCCCGGGATTGCGCCAGAGCGAGCAGGTCGCTCTCGGTGTTGACGTTGGCCAGGAAGCGCGATTCCGGCAACACGATCTGCTGGGCGTCGGAGGCGTCGATCAGCGCACGCATGGAGCGGGCACCGCGCGCCACCAGGCCGCTGATCCGCTCGGCCAGATCGGTGCGGTACACCGCGGCCAGGTAGTGGCTGCGACCGTCCCAGGGCAGCACGATTTCGGCGTTGGTCTCGGCGGCCAACCGCACCAGGTCGTCGATCAAGTCCGCGGATAGCAGCGGCATGTCGACCGCGCTGACAAAGGCATACCGGGCGCCCGCCTCGGCGGCCGCCCGCAGCCCGCGGCCGGTCGCCGGCAGCGGCCCCTGCCCGCGCACCTCGTCGCGGATGACTTGCGCCTGCACCGCGGGCAGCGGTTGCCCCGGCGCGGCCATCACGAAAACCGGGTCGCAACGCTGCGCGAGAACGCCGGCGACGTATTCGAGGAGAGTGGCGGCACCGCCCGGGCCGGGCAAGGTGGCCTTGTCACGGCCCATGCGCCGCGATTCACCACCGGCCAGCACCACACCTGCTAACGACCCGGCCGTAGCCGCTGTGTCGGGCACCTGGTCGCCCACGTCAGTCGACGGTCCAGGTGTCGCGCCCGCGCAGCAGCGATTGCAGCGCGGCGGAGTCGAACGCCTTCGCCGACTGGGCCGCCTGCACCTGGGCGCGTGCCGCGTCGTCGTAGGTGGGCCGGCTGATGTTGCGGAAGATGCCCAGCACGGTGTGATCGAGGTTCTGATCCGACAGCCGGGACAGGGCGAACGCGTAGGCCGAGTTGTCGCTGTGCGCGTCGTGCACCACGATCTCGTCCACCGACACGTCGGCGGTCTTGGCCACCTCCAGCCCGAAGCCCGACTGCACCACGCAGTATTCGCCGTTGGCGCCGAACACAATTGGCTCGCCGTGGCGGACGTTGATGACCCGCTCCTCGGCACCTTCCTTGCGCAGCGCGTCGAAGGAGCCGTCGTTGAAGATCGGGCAGTCCTGCAGGATCTCGACGACGGCGGCGCCGCGATGCCCGGCCGCGGCGCGCAGCACCTCGGTCAGTCCGTTGCGGTCGGAGTCCAGCGCGCGGCCGACGAAGGTCGCCTCGGCACCCAGGGCCAACGAGACCGGGTTGAACGGGTGATCCAGCGACCCCATCGGGGTCGACTTGGTGACCTTGCCGACCTCTGACGTCGGCGAGTACTGCCCCTTGGTCAGGCCGTAGATCCGGTTGTTGAACAGCAGGATCGTGATGTTGACGTTGCGGCGCAGCGCGTGGATCAGGTGGTTACCGCCGATCGACAAGGCGTCGCCGTCACCGGTGACCACCCACACCGACAGATCCTCGCGGGCCAGCGCCAAACCGGTCGCGATGGCCGGCGCCCGGCCGTGGATCGAGTGGAAGCCGTAGGTCTCGAGGTAGTACGGGAACCGGCTCGAGCAGCCGATGCCGCTGATGAACACGATGTTTTCGCGGCGCAGCCCGAGGTCGGGCAGGAAGTTGCGGATGGTGTTGAGGATGACGTAGTCCCCGCAGCCCGGGCACCAACGGACCTCTTGGTCACTGGTGAAGTCCTTGGACTTCTGCGGCTGGTCCTCAGCAGACAGCGTGGGGACCCCGTCGTTTTTGGTCAACTTCGCGGTCACACCGAGGTCTTTGCCCGCCAAGTTGCCGATCAGGTCAGTCACGAGCGTCGCTCCTCCTCATCGCTTCGCTCTGCATTGGCGCCGGCACCATCATGCGCCCGCTCCAACCGTTGCTGCCGCCATTCTGGCGACCATCGTCTTGTCGTTCTCGACTTCGGCCAGCGTCCCGCCCAGCGCGGCGCGGATGACGCGGCCGATCTCGTCGGCCAGGAACGCGACGCCTTGCACCTTGCTGACCGATTGCACGTCGACCAGGTACTTGCCCCGCAGCAGGAACGCGAGCTGCCCCAGGTTCATTTCGGGCGCCACCACCTGCGGATAGCGCCGCAGTACCTCACCCAGGTTGGCCGGGAAGGGGTTCAGGTAGCGCAGGTGGGCGTGGGCGACCTTGATGCCCTTGCGCCGCGCGCGCCGGCAGGCCTCGCCGATCGGGCCGTAGGAACTGCCCCAGCCGATCAGCAGCAGCTCGGCATCGCCGGTCGGGTCGTCGACCTCCAGATCCGGGACGGCGATCCCGTCGATCTTGGCCTGGCGCAACCGGACCATCAGGTCGTGGTTGACTGGCTCGTAGGAGATGTTGCCCGAGCCGTTGGCCGCTTCCAGGCCGCCGATGCGGTGCTCGAGGCCCGGGGTGCCGGGCACGGCGAACTGGCGCGCCAGCGTCTCCGGGTCGCGGGCGTACGGCTGGAACGGCTCGTCGGGCTTGGCGAACGTGTGCGTGATGCGCGGCAGCGCGCCGACGTCCGGAATGCGCCACGGCTCCGACCCGTTGGCGATGGCGCCGTCGGACAACACGATCACCGGCGTGTGGTACGACACCGCGATGCGCGCCGCCTCGAGCGCGGTTTCGAAGCAGTCCGAGGGCGAGCGCGGGGCCAGCACCGCGACCGGTGACTCCCCGTTGCGGCCGAACAACGCCTGCAGCAGGTCGGCCTGTTCGGTCTTGGTGGGCAGTCCGGTCGAGGGGCCGCCGCGCTGCACGTCGACGACGAGCAGGGGCAGCTCGGTCATCACGGCCAGCCCGAGTGCTTCGGACTTCAGCGAGATGCCCGGGCCGGAGGTGGTGGTGACGCCCAGCGCGCCGCCGTAGGAGGCACCGATGGCGGCGCAGATGCCGCCGATCTCGTCCTCGGCCTGGAACGTCATGACGTTGAAGTTCTTGTGCTTGGACAGTTCGTGCAGGATGTCGGACGCCGGGGTGATCGGGTAGCTGCCGAGCATGACCGGGATGTCGGCCAGCTGGCCGGCCGCCACGATGCCGTAGGCCAGGGCGGTGTTGCCCGAGATCTGGCGGTATTCGCCCGACGGCAGCGTCGCCCGGGAGACCTCGTAGGTGGTGCCGAAGGCCTCGGTCGTCTCGCCGTAGTTCCAGCCCGCCTTCAGCGCCAGCACGTTGGTCTCGGCGACCTCGGGCTTGCGGGCGAACTTCTCCCGGATGAACTTCTCGCTGGTTTCGATCGGTCGCCCGTACATCCACGACAACAGGCCCAGCGCGAACATGTTCTTGGCGCGCTGGCCGTCCTTCTTCGTGGCGCCGATCGTCTCGACGGCCCCAAGCGTCAGCGTCGTCATGGCGACGGAATGCACCACGTAGTCCGACAACTCGTCGGTCTCGAGCGGGTTGGTGACGTAGCCGACCTTGGTCAGGTTGCGCTTGGTGAACTCGTCGGAGTTCGCGATCACCATGCCGCCGCGGGGCAGGTCACCGATATTGGCCTTGAGCGCAGCGGGATTCATCGCGACGAGGACGTCGGGCCGGTCACCGGCGGTCAGGATGTCGTAGTCGGCGATCTGAATCTGGAACGACGAGACCCCGGGAAGCGTGCCTGCGGGGGCGCGGATCTCCGCGGGATAGTTGGGCTGGGTCGCCAGGTCGTTGCCGAAAAGCGCTGCCTCGGAAGTGAACCGGTCCCCGGTGAGCTGCATGCCGTCGCCGGAGTCGCCGGCAAAGCGGATGACGACCTGCTCGAGGCGTTGACGGGCAGATCCGTTGGGGGAAGCCCCATGTGAGTCTGATCCGGCTCCGCTGCCGTTCGGATCCACCTCGCTGCCCTCCACTTTGTTCACCGCGCGGACACCGCGCGCAAACTAGATTACGCCCGTGAAAGTGACTTTCCGGCCGTGTCGGTTTGATGTCACTGGAAGTATCAATTATGGCACTGATTTTCGGTCGCCATGGCCGTGTCTGCGCCGTCATCTCAGCCGCGTGCGCGGCCAAAAGGCGACGTCAGCGACATCTACTAACGAGTAGCAGGGCAAACTGTGGCGTTGGTCACGTCTTGCGCGTTATCAACCGTCGTTCATACCGTGTCGGCCACCGGGCGACACATTTTCGGCCGCGATTTTCGTCGCGGCCGTCTCCGGCATCGCGAACAGATACAGCGCGAAGCCGGCACCCGCGAGCACACCGAGGAAAATGAATGCGGCGTCGTAGCCGGCGGCGACCACGATCGAGCCCGCGACCAGGTTCGACACCGCCGCGCCGGCGCCCGACGCCGCCGTCACCGCCCCCAGGCTGACGTTGAAGCGTCCACTCCCGTGGGTCACGTCCTGCACGACCAGGGGAAACAGAGCGCCGAACACGCCGGCGCCGACGCCGTCCAGCAGCTGCACCCCCACCAGCCAGTACGGGTTGTCGGACCAGGTGTAGAGGAAGCCGCGGGCGGCCAGCACCGCGAAACCGGCCAGAAAGATCGGCTTTCGGCCCCACGAATCGGCCTTGGCCCCGGCCAGGTAGGCCACCGGCACCATGACGACCTGCGCGGCCACGATGCAGCCCGCCATCAGGGCGGTCCCCACGTCCTTGTTGTGCAGCGCGAGCAGCTGGCCGACCAGCGGCAGCATCGCCGCGTTGGCGAAGTGAAAGGCGATGACCGTCGCGGCGAAGATCATCAGGCGGCGGTTGCCCAGCAGCACCGTCAGCCTCGACGGCGCCTGGTGTGGCGCCCCGGCCAGATGGTCCATCCCCCGGGCCACGTCGTGGTCGATCGCGTCGCCCGGGATCCACAGCGTCGCAATCACGCTGGCGGCCGCCATGGTGGCCAGCACCCAGAACACGACCACCGGCCCGAAGAAGTAGGCCAGTGCGCCGGTGATCGCCGCGGCGCAGGCGTTCCCGGCGTGGTTGAACGACTCGTTTCGTCCGATCCGCCGGGAGAAGCGCCGGGGCCCGACGACGCCCAGGGTGATCGCGGCCAACGCGGGCGCGAACACGGATCCGGCGATCCCGGTGAGCGCTTGCAGCACGGAGATCGAATAGAAGCCCGGCAACAGCGGCATCGCCAGCGACGCCGTGGCGACGGTCAACGCGCCCCCGACGATCAGCGCCCGCTTGGCCGTGCTCCTGTCCACCAGGGCGCCGGCCGGGGCCTGGGCGACGATCGCCCCGATGCCCCCGACCGCCATGACGAACCCGATCGACCCCTGGTCCCAATGATGGGTCAGCAGCAGATAGATCGACAGGTATGGGCCCAGGCCGTCACGAACGTCGGCCAGGAGAAAGTTCAGCAGGTCCAGGCCATGCCCAAGACGCCGGGAGACGGCGTCGCTGGGGATGGCGTCGCGCTCCGGGACCTAGTTAAGCGCTTTTGTCCCGACGCTCGGAGCGGGAGGGCTTGCGCGGCACGATGGTCGGCAGCACGTTGTCCTGGACGGTCTCCTTGGTCACGACGACCTTGGCGACGTCGTCGCGGCTCGGGATGTCGTACATCACCGGCAGCAGGACCTCTTCCATGATGGCCCGCAGGCCGCGGGCCCCGGTGCCGCGGTGAATCGCCTGGTCGGCGATCGCTTCCAGGGCGTCGTCGGTGAATTCCAGCTCGACGTTGTCCATCTCGAAGAGCCGGGTGTACTGCTTGACCAGCGCGTTCTTCGGCTCGGAGAGGATCTTGACCAGCGACTCGCGGTCCAGGTTGGTCACCGAGGCGACGACCGGGAGCCGGCCGATGAACTCGGGGATCAGGCCGAACTTGATCAGGTCTTCGGGCATCACGTCGGAGAAGTGGTCGGTGGTGTCGATCTCGGCCTTGGAGCGCACCTCGGCGCCGAAGCCCAGGCCGCGCTTGCCGACGCGCTCGTAGATGATCTTCTCCAGGCCCGCGAAGGCCCCGGCGACGATGAACAGCACGTTGGTGGTGTCGATCTGGATGAACTCTTGGTGCGGGTGCTTGCGGCCGCCCTGTGGGGGAACCGAGGCCTGGGTGCCTTCCAGGATCTTCAGCAGCGCCTGTTGGACGCCCTCACCGGAGACGTCGCGGGTGATCGACGGGTTTTCGCTCTTGCGGGCGATCTTGTCGACCTCGTCGATGTAGATGATCCCGGTCTCGGCGCGCTTGACGTCGTAGTCGGCGGCCTGGATCAGCTTGAGCAAGATGTTCTCGACGTCCTCACCGACGTATCCGGCCTCGGTCAGGGCGGTGGCGTCGGCGATGGCGAACGGGACATTGAGCATCTTGGCGAGGGTCTGGGCCAGGTAGGTCTTTCCGCAACCGGTCGGCCCGAGCATCAAGATGTTGGACTTGGTCAGCTCGACCGGCTCGTGCCGCGAGTCCCGGCCCTTTTCACCGGCCTGAATCCGCTTGTAGTGGTTGTAGACGGCGACGGCCAGGGTCCGCTTGGCGGTGTCCTGCCCGATGACGTAGCCCTCGAGGAACTCCCGGATCTCGACCGGCTTGGGGAGCTCATCGAGCTTCACGTCGTCGGCGTCGGCGAGCTCCTCTTCGATGATCTCGTTGCACAGGTCGATGCATTCATCGCAGATGTACACACCGGGGCCCGCAATGAGCTTCTTGACCTGCTTCTGGCTCTTCCCGCAGAACGAGCACTTCAGCAGGTCACCGCCGTCTCCGATCCGTGCCATGGTGCGTCAGCGCCTACTTCCTGTTCGCCGTTGCTGTTGCCTGTCCCCGCATGTATTCACCGACGCTACCCGCTTGATCGGGCCCGCCGCGACCATAAGCGCCGAATCGCGCCGATGGTATTTGCGGGAGTTCATGCCTCTTCCGTATGGATGAAACATATAGCCACACGGTGCCCCTCACTCGCGAAAGGCGCGCTTTGCGTGTCTTTGGCGTGTCGCGGCCGTGATGCGACCGAGGCTGACTGCCCCCCCGATCCCGCTACCGGTGGAGGTGCCAACCCGACGCCGACGATCGCGCGAGGCCTGGGCGGACCCCCGGGAAATCACCCTACAGTGGCGAGGTGGGTTTGGCTGGGGGCTTCGACTGGCCCGGCGGATCCGTGCTGCTCGACGGCGGGTTGGCCACCGAGCTCGAAGTGCGCGGCCACGACCTATCCGATTCCCTGTGGTCGGCCAGGCTGCTCGCGGACGCCCCCCAGGACATCGTCGACGTGCACGCCGCCTACTTTCGCGCCGGAGCGACGATCGCGACGACGGCGAGCTACCAGGCCTCGTTCGAGGGCTTTGCGGCCCGTGGGTTCGATCGCCGGGAGACCGCCGGGTTGTTGCGCCGCAGCGTCGCGCTTGCCCGGGCGGCGCGGGACGACGCCGGCGTCGACGGCCTGCTCGTCGCCGCGTCGATCGGGCCGTACGGCGCGGCGCTGGCCGACGGCTCCGAATACCGGGGCCGCTATGGCCTGTCGGTTGCGGCGTTGGCGCGCTGGCATCGGCCCCGCCTGGAGCTCCTGGCCGCCGCCGGCGCCGACGTGCTCGCGTGCGAAACAGTGCCCGACGTCGACGAGGCGCAGGCGCTGGTGGATTCGGTGCGCGCGGTCGGCGTGCCGGCGTGGCTGAGCTACACCATCGACGGGGACCACACCCGCGCCGGGCAGCCGCTGGCCGAGGCGTTCTCGGTGGCCGCCGGCGTGGACGAGATCGTCGCGATCGGCGTGAACTGCTGCGCGCCCGAGGACGTGTTGCCCGCGATTGCGCGCGCCGCGGCCATAGCCAAACCCGTCATCGTCTACCCGAACAGCGGTGAACGCTGGGATGCCTTGCGGCGCAAATGGATCGGACCGTCGCGGTTCGACGCGAGCCTGGCCGCGCAATGGATCGCGGCAGGTGCCCGCATCGTCGGCGGATGCTGCCGGGTCGGACCCGGCGATATCGCGGCGATTCGCCGAACGTGCAGTCAGGGCGGAAAATCGGACGAAAACTCGCCGTGAGTGCACGTTCGGCGACGGACCGAAAACGTCAGGCGGTCTGCGCCGAGAGCTTCCGGTACTCGAGCACGGTGTCGATGATCCCGTAATCCTTGGCCTCTTCGGCGGTCAGGATCTTGTCCCGGTCGGTGTCCTTGCGGACCGTCGCGGCGTCCTTGCCGGTGTGGCGGGCCAGGGTGGTCTCCATCAGCGTGCGCATCCGCTCGATCTCGGCGGCCTGGATCTCCAGGTCGGAGAACTGCCCCTGGATCACACCCTGCAGCGAAGGCTGGTGGATGAGCACCCGGGCGTTGGGCAGCGCCATCCGCTTGCCCGGCGTCCCGGCGGCCAGCAGCACCGCCGCGGCCGAGGCGGCCTGGCCCAGGCACACCGTCTGGATGTCGGCGCGCACGTACTGCATGGTGTCGTAAATCGCCATCAGCGAGGTGAATCCGCCACCGGGCGAGTTGATGTACATGGTGATGTCACGGTCGGGGTCCAGCGACTCGAGCACCAGCAGCTGGGCCATGATGTCGTTCGCCGACGCGTCGTCGACCTGGACGCCGAGGAAGATGATGCGTTCCTCGAACAGCTTGTTGTAGGGATTGGATTCCTTGATCCCGAAGCTGGAGTGCTCGATGAACGACGGCAGGATGTAGCGCGCCTGGGGCTGGGTTTCGGGGTTCACTGGGCTTCTCCATTGGTGATGTGGGCGGCGCGGGTGATGATGTGGTCGACGAAGCCGTATTCGAGGGCTTCCTGCGCGGTGAACCAACGGTCGCGATCGGAATCCGCCTCGATGCGCTCGATCGACTGGCCGGTGAACTCGGCGTTGAGCCGGAACATCTCCTTCTTGATGACGTGGAACTGCTCGGCCTGGATGGCGATGTCGGCCGCGCTACCGGTCACGCCACCCAGCGGCTGGTGCATCAGGATGCGGGCATGCGGCAACGCGAACCGCTTGCCCTTGGTGCCGGCGGCCAACAGGAACTCCCCCATCGAGGCGGCCATGCCCATCGCGTAGGTGGCGATGTCACACGGCGCCAGCACCATGGTGTCGTAGATCGCCATCCCGGCGCTGATCGATCCGCCCGGGGAGTTGATGTAGAGGCTGATGTCTTTGTCGCTGTCCTCGGCGGCGAGCAGCAGAATCTGCGCGCACAGCCGGTTGGCGACTTCGTCGTTCACCTCTGAACCCAGGAAGATGATGCGCTCGGAGAGCAAGCGCTCATAGACCGAATCTGTGAGGTTGAGACCCACCGAATTCGAACGCATGTCAGTCACGACTGGGTTACCTGCTTTCTTCAGACCTGTATTCACGACACTAACCAACCAAGGCCGCCGTTTCGCGGCACGCACCCCGCGTTCGCTCAGAGCGTCACGGCGCGGTCACTCCCCGGCGTCGGCCTCGTCGGACTCGCCGGCCTCCGAAGTTGAATCGTCGGCCTCCTCAGCCTCGCCCGCCGGCTCGGCATCGTCGGCCTCCGAAGTTGAATCGTCGGCCTCCGAACGCTTGCCGAAGAATTCACTGGTGTCGATGGCGTTTCCGGAGGTATCGGTGACGGTCGCCGCCCGGATCACCTCGGCGATGGCCAGCGCCCGGCGCACATCGGCGAACATCGCCGGCAGCTGGTTGTTCTCCTGGAGGTAGGCCAACAGCTGCTGGGGCTCGATGCCGTATTGCCGCGACGTCGCCACCAGCCGCTCGGTCAGGTCGTCCTGGCCGACCTGGACGTCTAGCTCGTCGGCCAGGGCGTCCAGCAGCAGCTGCCGTTTCACGTCCGTCTCGGCGGCGGTGCGCGTCTCGGTCTCGAACTCTTCGCGCGACTTGCCTTGCTGGGCCAGCACTTCCTCCAGCTTGGATTCGTCGTGGTCGAGGCTGTGCAAGGCGTTGTGCAGGGCGCTGTCCACCTGCGCCTTGACGATCGCTTCGGGCAGCGGCACCTCGACCTGCTCGAGCAGCGCGTCGAGCGCGGCCTCCCGAATGTTTTCGGCCTGCTGGGCGCGCTTGGTCCGGCCGACCTGGTCGCGCAGGTTGGCCTTCAGCTCCTCGATGGTGTCGAACTCGCTGGCCAGTTGGGCGAACTCGTCGTCGGCCTCGGGCAGCTCCCGTTCCTTGATCGACTTGACCGTGACGGTGACCTGCGCGTCCTTGCCCGCGTGCTCGCCGGTCGCCAGCTGCGCGGTGAACTCCTTGGATTCGTCGACGGACAGCCCGACCAGGGCCTCGTCGAGGCCCGCGATCAGCCGGCCCGAACCGACCTCGTGGGACAGGCCCTGCGCGGCGGCCCCCGGGACCTCTTCCCCGTCGATGGTGGCCGACAGGTCGATCGAGACGAAGTCGCCGTCGGCGATGGGGCGGTCCACCCCGGTCAGCGTCCCGAATCGGGCACGCAGAGACTGCAGTTCGGCGTCGACGTCGTCGTCGCTGACCTCGATCGGGTCCACCGAGACCTTGAGCTCACCGGGGTCCGGCAGGGTCAGCTTGGGGCGCACGTCGACCTCGGCGGTGAACGCCAGCTCCTCGCCGTACTCCTTTTTGGTGACCTCGATCTCGGGCTGGCCCAGCGGGTGCACCTCCGACTCGGCGACGGCCTGCCCGTATCGCGCCGGCAGCGCCTCGCTGACGACCTGATCCAGCATGGCCTCGCGACCGAACCGGGCCTCCAGCAACTTCGCCGGCGCTTTGCCCGGCCGGAATCCGGGCAGCCGCACCTGGCGGGCCAGCTCCTTGTACGCGCGCTGGAAGTCGGGTTCGAGTTCTGAGAAGGGGACCTCCACGTTGATGCGCACCCGGGTGGGGCTCAACTGCTCGACGGTGCTCTTCACGGGTGTGCTCCTCAGTGCTCGTTCTTGGTTCGTTCTCGGTGTCGGTGGGCCGTGCGAAAGCACGGGGCCAGTCGTGCTGGTCGGGGTGACAGGATTTGAACCTGCGGCCTTCCGCTCCCAAAGCGGATGCGCTACCAAGCTGCGCTACACCCCGCGCTGACCTCGATGATCCTAAGGCCCCTGAAACACTGGGTTGGTCACGGGCTTCGCAGCGACGTCGCAGACCTTACGGAGCGATCACAAAACCGAGTCGATTAGATTTGATCTTCGTCGCCAGCTACAGTCACGCTCGACTGAACACATGCGGGCGTAGCTCAATGGTAGAGCCCTAGTCTTCCAAACTAGCTACGCGGGTTCGATTCCCGTCGCCCGCTCGGGCTAACTATCTGCTCGATAGAGAGGCGCCATGAGCGACCTGAAGACCGACGTGTCGATTCATGGCTCATGCGCGTCGGACTTCGTCGGGGTTCGCGACGCATTCGAGCGCAATTTCACCCTGGGCGATGAAGTCGGCGCCGCCGTCGCGGTGTGGGTCGACGGGTCGCTGGTCGTCAATCTGTGGGGTGGCTGGGCCGACGCGGCCCGTACCCGGCCGTGGCAGCAGAACACCCTGACCACGGTGTTGTCCGGCACGAAGGGCCTGTCGGCCACCTGCGTGCACCAGCTCGCCGACCGCGGCGAGCTGGACCTGCAGGCTCCCGTCGCCCACTACTGGCCCGAGTTCGCCCAGGCGGGCAAACAGGACATCACGCTGGCGATGGTGATGAGCCACCGATCCGGGGTGATCGGCCCCCGCACCCGCATGCGGTGGGAGCAGGTCGCCGACTGGGACTACGTCTGCGAACAGCTGGCCGCCGCCGAGCCGTGGTGGGAGCCGGGCACCGCGCAGGGCTACCACATGACCACCTTCGGTTTCATCACCGGCGAGGTGTTCCGGCGGGTGACGGGCCGGACCATCGGCCAGTACCTGCGCACCGAGATCGCCGAACCGTTCGGCGCCGACGTGCACATCGGGCTGCCGCTGAGCGAGCAACACCGGTGCGCCGAGCGGGTCAACAAGCCGCATGCCCGCGACCTGCTGGCCGACGCGAACGCCCCCGGCTATCCCACCAGCCTCGCGGAGCATCCCAAGGCGGGGCTGTCGATCTCGATGGGGTTCGCCCCCGACGACGAACTCGGCTCGCACGACCTGAACCTGTGGCGCGAGCTCGAGTTCCCGGGCACCAATGGTCAGGTCTCGGCGCTGGGACTGGCGACGTTCTACAACGCGCTCGCCCAGGAAAAGGTGCTCAGCCGCGAGCACATGGATTTGGTGCGGGTCTGCCAGGGCGGCCTAGAGACCGATCTGGTGCTGGGGCCGCGGGTGGCCGACCACGGCTGGGGTTTGGGCTACATGCTCAATCAGCGCTGCGTCAACGGGCCGAATCCGCGCATCTTCGGCCACGGCGGGCTGGGCGGCTCGTTCGGGTTCGTCGACCTAGAGCACCGCATCGGCTACGCCTATGTCGCCAACCATTTCGACCCGACCAAGGCCAACGCCGATCCGCGCAGCCTGGTGCTGTCCAACGAGGTCTACTCCGTGCTGGGAGTCATCTGACAACACAAATGCGCCCCGCCGGTATCGGCAGGGCGCATTTGGTTGCGTGACCTATCGGATCACGGGTGCCAGCCGGGAGGCGGCGGCCCGCCCGGGCCCCACGGGCCACCCGGGTGCGGCGGCGGTCCCTCGGGACCCCAGCCCGGGCCGCCGGCCGGACCGGGCGGATTCCAGCCGCCGGGTCCGCCCCGCCAGTCGTGGCAGTTGTTCCAGTCCCAGTTGTTGCCCCAGCCCGGGTCCCACCACTCACCCGGACACCATTGCGGGAAGGGGCCTGGGTGGGCCTGCGCCTCGGTTGCGACGCCCAAGCCCGCCAAACCCAGCCCACCGATTGCGAGAGCCGTTGCGGCCAAACGTGGAAGAGTTTTCACGTGGTCTCTGGTACCCGTTTTGGTGCTTTGGCTAAACAATTGGCGCCGGCGGTTCGAGCCGAGAGTTCCCACCCACCGGGCCGACCCCGGTCGGCCCGCTAGCTCATTGCTGGCATGCCGGGCACCAGAAGACGTTTCGGCCCTCGAGCACCGTCGTGCGGATCGGATCGCCGGACACCCGGCAGGGCTCGCCGGCCCGCCGGTAAACGTAGGTCCGGGGTCGATCGGGTCGGTACGACGGCGCGCCGTGGTCGTGTTCGGGCCGCACCACGATGATCTTGCCGCGGCGCAGTCCGACCTTCATCAGGGCGACCAGATCGATCCAGGCCGCGTCGAACTCGTCCTCTCCGACGTCGCGGCCGGGCCGGAACGGGTCGATCCGGTGGCGGAAGAGCAACTCGCTGCGATAGACATTGCCCACCCCGGCCATCACGGTCTGGTCCATCAACAGTGCCCCAATAGGCCTGCGCGACTTGGCGATTCGCTTCCACGCCCACGATGGGTCGGCGTCGCTGCGCAACGGATCGGGGCCGAGCCTGGCCAGGACGTCGCTGACCTGGCCCTCGTCGATGACTTCGCACACCGTCGGCCCGCGCAGGTCGGTGCCGTAGCCCGCGCCGATCATGCGCATCCGCACCTGCCCGACCGCTTCGGGAAACAGTCCGTCGTCGGGCCGTTCCCATTCGGTGAAGGCGCCGTACAGCCCGAGATGCACGTGCACGATCGGCCCGCCGGCGTAGTGATGAAACAGGTGCTTGCCCCATGCGCTGGTGCGCTGCAACACTCGCCCGTCGACCACGGCGGCCGAATCAGCGAAGCGACCCTGCGGGCTCGATACCGCGACGGGGGCGCCGGCGTAGCGGCGTTGGTGCAGCCGGGCCAACCGATGCAGGGTATGCCCCTCGGGCACGCGCAGACCCTTCCGGCGTCAGCTCGCCGCGCCGGGTACCGGCGGGGCCTGGTGGGTGCGTTCGTATTCGGCGAGTATGTCGATACGCCGTTGGTGGCGTTCGGCTTTCGCCCAGGGCGTGGTCAAGAAGGCGTCGACGATGGCCAGCGCCTCGGCCACGGTGTGCATGCGGCCGCCGATGCCGATCAGTTGGGCGTTGTTGTGTTCGCGGGCCAGCGCCGCCGTTTCGACGCTCCAGGCCAGCGCGCACCGCGCGCCGGGCACCTTGTTCGCCGCGATCTGCTCGCCGTTGCCCGAGCCGCCCAGGACAATGCCCAGGCTGTCCGGGTCGGCCACCGTCCGCGCCGCGGCCGCGATGCAAAACGCCGGGTAGTCGTCTTCGGCGTCGTAGGTGAAGGCGCCGCAATCGATCGGCTCGTGCCCGGATTTGGTGAGGTGATCGATGATCTGCTGCTTGAGCTCGAATCCGGCGTGGTCAGAGCCGAGGTAGACGCGCATGCCCGCAATCCTTACACAGCCACCCGCGGCCCTGACGTCGGCGATGGAAAGCCGAGCAGCCCCTACCGGTCTAGTCGAATTCGGGCTTCTCGTTGCGGCTGCGCTTGAGCTCGAAGAAGTGCGGGTAGGACGCGAAGGCCACCGAGGCGTCCCACAGCTTGCCCGCTTCCTCGCCGCGCGGGATCTTGGAGAGCACCGGCCCGAAGAACGCCACATTGTTGACGTGGATGGTCGGCGTGCCGACGTCGTCGCCCACCGCGTCCATGCCGGCGTGGTGGCTCTTGCGCAGCGCCTCGTCGTAGGCGTCGCTGTTCGCGGCGTCCGCCAACTCCGACGGCAAGCCCACCTCGTCCAACGACTGCTTGATGACGTCGTCCAGGTCTTTGTTGCCCTTGTTGTGAATCTGGGTGCCCATCGCGGTGTACAGCGGCGCGAGCACCTCGGAGCCGTGGGCCTGCTCGGCGGCGATCGCCACCCGCACCGGGCCGAAGGCCTTCGACAACCGTTCGCGGTACTCGTCGGGCAGGCCCTCGCGGTTTTCGTTGAGCACCGCCAGGCTCATCACGTGAAAGTTCACCTCGATGTCGCGGACCTTCTCCACCTCGAGGATCCAGCGCGAGGTGATCCACGCCCACGGACACAGCGGATCGAACCAGAAATCGGCTTTGTTCTTCGCGGCGGCGGTGTCAGGCATGGCTGATCCTCTCGTTGGTTGAAAGTCCGATGTGCACAACCGTAGGCCTGCGCATCCTGTTCCCGGAGTGCCCGACCCGTAAGTTGGACACGTGGCACTTCCCAATCTCACCCGCGAACAAGCCATCGAGCGCGCGTCGCTGATCACCGTCGCCAGCTATCAGATCGACCTCGATCTCACCGACGGCTCCGGTCCCGGTGGCCCTCCCGGGGAACGGACCTTCCGCTCGATCACCACCGTGGTGTTCGACGCGCTCGCCGGCGCCGACTCGGTCATCGACATCGCCGCCGACACCATCCGCGGCGCCACCCTCAACGGGCGCGACGTGGACGTCTCCGGGTACGACGAGTCGACCGGCATCCCGCTGCGCGGGCTGGCCGACCGCAACGTCGTCGTGGTCGACGCGGAATGCCGCTACTCCAACACCGGCGAGGGTTTGCACCGGTTCGTCGACCCGGTCGACAACGAGACCTACCTGTACTCGCAGTTCGAAACCGCCGACGCCAAGCGGATGTTCGCGTGCTTCGACCAGCCCGATATGAAGGCGACCTTCGACGTGCAGGTGGCCGCGCCTACCCATTGGAAGGTGATCTCCAACGGCGCGCCGGTGTCGGTGAACGACGGCCTGCACACCTTCGCCACCACGCCGCGGATGAGCACCTATCTGGTCGCGTTGATCGCCGGCCCGTACGCCGAGTGGAACGACTCCTACACCGACGAGCACGGCGAGATCCCGCTGGGCATCTACTGCCGCTCGTCGCTGGCGCAATACATGGACGCCGAGCGGCTGTTCACCCAGACCAAGCAGGGATTCGGCTTCTACCACCGCAACTTCGGCATGCCCTATGCATTCGGAAAATACGATCAGCTGTTCGTTCCCGAATTCAACGCCGGCGCAATGGAAAACGCGGGCGCGGTGACCTTTTTGGAGGACTACGTCTTCCGCAGCAAGGTCACCCGGGCTTCCTATGAGCGCCGCGCCGAGACCGTGCTGCACGAGATGGCGCACATGTGGTTCGGGGACCTGGTCACCATGGCGTGGTGGGACGACCTGTGGCTGAACGAGTCGTTCGCGACGTTCGCCTCGGTGCTGTGCCAAAGCGAGGCAACCGAATTCACCGAGGCCTGGACGACGTTCGCCACGGTCGAGAAGTCGTGGGCCTATCGCCAGGACCAGCTGCCCTCGACGCATCCGATCGCCGCCGACATCCCCGACCTGGAAGCGGTCGAGGTGAATTTCGACGGCATCACCTACGCCAAAGGCGCTTCGGTGCTCAAACAGCTGGTCGCCTACGTCGGGTTGGAGCACTTCCTGGCCGGGCTGCGGGATTACTTCCGCGCCCACGCCTTCGGCAACGCCACGTTCGACGATCTGGTCGCCGCGCTGGAGAAGGCGTCGGGACGTGACCTGTCGGACTGGGGTCAGCAGTGGCTGAAAACGACCGGGCTGAACACGCTTCGGCCGGAGTTCGACGTCGACGGCCCGGGCGCTGGGGGCAGGTTCACCCGGTTCGCGGTGACCCAGAGCGGCGCCGCCCCGGGTGCCGGCGAGACCCGGGTGCACCGGCTGGCGGTCGGGATCTACGACTCCGAGAATTCAGACGGAACCGGAAAGCTGGTGCGGGTGCACCGCGAGGAACTCGATGTCGAAGGCCCGGTCACCGAAGTCCCTGCGCTGGTTGGCGTTTCGCGGGGTCAGCTGGTCCTGGTCAACGACGACGACCTGACGTATTGCTCGTTGCGGCTCGACGCCGAGTCGCTGCGCACCGCGCTGGACCGCATCGCCGACATCGCCGAGCCGCTGCCGCGCTCGCTGGTCTGGTCGGCCGCCTGGGAGATGACGCGCGAGGCGGAACTGCGGGCCCGCGACTTCGTGGCCCTGGTCACCGGCGGCGTGCACGCCGAATCCGAGGTCGGGGTGGCGCAGCGGCTGTTGCTGCAGGCGCAGACGGCGCTGACCTCCTACGCCGAGCAGGGCTGGGCGCGCGAGCAGGGCTGGCCGCAGTTCGCCGACCGGCTGCTGGAGTTGGCGCGGGCCGCGCAACCCGGCTCGGATCACCAGCTCGCCTTCGTCAACACGCTGTGCTCGTCGGTGCTGTCGGCCGGCCACGTCGCGACGCTGGCCGAGCTGCTGGACCGCGACCCCGCCGAGTTGGGCCTCGCCGGCCTCGACATCGACACGGATTTGCGGTGGCGGATCGTCACGGCGCTGGCCACCGCCGGCGCGATCGACGCCGACGGGCCCGCGACGCCGGTCATCGACGCCGAGATCGAACGCGACCCGACCGCCGCCGGCAAGCGGCACGGCGCCCAGGCCGCGACGGCACGACCTCAACCGCGGGTCAAGGAGGAAGCCTGGACGAAGGTGGTCGAGGACGACACCCTGGCCAACATCACCGCACGTTCGATCATCGCGGGCATCGCCCCCGCGGGCCAGGCCGAGTTGCTCAAGCCGTTCACCGCGCGCTATTTCGAGGCGATCTCCGGCGTCTGGGCGCGCCGGTCCAGCGAAGTGGCCCAGACGGTGGTGATCGGCCTGTACCCGCACTGGGATATCAGCGACGACGGCATCGCCGCGGCGGACAGGTTCCTGTCCAACCCCGAGGTGCCGGCGGCGCTGCGCCGGTTGGTGCTCGAGGGTCAGGCCGGGGTGAAGCGTTCGTTGCGGGCGCGCCGGTTCGACGCCGGCGCGGGCTCAGCCCCCACCGACGAAGGCTGAGGCTAGGCCGGCGAAATGCCGGCGCTGAGCACGCGGATCGCGCTGACCAGGCCGTCGACCAGGTCGCCGCGCTCGAACGCCGAGGCCGCGGCCGCCACTCCCAGCGGGGCGGCCGACTCGGCACCACGGCCACGAACCTGCGTGCCGTAAACCACCTCGATGACCCTCTGGTCGGGCGAGACGGCCAGCAGTACCGCATTGTCCGGCGTCGGCACGTCGGCCAGGATCTCGCGGGCCCGCGCGGCGGTGTCGCTGCCCAGGTCGCCCAGATAGATCGCGAACCGCGTCTTGGATGCCCGCGAGCCGAATTTCAGCGCGTCATCCACGGCGACGAGATCTTTGGTCGAGAACGGGAACTGCACCGACAGTTCGCCGGGCTCGGTGACGCCGGAGATCCGTCCGCTGGTGGTGATGACCCAGCCGGGGGCCAGCTCGGCGGGTTCTCGCGTCGCTACCTCACCACGTGCCACTGGCGCCACCTCCAACTGAGAATTCCGACGTGCCGTGCCCACCATGTCCGCCGTGCGCGTGGCCGACGTCTTCGCCGGTGGCAGCCCACAGGATCGGCGGATGCGTCCACTTCTCGCCCAGCTTGTAGGACGCCGGGTGCGGACCCTTGCGGGACCAGATCAGCACCGACAGCACGACCACTAGCAACAGCGGTATTCCGACGATGAACAGGTGGAGATGCATCTGACTCACGAGGCAAACCGTATCCCACGAAGCGATCTACCGGCGCGACCGGACACCGGATTGGCGGTCAGGCCGCGCCTTCGCCGAGATAGCGGGCCCAGGCCGGATCCAGTTCCTTGACCGTCGACAGCAGCCGCCAGTGCTGGCCCGTCGGCGGCAGCGGCGGCCGGCGCAGCGCCCAGCCGAGCTCGCTGAGCAGCTTGTCGCCCTTGCGGTGGTTGCACGTCGAGCAGCACGCGACGCAGTTCTCCCAGGAGTGGTCGCCGCCGCGGCTGCGCGGCAGCACATGGTCGACGGTGTCCGCCTTCGCCCCGCAATACGCGCAGCAGAACCTGTCGCGGTGCATCAGCGCGGCGCGGGTCATCGGGACGCGCGCCCGGTAGGGCACGCGGACGTAGGACCGCAGCTGGATCACCGAGGGCACCACGATGGAGCTGGTCGCCGAGTGGATGACTGGGCCGGCCGGGTCGTGGTGCACCACGTCGGCCTTGCCGCAGATCACCATGACGATCGCGCGGCGCATCGGCAGCGCGGTCAGCGGCTCGTAGGTGGAATTCAGCAGCAGGACCCGCCGGCGGCACCAGATCGACGCGCTCTCCGAGCGGGCGGGTGGATGGATTTCAACGCTGTGCAGCGACGACGCGGTTGTGGGTCCGGTTAACCCCGCCGCGGCTACCGGACTGCGGTGGCTGCGGCGTCTCTTGCCCTGCGCCATAGATCCTCCGCGAACAGTCCACCATGATTCGCCGCCAATCGCACCCCTATGGCAGGTGAAACGCCGTGTCCAACCGGTGAACAGCAGGCATGGGGTCGGGCCGCCTGGGCTGCGGACCGCCGCGATGCACCACAATGGACGGCGATGGATCAGGTGAGTTTCTACGACGCGGTCGGCGGTGCCGAGACGTTCCACGCGATCGTGTCGCGGTTTTACGCCCAGGTTCCCGAGGACGAGATCCTGCGCGAGCTGTATCCGCTGGACGACCTCGAGGGCGCCGAAGAACGGTTACGGATGTTCCTCGAGCAGTACTGGGGCGGCCCGCGCACCTACTCCGACCGGCGCGGGCATCCCCGGCTGCGGATGCGTCACGTGCCGTTCCGGATCACTCCCCTGGCGCGTGACGCGTGGCTGCGCTGCATGCACACCGCGGTCGCGTCCATCGATTCGCAGACGCTCGACGACGAACACCGCCGCGAGCTGCTCGACTATCTGGAAATGGCCGCCCACTCGCTCGTCAACGCGCCCTTGTGACGGCGAACCTTGTCGGCCCACGAAACGAAGCGGGGTGGAATGGAATCCAGGCCGTGGTGGTCAAGCGCGGTGTTCTACCAGGTGTACCCGAGGTCCTTCGCCGACAGTGACGGCGACGGCGTCGGCGATCTGGACGGGGTGACGGCCCACCTGGACCACCTGGAGCGACTGGGGGTGGACGCGATCTGGCTCAATCCGGTCACCGTGTCCCCGATGGCCGACCACGGCTATGACGTCGCCGACCCGCGCGACATCGACCCGCTGTTCGGCGGGATGGCCGCCATCGAACGGTTGATCGCCGCGGCGCACGAGCGGGGCATGAAGATCACCATGGACGTGGTGCCCAACCACACCAGTTCGGCCCATCCGTGGTTTGCCGCGGCGCTGGCCGCCGGGCCCGGCACCGAGGCGCGCGAGCGCTACTTCTTTCGCGACGGGCGCGGCGAGACCGGCGAGCTGCCGCCGAACAACTGGGCCTCGGTGTTCGGCGGATCGGCGTGGACGCGCGTGGTCGAACCCGACGGCAATCCCGGCCAGTGGTACCTGCATCTGTTCGACACCGAGCAGCCCGACCTGAACTGGGAGCACCCGGACGTCTTCGACGACTTCGAGAAGACGCTGCGGTTCTGGCTGGAACGCGGGGTGGATGGCTTCCGCATCGACGTGGCGCACGGCATGGCCAAGCCGGCCGGACTGCCCGACTCCCCCGAGGTCGAGTCCAAGGTGCTCAGCCACACCGACGACGACCCGCGCTTCAACCACCCGAGCGTGCATGACATCCACCGCGACATCCGCAGGGTGATCAACGACTATCCCGGGGCGGTGACCGTCGGCGAGGTCTGGGTCACAGACAACGTCCGCTGGGCCGAGTATCTGCGTCCCGACGAACTGCACCTCGGGTTCAATTTCCGGCTGACGAAGATCGACTTCGACGCCGCCGAGATCCGCGACGCGATCCAGAACTCGCTGGCCGCCACCGCCCTGCAGGACGCGGTCCCCACCTGGACGCTGTCCAACCACGACGTCGGCCGAGAGGTCACCCGCTACGGCGACGGCGAGGTCGGGCTGCGGCGCGCCCGCGCGATGGCGCTGGTGATGCTCGCGCTGCCGGGTGCGGTGTTCATCTACAACGGCGAGGAGCTGGGGCTGCCCGATGTCGAGCTGCCCGACGAGGTGTTGCAGGACCCGACGTGGGAGCGCTCCGGACACACCGAGCGGGGCCGGGACAGGTGCCGGGTGCCGATCCCCTGGTCGGGTCAGGAGCCGCCGTTCGGGTTTTCGTTCTCGTCTAAGACGTGGTTGCCGATGCCGAAGGAATGGGCGGCGCTGACCGTCGAGAGGCAGAGCGGCGATCCCGACTCCACCCTGTCGTTTTTCCGCCGGGCGATCGAATTGCGGAAGCGCCGGGTGGAATTCGACGGCGGCGGGGTCGAATGGCTGGATGCGCCCGGCGACGCGGTGATCTTCCGGCGACCCGGTGGGCTGATCTGCGTGCTCAACAGCGGCGAATCGCCGGTGCCGCTGCCGGCGGGCGAGCTGATCCTGGCGAGCGCACCGCTACTGGAGGGCAAACTCCCCGCGGATTCCGCGGCCTGGCTGGCGTAGCCGCCGCGCGAGCCACGGTGAGCATTTCGCGGCCGACTGCTCTATATGTGGTGGATGGCCTCCTACGAGTGGACAGTGATCGGCGCCGGGCCGGCGGGCATCGCCGCGGTGGGAAGGCTGCTGGATCACGGGGTCGCGGCCGAACGGATCGCGTGGGTCGATCCGGCCTTCGCGGGCGGGGACATCGGCCAGAAGTGGCGGTCGGTCTCGAGCAACACCCACGTCGCGCTCTTTCTCGAATACTTCAACGGTTCCAAGGCGTTTCGGTTCTCCGAAGCGCCACCCATGCCGCTCAAGGAGGTCGATCCCCAAGAGACCTGCGCGCTCGGTCTGGTCGCCGAACCCTTGGTGTGGGTCACCGAGCATCTGCGCGAACAGGTCGACGACTTCGCGACGACCGCTACCGCGTTGTCGTTGCAGGACCGCCAGTGGCGGGTCCAGACACAACACCGGGAGATCTTCTCCAGGAATGTGATCCTGGCCGTGGGCGCGGATCCCAAAAAGCTTTGCCACGCCGACCTCGAGGAGATCGAGGTCGAGGTCGCCCTGGACCCCGCGAAGCTCGCCCAGGAGTCACTCGAGAGCGCGACGGTCGCCGTGTTCGGTTCGTCGCACACGGCGATGATCGTGCTGCCGAACCTGCTGCGCCATCCCGTCAAGCGGATCATCAATTTCTATCGAAGCCCACTGAAATACGCTGTCTATCTGGATGATTGGATCCTGTTCGACGACACCGGCTTGAAGGGCCGGGCGGCCGCCTGGGCGCGGGAGAACATCGACGGGGTGCTTCCGGACCGCCTGGAGAGGTGCTGGGTGTCGGGCCCGGAGTTCGCCGACAAGCTGGCGCAGTGCGACCGCGTCGTCTACACCGTCGGCTTCGAGCGCAGGAAGTTGCCCGAGACCCCGCAGTGGGGGCAGCTCGACTACAACCGCACCAACGGCATCCTGGCCCCCGGCCTGTTCGGGGTGGGTATCGCGTTCCCCCAGTACGCCGAAGACCCGTACGGCTACGGGCAGTTTCGGGTGGGCCTGAAGAAATTCATGGACCATCTCGACGCCGTCCTGCCGCTGTGGCTGCTCTACGGGCCCTGATCTTCGCCAGCGGTCCCGGCCCGCGATCGCTTTAAACTCAGCCTGATCCGTTCGGGAAACGTCCACCGCCGGCCGCGTCAGCCCAGCAGCCGCGCCGGATCGCCCCGGCGTCGATACACCGAACCGAACCGGGCGTCGAGCCGCAACCACGTCGGCAATATCCGGACCCGGATCAATTCGTCGGCGGCGACGGCATCGGGCGACTGCGGCAGAAACCCCATCGCGGTCAGCGCGAACACGCAGCGCATCGGCAGCCCGACCTGAACATCGGCCGAGCTCACCTGGATGACCTCCTGGTCGAGCAGTGATACCGGCGGACCGTGAGAACTGCTGTGCTCCTTGGCAAGCTGCGCGCCGCGTTGCGCGAGGTCGAGGATCACCCGGGCCGGGATGTCCTCGAGGTGAGTGAAGCCGGATTCCGGCGGCAACGCGCCCCGCCACGCCGAATCCATCGCGAAGCCGGGATCGACGTACCCCGAGGCGTCCATCGCGGACAGGCCGCGGGCCAGCGCGTCGGCGCCCACCGACAGGTCGCCGGGCCGCACCTCGCCGACCACCACCCTGCTCGCCAGCACGTCGAAACCCGTTGCTACCCAGGCCGTCAACAGCCCTGGGGAGCGAGTCCGGAATCGGATGATCGCGGCGTCGTCGAGCCGCAACGCGCGATCGACGAACGCGGCCAGATCCGCGCGGTGTGCGGCCCTGGCGTCGGCGCCCAGCCACAGTCCGCGGTCGGCTACCTGATCCACCGTTGCAGATACTCCCGATGTTGTGGCGAGAGGCGCACCAGCCGCTCCTCCTCGATGTGCACGGCGGCCAGTTGCGACTCGGCGATGACGGCGGGTTTGGACTCCGGGTCCGCCGAGACCGAGCGCACCTCGTAGCCCAGCGTGAAGTCGACCGCCCGCAGCCGCTTGGTCCACATCGTCACCTGCAGCGGTGAATCCACCAGCCGCAACTGGCCTTTGTAGGTCACCTTGACCTCGGCGATGAGCAAACCGATGGTCAAGATGTCGACCTCGAACGCCTCGCGCAGGAACTGGACGCGCGCCTCCTCAAGGATCGTGACCATCGTGGCGTGGTTGATGTGCTGATACATGTCGATGTCCGACCAGCGCACTAGCACGGGCGCGACGAAGCCGACGCTCAACTTGACGATCCTCTTCCACTGGTGCGGGTCATGCGACGGATTTGTCGCGCGGCGACCGACAGCGTCGCCAGATCCTTTTCTCCGCTTTCCTGGATCTCGATGAGTGTGCGGCGGGCCCGCTCCACCCTGGACGCGCTCAGGTGTTCCCACTCGGCGATCTTCTCTTCACCACTTTCGTCCGGCTCCCCCACGGCCAGGACATCGAAGCACAGCGACCGTAGCGAGGCATAGATGTCGTCACGAATCGCCAACCGGGCCAACGAGTGCCAGCGGTCCCGCCGGGGCAGTTCGGATACCGCGGTCAACAGCCCGTCGGTGCCGAGCCGGTCCATGAGCGCGAAATAGGTGTCCGCGACCTCGGCGGCGTCGATGTCGTTGATGTCCCCGATGTCGATGATGTCGAGCAGGCTGAAGCGGTAGAGGCCGGCGGCCACCAGGTAGGCCAGGTCTTCCGGTGCCCCCTGGGAGGTGAATTCGGCGGCTTCGGATTCCACGATCGCCTTGTCGTCGCCGCGCAGCCACTCCGACATGCGCGGCGTGAGCGCCTGGACCTTGGCGGCGAACCGGTTGATCTCCGCCCCGACCGCCAACGGCTGCGGACGGTAGTTGAGCAGCCAGCGCGCGGCGCGGTCGATCAGCCGCCGGGTGTCCAGCGTGAGCCGATCCGACAGTGCGACCGGCAGATTCGCCGTGCGGATGCGCCGCCAGATCTCTCCGATGCCGAAGATGGCGTCGGTGGCGACGTAGGTGCGCACCGCGTCGACCGACCCGACGCCGACGTCTTCGGCGATCCGGAACGCGTAGCTGATCCCGGCGGCGTCCACCAGGTCGTTGATCAGCATGGTGGTGACGATCTCGCGACGCAGCTGATGCGTGCGGATTTCCGGAGTGAACCGTTCCCGCAACGGCTTTGGGAAGTACAGGGGCAGCCGGGATGCGAATACGTCCTGTTCGGTCAGCTCGGTTTGCAGCATCTCCTCCTTGAGCCCCAGCTTCACGTGCGCCATCAAGGTACACAGCTCCGGTGAGGTGAGCCCGAGGCCGGCCTCGGCGCGGCGATCGATCTCCTTCTCCGTGGGCAGCGCCTCCAGGTCGCGGTGGATGCCGCGCTCGTCCACCAGGTACTGGATCAGCCTTGCGTGCACCGGAAGCAGGCTGGCCGCGTTGGCGCGGCTGGTGCCGATCAGGTCGTTCTGCTCCTCGTTGTCGGCGAGCACCAGCTGCGCGACCTCGTCGGTCATCGATTCCAGCAGCGGCTTGCGCTCCTCCGGCGTGACCTTGCCCGCGGTCACCAGGGCATCGATCAGGATCTTGATGTTGACCTCGTGGTCCGAGCAGTCCACCCCGGCCGAGTTGTCCATGGCATCGGTATTGATCCGGCCACCCGCCAGATCGAACTCCACCCGACCCAACGCCGTCACCCCGAGGTTGCCACCTTCGCCGATCACCTTGGCGCGCACCTGGTTTCCGTTGACCCGTACCGGATCGTTGGCCCGGTCGCCGACGTCGGCGTCGGACTCGGATTCGGCCTTGATGTAGGTGCCGATGCCGCCGTTGAACAGCAGGTCGACCGGCGCCTGCAGGATCGCCTTGATCAGATTGGGTGGCGTCATTTCGGTGACGCCATCCGCCGAGCCGTCGATGCCCAGCGCCTCGCGAACCTGCGGACTGACCGGAATCGCCTTGTGCTCACGGCTGTACACCCCGCCGCCGGCACTGATCAACGACGTGTCGTAGTCCTCCCAGCTGGAGCGCGGCAGGTCGAACATGCGTCGGCGTTCCTCCCAGGACGCCGACGCATCGGGATCGGGGTCCAAAAAGATGTGCCGGTGGTCGAACGCGGCCAGCAGCCTGATGTGCTTGCTCAGCAGCATGCCGTTGCCGAAGACGTCGCCGCTCATGTCGCCGATTCCGACCACGGTGAAATCCTCGGCCTGCGTGTCGATGTCCATCTCCCGGAAGTGCCGTTTGACGGCCTCCCACGCGCCCTTGGCGGTGATGCCCATGGCCTTGTGGTCGTAACCGACCGACCCGCCGGACGCGAACGCGTCACCCAGCCAGAACCCGTAGGACTTCGCGACATCGTTGGCGATGTCGGAGAAGGTGGCGGTGCCCTTGTCGGCCGCGACCACCAGGTACGCGTCGTCGCCGTCGCGCCGGATGACTTCCGGTGGCGGACTGACCTTTCCGGTCGCATGGTCGACGTTGTCGGTGACGTCGAGCAGGCCGGAGATGAACAGCTGATAGCAGGCGACGCCCTCGGCCCGGCTGGCGTCGCGGTCGGCGGCGGCGTCGCCGGTGGGCAGCGGCGGCCGCTTGAGGACGAATCCTCCCTTGGCGCCGACGGGCACGATGACGGCGTTCTTGACCGCCTGCGCTTTGACCAGGCCCAGGATTTCGGTGCGGAAGTCGTCTCGACGGTCCGACCAGCGCAGGCCGCCACGGGCCACCGGGCCGAACCGCAGGTGCACGCCCTCGACCCGGGGTGAGTAGACGAAGATCTCGTATTTCGGGCGCGGCAGCGGCAGCTCGTCGACCAACTGGCCGTCCAGCTTGATTGCCAGCACATTGCGCGCCCGGGCCGAACCCTCGCGTGTCACAAAGTAATTCGTCCGCAACGTGGCCTGCACCAGCGACGCGAAGGCACGCAGGATGCGGTCGGTGTCCAGGCTCACCAGCGCGTCGATGTCGGCCGCGACCGCGGCGGCGGCCGCCTGCGCATCGCGGCCCGACGATGCGTCGGGGCTGGGGTCGAACAGCGCCTCGAAGAGCGCGACCAGCGATCGCGCGGTCGAGGGATGCTCGTTGAGCACCGACTCGATGTAGGACTGACTGTAGGGAAAGTTGGCCTGCCGCAGGTACTTTGCGTAGGCCCGCAACAGCACGACCTGCTGCCAGCGAAGGCCAGCGCGCATCACCAGCTCGTTGAACCGGTCGATCTCGAGGCGGCCCTGCCAGATCGCGGTGACCGCGTCGGCGAACCGCTCGGCCATCTCGTCGCGCTCGGCTTGCGTCGAGGCCAGCCGGACGGTCGGGTGCGGTGAGATCTTGAACTGGTAGATCCACACCGGCAGCCCATCGGACCGCTCGACCGTGAACGGGCGCTCCTCGAGCACCACCACGCCCATGCTCTGCAGCATCGGCAACAGCTGGCTCAGCGAGGCGGTGCGTCCGCCCAGGAACCAGGTCAGCTGGGCGGACCCGTCGTCGTTCTCGGTGAACACCAGCTTGACCGAGTTGTCTTGCAGCGCATTGATGATCGCGATGTGATCGATGGCGTCGGCCGGGGTGACGGCCTGCTTGTAGACCTCGGAGAAGGCGGCCGCGTAGTACTCGGCGTCGGCATGTCCCACCGAACCTTCCGCAGCGGCGGTGATGAGCCGGTCGGCCCACGTCCGCGCCGCTTCGCTGAGCAGCGCCTGAATGCGGATCCGATTGCCTTCGGAGACGTCGACCGGCGCGGCGTCGGGGCCTTCGGACGGCAACCGGACCATGAAATGCATAAGGGCCCATGGCGATTCGCTGACCCGGGCGGTGAATTCCAGCCGGGTGCCGCCGAATTCGTGCACCAGGATGTCCTCGATCTGCAGGCGCACCGCCGTGGTGTAGCGGTCACGCGGCAGATACACCAGGCAGGAAACGAAGTACTGCAGGCGGTCGGCGCGCAGGAACAGCAACGCGTTTCGTTGCGGGCCCAGGTCCACCACCGCCTTGGCCATCGCCAGCAGCCGTTCGGCGCTGAGCGTGAACAGCTCCGAGCGGGGAACGGTCTGGATGACGTCGAGCAGCAGCTGACCCGGGTGGATCGGGTCGCTGTCGGCCATTGCCAGCGCCTCGCGGACCCGGCGGGAGATCGTCGGGATCTCCAGGACGTCGGCGTTCATGGCGGCCACCGTGAACAGCCCGACGAAGCGATGCTCGATCACGGCGCCGTCGACGTATTCGCGGACCGCGATGGCATACGGGTAGGCGCCGTAGCGCAGGTAGCTGCCCACCACGGATTGCGCCAGGACCAGCAGCCTGTTTTCATCGGTCAGCCGGGGGCGCGAGCCGGTGCGGGTCCGCAGGACGCCGAGCCCGGGTGACCCGTCGCCGGAGACCTGGCCGTCGTGCACGTGGCAGCGCTGATAGCCGAGCAGGAGGAAGTTGCCGTTGCCCAGCCAGCGCAGCAGCGCCGCCACGTCGTCGCGGTCGGGGGCCGCGAAGTGCTCGTCGCTGTTGGCCTCGACCCGGCCGGCCAGGTCGTCCAGCGCCGCGATCAGGGTCGCGGCGTCGCTGGCGACCTGTTGGACGTCGGCGAGGACCTTCGGCAGCAGCCGTTCGACCTCGGTGAGCCCCTTGCTGTCCACCGACGGCAGCAGCTGCACGTGGATCCACGCCTCGCCCTCGTATTGCGATGCGCCCTCGGCTTTCGCCTGCACGCGCAGCAGGTCGCCCTCGGGGCTGCGCCGCACGTCGAACACCGGCGTCATGATCGCCGTGTACGGGACGCCGAGCCGGTGCAGCAGCACCGTGACCGAATCCATCAGCATGCCGCCGTGGTCGGTGACCACTTGCAGCGCGGGCCCGAACCCGGCGGGGTCTTCGGCCGGATACACCGCGACGCGGCTTTCGCCGGCGGGCCGGTGCAGGCCGAGGCGATAGTGGGCGCCCAGCATGGCCGGCGTCACGATCGCCGCGGGCACGGTCAGGTCGATGGGCGTGGTTTCCGCGCCGCCGGAGTCGTCGCTATGCGGACCGCGATAGCTCTCTACGTAGGCCCTCGAGATCCACTCGGGAATGTCTCGCTGCTGGGTGAAGGTCGTCCACGGCTCGAGATCCTGTCTGGCTCCGGGATCGATCGTCATGCCGATAGCTCCCAACTGGCGACGGTGGTCAGCGCGCCCTGTCGTCCCGCGGTGTGCCGGGGCGGGGCAGAGCTGACACTAGTCGCGCGTCAGCTTGCGGTGGGTCACTCTGTGCGGCCGTGCCGCATCGGCGCCGAGCCGTTCGATCTTGTTCTCCTCGTATGCACCGAAGTTGCCCTCGAACCAGAACCACTTGGCCTCGTTGTCCTCGTCGCCCTCCCAGGCCAGGATGTGCGTGCAGGTGCGGTCCAGGAACCACCGGTCGTGCGAAATCACCACCGCGCAGCCGGGGAATTGCTCGAGGGCGTTCTCCAGCGAACTCAGGGTCTCGACGTCGAGATCGTTGGTGGGCTCGTCGAGCAGGATCAGGTTGCCGCCCTGCTTGAGCGTCAGCGCGAGGTTGAGCCGGTTGCGCTCGCCGCCGGAGAGCACGCCGGCCGGCTTCTGCTGGTCCGGCCCCTTGAATCCGAACGCCGACACATAGGCCCGCGACGGCACCTCGGTCTGGCCGACCACGATGTGGTCCAGCCCGTCGGAGACCACTTCCCACACGTTCTTCTTGGGATCGATCCCGGCCCGGGTCTGGTCGACGTAGCTGAGCTTGACGGTCTCGCCGACCTTGACCGTGCCGCTGTCCGGCTGCTCGAGGCCGACGATGGTCTTGAACAGCGTGGTCTTACCGACCCCGTTGGGACCGATGACGCCGACGATGCCGTTGCGCGGCAGGGTGAACGACAGGTCCTTGATGAGGGTGCGGCCGTCGTAGCCCTTGTCGAGATGCTCGACCTCGACCACCACATTGCCCAGCCGCGGACCGACCGGGATCTGGATCTCCTCGAAGTCGAGCTTGCGAGTCTTTTCCGCCTCGGCGGCCATCTCCTCGTAGCGCTGCAGCCGGGCCTTGCTCTTGGCCTGACGCGCCTTGGCCCCGGAGCGCACCCACGCCAGCTCCTCGGTCAACCGCTTCTGCAGTTTGGCGTCCTTGCGGCCCTGGACGGCGATCCGCTCGGCCTTCTTCTCCAGGTACGTCGAGTAGTTGCCCTCGTACGGGTAGGCGCGGCCGCGGTCGAGTTCCAGGATCCATTCGGCGACGTTGTCCAGGAAGTACCGGTCGTGGGTGACCGCCAGGATCGCACCCGCGTAGGACGCGAGGTGCTGCTCGAGCCACTGCACGCTCTCGGCGTCCAGGTGGTTGGTCGGTTCGTCGAGGAGCAGCAGGTCGGGCTTGGACAGCAGCAGCTTGCACAGCGCGACGCGGCGGCGCTCACCACCGGACAGGTTGGTCACCGGCTCGTCCGGCGGCGGGCAGCGCAGCGCGTCCATGGCCTGCTCCAGCTGCGAATCGAGGTCCCACGCGTCGGCGTGGTCGAGCTCCTCCTGCAGCCGGCCCATCTCCTCCATCAGCTCATCGGAGTAGTCGGTGGCCATCAACTCGGCGACCTCGTTGAAGCGGTCGAGCTTCACCTTGATCTCGCCCAGGCCTTCTTCGACGTTGCCGCGGACGGTCTTTTCCTCGTTCAGCGGCGGCTCCTGCAGCAGGATGCCGACGGTCGCGTCGTTGGCCAGGAAGGCATCACCGTTGTTCGGCTTGTCCAGGCCCGCCATGATCCGCAAGACGCTCGACTTGCCGGCGCCGTTGGGTCCGACGACACCGATCTTGGCGCCTGGATAGAAGCTCAGTGTGACGTCGTCCAGGATCACCTTGTCGCCGTGCGCCTTGCGGACCTTTTTCATCGTGTAGATGAACTCAGCCATGCCGCGGTTGTGCCTTTCTGGTTTGCGAAGTGATCTCGCGGACCATCCTAGGCATCGCCCGGCGGCGGCAGCGCCGCCGCTAAGCGGTCAGCGGCAGCGGCCCGGTGTCGGCGGGCTCGGCGTCACCGGCGGCGGCGTCCTCACCAGCGGCGTCGGACGCATCCGCCGGCGATGCGGTGGCCTCGGCGGCAGCCGGACCGGTGTAGCCCGGGCGCTCGATGCGCACAATCGCGCGGGACACATCGGGCCCGACCGCGGTGGCGCGCATCTCCAGCGACGACCGGCGGTTGCCGTCGCGGTCCTCGTATTCGCTGGTGTACACGTGGCCCACCACGATCACCGGAGCGCCCTTGCCCAACGCGGCACCCACGCCGGTGACCAACTTGCCCCAGCAGTTGACGTTGATGAACAGCGAATTGCCGGGCTCCCAGCCGCCGTCGGCCGTGCGGCGCCGGGAATTGCTGGCGACGCGGAACTTGATGACTTCCTGGGTGCCGACCTGTCGACGTTCGGGGTTGTTGACGATGTGACCGACGACGGTGAGCGAAGTTTCGAACATGGGCTGATCCCTTCTCGATTGCATTGGGTATGGCTGCCAGTAGGCCCGGCGCCACCGACGAATGCCGCGGGGAACGCCCCGGAGAGGGGCCATCGCTGTGGAAGGACGCGTGACTGTGGATCAATCGGGGTCGGCCGGGCCCGGCCGCTGGGCCGTCTCGCCCCGTGCCAGCTGCGCCAGCATCGCGTTGTAGGCCACCAGCTCGGCATCGTCGTCGCGTTCGGCGGCCCGGTCCAACCGCCTGGCGGTGCGACGATCGCTGCGCGCCCACTGGATGAGCAGCGCGAGCATCACGATCACCAGGGGAAACTCCCCCGCCGCCCAGGCGATGCCCCCGCCGAGCCGCTGATCACCCAGCAGGTCGGTGTGCCAGCTCAGATCGAGCGACCGGTAGTAGTCGGCGCCGAGCACCTTCTTGGTGCCCATCAGCACCACCCCGAAGAAGGCGTGCAGCGGCAGCGAGGCGAACACCACCGCCACCTTGGCCAGCGGCGGGATCGGTCGCGGCGTCGGATCCACCCCGATCACCACCCAATAGAACAGATAGCCGCTCAGCAGGAAGTGCACGTTCATCGCCAGGTGCCCGGCGTGGCTGCTCGCGGTGACGTCGAAGAGGTTCGACAGATACAGCCCGTAGAACCCGGCGACGAACAGCACGGTGGCCACCACCGGGTTGGTGAGGAACCGGGAGACGCGGCTGTGCAGCGCCGCCAGCAGCCATTCCCGCATGCCCGGCGGATCGTCACGGCCGGCCGCGGGCAGCGCCCGCAGCGCCAGCGTGACCGGCGCGCCCAGCACCAGCAGGATCGGGATCAGCATCGACAGGCACATGTGGACCACCATGTGCATGCTGAACATCGCCGGCATGTAGCGTCCGACGCCCGACGACGTCGCGAACAACAACACCAGGCAGCCGAGCAGCCAGGAGACGGTCCGGCCGGGCGGCCAGTTGTCGCCGCGGCGGCGCAGCCGCACCAACGCGGCCGCATACAGTGCGGCGAAGACGACGGCCGCCGACCCGAAGATCAGGTCGAAGCGCCAATCGAACAGGATGCGCGCCAGAGTGGGTGGTCCGTCGAAGTCGTACCCGATCTCGGCTTCGGGGATCGACGGCAACCGGGCCGGGGGCGGTGGCGGCGGGGTGCGGCCCAGCCCGACGGCGATGCCGAACGTGAGGCCGAAGACGGCGGCCTCGATCAGCGTCAACCGCAACAGCGCGCCACGCCCGCGCGCTGGACTCGAATCCGCTTGCAGCGCAGCCACACTCACGCGTCGCTGGCGCCAGCCCAGCACGCCCAGCAGGCACAGCGCGACGAACTTTGCGGTGACCAGCCGCCCATAGTCGGTGCTCAGCAGGTCGGAAGGCTGCACGCGGACCAGCGCGTTGACCAGCCCGCTCACCGCCATCGCCACCCAACACCACAACGCGATCATCGAGAAACGCGGGGCAGCCAGCCCGAGGTGACCGCCGCCCCGCAGGGCGTGGGCGAGCAGGGCGAGCAGGCCACCGGCCCACAGGCTGGCGGCGACCAGGTGGATCAACAGGCCGTTGGTGGCCAGGTCGTGCGAACCCCCGGCCGACGAATGACCGGTCAGCCCAAGGGGAATCAGCGTCGCCACCGACGCGGCGGCCAGCACCGGCGTCCACGACCAGCGCAGCACCGCCAGGCTCGCCACCGTGATCACCGCGGCCAGGATCGCGGTCCAGCGCCAGGCCGAGGCGTTGGTGATCAGGCCCGCCAGCGACCACATCCGCGCCGGGGGGATGTCGGCGACGGCGTGGCCGGACACGTCGGAGATGGTCAACGGGACCAGCAGCGCGGCGCACACCGCCCACACCCCCGACGCCACCGTCCCCAGCCGAAGCGCCCGGTAGCCGTCGGCGTCGAGGACACCGCTGCGCTGCGGGGGCACCAGGAACGCGGCGAACAGGAACGCGCCGACGGCGAGCACCGCGCCGATCTCGCCCGCCGCGCGCACGAACGGCAGCCCCAGCGTGGTTACCGGGCCCGGGTCGGGCAGGCCCGTCACGGTCAGCGCGCTGGCCAGCGAGAGGGCCCCGATGCCGGCGGCGGTGCAGCCCGCAAGCACAGCCACCCCAGCCAGCACCGGCCACACCAGCGTGCGGCGCTGGGCGGGGGCCTCGGCCGAGGCCGTGCCGGCCGGTGGGGCGACGGTCATACGTCCAGGGTATGGGCGGGCCCGACCGGCTACCGAGTCTGGCTGTCCAGAAGGTCCTGACGCGCCTTGGCCTCGCGGGCCACGAACTGATCGCGCGCGATCCGTCCGACGTAGTCGAGGTCCCGCAGGATGTCGCGCAGCTCGTGCAGGAACGCGCGTCGCCTTTCGGCCAGGTCCGGCGCGGGCGCGATCAGGTCCTGATCCTCGACGACCTGGCGTGCGGTGGCGAACAGCAGCGTCGAGACCGATTCGCTGCTGCGGATCCGGGTCTGCGCCACATACTGCCTGCCGACGCCCAACGCCAGGTCCGTCAGTTCCTTGGGTCCGATGTCCGCCGGCGCGTCGCGCAGCACGTCGGCGACGATCTCGTAGGCCTCGAAGAACACCCGCAGCATCGCGTCCGCCATCAGCGGACGCTTGGCGAACAACAGCGCGTCGATCTCGTCGCCCCCGGCGGCGACGTGGGCTTCCCAATTGTTGTGCCAGGCCATCTCTTCGGCGATGTTGTCCCGGAATGTCGCCGAGTCGGCGAAGTAGAAGTCGAACTTCAGCAGATCGCGCAGCCGCATCGCCTGCGCCCAGAACGCGGCCATGCGGTCGCCGTCGGCGTGGCGGGCATGTGCCAGGGCAAGCTCGACGATCGAGGTCTCCAGGAAGGCGTGGATCACCGAGTTGCGGTAGAAGGCCGCGGCGTGCTGTTCTTCGGGCGCGATGCGCCACACCGGTTCGCGGCCGCCGTCGACCCGGGTGATGGGATGTCCGTTGGACAACGCGTCGACGGCCGCGCGCACCCCGTCGTGCGTGCGCAACCGCAACGCGCTGGTGGACATCGGATTGTGTTTGCGTTCCAGGTAATCCAACGAATCCTGCAGGGTGTGGTGCAGCTGGCCGAGGGTCAGCGCCGCCCCGCGCGTGGTGAGCAGCAGCGCGCACACCAGACCCGTCGCCGTCACCGGCGTCGCCTGCAGGATCCGCCAGGCGACCTCGAACGATATCTTTTGCAGCGCAAGGCGTTTGGCATCAGGATCCTGGGCCACCGGGCCGTGGGGGGCGCCCAGGTAGTGGCGCATCGACACGGCTTCGGGGAAGCGGACGTAGATCTTGCCGTAGTTGCGTTCGCCCTGCGCCCGGATGAAGTTGTACAACCAGCCCACGCCCTCGGGTGTCTTCTCACCGCCGCGGGCGTAGGCGGCGTATTCCGCGGTCTCGTGCAGCTGGTCAAAGCTGATCGAGACCGGTTGTAGCAGAATGTCTTCGCTGCGGCCATCCAGGTAGGCGTCGGCGACGTAGGCCAGCAGCCCGAGCTTGGGCGGCAGCATTTTGCCGGTGCGCGAGCGGGTGCCCTCGATGGACCAGCTGAGGTTGAACCGCTTTTCGACGATATAGCCGACGTATTCGCGCAGCACGTACTTGTAGAGCTGGTCGTTGCCGATGTTGCGGCGGATGAAGATGACCCCGGATCGCCGCAACAGCGGCCCCATGGCGCCGAAAGACAGGTTGATACCGGCGAACACGTGCACCGGCGGTAACCGGTTCTCCTGCATGGCCACCGGCACCACCGCACCATCGATGTAGGACCGGTGCGAGAACAACAGCACCGCCGGGTGGGCTTCCAAGCCGGTCCGCATCGCCGCGACCTGATACTCGTCGTAGTCGATTTCGGGATCGAAGCCGCGGCTGATCATCCGGCCCAGAACAGAGACCAGGTCCACCGACGCCCGGCTCCACCCGGTGGCGAGTTCGTCGAGCATCTTTCCGGCTTCCTCGACGGTGGCGCCGGGAATTTTCGCCAGGCCGCCGCGAAACCGGTTGGAGGCCAAGATCTCCGGCTTCACCAGTCGCGGGGACTTGTACTGCGGCCCGAGGATTCGATACTCGACGCGTTCCATCGCCAAGATGGCGCGGCGGATCACGAATTGGGCGAAGTCGTATCGGTCATCTCCGACGGTGGTGTCGCGCCATTGCCGGCGCAGCTCGGAGACCGTCGCGGCCTCGCCGGCCACCACCCGGGCCCGCTGGGGCGCGGTACGCACGATCCGTTCTTGCTGGCGCTGGTTGGGATGGTACGGATCCCGACCGGGCAGCAGTCCGGCCAGCTTGGCCACGCGGCCGCGATCTGGCTCCGGCAGCCAGAACACCCGCACCGGCACGATCGCACGGTCTTCCCGCGATTCGAGCTGTTCGGCCAGCGCCGTCATCACTTCCGGCGGCGCGTCGAGCGCCGGCAGTTTGATCAGGTCGAAATTCGCTCCCGGGTGTCCGGCGCGCTGTTGATCCATCCACGCCGTCACCAGGTCCATCTCGACCGGCGAGGTCATCGACGCCAATATCAGCGAGTCTGTCCCGGCAAGGATGGCGCTGGTATCCGCGGCCGGTTCCGTCACGGATGCCCTCGGTGCGCCGATTCCGGCGACTCGGCGTTGCCGGCCGCCCCCTTGGACGCGGGCCGTTGCACCTCGCCGTCGTTGAGGGCGGCCTGGGATTCATGCGGGGTTGCCTTGGGCGCCTTGGCTTTCGGCGCGGCCTTCTTGGCAGGTTGCTTCTTCGCTGGGGCCTTCTTCGCCGGCGCCTTCTTCGCGGGGGCCTTCTTCGCCGGCGCCTTCTTCGCGGGCGCCTTCTTCGCCGGCGCCTTGGCGGTCCGGTTCTGCGCCTTTTCGGCCGCCTTCTTCTCGGCGTACAGGTCGACCTCGGGCAATTCGTCGACGGGCCAGTTGGCGAGCGTATCCAGGTAGAGCTGGCGGACTTCGGCGATGCGGTCCGACAGCGTGTGAAGCGTCCAGTCCTGCACCGAGATCGGCGGAAACACCGCGACGTCGACGGTGCCCGGATTGATGACCGTCGAGTTCCGGGCGGCAACGAGCTCGGCGTTGCGGATCACGATCGGAACGATCGGGATGCCCGCGGCCATCGCGAGACGAAATGGTCCCTTCTTGAAGGGGCCGACCTCAGTGGTGTCCAGCCGGGTACCCTCCGGCGCCATCACAATGGAAAGCCCGTTCTTGGCTCTATCTTCGACCGTGCGCATCGTCTCCAGCGCCGAGGCCGAATCGTCTCGGTCGATGAACACACCGTCCAGCGCCTTGCCGAGCAGGGCCATGATCGGATTCTTTTGCAATTCCTTCTTGGCGACGGCAACCCAGTTGTCATTCACCAGCGCACCGGCGATGACCGGATCAACCTGGTTGCGATGGTTGTAGATGAAAACCGCCGGCCGTTGGGCGGTCAGATTCTCTTTCCCGACGACACTGAGATGCACTCCCGTGGTCGCCAGCACGGTGTTGGAAAAAATGGAAGTAAAGAAGTTGGCGCCCCGCCGCCGGCTACCGGTCAGCACACCCATTGCCACCGCGCCGGCCCCGACGGGGACAATCGAGCCGAGCCCGGCAAGGGTGCGCACCTGCCGCCGCAGACCGACCGGACCGCGGCTGCTGAATCTCAGGATCGGCCAACCGCGGCGCTTGGCGACCGCCGCCATTTTCCCCTCGGGGTTCGTCGGCCTCGGGTTGCCGACCAGGTACATCAGGGCGACGTCCTCGTCACCGTCGGCGTAGAAGTAGCTGTCCTTGAGATCGATGCCATGCTCGGCGGCAAAGCGTTGCACCGCAGCGGCTTTGCCCGGCCCCCACAGGATCGGCTTCTCGACGCCCCCGGTGAGCATGCCGTCCTCGGTGGTCTCGAACTTGTTGGTCAGCATGTTGGGGATGCCGAGGAACCGCGCGACCGGATTGACCTGGATGGTCAGCGCCGACGAGCTGAGCACGACGGTGTGGCCGCGGGCCATGTGGGCGCGGACCAGATCCCGCATCTCCGGGTAGATCCGGGATTCGATGCGCTGGACGAACATTCGCTCGCCGATCTCTTCCAGGTCGTCGAGCAATCTGCCCGTCAGCGCGGCGGCAGCCTTGCCGATGAGGTCCTCGAACTCGATACGGCCCAGGGTGTGGCTGAGGCCGGCCTGCACCATCCCGAGCAGCTCACCAACGCCCATGTCGCGGCGCAGCAGCCGTTCCTGGGTCAGGATGACCGCGGTGAACCCGGCGACCAGCGTGCCGTCCAGGTCGAAGAAGGCGCCGATCTGCGGTCCCGCGGGGCTGGCCATGATCTCGGCCACCGACCCGGGCAACCGCATGTCCGTTCCGGCCGTTTCGCCCTTGTCCCCCTGCTGCTTCGAGGCGCTCATGAGCCGGCCGCCGATCGAGTGGACACGGCCGACTCGGTGAACGAAGCGGGCACCGCCTGCGGTGGCGGGTCATCGGCCAGCGCCAGGATCTCGTCGAAGCCCTCCAACAGGCATTGGGCGAACAACGCCTCGTTTCGCACGGCGGCCCGATCGTAGCGCACGGTGATGGTGCACCACCCGCCCCGCGAGATCAGCACCACCATCATCGCCACGCCGGGGAGGGGGCCGATACCGTACTGCCGCAACACTTTTGCGCCAGCGATGTAGGTGTCACCGGGATAGACCGGGACGTTGCTGGCCTGCACGTCGGAGCCGATCACCGACCCGGTGATGCCCTCCAGCACCGCGGTCGGCAGGACGCTGAGCACCGGCGCCATGGAACCGATGATGTTCATGGCGGGCTCGTCGCGGCGCTGCGTCATCTGGGCGCGAATCTTTTTCATCCGGGAGACGGGGTCGATGGTGCCGATCGGCGCCGCCAGGTTGACGCCGGTGAACCGGTTGCCGCCGGCCGTATCCGCCTCGGCCCGCAGGTTGACCGGCACGGCCATCGGCAGCGTGCTGATCGGCACGCCGAACGCCTCGTGGTAACGGCGCAGCGCGCCACACAGTCCGGCAAGGTAGGCGTCGTTGATCGACCCGCCGCCGGCATTCGCGGCCTTGTGCAGGTCCGAGAGCGGGATATCGATCGCCTCGCTGCGGGTGGCCAGGCTGCGCCGCCGCAGCAGCGGCGACGGCTCGGCGGCCCGGTTGAGCACCCGCATGCCCGACATGGCGTACCCGACGATCCCCGAAACGGTGGCGGTCGGTTCCAGGACCGCCCGCCCGGCCGCCGATACCGCGCCGGACAGTGCGCTCATGACGCCGCCGACCACGGCGAAGGGCAAGTGGTTAATGCCCTGGCGCATCAAATCATTGGACGTCAGATCCTGCGGGACGGGCAGCGGCAGCGTCGGCTTGGCCGGCGGATTGCGCTCGAGGTCATAGATCTCGGCGAACATCTGCACCCCGCCCACGCCGTCGGTCACGGCGTGGCTGACATGCAGCAGCGTCGCGGCCTTTCCGTCGGCCAGGCCCTCGACGAGGGTGGCCGTCCACAGCGGCCGCGAAATGTCCATCGGCGACTGCAGAATGAGCTCCGCCAGATCGAATACCTCACGCAGCGTGCCCGGTTCGGACACCCGCACCCGGCGCACGTGAAAATCCAGGTTGAAATCGGGGTCGACCACCCAGCGCGGCGACGCCGTCGGCAGGGTCGGCACGACGACCTTTTGGCGTAACCGCAGCACCCGTCGGGAGGCGCTTTCGAATCGGTTCCGGAATTGCTCCCATTCCGGTGTGGTGTCCAGCAGCTCGAGGGCCATGATTCCCGAGCGGGTCCGGGGGTTTGCCTCTCCCCTGTGCAGTAGGTAGTCGACCGGCCCGAGTTCGTCGGACAACGTGATCGTCTTGACGGATTCAGTCATGGTCATCAGCTCGACGCGCCAACGTTGTCACCGTCGCTCAAGCCTCCTGCCTTGGAACACCAACCCCAATGGTCTACCCAACGCTAGTCGGGTTACCACGCTGGTGAAAGCAGCGGCGAGTGCCGGGCCGCGGACTCAGCTGGCCGTCAACTGGCGGAAGTGGCCGACAGCGGCCGCGAATCCAGCAGTGAGCTGACGCGCCGCCCGTACACGACGCCGAGGAAATCGGCGACGGCATCGGCGGCCAGGCGCGATCGGACCGTCGGCGTGATGTCGAAAGCGTGGTGGGCGTTGCCCAGTTCGGCGTGGGCCACCGTGGCCGCACCGGCCGCGCGCAACGCCGCGCAGAAAGCGCGAGCCTGGCCGCTGGGCACCAACTCGTCCTTCTGGCCGTGCAGCACGAAGAAGGGCGGCGCGTCGCGGTGCACGTAGGAAACCGGCGATGCGGCCGTGAAGCGCTCGGGCTCGTCGGCGTAACGGGCCTTCATCACGAACTGTTCGAGGAACGGCAGCATCAGCGGGTGCATGTGCTCGGAGTCGGTGAAGTCGTAGACGCCGTAGTAGGGCGCTACTGCTTGCACCGTGGTGTCGGCCTCTTCGAAGCCGGGCTGGAACGTGGGATCGTTCGGGGTCAGCGCCGCCAGGGAGGCCAGGTGCCCGCCCGCCGAGCCGCCGGTGATCGCGATGAAGTCGGGGTCGCCGCCGTAATCCGCGATGTTCTCCCGGACCCACGCGATCGCCCGCTTGACGTCGATGAGGTGCGCGGGGAACGTGGCGCGCGGGCTCTTGCTGTAGTCGATCGAGACGCAGATCCAGCCGAGTTGGACCATCCGGCTCATCAGCGTGTAGGCCTGCGGCCGCCTGCCGTTGAGCGCCCAGGCCCCGCCCGGCACCTGGATCAGCACCGGCGCCCGGCAGCCGGGAGCCAAATCGTCGCGCCGCCAGATGTCCAGCAGGTTGTCGCGCGGGCTGGGACCGTAGGCGATGTCGGACGTCTGCGCCGCATACCGGCGGTGCGGCCCGGGCCTGCTCAACAGGCGACCGCGCGGGGCGCACAGGGCGCCGACGGCGGCGGGATGACACACCTGTTCGCGAAAGTCGGGGCCGAAGGACTCCTCGAGCGCGGCGGTAAGGGTTCGATCCGCCCGCTGGGCGGCCAGCGTCGTGCCGACCCGGCCGACGGACGGATGCGCGACGCGCGACAGCGCGTGCCCGGTCACCACGTGCGGCGGGAACTCCGTGAACAGCCAGCCGGCGAAGCAGCCCAGCGCGAAGGGCCCGCCGCGCACCACCAGGTTGCCGAGTTGGTAGACGTCCCGCGCTTCGGCCGCCAGCCGTGCCACCTGGGCGCCCGCCCACGAACAGGGCGAAGTCTGCTTACCGGCCACGCTCATGCAACGTCACCTCTCGACGTTATGCACACGCCTCGTTGCGGTTAACGGCCCATGACCGGCCGATGTCGCACGTGTGTCGAGGGTCCCCACGATAACCGATAAACGCGGCGCGGGAAGGCTTTTCGAGCGCGTGGCGGCGGGGAATCGGGTCGACGGCCGCCGTTGGATAGACTGACCTGCACATTGCCTCCGTAGCTCAGGTGGATAGAGCAAGGGCCTTCTAATCCCTAGGTCGCACGTTCGAGTCGTGCCGGGGGCACTCTTTTTGTGTGTGACCTCGGGTGATGCTTGACATTTCAGTTCCGGGTGATGCCTGACAGCGTTTCGGTTGATCCTTGACAGCGGTTTCGGCTGATCCTTGACACTCCCTAGATGAGGGAGTTGAGTGAATCGCCCCGGTGAGTTCGGAGACTTTCTGATTTGAGGACTCAGCCGGCGGCTGGTCTCCGTTGGTGAGCG
>NZ_QMEV01000020.1 GCF_003284935.1 Mycobacterium colombiense
TCGATGGCGACGGCGCGCGACACCACCGCGCGCCGGGCCAGTGCGCCGTCGAGCGCCTGCCAGGACAGGTCGTAGCGGACGTGCAGCCGGTCCAGCCGGTTGGCGGTCCGGTACGCCCAGGCGCCGACGACCGCCAGCACCGCGACCAAGACCGCGATGGCGACAATCAGCCACGTCATCAATTGGCCACCTCAACCTTGGCGCCTGACGCGGCGACCGTCTCGTACACCCGCATGATCTGGCTGGCCACCACCGACCAGTCGTAGCGCTGGACAGCGGCCGAACCGGCCGCCACGTAACGTTCCCGCAGCCCATCATCCTCTAGCACCGCGATCAGCGCATCGGCGAGCGCGTCGCCGTCGCCGACGGGCACCAGGCAGCCCACGTCACCGTTGCCCAGCACGCGGCGGAACGCGTCCAGGTCGCTGGCCACCACGGGGGTCCCGGCGGCCAGCGCCTCGACCAGGACGATGCCGAAGCTCTCCCCGCCGAGGTTGGGCGCGCAGTACACGTCGGCGCTGCGCATCGCCGAGGCCTTCCCGGCGTCGTCGACCTGGCCCAGAAACCGGATGCGGTCCACGAATTCGCCTGCCGCGACGCGCAATTGGTCCTCGTCGCCGCGACCGACGATGAGCAGCTGCACGTCCGCGAACCGCTCGACCAGCCTGGGCAGCGCTTCGAGCAGCACCGGCATGCCCTTGCGCGGCTCGTCGTAGCGGCCCAGGAACAGCACGGTCTTGCCGGCGCGCGGGTAGCCGTCCAGGCGTGGCGCGGAGGCGAAAGAGGCGACGTCGACGCCGTTGGGGATCTCCACGGCGTCGGTGCCCAGCGCCTCCATCTGCCAGCGGCGGGCCAGATCGGAGACCGCGATGCGGCCGACGATCTTCTCGTGCATCGGGCGCAGGATGCCCTGAAACACCGTCAGCGTCAGCGATTTGGTGGTCGAGGTGTGAAACGTCGCCACGATCGGGCCCTCGGCGATGTTGAGGGCCAGCATGGACAGGCTCGGCGCGTTGGGTTCGTGCAGATGCAGCACGTCGAAATCGCCTTCGGCGAGCCACTTTTTGACCTTGCGGTGGGTGGCCGGCCCGAACCGCAGCCGGGCCACGGACCCGTTGTAGGGGATCGGGACGGCCTTGCCGGCCGACACGACGTAGTCGGGCAGCTCGGCGTGCGGCGAGGACGGCGCGAGCACGCTGACGTCATGCCCCCGCTCGCGCATCACCTCGGCCAGTTGCAGAACGTGCGACTGCACCCCGCCCGGAACGTCGAACGAGTAGGGACAGACCATCCCGATCCGCATCAGGTGTCCTTGAGCCGGGCCTGCTTGGCTTCGGGGAGGTCGGCCAGCCACTGCGGCTGCATCATGTGCCAGTCCTCGGGGCGGGCGGCGATGTTCTTCTCGAAATGATCGGCCATCGCCTGGGTGATGGCGCTTACGTCGCCGCTGGTGCAGTCCAGCGGCGGGAGTATGGCGACGCCCCAGCCGCCGTCCTCGAACCAGCAGTGCGCCGGCAGCAGGTCCGCCCCGGTCGCGATCGCGAGCTTCGCCGGCCCCGCCGGCATCCGGGTGGGCTCGCCGAAGAAGTCCACCTGCACGCCGGTGCGGGTCAGGTCGCGCTCGGCCATCAGGCAGACCACCCGGTTGGCCCGCAGCCGGTCGCACAGCACGTCGAAGGGCGGCCGCTCGCCCCCGGACAGCGGCAGCACCTCGAATCCGAGGCGCTCGCGGTAGTCGATGAACCGCCGGTACAGCGACTCGGGTTTGAGGCGCTCGGCGACGGTGGTGAAGGTGCCGTGGGTCTGGGCCAGCCACACCCCGGCCATGTCCCAGTTGCCGCTGTGCGGCAACGCGATCACCGCGCCGCGACCGGCGGCCAGCGCCGCCTCGATGTGGTCTCGCCCCTGGACCGAGTCGTGCAGCTGGCGGCCCAGCACGGCCAGGTCCATCCCCGGCAGCCGGAACGCCTCGCGCCAGTAGCGGGCGTAGGAGGCCAGCGAGGCCCGCATCAGCGAGTCCGGCACGTCCTCGGGCGGCACGCGCAGCACGCGGGCCAGGTTCTTGCGCAGCTGGTCGGGGCCGCCGCCGCGCGCCGCGTAGCGAGCCCCGGCGTCAAAAACGTTGCGCGCGGCGAACTCCGGCATCGCCCGCACCGCCATCCAGCCCGACGCGTAGGCCCAGTCGGCGGCCATGTCGCCCGTCGGGCGGCCCACCATCCGGCTCGCCAGCTGGCGCACCCGACGGGGTTGTGCCCCAATCGTTTTCATGCCCGGTGGAGTGGGGATCACGGGCCGTCCGATCCCACCAGGCGGTCGGTCGCGCCCGGTGAGGTGCGCACCGCGTGCAGCCGCTGCGCGCAGGTGAGCAGGCTGGCCAGCGCCAGCACCCACATCGCGACGGGCAGCGCCGGCGGCCAGGCGACGAACGGGAAGTCCGACACGCCCGCGCCGACCAGCACGATGATCAGCCGCTCCGGGCGTTCGATCAGGCCGCCGTCGCCGCGCAGCCCGCTGGCTTCCGCACGCGCCTTGATGTAGGAGATCACCTGCGAGGTGACCAGGCAGATCAGCGTCGCCACCGCCAGCAGCTGGTCGTGCAGGCCGAAGACGATCCACCACAGCAGCCCGCAGAACACCGCGCCGTCGCTGACCCGGTCACAGGTGGCGTCGAGCACCGCGCCGAATCGGGTGCCCCCGCCGCGTTCCCGCGCCATCGCCCCGTCGAGCATGTCGAAGAGGACGAAGAACCAGACCACCAGCGTTCCGATGAACAGCTTGCCCATCGGGAACAGCGTCAGCGCACCGGCCACCGCGATGACGGTGCCCAGCACGGTCACGACGTCGGGGGTCAATCCCAGCCGCAGGCACGCCCGTGCGGTCGGGGTGGTCAGCCGCGCGAACGCCGCCCGCGACAGGAACGGCACCTTACTCATTGGCGCCGCTCCTCAGCATCGCTACGCTCTGCATTGTCGCCGGCGCAGCTCATGGTTGTTTCGTCCACTCCGTGGCCAGCAGCTGACGCGTCTCGCGCAGCAATTGCGGGATCACCTTGGACCCACCGATGATGGTGATGAAATTCGCGTCGCCACCCCAGCGCGGCACCACGTGCACGTGCAGGTGTTCGGCGAGCGAACCGCCCGCCGACGTCCCCAGGTTCAGGCCGACGTTGAAACCGTGCGGCCGCGACACGTTCTTGATGACGCGAATCGCCTTCTGAATGAAGGACATCAGCTCCGCGCTTTCCGGATCGGTCAGGTCTTCGAGTTCGGACACCCGCCGATAGGGCACCACCATCAGGTGTCCGGGGTTATAGGGGTAGAGGTTGAGGACGGCGTAGACGAGTTCGCCGCGGGCGACCACCAGGCCGTCTTCGTCGGTGAGGTGGGGAATGTCGCTGAACGGCTGCTCGCTCTTGCTCTTGGGGTCGCGCTTCATCGGCGCCTCGGCCAGATAGGTCATCCGGTACGGCGTCCACAGCCGCTGCAGGTGGTCCTGCTCGCCGACACCCCGGTCCAGGATGGTGTCGTCGGCGCCCTGCTCGGCCGGCTGGCGATCACTCACAGTCACTCACCACTTGACACTTTCACGAGGTCGGCTGTGGGCACGGAATTCTCACGATCGGCGATCCACTTCACGATCGCGTCGACCGCCCCGTCGCGGGGCACGCCGTTGATCTGGGTGCGGTCACCGAAACGGAAGCTGACGGCGCCGGCCGCCACGTCGCGGTCACCGGCCAGCAGCATGAACGGCACCCGCTGATTGGTGTGGTGGACGATCTTCTTGGCCATCCGGTCGTCGCTGGTATCGACCTCGACCCGCACGCCGTGCGACTTCAGTTGCGCGGCAACGCTTTGCAGGTATTCCACGTGCTCGTCGGCGACCGGGATGCCCACCGCCTGCACCGGGGCCAGCCACGCCGGGAACGCCCCCGCGTAGTGCTCGGTGAGGATGCCGAAGAACCGCTCGATCGAGCCGAACAGCGCCCGGTGGATCAGCACCGGCCGCTGCCGCGACCCGTCGGACGCGGTGTATTCCAACTCGAACCGGTCGGGCATGTTGAAGTCGAGCTGGATGGTCGACATCTGCCAGCTGCGGCCCAGCGCGTCCTTGACCTGCACCGAGATCTTCGGGCCGTAGAACGCCGCACCGCCGGGATCGGGGACGAAATGCAACCCGGAGGCCACGGCGACCTCCCGCAGCACCTCGGTGGCCTCGTCCCACATCTCGTCGGAGCCCGAGTACTTCTCCGGGTCCTTGGTGGACAGCTCCAGGTAGAAGTCGTTGAGCCCGTAGTCGGCCAGCAAATCGAGCACGAAGCGCAGCAGCGAGGTCAGCTCGTCGCGCATCTGTTCGCGCGTGCAGTAGATGTGGGCGTCGTCCTGCGTCATGCCGCGCACCCGGGTCAGGCCGTGCACCACGCCGGACTTCTCGTAGCGGTACACGCTGCCGAACTCGAAGAGCCGCAACGGAAGCTCGCGATAGGAGCGACCGCGTGACCGGTAGATCAGGTGGTGCATCGGGCAGTTCATCGGCTTGAGGTAGTAGTCCTGCCCGGGCTTGCGCACCGTGCCGTCCTCGTTGAACTCCGCGTCCAGGTGCATCGGCGGGTACATGCCGTCGGCGTACCACTCGAGGTGGCCCGACGTGATGTAGAGCTGCTCCTTGGTGATGTGCGGGGTGTTGACGAACTCGTAGCCGGCCTCGATGTGCTTGCGCCGCGAGTACTCCTCGAGCTCGCGACGGATGATGCCGCCCTTGGGGTGGAAAACCGCCAGGCCGGAACCGATTTCGTCGGGGAAGCTGAACAGGTCGAGCTCGCTGCCCAGCTTGCGGTGGTCGCGGCGCTGGGCCTCTTCGATCAGCTCGAGGTAGGCATCCAGCGCCTCCTGGGACTCCCAGGCGGTGCCGTAGATGCGTTGCAGGCTGGCGTTGCTCTGGTCGCCGCGCCAATAGGCCGCCGAGCTTCGGGTCAGCTTGAACGCCGGGATGTGCTTGGTCGTCGGGATGTGCGGACCGCGGCACAGGTCACCCCAAACCCGTTGCCGGGTACGGGGATTGAGGTTGTCGTAGGCGGTGAGTTCGTCGCCGCCGACCTCCATGATGTCGGGGTCGCCGGATTTGTCGTCCACGAGTTCGAGCTTGTACGGCTCGTTGGCCAGCTCGGCGCGCGCCTGCTCTTTGGACTCATACACGCGCCGCTCGAACAGCTGGCCCTCTTTGACGATCTGACGCATCCGCTTTTCCAGCTTGGCCAGGTCTTCGGGCGTGAACGGCTCCGGCACGTCGAAGTCGTAGTAGAAGCCGTCGGTGATCGGCGGGCCGATGCCCAGCTTGGCTTGCGGGAACAGCTCCTGCACGGCCTGGGCCAACACGTGCGCGGCCGAATGCCGGATGACGCTGCGGCCCTCGTCGGTGTTGGCGGCCACCGGGACCACCTCGGCGTCGGCGTCGGGCGCCCAGCTCAGGTCGCGCAGCTTTCCCGAGTCGTCGCGCACCACCACGATCGCGTCGGGTGTGCCCCGCCTCGGCAGTCCCGCCTCGCCGACCGCGGCGGCCGCGGTGGTCCCGGCCGGCACCCGGATCGGGGCTGGCGGGACGTCGTGGGCGGGGGCGCTCATGAGGCTGGTTCTCCAAGGTTGGTGGTGTGAGGAGTCGATCGCTGCCATGCTATCGGGGCCGACCCCGCTCAGGGCTGGCCAGGCTTGAGCCGCACGAACAGCGCGTCGGCTTCGGTCAGCAACCGATCGCCGTCGGTCAGCCGTCCCGAGACGAAGATCTTGCGCCCGTCCACCCGGTCGATGCCCGCGTCGAACTGCAGTTCCTTTTCGATCGGGACGATGTGGCGGTAGTCGATCTTGAGGTAGGCGGTGCGCTGGCGCGGGTTGCCGGTGAGCACCGAGGCCGACAGCCCGAGGATCGAGTCGAACAGCATGCCCAGCGCGCCGCCGTGCACGGCCCCGTTGCGGCCCAGATGGAACCGGGCGAAGCGGGCCTGGCCGTGGATGCGGCCGTCCTCACCCTTGTGGGCCGACATCGGGATGGTCAGGATGTTGCCGCGCATCGGCAGGTCCATCCGCCGGCCCGACGGGGACGCCCACTCGTCGGCGTCGTACGGCGCCAGCAGGGCCGACGCCTTCTCCAGCAGGTCAGCGGCCTCGGTGATCACCTCGTCGGGGGCGTCGGCGGCCCGGGCGCGGTCCTGCACCGAGCGCACGGCGTCGATGAACCTGCCGTAGTCGGGCCCGCCCTTGGTCGTCGGTTCGGGCGGATTGAACCCGCCGCCGGGGTGTCGGTGATGTTCGGCCACCACCACACCGTATTGCCCGGCGGGCGGGCCGAAGCGCGCCGGTTAGGCCGGCTGCTGAGCCCCGGCGGCCGCCAGCGTCTCGAACTCCTCATCGGATAGCTCGATCTCGGCGGCGGCGACGTTCTCCTCCACATGCGCGACCTTGGAGGTCCCCGGGATCGGCACCATCACGGGCGAGCGTTTCAGCAGCCACGCCAAGGCCAACTGCGACGGCGACGCGTCGTGGTCGGCGGCGATGCGCTGCAGCGGGCCGTCGGCGGCCGCGAGCGGTCCCGCGGCCAGCGGGAACCACGGGATGAACCCGATGCCCTGCTTGGTCGCCGCCTCCAGCAGCGGCTCGGCACTGCGGGCCGTCAGGTTGTACATGTTCTGCACCGACACGATCTCGGTGACGCGCAGGGCCGCGTTGAGCTGGTCGACGTCGATCTCCGACAGGCCGATGTGGCGGATCTTGCCCTCGTTCTTCAGCGTGAGCAGCTCACCCACCTGGTCTTCCAGCGGGAAGTTCGCGTCGACGCGGTGCAACTGGAACAGGTCGATGGTGTCCACGCCCAGCCGGCGCAGGCTCATCTCGCACTCCTGGCGCAGGTAACTCGGATTGCCCAGCGGGATCCAGATGTCCGGGCCGGTGCGCAGCAGGCCCGCCTTGGTCGCAATCACCAGGCCGTCGTAGGGATGCAACGCCTCGCGAATGATCTCCTCGGAAAAGTAGGGGCCGTAGGAGTCGGCGGTGTCGATGAAGTTCACCCCCAGCTCGACGGCCCGGCGCAGCACCCGGACGCATTCGTCGCGGTCTTCGGGCGGGCCCCAGACGCCCTTGGCGGTCAGGCGCATGGCGCCGAAGCCGAGTCGGTTGACGGTCAAATCGCCGCCGAAGGTGAAGGTTCCGGATGCCCCTGCAACAGTTTTCGAGTTTTCTGCGGTCACACCTTTAGACCGTACGCGCCGAATGTCACCGCGCATCCCGGCGTGGCAAGCTGGGCACGTGGACCTACGAGCGCTCGAGGAACTCCCCCTGACCTACTCCGAAGTGGGGGCGACCGCGGGCGGCGAGCTGCCCGCCGGATACGACCATCAGCACGCCGAGCGCCAAATCGGCACGGGCCAACAGCGTTTCGAGCAGGCCGCCGCCGCCGTCATGCGCTGGGGCATGCAGCGCGGATCCGGGCTGCGCGTGCAGGCCAGCTCCGAGGTCGCCGTCGTCGACGCGGTAGTGGTGGTGAAAATGGGCTTTCTGCCCGCGCCCTGCCGCGTCGTCTACGTCGTCGACGAACCCCACATCCGCGGCTTCGGCTACGGCACCCTGCCGGGCCATCCGGAGTCCGGCGAGGAACGCTTCGTGGTGCGGCGCGACCCCGTCACCTCGGCGGTGTACGCCGAGGTGACGGCCTTCTCCCGGCCCGCGACCTGGTGGAGCAAGGCCGGCGGGCCGGTGGTGAAGGTCGGTCAGCGCCTCATCGCCAGGCGCTACCTGCGGGCGGTGTGACCGTCATCGGGTGGCGACGCCGCCCCCGATTCCGGCCCCGGTGCCGCGGCCGATGACGCCCGTGTGCACGCCCTGCGCCAGCCGGGCCAGCGCGACGGCGCCGACGAGCAGGCCGAAGTCGCGCAGCGCGACGTCGTAGAAGCCGGGCCCGCTAACCAGGTCGATGATGATGCCCGCCAGCCACGCCGCGACCACCCAGGCGCCGATCCGCGGGGCCACCGCGACCAGCACCCCGGCCACGATCTCGATGACCCCGACCAGATACATGCACTGATCGGCCGTGCCGGGCACGAGATCATCGATCCACCCGGCCAGGTACATGCTCCAGTGATGCGGGTGGGTCAGCAGGTTGAAGAACTTGTCCAGCCCGAAAACGATGGGCGCGACCGTGAATACGGCGCGCAGCGCGAAATACGCCGAGTAGGCCGGATCCCGCAGCTGATCGGCCAGGGCGGGGGTGGCGCTGGCGTGGTTGGTGCTCATGGCAGCCTCCGTTTCTAACAGATGATATTTCGTACGTTAGATTGGGTAGACTGTAGCGTCAAGCATTTTGTCTGTTAGAAATGGCGGTCGGATGGACGACGCGGACGCCCTGCAGCGCGACGCCGCCGGCATCGGCGCACTCGCCGATCCGGTGCGCCGGCGGCTGTATCAGTACGTGTGCGCCCAACCCGGGCTCGTGGGCCGCGACCAGGCGGCCGACGCCGTCGGGATCCCCCACCACCAGGCCAAGTTCCACCTGGACCGGCTCACCGCCGAGGGCCTGCTGGAAACCGATTACGCCCGCCTGACCGGCCGCTCGGGGCCCGGCGCCGGACGGACCTCCAAGCTGTATCGCCGCGCGCGCCGCGACATCGCGGTCAGCCTTCCGCACCGCGAATACGAGCTGGCCGGGCGCCTGATGGCGACGGCCATCGCCCGGTCGGCCGACACCGGGGAACCGGTCACCGACGTCCTCGACCGCGTCGCCCGCGAGTACGGCCGGTCGATCGGCGCCGGCAAGCGCCCGCCGGCCGACGCCGAGGCCGCGCTGCGGCGCGCGGTCGGATTGCTCAGCCGGTACGGCTACGAGCCGCGCTTTTCCGACAGCGAGGTCGAGCTCGCCAACTGCCCGTTCCACGCGCTGGCCCAGGAGCAGACGGAGCTGGCCTGCAACATGAACCACGCGCTGATCAGCGGCTTGGCCGATGCGCTCGCACCGCACGGCCCCGACGCCCGGCTCTGCCCGGGGCGGGACCGGTGTTGCGTGGTGCTCACGCCCGCCGGCCGGTAGACCCCCAGCGGGCCAGCAATTCTTCGGCCCCCGTACACATCTCGTCGACGACGTCGGCCACCGAGGCCTCGTCGCGGATCATCCCGACGCCCTGGCCGGCATCCACGGGTGCGATCCGCGTGTCCCCGGCGCTGATCGCGGCGGCCAGCTCGTCGCAGGCGCCGGCGTCCAGCGCCTCCTCGTGGCCCGTCCAGTGCTCGACGAAATCGTTGGCCAACACCCGCGACGGGAAGCGCGCCGGCCAGGGCAGCCCCTTGGCCACGTCGAAGACCCGGGTGACGGCGGTGTCTGTTTCGCCGGCGGTGACCAGGGCCCGGCGGCCCGCGTCGCCGGTGAGCGCTTCCGGACATGCCGACAATCGGGTGCCGACCCACGCACCGCTGGCCCCGGCGGCCAGCACCGCGGCCAGGCTGCGCCCCGAAGCGACCCCGCCGCCGGCCAGCACCGGCACCGAGACGGCGTCCAACACCGCGTCCAGCAGCGGCAGCAGGCCCAGCTTGTCCTCGCCGTGCCCGCCGCCCTCGGAGCCGCGCGCGACCAGGATGTCGACGCCGGCATCGACGGCCCGGCGCGCCCCGTCGCTGTCGTAAACCTGTGTGACCGTAGGGATTCCGGCGTCGTGCGCCTTGGCGACCCACGACCATTCGGTGCCGAAGCTGACCGACAACAGCACGGGCCGGGCGGCCAGCGCGTCCTCGAGCAGGCCGGCCTCGTTGCGCATCACCCAGTCGACCAGCCCGATGCCGAACCGGCCCTGGACATGCGCGAGCTGCTCGGCCAGCAGCGTTCTGGTCGCGACGCTGCCCATGCCGACCATGCCGAGGCCGCCGGCCGCCGTCACCGCCGCGGCCAGGCGGCCGCCCGCGACGCCGCCCATCGGGGCGTTGACGATGGGAACCCGCAGTCCAAAGCTCGTTGACCAGGGCGTCGACAACATCGGCGGCTAGTGCTCCGACGGAATGGTCTTGAGCACGGTCAGCAGGACCACCGAATCCTCGACCGCGTGCAGGGCGTGCCGTTCGGGGGGAATCGCGACGTACTCACCGGCCTTGCCGTCCCAGGCGTCCCCGCCGGTCGTCAGGCGCACGTGGCCCTGCAGCACCTGCAGGGTCGCCTCACCCGGGCTGTCGTGTTCGGACAGGTCGTGACCGGCCAGCAGGGCCAGCACGGTCTGGCGCAGCTCGTGGGTGTGGCCGCCGTGGATGGTGTGGGCGGCGCGTCCGCTGTGCGATTGCTTGGCCTCGGCGATCTTTTCGGCCGAGAGGTCGGTCAGCGAAATGGAATCCATGTCGGTCCTTCGAAGTTGCAAGGCCCCGCCTGGGGCCTCAACGGGTTGGGAGTCAGCCGCTCAGTAGCAGTATCCCCGCCACCACGAGGGCGACCACCTTGACCGCCTCCAGCGCGACGTAGAAGTAGTGGGCCCGCGAGCGCGGCCCGTCCGACCCGGCGAGCACCCTGTCCGCACGGCGGGTCAGCGCGGGACGCACCGCGACCAGCTGGACGGCCAGCGCGGCAACGGCGACGGCCACGGCCACCGTGACGCCCGCCCGGGTGGGGCCGGCCACCACGATGGCCCCGATGACGAGCGCGAAAGCCACCTCGACGGTGTTGAGCGCGCGAAAGACCAACCGCCCGATGCCGAGTCCGATCTGCAGCGTCACATTGGGCGCCCGGAACTTCAGCGGGGCCTCCAGGAACGAGATGGCCAGCACCATGCCGAGCCAGACAAAGGTCAGCGCGACGGCAATCGCTGTGCCCGTGCTCATTTGGTGGCCCCTTGCAGCGTCAAATGGGCCAGACACAGGTCCGGCTCGACGAACGGGTCGAGCCGGTCCACCGAGACGGGCGCCCCCCAGGTCTCCATGGCTCCCTGCATGAGGCCCAGATGCACCGGGCACACGACGCTCGACCGGTTTTCGGCCAACTCCAGGAACGGGCAGTGCCGCAACCCGACCTGCTGCTGTCCGTTGCTCACGCGGCGTTCGGGCGCGAAGCCGAGTTCGTCGAGCACATCCATCAGATGAGCGATGGCCTGCTCGGCGCCGTCGCGCGACGGGTGCAGTTCGGCATTTATCTTCTGCCCCCACGCGCGGCCCGCGGCCAGGGCCTTGGGTCCGGGATCGCCCTCGGCGGCAAAGGCCGTCGCCAGGATCTCGGCCAGCAGCCGATAATGCCGCGTGCCGCCGCGATCCATCCGCCGGACCGCGCGGAACATCAGCGGCGGCCTGCCCGGTCCCTTGCGGCCCAACTCGACGAGTTCGGCCTGGCCGTCTGCGACCAGGCTGTCGAGATGGAAGCGCACGGTGTTGGGGTGCACGCCGAGCACGTCGGCGATTCCGGCGATGCTCATCGGATCCGGCGAGGCCCGCAACAGTCGGATGACGGCCCGCCGCCGGCCGGCCGATTCCCGGTCCGACGAGTCGTGGGACTTCTCCACCTTCAACGCGCCCCTCCCGCCTCTTGCCCGTTACGCCTCGGCAGTTGTGGGGTGGCCCGCCACCAGAGGTGTGTCGACACCGAGTGGACCGAGCTTGCCCGCCCCGCCCGGCGACCCCAGGGGCGCGTCGCGACCCGGCAGCGTCTCGGTGAAGAACGCCTCATTGTCGGCCAGGTACGGTTTGAGGTCCTCAGGCAGGTCATCTTCGTAGTAAATCGCTTCCACCGGACAAACCGGTTCACACGCGCCGCAATCGACGCATTCGTCGGGATGAATGTAGAGCGCCCGGCCGCCTTCGTAAATGCAATCCACCGGACATTCGTCGACGCAGGCGCGGTCCATCACATCGATGCATGGCTTCCCGATCACGTAGGTCATGCGCTAGAGTTTACACAACACTACTTGTAAAAACTAGAGCGGAGGTCGGAGAACCCATGGCCGCCAACGAACTTGACGTGCGCGAGCTGCGCAAGCCGGACAAGCATCCGACGATCTTCGCGACGTATGCCGCGCTGAAAGTCGGCGAATCCTTCGTGCTGGTCAATAACCACGACCCCAGGCACCTGCACGACGAGTTCGAGGCCGACTACCCGGGCGGCTACGACTGGGAGTACCTCGACACAGGACCCACCGTCTGGCGGATCCGGATCGGTAAACTCACCGACGCCCCACCCCCGGCGCTCCACGGCCACCTCGAGCTGGCGTTGGAGCCCCTGGAAAGCTCTGCACGGCAGGAGATCTGATGCCAGGACAACGAGCAGGTGCCGAACTCCCGCTACCGTCATCGGGGCGCGCCGACGACGCGGTTGCCGGCCACTGGCTGCTGGCCCGGCTCGGCAAACGCGTGCTGCGCCCCGGCGGCGTCGAGCTGACCCGCACCCTGCTGGCCCACGCGCGGCTGAGCGGGGCCGACGTCGTCGAGCTGGCACCCGGCCTGGGCCGCACCGCCACCGAGATCGTGGCGCGGGGGCCGCGGTCGTACGTCGGCGCCGAGGGCGACCCGGACGCGGCCAACGTGGTGCGCGGCGTGCTCAGCGATCTCGGTGCACAGAACGCCGCGGTCCGGGTCGCCGACGCGGCCGACACCGGATTGCCCGACGCCAGCGGCGATGTCGTGATCGGGGAGGCGATGCTGAGCATGCAGGGCGACGCGGCCAAGCGGGCCATCGTCGCGGAGGCGGCGCGGGTGTTGCGCCCGGGCGGCCGCTACGCGATCCACGAACTCGCCCTCACTCCCGACGATGTGCCCGAGGACGTCAGCACCGACATCCGCCACGCACTCGCCCGGGCGATCAAGGTCAACGCCCGGCCGTTGACGGTCGCGGAGTGGTCGAACCTGCTCGCCGAGCACGGGCTGGTGGTCGACCATGTGGCGACCGCGCCGATGGCGCTGCTGCATCCCCGCCGGCTGGTGTCCGACGAAGGTCTGCTCGGCGCGCTGCGATTCGCCCGCAACGTGCTCGTGCATCGCGACGCCCGCAAGCGCGTCCTGACCATGCGCCGCACGTTCCGCAAGCACCGCGAGCGGTTGGCCGCCGTCGCGATCGTCGCCCACAAACCGGCGCCCTCGAGCACCGCCTGACATAACACGGCTGCGACCTTCGCCTTTGCACCCCCGGGGACTTTGGGCCCGTTCCGCAATCTGTACGTGACGGTTTAGTGACGCCCCCTGACGTAACTTGGCTGCGGCAGTTGCGGGGAGAACAAAGGAGATTGCCGGCTATGGGTGTTACCTCACCGTTGTTGACCGAGTCCGACCTCGATGCGCTGGCGTCGGATTTCCTGCAGTCGCATTACCTCGGGGCGATCTATGCCGATTGGTCACCGGATCGACGGCTGGACGTGTTCCTGCGACGGCGCGGTCTCGCCCGGGTCGCCAACGACGGCGACCTGTCCCACAACGTTCTCGAGCGCATCATGGCCCGTGGCCGCGCCACGATGACGCGACAATGATCGGCCCGTTTTCTCCGTAGGCCCAGGTAGGCGATCCGATGACGAAAAACCTCAAAAAAACGCGATTTCGCGCGGCGAAAATACCGACCAACGCATTGGTACAGACGTACTATTGTGCCCTAGAGCTGAACACGCCGCCGGGGTCGGATGAGTCGTTGAGGCTAGCGGGGAGGGCACGATGAATTCACCGAAATGGATGGTTCATTGGCCGCAGCGCAGACCCTCGGCCACGATCTACCAGCTGACCGATCGGCTCCACAAGGGACACATCGCTCGGGTACCCGCGCACCAGATCACGACGACCGTGGCGGCGTGGCTGGCCGATCTGGGTGCCAACAGCCCGTTGGTCGACGAGCTCGAGCGCGCGGTGTGCGGTGGCGACTGGGCGGCCGCGCACGCGCTCAGTGAATGCTTGTCCATCGAGATCGCGGTGGCCGACTGAGAAGTCGTCCAGCAAAGCGCCGTTCTTAATCGACATTATTGCTGGTTTTCATCGACAGTTTTGTTGACGTATATCGACGTGCCCAACAGTAGCGGGCGTGTCCGACCTCCCGACACAAACGAAATATCTACAGGCCTCGCGGGGCCGCCGCGCGTCGCACCACGCCGGTGACGACCGCGAGCAGGCGATACTGGCCACCGCCGAGCGGCTGCTGCAAGAACGGCCGCTGGCCGACTTTTCCGTCGACGACCTAGCAAAAGGCGCCGGGATCTCGCGGCCCACCTTCTACTTCTATTTCCGGTCCAAAAACGCCGTCCTGCTCTCGCTGCTCGACCAGATGAACGGCAAGGCGCAGGCGGCGCTGGGGGCGCTCGACGTGGTGTCATCCGGTGACCCCGAGGCGATTTGGCGGGCGCGCATCGAATCGTTCTTCGAGGTCTCCGGATCGCACCGGGCGGTCGCCGTCGCGGGCGCGGCGGCCAAGGCGACCAACCCCGAGGTGCGGCAGCTGTGGTCGGCGCTGATGAGCAAGTGGATCGCCTACACCACGATCGCGATCAAGGCCGAGCGTGGCCGCGGCACCGCCCCCGACACCATCCCGGCCGCGGAATTGTCTGTGGCGCTGAACATGTTGAGCGAGCGGATGATGGCCGCGGCGTTCACCGCCGAGGATCAGGCCATCCCCGAAGACCGGGTGATCGACACCCTGCTGCACATCTGGCTGGCCAGCATCTATCAGCGCTGAGCGAGCGCCTTCGCCGCACGGCTCAGGCTCTCGTCGATCAGCCGGTCGGTGGCGCCGAAGTAGGTGGCGGACGGTTCCTTGCCCGCCAGGTCGGCGATCGCCCGCTGCTCCCCCAAAACATCTGCGGCGGCTAGGTTTTCGGCCATGCGCTGCGTGTGCACGGTCAGCCCGGCGAGCAGCTCGCCACTCTGGGAGGCCGCGACCAGGGCGCGCCGGCCCAGCGTACGCAGGGTGTCCCATTCGGCGTGCCACGCCCCGTCGGGCCGCTCGTCGTCGGTCAGCGCCGCGGCGGTGTGCAACGTCGCGGCCAACGGGGGTGCCGCGATGGCGGCGCGGCGGATCAGGATGGACAGCACCGGGTTTCGCTTGTGCGGCATCGACGACGAGCCACCGCGGCCGGCGGGTGTCGGCTCGCCGAGTTCGGCGATCTCCGGGCGGGCCAGGGTGACGACGTCGGAGGCGATGCGGCCCCAGCAGTCGGTGCAGCCGACGAAGGCGTCGGCCGCGGCGGTGACGGGTGCGCGGGCGGTGTGCCACCCGGGGCGGTCGGCCAGGCCCAATGCGGCCGCGGTGCTGTGTACCAGCCGCAGCGAGACACCGGCCGGGTCGGTCGTAGCGGTGAGCAACGCCGCCAGCTCCGTCGTCGCGGCCAATGTGCCTGCGGCGCCCCCGATCTGGACCGGCGTGGTCAGCGACGCCACTCGCTCGCACGCGTCCACGGTCCCGTTCAGCCAGCCGGCGGCCTTGGCGCCGAAGGTGGTGGGTGCGGCGTGCTGGGTGAGGGTGCGGGCCACCATGGGCGTGGCCCGATGCCGCGTGACGAGTTCGGACAGCGTGGAAATCTGTTGCATGAGTTGGGTCGTCAGGTCGTCGGCGGCCGCGCGCACGGCCAGCATCAGGCTGGTGTCCAGGACGTCCTGGCTGGTGAGCCCGCGGTGAATCCAGGGCGCGACGGCGGGTTCGGCCCGCTCTCGCAGCAGCTTCACCAGGGGTATGACCGGGTTGCCGCCGTCCTCGGCGCCGACCGCGATGGCCTCACAATCGTGCTGCGTCACCAGGTTCGACGGTTCCGTCGCCGCGCATGCGGCCGGAGCCAGGCCGGCGGTCACCAGGGCGCTCAGCCACGCGGATTCCGTCGCGAGCATCGCTTTCAGCAGGGCCTCGTCGGTCATGTGCTCGCCGGCGCGCTGGTCTCCGGGCCACAACAGGTTGGTCATCGCGCGCCTTCGGAGTACGCCAGGAACACGGTCTCCGCCGGGCCCTGCAGGTGGATGTCGAAACGGTAAGCGCCGCCGTGGTTTTCGGCGACGCTGAGCAAGGTGCGCCGGCGCTCGGGGGTGACCGCGGCCAGCAGCGGATCGGCGTCCGGGTCGGCGCCGGGCAGATAGGCGCGGGTGAACAGCCGGTCCAGCAATCCCCGCGCGAACACGGTGAGCGCGAAGAACGGCGGTCGCCCGGGGGCCGGCGGGCCGGGCGTCAGCGTGGTGAACGAGTACCTTCCGGCGGCGTCGGTCGCGCAGCGCCCCCATCCGGTGAACTGGGGTGGACGGCGCAGCGAACCGGCTTGGCGCGGAACGCATCCCGTGGTATCGGGCTGCCAAAGTTCCACCAGTGCGTCGGGAACGGCGACGCCGGCGCCGTCGTACACGGTGCCGTACAGCCGGATGGCCTGCGGGTGGCCGTCGTCGACCATCAGGTTGTCCCCCGGATACGGCAGTCCCAGGTCGAGGAAGGGGCCGACCGTTTGCCCTGGGGTGCACGACGATTCAGTCATGATCGTCCTCGGTCGGGGTGCGAGCACCGCCGGTCAGCACGATGTCCCACCGGTACCCGGTGGCGTATTCGGGCACGGTGAGCTCGTGGTCGTAGCGGGCGATCAGTCGTCGGCGTGCGGCGGGATCGAGGACCGACTGGAATATCGGGTCCAGCTCGAACATCGGGTCGCCGGGAAAGTACATCTGGGTCACCAGACGCTGCGTGAAAGCCGTTCCGAAGACGGAGAAATGGATGTGCGCGGGCCGCCAGGCGTTGTGGTGGTTGCGCCATGGGTACGGGCCGGGCTTGATGGTCAGGAACCGGTAGGTGCCGTCCGGCCCCGTCAGGCAGCGGCCCGCGCCGGTGAAGTTCGGGTCCAGTGGCGCCGGGTGCTGGTCGCGCTGGTGGCGGTAGCGCCCGGCGGCGTTGGCCTGCCAGATCTCGACCAGCTGGCCCGCCACCGCCCGGCCGGTGGAGTCGGTGACGCGTCCGGTGACGACGACGCGCTCCCCGATCGGCTCGTCGGCGTGACCGGCCGTCAGGTCGGCGTCGAGGGGGTCGACGTCCTGGTGGCCGAAGCAGGGTGCCCAGCGCTCGACGCCCTCGGGATCGACGACGACCAGGGGTTGGTTCGGGTGGCGCAGCACGGTGCTGCGGTACGGCGGATAGTCGAGGCGCGGCTGCCCGAGTGACCCCGCTTGCGCGGCGGCCCCCTGGTATTGCGCTGCGATGCGGGCGATCTCCGCCGTGATGTCGGCCTGAGAAGCGACACGCTCGGCGTCCATGTGCCGTGAGGCTACTCTCGGTGGCCCCCCGAATCCCGCAAGCGGGCGATGTCGTCGGGGCAGACGTTAGAGGGCGCGCACCAATGCCGCGCGGCCCTTGGTCCGCAGGCGGTGCAGGGCCGAGCCGCGGTATTGCTCGATCTTGGCGGCCATCTTGTCGCCCAGCTCCTCGAGCTCCGCGTCGGTGATCTGCACCTCCGGCGGAGCCGGGATCATGTCGCGTTCCTCTTCGTCGGCGTGCGCCTCCAGGACGGTCTTGAACGAGTTCCACTCGTCTTCGTAGCCGGGCGCGCTCTGCGGGGTCTTAAGCAGCACCGAAAGCTGGTCGACCACCTGGCGGTGCTCGGCGTGGGCGATCGCGATCAGCTTGCTGGCATCCTTGAGCGCCGGGTAGTACAGGTCGTCCTCGATGCGGAAGTGAATGTCGAGTTCGATCAGCAGGTCATCGAAAAGGGCATGCCGCTCTTCGGAATTCACCGGTGCGTCGCTGATCTTGCGGCCGAGGCCCTTGATCACGATGTGGTGTTCTTTCAACACGTCGTAGGCGTTCAATTGGCTCCTCCTTTTGCGATTCCTACCGCGCCGCCGGGAGCGGGCTGCTGCTCGCCGCGGACTTCGACCACTCCGTCGACCAACCGGGCCTCGTAGCACGGCAGCGGCGCCGCGGCCGGACCGCGCACCACCTCGCCGGACTCGGCCGCGAACCATGAACCGTGCCAGGGGCACACCAACCGGCCCCGGTCCAGCCAGCCGTCGGCCATCGGCGCTGCCAGGTGCGGACAGAATTCGCCGTACGCCGCCACCTCACCGGGCTTGGTCTGGCAGACCACCAGGCCCACTCCGTCGACCTCGACGCGCACCGGTTTGCCGTTCAACGAACTCGCCGGCAGCACCGGCGTCCAGGTCGGGGTGCGCAGCCGCGGACCGGACTGGTCGATGCCGATCCCGGACTCGAAGACCAGCGCGCCACCGAGGTAGCTGCCGGCCACGGTGATGCCGTAGCCCAGGGCGGTGAGCACGATGCCGCGTCCGTGGCGCCCCTTGCGCCGGTCCCACCAGGACTGCATGTACAGCGCGGTGGCGGCCAGGTTCACGAGGCCGTGCACCGCCCCGACCCGGCGGTCCTCCTCGTGGGTGTGCTGCCAGTCGGTGACACCGGTGACGGCCGAGCCGAGGCTGGCCAGGATGCCCACCCCCAGCGCGCGCGAGGCGAATCGGGAGGCGTCGACGACCTCCGACGCCGGCTGGCCGGGCAGGATGCTGAGCGCGTCGAGCGCCACCGTCGTCCCCAGGGCGCCGCTGGTCAGCGACGCCAGCGGCGGGTGCACCGGGTGCCCCAGCCAGACGCCGTTGAGCGCGTTGGTGACGGTGTTGCGGGCGCCGCCCAGCCCGTTGTAGGCGAAGCTGAGCAGGTGCTCGAACCGATAGCTCGGCCGGTCGATCCACTCCTGGCGCCCGATAGCGGCCAGAACCTTCGATCCGACCTGCTGCAATCGACCCCCTCGTGGCCGACCCACCATGGCACCAGTTCCTTCCTCAGATCCGTGGAAAACAACGGTTAATAACCGCAAAACCAGATGATTACCCATTGTTTACGCCGCGCTCACGGGCGCGGAGTGGCTGTCGTGAACCACCGTAGCCGCGGCGTTGCGCCGTGTAGTTGTGTGCAACCTGTGAATTGGCACCAAGCATTCTTGTAGAACGCTGATGACGCGGCCGTCTGGTGATTGACCGGCGCCCTCGACTGCGAGACTCTACTTAGCGGAGAGTGTTTCTGTAGAACAGAGAGACGTGGGATGGCCGACCAGAGCGCCGACGTGGCCGAGGTGTTCGAGAACGTGCGCCGGGGGATGATCCCCGCGCACATCTACAACGACCCCGAGCTGTTCGCGCTGGAGAAGCAGCGGCTGTTCAGCCGGGCGTGGACGTTCGTGGGGCACGAATCGGAGATCCCGCAGGACGGGGACTACGTGGTGCGTCGCGTGCTCGACGACTCGTTCGTCATCACCCGCGATTCCGACGGCACGGTGCGGGCGCTGTTCAATATGTGCCTGCACCGCGGAATGCAGGTCTGCCGCGCGGAGATGGGCAACGCCTCCAACTTCCGCTGCCCCTACCACGGCTGGACCTACCGCAACGACGGCCGGCTCACCGGGTTGCCGTTCCACCGGGAGGCCTACGGCGGCGACGAGGGATTCGCCAAGGGGCAAACCCTTTTGCCCGCACCGAATTTCGCCAGCTACAACGGACTGCTGTTCATCAGCCTGGATCGAGATGCCGAACCGCTGGAAGAGTTCCTCGGCGACTTCAAGTTCTATCTGGACTACTACACCAAGCAAAGCGCCGGGGGCGTCGAGGTGCGCGGGCCGCAACGCTGGCGCATCAAGGCCAACTGGAAGATCGGCGCGGAGAACTTCGCCGGCGACATGTACCACACCCCGCACACCCACGCGTCCATCGTGGACATCGGGCTGTTTCGCGAGCCGAAAGCGCAGAAGCGCAAGGACGGCGCCACCTATTGGGCCCACCGCGGCGGCGGCACCACCTACAAACTCCCGCCGGGCGGCTTCGAGGAGCGGATGCGCTACGTCGGCTACCCCGACGACATGATCGGCCGCATCAAGGACGTGTGGACACCGCAACAACAACGGGTGGTCGGCGAGGACGGATTCATGATCTCGGCCGCCACCTGCTTTCCGAACCTCAGCTTCGTGCACAACTGGCCCAAGGTGCATGACCGGGAAGATCAAGTGCTGCCGTTCATCTCGATCCGGTTGTGGCAGCCGGTCAGCGCGAACGAGACCGAGGTGTGCTCGTGGTTCGCGGTGGACTCCGCCGCTCCCCCGCAGTACAAACAGGACTCGTACAAGGCGTATCTGATGTGCTTCGGGTCGACCGGCATGTTCGAACAGGACGACGTGGAGAACTGGGTGTCGCTGACCACCACGGCGGGCGGTTCCATGGCGCGGCGGCTGCTGCTGAACAGCCGGATGGGCCTGCTCGCCGACGACCGCCCGGTCATCGACCCGTTGGCGCCCAGCGCATTCCACGGGCCCGGTCGCGCGCAGGTCGGCTACAACGAGCACAATCAGCGGGCGTTGCTGAACATGTGGGCCGACTATCTGCAGCGGGTGCCGGCATGACAAAACCCTTGCCATTCAACGATCTTCGCCATCTCGAGGCGCATCAGTTCCTGGTGGACGAGGCATACCTGCTCGACGCCCAGCGGTACGAGGCGTGGCTGGACACCCTGACCGACGACATCCGCTACATCATGCCGGTGCGCGTCACGACCGCGCGCGGCGCCGGGTTCGACACCTCACCCGGCATGGACCATTTCGACGAGGACAAATACTCGCTGAGCCAGCGGGTCGCGCGCATGGGCACCGAGCACGTGTGGGCCGAGGACCCGCCGTCGCGGCTGCGCCATTTCATCACCAACGTGCGCACCTTCGCCGGCGACGACGACGCGCACCTGGTCGTCGAATCGGCCGAGCTGCTATTCCGCAGCCGGGGCGACGTCAACGACGGCGCCCTGCTGTCGTGCGGGCGCGAGGACGTGTTGCGCCGGTGCGGCGATCGCTGGAAACTGGCCCGGCGCAAGATCATCGCCGACGAGTCGGTGCTACGGATGCAGAACCTGGCGGTGTTCCTATGAGCGACGAGCTGCAGCGGCTACTGGACGGCGCGGTCGGCGAACCGATCAGCGTCGCAAACGAATTCACCGAGGTCGTGGTGCGCCGGGTCGAGACCCGCAACGGGTCGCGGCTACTGATCAGCGCGCCCCGATCGGGCCAGTGGATCACCCTGGACGCGCTTGAAATCGAGGCACTGACCTGGCAGAATCCCCGTACCCTGGCTGCCATGGTCGGCAATGCCCATGCGCCACTGCTGCCCGACGACGGCGAACCGCAGCCGTGACCGCGTGGCTGGAGGGCAAACGCGCCCTGATCGTGGGCGCCGGTTCCGGGATCGGGCGGGCCGTGGTGGCGGCCTTCGGCGCCGAGGGCGCGAATGTTGCCGTGCTGGAACGTGATCCAGACAAGTGCGACGCGCTGCGCCGGCAGTTGCCGCAGGTGCCGGTGATCGAGGGCGACGCCACCACCCACGAGGCCAACGACCGGGCCGTCGCCGCCGCGGTGGATACCTTCGGCGGGCTGGACACCCTGGTCAACTGCGTCGGCGTGTTCGACTTCTACCGCGGCGTGGGCGACATCGAGGCCGACGCGCTTTCCGATGCGTTCGACGAGATGTTTCGCACCAATGTGCTCAGCCATCTGCAGTCGGTCAAGGCGGCGATCCCGGCGCTGCGGGCCGCCCCGGGGTCCTCGATCGTGTTGACCGAGTCCGCGTCGTCGTTCTATCCCGGACGCGGCGGCGTGCTCTACGTGTCGTCGAAATTCGCTGTGCGGGGCCTGGTTTCGGCGTTGGCGCACGACCTTGCGCCGGAAATCCGAGTCAACGGGGTGGCGCCCGGCGGCACGCTGAACACCGACCTGCGCGGCCTGTCCAGCCTGGGGCTCGGCGCGACCCGGCTGGACGACAGCCCCGACCGGGCGAGCGAGATGGCCGCACGCACTCCCCTGCGCGTCGCGCTCACCGGCGAGGACCACGCGTGGAGTTACGTGTTCCTGGCATCCGACCGGTCCCGCGGCATCACCGGCGAAACCGTGCGGCCCGACGGCGGATTCGGGCTGGGCGCACTGCGATGACGAACCTGGATCGGCAGCGGGCCGTGGTGGCGCAGGGCTGCCGCGTCGCGGCGGCCCGCGGGCTGGTCGACGGCATCCTCGGGCACCTTAGCCTGCGGGTCGATGACGAGCGCCTGCTGGTGCGCTGCCGAAGCGATACCGACGCCGGGGTGGCGTTCACCCGCCTCAGCGACATCCGGCTCGTCACGTTCGACGGAACTGCCGGTGCCCCAGGCGAACTCGACGGGTATCGCGTCCCCAACGAATTGCCGATCCACGTCGAAACGATGCTGGCCGATCCGGGGCACGCGGCCGTCGCGCACCTGCACCCGCCGGACGTGGTCGCCGCCGACCTGGCCGGCATCACGATCCGGCCCATCTACGGCGCCTACGACATTCCCGGCGCGTGGCTGGCGCGCGGCGGCGTGCCCGTCTACGAACGCGCCGTGCTGATCCGGAATTCGCGCCTGGGCAAGGAGATGGTGGCGGCGATGCGCGGCCGCCCGGTGGTGATCTGCCGGGGGCACGGAATCACCAGCGCCGCCGTCACGGTGGCGCAGGCGGTGCTGCAGGCGATCAGCCTCGACGCGCTGGCCCGGATGTCGTTGCGGGTGCGCGCGGCCGGGGGCACGCTGCGCGACATCGACGACGCGGACTGGGACGACCTGCCGGACTTGGGGTCGGCATTCACCGCCGAGGCGGCCTGGCGGCACGAACTGGCGCGCCTGGGCGATCAGCAGCCGAGATGATCGCCAATCTCCTTGGCGGCAGCCGCAAGTGCGGCGGCCACCGTGGCATACCGGGAGGCGTCCAGCCGGTTTTGTGGCGCCGCGGCGTTGAGCGCGAGCCGTAGGCCGGGCGCGCGGGTGGGGATCGGCACGGCGACCGAGGCGACGCCTTCCTCGCTCTCTTCGGAGTTGGTGGCATAGCCGCGCTCGCGGATGCCGGAGAGCTCGGCTTCCAACTCGGTGCGGCTGCCGATCGAATGCGAGGTGATCCGCTCGAGTTGCTCGTCCGGCAGCAGCGCACGCAGCTCCGATGGCGACAACTGGGCCAGCATCACCTTGCCGGTCGACGTGCAATGGGCCGGCATGGCGCGGCCGAGCCGCGACGCCACCCGCACCGCGGCCGGCCCCTCGACGGCGGCGACGAATCGGACGCTGGCGCCGTCCAGCATTCCGACATGCACTGTCTCGCGCAGCTGTTCGGACAGGCTGCGCATGACGGGTGCGGCGGAGCGGGCGATGTCGATGCGGCCGAAGATTGCGAACGCCACCCCGGTCAACGACGGGCCGGGCAGGTACGCCTTGGACACCGGGTCTTGCCGGACGAACCCGCGGTAGGCGAGCATCGCCAGCAACCGATGCGCGGTGGACGACGCCACGCCCAGATAGCGGGTCGCCTCGCTCAACCGGATCTGGGGTTGCTCGCCCAGCAGCAGCAACAGCTTGAGCGCGTTGTCCACCGACTCGATCGGGTACTGCGGCGCAAGCGAATCGGCGACGGGGGCCGCCCCGGCGGCCCGGGCGTCCGGCTCACGCTTGTGTGGCATGGGTCCACGGTAACCAGTTATGGGCGCCGATTCGGGTTATTCTCGGCTGCGTGAGCGGGGCTATTCGTGCTGGATACCGCCGTTACGTCGCCATCGGTGACAGCCAGACCGAGGGCCTGTGGGACGGCGACGACACCGTCGGCCTGCTCGGATTCGCCGACCGCCTCGCCGTGCGGGTCGATTCGCTGTATCCCGGCCTGCAATACGCCAACCTGGCGATCCGCGGTAAGCGGATCAACCACGTGCTCACCGAGCAGCTTCCGCAGGCACTGGCGATGCGGCCCGACCTGATCACCGTGTGCGCCGGGATGAACGACGTCATCCAGCCCGGGCGATCGTTCGGTCCCGCCCTGACCGACCTGCAACGGGTCTACGCCGCGCTGGCCGGATCGGGGGCGACGGTGGTGACGACGACCTTCCCGAACGTCGCGCAGTTCCTGCCGCTGGGGCGGCTGGTGGCGGGGCGGCTTGCCCGCATCAACGCGGCGATCACCGCGGCCGCCCACCGCTACGGGTTCGCGCTCGTCGACCTGTACAACGCGCCGTCGATGCGTGAGCTGGACACCTGGGCCATCGACCGGGTGCACGCCTCGACCAAGGGGCACATCCTGTTCGCCGATGCGGCCGCCGAAGCCCTGAATTTGCCTGACAGCAACCATGATTGGGCGCTCGGCCGCCGCGATCCCGCCCGGCGTTCCTTCGCGGCCGGCACGTACGAGCAGCTGCGCTGGACGCAGGAGAGTTTCTTTCCGTGGATCTGGCGGCGGCTGCGCGGCCTGTCGTCGTACGACGGGCGCGAACCCAAGCGTCCGCGGCTGGCGGGCTGGGCGTCCCCAGCGAGTTCCACCGCGCACCTCAGGCCGCGGATCCGCGGTCGGTCAGGCATTCTTGACCCATGAATCTCGAGCCCCTGCTGCACTCGATTCCGCCGCTCGCGGTCTACTTGGTGGTCGGCGGTGTGGTGGGGATCGAGAGCCTGGGCATTCCGCTACCGGGTGAGATCGTGCTGGTCACCGCGGCGCTGATGTCCTCGCACCACGACCTGGCCGTCAATCCGCTGGGGGTCGGCGTCGCCGCGGTGATCGGCGCGGTGATCGGCGATTCGATCGGCTACGCGATCGGGCGCCGGTTCGGCATGCCGCTGTTCGACCGGCTCGGGCGGCGGTTCCCGAAACACTTCGGTCCCGGGCACATCGCGCTCGCCGAAAAGCTGTTCAACCGCTGGGGTGTTCGGGCCGTCTTCCTGGGCCGCTTCATCGCCCTGCTGCGAATCTTGGCCGGGCCGCTGGCGGGGGCGCTGAAGATGCACTACCCCCGATTCCTGGCGGCCAACGTCTCGGGCGCGATCTGCTGGGCGGGCGGCACGACCGCACTGGTGTACTTCGCCGGAATCGCCGCCGAACGCTGGCTGGAACGGTTCTCCTGGATCGGGCTGGTGATCGCCGTCGTGGCCGGGCTGACCGCCGCAATCCTGTTGCGGGAACGCACATCCCGGATGATCGCCGAACTGGAGGCCGAGCACTACCGCAAGGCCGGCAGCACCGCGCCGGACAGCGTCTGACTAGACGGCCTCGCCGGTGTCGGCCACCAGCGGCGGCCGGTGTTGGTCGATCAACGTGCGGGCCATCCTGCGGGCCCGCAGCGCGGCGTCGAGGTCGCCGACGGCGGCCAGAATGATGGCGCCCTTCATCAGGATGTGCCATGACGAGGCGAAGTCCTCGACGTCGGCCAAACCCGCCGCCTCGGCGCGGCGCCGCACGATGTCGCGGACGTGGTCGATGTGGGCGATGCACGCCTGTCCGATCGGATGCTCGGGCCCCAGCTCGAGCAGCACGTTGATGAACGAGCAGCCCTCGTATCGGTCGCGTAGCTGGAACCAGTCGTGCATGACGTCGAAAATCGCCAGCAACTGTTCCTCGGGGGTGTTGCCGCGCAGCCGCGACTGCTCCTCGATCAAACCGTGCGTCCAGAGCTCCTCGCGACGCTGCAGCACCGCCAGCACCAGGTCATTCTTGGTCGCGAAATGCCGGTACAGCGTCGCCCTGGCGACACCGGCCCGCCCGATCACCTCATCGGTACCCACCGCGCGGATGCCACGCCGGCTGAACAGGTCATAGGCCGCGGTCAGAACGCGTTCGCGAGGCGACACGGCGGGAGTTCCGACATCGGGAGTTGTCATACCAGGCCTTACCGTACTCTTAGGCCCTTGCCGGTAGACAGACCGCCCTGTCTCGTTATAGAAAAGAGATTCGCATCCACGAACAGTCTGTCTTCAGACATTAGGACGGGCATCCATCGGGGCGTTTCCCACGCCTGTCGATTAGGGGGTCCATCATGAATTCCGTCATTGTCGAGGCGATGCCGACCACTCATCTGACGCTGAGCACCAAGCTGGTGTACGAACTCGGCGACCCCAACAGCACCCTGCGGGCGACCGCGGACCGCAGCGGCCCGTCGGTGGTCATCTACGCCGGGGGCGAGGTCGACGCCTGGAACGAGGACACCTGGCGCCACCTGGTGCGCGAGGCGGCCAGCGGCGTCACCGCGCCCGGCCCCTTCGTGGTCGACGTCACCGGGCTCGACTTCATGGGCTGCTGCGCCTTCGCGGTGCTCGCCGATGAGGCGAAAAGCTGCCAGGCGCGCGGCATCGACCTGCGCCTGGTCAGCTGCGAGCCGCTCGTCGCCCGCATCGTCGACGCGTGCGGGCTCGGCGCCGTGCTGCCCATCTACCCCACCGTCGACTCCGCGCTGTCCGCGGCCGACCGCTGCTAGGGGCCGGGCCGTCAGCGGCTCAATGGCCGACCATCCCACCGTTGGTGCCGAGGAGGAATTCCTCCTCATCGACCCGCGAACCGGCGAGCCCGCCCCGCGCAACGCCGCCGTGGCCGCCGAGGCGAAGCGGCGCGGCGTCGAGCTGCAGCTCGAACTCAGCAGTTGCCAGGTGGAAACCACATCGACCGTGGCCGCGACCAGCGCCGAGCTCGGCGAGGAACTGACCCGGCTGCGGCGCACCGCTGCGCAGGCCGCCGAGGCCGCCGGGGTTGCGCTGCTCGCCTGCGGGCTGCCGCCTTCCACGCCGCACGAGTTCCCGGTGACCGACACCCCGCGCTACCAGCGGATCGGCGAACAGTTCGGCATGATCGCCCACGAGCAGGGAATCTGCGGATGCCACGTGCACGTGCAGGTGCCCGATCGCGGCGCGGCCATCCACATCAGCAATTGGCTGCGGCCGTGGCTGCCGACTTTGCTTGCGCTGTCGGCAAATTCGCGGGTGTACCGCAGCGCCGACAGCGGGTACGCGAGCTGGCGCAGCGTGCTGTGGCGGCGCTGGCCCGCCGCGGGGGCACCGCCCTATTTCGCCTCGCCCGAGGAGTACGACGACACCGTGCGCATGCTGGTCGACAACGGGGTCATCCTGGACAAGGACATGATCTATTGGGACGTGCGCCCGTCGGCGGATTTCCCCACGGTGGAGGTCCGGGTGGCCGATGTGCCGGCCACCGTCGCCGAGACCGTGCTGCTCGCCACCCTGATCACGGCGGCGGTGATGACGGCGCTCGACTCACCCGACGACGCTCGGCGGCTGCCGCCGGGTGCGCTGCGCGCGGCGTACTGGAAGGCCGCGCACGACGGATTGTCCGGCCACACACTCGATTTGATCCACGGCCGCGGCGCGGTGCCGGCGGCCGAGCAGCTGGGGGCGCTGGTGCGACGGGTGCGCCCCGCGCTGGAGTCACTGGGCGAATACGACCGCGTGCGCGACGAACTCGCCCGCGTCGTCACCGACGGCAACGGCGCGATGCGTCAGCTGCGGGCGTGGCACAAGCGCGGTGAAGTGTCCGATGTCCTCGCCGAGGCCGCCGCGGCGACCCTGAGTTGAGACGGCCGGGACGGTCAAACGCGCTGTCGCGCCTGGCTTCTCGTCAGGTGACCGCGAGCAGGCGGTAGAGTCCGATCAGTCCCACGGCCACGATGACCGCCCGCAGCGCGTTGCCCGACAGCCGCCGCCCGTACCGCGCGCCGAGCAGCCCCCCGACCAGTGAGCCCGCCGCGATCAGCCCGGCGGCCGGCCAGCTGATCCGATCGAACGCGACCGCCGTATAGGCAAGGGCGGCAACCACATTCACCATCAATGCCAGCAGGTTCTTGGCCGCGTTGGTGCGCTGCACCGACTCCGGCAACAGGGCGCCCATCAGGCCGACCAGCAGGATCCCTTGTGCGGCGGTGAAATAGCCGCCGTAGACGCCGACGGCGAACGTGCCGAACACCAGCGTCGCCATCCGCCGGGGGCTGACGTGTTCGGGCGATCGACCCGCCTGCTCGGCCCGCCGGGCCGTCCACGCCTGGATCCGCGGCCCGATGACCACCAGCACCAGCGCCAGCACCAGCAGCACCGGCACGATGTCGGCGAACACCTTCTCGGGCAGATGCAGCAGCAGGTACGCACCCAGCGCCGCACCGGTCAGCGAGGCCGGGAGCTGCCACCGCAGCCGGTCCCACTGACCTCGCAGCTCGGCGCGATAGCCCCAGGTGCCCGAGACGCTGCCGGCGACCAGACCCGTCGCGTTGGACATGGTGGCCGTCACCGGCGGGTAGCCGAGCGCGACCAGCGTCGGGAAGGTGATCAGGGTGCCGGACCCGACCAAGGCGTTGATCGCACCGGCACCCAGCCCGGCCAGGCATATGAGGAACATCTGAAATAGCGACACCGAAGAAAAACCCTAGCGTGCCGACGATTTCGGTGCGAGGTGACCGTGGGGCCGGGCGATGCCGGTCAGGCGGGCGGGGCTTCGGCGCCGCGTTCGACGCCGGTACGCAGCTTGACCGAGGCCGAATACGCCAGGGACCGAAAGTGCAGCACCGGATCGTCGGAGGGTTCGATGCCGTCGGTCACCCGCATCGGGTCGAACACCACGATGTCACCGCCGTGCTCGCGCTCGGTGTCCAGGCCGGTGATCGACAGGGTGCCGACGGTGACGATCTGGGTGCTCTGCCAGGCCGCCGACGGGTCGACGGTCGAGTCGGTGGGCCCGGCGATCTGCACCCGGAAATCGAACCGCACCGGCCCGTCGTCCAGCCGCGCCTGCAGCTCGTCGGTGAGGAAGTCCGGATCCTTGCCGTGGGCGTCCGCCCCCGACAGGTACTCCTCGGACACGGTCGGAACCAGGTGGTAGCGAACGAATCTCGCGCTGCCGTCCGCGGCGATCCAGCGGAAGGCGTGCAGGCCGTGGTATTCGGTGGTGGCGTAGCTGGCCGGCACCCGGTTGGCCTCACGCAACAGGGGCAAGGCGCCCAGCAGCCGCGGATGGGTGAGCAGGTGTGTGGCCATGCGCAGCGGCGTGGTGAGGCCGGGCCGCATCGCCTTGAGCAGATCGATGAATCCGTCGGGCGTGCTGGAGACGAACAGCCGGGCGGTCTGCGTCGAGACGTCGGTGGTGGAGCCGTCGGGCAGGGTGAACTTGACCGCCATCCCGCGCACCCCGGGCGCGCCGTCGCGCTGCTGGGGGTTGCCCGACCCGTTGGAGAAGCGGATCAGCGCCGGGACCGTCGAACCGTCGAGATGCCGTGCGCGCGAGAGCATGAGCGCGTCAGGGGTCGCGGTGAACGTGCCGCGGTACAGGGTGCCCTTGGCGTGCAGCGCGCGACAACCGGGCTGGGCTCCGCCGGCGCCCCGGATGGCCTCGATCGCCTGGTCAGGAGTAAGTGCACCGCTCATGGACGAATCTTAGTTGGATCAGTCGGGAAAGCCGAAGAGTTCGACGACACCGTGATCGCGACCGGCGGTGTAGCCGCCGTCGACGGCAAGCGCCTGGCCGCTGACGAACGAGGCGTCGGGCGACAGCAGGAAGGCGGCCATGGCGGCGATCTCGTCGGGCTGTCCCAGGCGCTGCAGGGCGTGCTCCTTGGTGATGGAGGCCAGCGGCCCCTCCATCCCCGGGATGCTGAACACGCTGTGCGCCATGGGTGTTTCGATGAAGCCGGGGCAGATGACGTTGGCCCGGATGCCGCTCGGCCCGTAGTCGAGTGCGATGTTCTTGGTGAGCAGCACGACGCCGCCCTTGGCCGCGTTGTACGAGCTGCCCCCGGCGGTGCCCTCCAGGCCTTCGACGCTGGCGACCGTCACGATGGAGCCGCGTTCGCCGTCGGCGCGGGGTTGGTCGATCATCTTGGCCAGGGCCGCCTTGGCCACCAGGAAGGTGCCGGTGAGGTTGATCCCGATCACCCGGTCCCATTCGGCGCGGTCGAGCAGGTGCACCGGGCCTCCCCCGGCGACGCCGGCGGCGTGGAAGAGGCCGTCCAGGCGGCCCGGCACGGCGGCCAGCACCGCGGCGATCGCGGCTTCGTCGGTCACGTCGGCGGGCACGAAGGTGAAGCTCGCGCCCAGGTCGTCGGGCGGGGCGGCCAGGTCGGCGCCGATCACCGTGCCGCCCTCGGCCAACAACCGCCGCGCGGTGGCCAACCCGATGCCGGACGCGGCGCCGGTGACGACGAAGGTGCGGGAACGGGCGCGCTCGGGGTTCACCATGTCGCATCCTTCACGGGTCGGGCGGGTCGGCCCAGTCATGGTGACACACGTTCGCGCCGTTGGCTTTAGCAACGCATGCACCGGTTCGATAGGCCGGCTGTATCGAGCCATAGCAAACCCGTCTTGGACATGGCCGTCACGACCGGGGCACGATAAGCCCACGGGCGAATTCCGCAGCGCCCGACGGCGTTAGGAGCAACGATGTCAACACCGCAGCCGCAGGCCCTGTTTCGTCGGACCGGATGGCGAGTCGGGGCGATCGGCGCAGCCGCCGTCGTCGTGCTGGCCGCCACCGCCAACCGGGCCGAGCCGACCGCCGCGGTGGCACTGATGTCCGACGACGCCGTCGCCATCGCGCAGGGCGTCTCGGTCACCCCCGCGCCGGGCTGGACCGTCGGACACCGCGGCCCGAACTGGGTGGCGCTGAACAACGCCGACACCAGCGCGCAGCTGCGGATCACGGTCAAACCCGCGGCCGGCGCAGACGCCGCCGGGCTGCTGCAGGCCGACGTCGACCAATTCACCGGCGGCGCCTCGGCCATCCTGACCGACGTGAACCGCCTGACCGCGCCGGAGACCCGGGCGCTGCCCGGCCCCACCTTCCAGCAGGAGGCCTCCATCGACTACACCGCGACCGTCGTGCACCCGCAGGGCACCATTCCGGTGATCGGCACCTTCACCGAGCTGCTGAACCCCTCGACCGGCCGATCGGCGTTCGTCGACTTCCGGCAGGACAGCAGCGCGACCAGCCAGGCCGCCGGCGAGGGCGGAATGATGATCGCCTCCCTGCAATGAGGCGCTAGCGACCCGCGCGGGCGAGGGTCGGCGTCGCGCGCGCAACCGACCGCGTAGTACAAACTGGTACGAATCGAACGCGGAGGGGTTCATGCCACCAGCCGACACGGCGACCAGCACGGCGGAGACGCTCGCCGGCATCGTCGAACGACACGCGCAGCAGCGGCCGGACGCGATCGCCATCCGCTACGGCGAACGCCAGTGGTCGTGGGCCGAATGGAGCTCGCGGATCCGTCGCGCGGCCGGGGCGCTGCGCGCCGCCGGGCTCGAGCGGGGCCAGTGCGTGGCGTTCCTGGACAAGAACCACCCCGCCTGTCTCGAGGTGCTCATCGCCGGCGCCTCGATCGGCGTCGTCACCACCGTCGTGAACTGGCGGGTGATCGGCGACGAACTCGTCCATGTCCTGGCCGACAGCGGCGCCCGGGTGCTGCTCGTCGGCGCCGAGCTGCGGGCGTCGGCCGAGGCCGCCGCCGCGCGGGTTCCTGTTGTGGAACGCATCATCGAGGTCGGCGACGAGTACGAATCGTTGGTCGCCGCGGCGGCGCCGACGCAGCCCGACGCGAGCGTCGAGGAGAACGAGACCGCGTTGGTGATCTACAGCTCCGGCACCACCGGGCGCCCCAAGGGCGTGCTGCTCAGCCAGCGCGCCCTGGTCAATCACGCGTGCAACCTGGCCCCGGCGTTCCCCTTCGACGAGGGCGACGCCAACCTGGTGGCCATGCCGCTGTTCCACGTCGGCGGCATCGGCTATGCGCTGTTCGGAATCCGTTCGGGTGCACCGACATTCATGACCCGTGAGCCCGACGCGGCAACGCTGATCGGCGCGGTGCGCGCCGGTGCCACACACGCGTTCTTCGTCCCGCCGGTGATCGCCCGGTTCCTGGATGCGGGTGAGGCGGCGGCCGCGGCCATCGCCGGCCTGCGCTACATCGTGTACGGCGCCGCGCCGATGCCGCTGCCGCTGCTGCATCGCGCGCTGTCGACCTGGCCCGACACGAAATTCGTGCAGGTGTACGGGCAGACCGAATTGTGTGGTGCGGTCACCGCGCTGTCCGACGACGATCACCGCGATTCGGCGCGGCCCGAGCTGCAACTGGCGGCCGGAAAGGCGGTGCTGGGCTGCGAGATTCGCATCGTCGACCCCGAGACCGGTAACCCGTTGGCGGCCGGCGAGTCCGGTGAGGTGTGGGTGCGCAGCAACCAGAACATGACGGGCTACCTCAACCGGCCGGACGCGACCGCCGAGACCATCACCGCCGACGATTGGGTGCGCACCGGCGACATCGGCCGCCTGGACGCCGACGGTTACGTCTACATCGAGGACCGGATCAAGGACATGATCATCACCGGCGGCGAGAACGTGTACGGCCCGGAGGTGGAAAGCGTGCTCATCGAGCATCCCGCGGTGCAGGACGCCGCGGTGATCGGGGTGCCCGACGACTTCTGGGGCGAAGCGGTCAAGGCGATCGTGGTGGCCGACGGCGAGGTCGATCCCGCCGGCATCATCGAATTCTGCCGAGCGCATCTGGCCGGCTTCAAATGTCCGCGCACCGTCGACGTCGTGCCCGAACTCCCCCGCAACGCGAGCGGAAAGATCCTGAAAACTCAGCTGCGGGAACCCTTTTGGCGTGACCGGGCGCGGGGCATATGAGCACTGCGGTAGACGCGGCGCGCCGCGACTGCGCGATCAGCGTGCTGGGCGGCCCACCACCGTCGTCGACATCGCGGGTCGCAGGATCGTCATGGACCCGACGTTCGATCCCCCGGGCGTGCACGCCTACCTGACCAAGCTCACCGGTCCCGCGGTCGGCGCCGAGGCCCTGGGGCCGGTGGATGCGGTGCTGGTGAGCCACGACCAGCACCCCGACAACTTCGACGACGAGGGCCGCCGCATGGCGCTGGCCGCACCGCTGCTGCTCACCCACCCCGGCGCGGCGGGCCGATTGGGTCCGCCGGCGGTCGGGCTGGCGCCCTGGCAGTCTTACGAACTGCAGGGCGGATCGGGATCGCTTACCGTGCAAGCGGTTCCGGCGGTGCACGGTCCGGCCGATGGGCAGCGCGACGACCGCGGTCACGTCAACTGCGAGGTGACGGGTTTCGTGCTGTCCGGCCCGGGGCTGCCGACGGTGTACCTCAGCGGCGACAACGCCTCGATGGCCGCGGTCAAAGACGTCGCCGACCGTGTCGGCCAAGTGGACATCGCCGTGCTGTTCGCCGGGGCGGCGAGTGTGCCCACCAAGGAGCGTGGCCGGCCGCTGACGCTGACCGCGGCGCGCGCGGCCGCGGCGGCCGAGTTGCTCGGCGCCAGGGCGGTGATCCCGGCCCACGTGGACGGCTGGGCCCATTTCAGCGAGGGCGTCGACGAATTCGTCGCGGCGTTCGACCAGGCCGGCATCAGCGACGTGCTGAGGGTCGCCCCGCACGGCGAGTGGGTCGACCTATAGGCGTCCCTCGACGCGCAGGTCCGGATGCACCCAGTCGGGCGAGCGGCGCTCCTTGAACGAGCGGAAGCCTTCGATGGCCTCGGCGTCGGACAGGCTGGCGGTCATACCGATGCGGTCATAGAGGCCCAGGTAGCTGTCGATGCTGGACTTGATGACGCCGCGGGCGCGCGGCGCGGTTCGACAGCATTGCGCCAGAAGGTCTTTCGCCGCGTCCAGCAGGCCCTCGTGCGGCACCACCCTGGTGACCAGGCCCCAGTCGAGGGCTTCCACCGCGGTGAGCACCCGCCCGGTGAACATCAGGTCGCGGGTGCGCACCGGGCCGATGACGCGGGTGAGCATCTGGCTGTAGTAGGTGTCGGCGTAGCCGCGGAACAGCTCGGGCACCCGGAAGGTCGCCCGGTCGCTGACCACCGACAGGTCGCTGCACAGCGCGATCTGGAAGCCGCCGCCCTGGCACAGCCCGTTGACCGCGGAGACGATGGGCTTGGCCGAGGTGCGCACGGCGTCGAACGGCGTCACGTCCATGCCCAGGGCCGAACCGAAGGTGATCCAGTTGTCCTCGCCTCCCCCGCCGCCCATGTCGCCGCCGGGGGCGAAGACGTCGCCGGTTCCGGTGAGCACCAGCCCGGCCAGATCCGGGTCCTCGTTGAGACGTCCGACGGCATAACGGATTCCGAAGTACATCGCCGGGCTCAGGGCGTTGCGCGCGTCGGGCCGGTCGATGGTGCACACGGCGATCGGTCCCTGGCGCTCGAAGCGCAGGTACGGCGTGCCCAGCCAGTCGCCGTCGGGTGGGCGGGGGGTGCTCTGCGGTGTCTGCGCCACGGGACTCCTCTCGGGTCGGCGTCGCTACTGTAGCTCTTACAGTATTTTGGCGACCCGGGCGCCTATACGTAGGGCAGCGTCACGGTCTCCGCCGTCGCGGATGCGTCGGCGATCACCGAGGCGAGTTTGGTCTGCAGGGTCGACGTGGCGTCGCCCACCGGCTTGTCGCAGAACCTGCAGAGCGCCTTGAAGTTTGGTTGTTCGTCTTCGTCCGGCCAGAACCGGCGGGGGCCGACCTGAGCCCCCGGGTCGAACTGCACGGATTGATGTGGGGCGTCTTTGAGGATTCTGCCGACCGGATGGCGTTGTGGGCATTCGAGTTTCAGCATGCCGACGCCCTCGAGGTTTCCGACCATGATTCACCGTCCTTCAGTGCAGGATTCGCGCGAGCTTGCGCCAGCGTCGGTGGCGGTGGCGAAACATCACCCGGACGAAGGCGCGGGTCAGCAGCCCGTGCAGGCCGTCGTCGGTTTCGATCTCGTCGGTGTAGCGACAGCTGTGCTCGTCGATGGGTTCGAATGTCAGGCGGTGATTCCAGGTGCGGACGGGGCCGCCGTGCTCGTTGGTGTAGATCTCGGTGGGCTCGAGTCGCTTGATGGTGAGGTGATGCGTCCAGGCCGGGATCACGCCGAACCACCAGAACCGCGCCGATCCCTGGGTGCCCACCTCGATGCGCTCCGGGACATCGAGCCGGTAGACCCGCAGCACCGGGCTCAGCACATGCCGCATCAGCTCGGGCTTGCGCGCCAGGGCCGACGCCGTCTCGACCGGGATCGGCAGCTCGGTAGTTAGGGTTACCTTACTCACGCAGTTCATGGTGGCGCAGCGGGCGCGATCAGGCAATAGCGCGCATGCCTATCCGGGCGGTTCCGGCGCCGTGGGGCTCGGCGCCTGGGTCGGCGGGGACGGGGCGGGTGACGGAGCGGCCGACGGTGGGCAGTCCGGCATGAAGATCCATACCGATGACCACTTGGCGGTGATCTTGTTGCACGCGACTGGGGTGACGGGCGAGGCGTCGCCGACGGCAATCAGCGCCGCGATGAGCCCGGTGACCAGCGCCGGAAGAAGGATGCGGGAGACGAGAGTCAACATGGTTCCCTCCGCGCCTGGCGTTCGAATTTCCGCCGCGACGTGCAATTGAGGGTACGGCAGGGACCATCGGGCCGCAGGGCGAGAAGCCGACGGCGCGGGATGTCTCAAAGGTGGGATGATCGCGGTCAAGTGGAGGTGACCTGCGTTGATTTGTGGTCCCGGCTGGGATCGAATTAGCCGCTTCTGTAGTTGCTCCGCACAGCCTGTACCAGTCATAATATGCCTGTCACCAGCTGATATACTGAGCGTACGCCTTGGACCGTAGTGGACGCAAGAGCCCCGAAGCGGACCGATGGATAACACACGGATAACATCACTGAAGGGCATCATCTAGTGGCCGGGAAGAAGGGGCACCGCGGGTGGGGCTGGCTGCGCCAGAGCGGCCGGCGTCCACCCAAGCGCTGGCATGCCAGCTACATCGGCCCCGACGCCGCCCGGCACAAGGCGCCTGGCACCTTCGGGGCCAAGATGGACGGCGAGGCGTGGCTGGCCGCGGAGCGGCGGCTGATCGACCTCAACGTCTGGACCCCACCGGCACAGCGCGAGGCCGAGAAGATGGCCCACGGCTTGACCCTCGCCGAGTACACGCCGACATGGATCGAGCAACGGACGGTCAGCGGGCAGCCGCTCAAGCCGCGCACCAAGAGCCATTACACCAAGCTGTTTGAAGAACACATCAAGCCGGCGCAGCTCGGCAAGCTCCCGCTGAGCAACATCACGGTCCAGGCCGTGCGCCAGTGGCACGCGACCACGCTTGTCGACAAGCCCACCTATAGGTCTCACGCTTACGGGCTTGTCCATGCCGTTCTAGCGACCGCGGTCAGCGACGGATACCTCGCGTCGAACCCCGCACAGATCACCGGCGCCGGGAGCAGCGCAAGCAAGAAACAGGCCGTGATCCTCGACGTTCCGGAGGTCGCGCAGCTGGCCGACATGATTGACGAACGGTTCAAAGCCCTAGTCCTAATCAGCGCGTGGTGCGGCCTGCGTTGGGGCGAGGTAACCGAACTGCGACGTAAAGACTTCAGCGCCGATCGCTCCCTCATCACAGTTGAGCGCGGTGTCATCCACCGGGACGGTAAGTGCATCGTGGACACCCCGAAATCGAAGAAGGGACGTACGGTCGTCACTCCCCCGCACATTCGGCCGGCCATCAAACACCACCTGGCAACCTACGTCGCCAAAGGCCCTGACGCACTTGCCTTCCCGCCCGACCGTAGTTGCCACTTATCCGACAAGACTTTTCGCCGCTACTTCAAGACGGCGCTCACCGCGATCGGGCGCGACGGAAAGAAGAAACCGCGCCCGGCGATCCATGACCTTCGGCACTTTGCGGGCACTCAGACGGCCCGCGTCGGGAATCTTGTCGAAACCATGGGCCGACTCGGGCATTCCACGGTCAAGGCCTCTCTCATCTATCAGGGCATTGTGAGCGGCCGGGACGCCGAGATTGCCGAGGCGTTATCGACGCTAGCCGGTTCAACATCGAGCGGTACATCTGCCTCCACCACCACATAACGATCACGCTGGCCAACCTTGCGCACTGTGTTTTGCGCCACTGGGCCGCCACAAGCTGCCCGCTTAGCCGCAGGTCGCAGCCGTCGCGTATGTGCCGAGGCCTACGAACGGCCCACGCCGCCAACAGAATTGGCACCGACAGAACCGCGGGGATCGTTGGAGGGGGTGCGATAGTCGATACATGACCACATCAGACACGATGACGGACTTGGAGTCGCTTCCCGTCCGCATCAGTATCGCACAGGCGGCGGCCGTTTTCGGTCTGTCGCACAAGACTATACGCCGATGGCTCGCCGAGGGGCGGATCAGCGGATACCGACTCGGCAAGCGCGCCATACGAATTGACCGCGACAGCCTGCTTGCGGTGCAGCGCCCGATTGGGGGCATGCTGTGACCCCGGCAGAGCGCAAGCTCCGCGCCAAGATCGCCGGCCATGCCTCATGGAAGAACACGACGGACCGCGCCGCACGCACAGCTCCGGCTCGCAGAGCCGCGGCGGAACGTTTTGAGCGTCAAGTAGACCCCGAGGGCAAGTTAGCGCCGTCCGAGCGCGCCCAGCGCGCGGAGAGCGCGCGTAAAGAGCACATGGCTCGCCTGGCGCTGAAGTCCGCACGGGTGCGACGTGCCGGCGCTGGGGGTACTCAATGACCGAACCAACCGAACCAGATGAGTACGTGTTGACTGACGCGCAATGGCGCGCCGTGCGCCCGTTATTCGAGAGCTTCGATGACGACGAATGACAACATTATTCTGCGGCCCATAGCTGATTGGCCGTACTCCATCGCAAGCAATATCGAGGTATGGAGTCATCAGCGCATAGTCGGCGCAAAGAATGGCAGCAAAAGAACCATTATGGCTCGGCGAATAACGCCAGTGGGTCGCCGTGTTACGCTCTCGGATGCGCCCAGGAAAGAAACCTTTAATGTCGATCGACTATATAGGCGGTACTTTCCAGAAATCGCATATCCGAAAGTGCAAGCGTGTTGCCGAAATGGCCATCCGCTGATAGAGCCTGCGCACGAAGTCCAGTCCGATTGGCTGCCACCGCGGGTGGCCTACTGGGGTTGCGGGAACCGGATTTGCCGGCATTGCAATCCCGACTTGCCCGAGAAATTCGCAAACGGATATTCACGTGCTTCCGGAAGCCCGGAGCGACCGCGCGGCGATAATGACGAAATAGCCGGGATGGTCAGCCTCGGCCATGGCTTTCAGATAGAGACGATAGGCGATGCCGATATGCCGCGTCCCGACCTGGTACCCGACCGTCTGCGCGAGCTGGATGCCCTGCTGCGCGAGATGCCGCAGGGCACGGCATGGGGTGCCGATGACTATGCGCCGGGGTGCCATGGATTCGCGGCGAGGCCGTGACTCGTCTAATGAGCCGGGACGCTCCCTCGGGAATTCACCGGCAGAATGTCTGGCGGGAGCGGGCGAAAGATACCGAGCTGCCATTGTGGCAGCGCGTCGCTGCGCTGGCCTATGGCAATCACAAAATGAACGGGCACGCCATTTTCACACCGGGAGAGCTGGTTAAGACGCTCGCCAAGCCGAAGGCCGAGGTATATCGCGCCATCGGTAAAGCGAAGGATAAAGGCTGGATCAGTCTGGATTCGACCGCGCGGTGTCTCGTGGTTCCCCCGCACGCGGTTGTGGGCGGCGACGGAGGGGGGTCGCTCGACCCTTGCCCCGTCCACGGCGGGGTGGCAACCAGTGCCACCCCGCGATCGCGAGCACGACACGCTGAGCAGCCACAATGACCTGGTTTGTGCCGCCTGGGGTGTCTTTCAGTGATACCCAATGTTGCACTCAGTGCCACCCCGCACACGGGCTGACCAGCACGGATATGACGACACTCTATGACTCTATCTAGGCGTCCCAGTCCAGCAACTTGGCGACCAACAGGCCGCCCCAACTATTGACGACGCCGCGGGAGCGGGTTGATTCCCGTTTGCTTACCGAGCCCGGTTGCCGCGCTCCGCGCGGCCGGAACGAACCCGGCGTAATCGAGCGGGTTGTTAAAAGTCTCGCACTGGTCGGACGTTGAACGCTGGCCGGGCGCATATCACCGCAGGTAGATTACTTCCTCGCCTTTCTACTAAAGGTGGGAGATTCCCTATCGCGACATCTCCTAGAAAAGACAGACTTGAAAATGAAAACTTGTGAACTTCCATTGCGCGTAACCTTTCCCGACTGCGTGAGCGGCGCCGTAGTGGATAGCGCCGAAGGCATCGTCGGCCTGCTCAATATCGCCGCCGGTCACGACACGATGCGGCTGGCTTTTGGGCCGACCCAGGTTCGCCAGCTGGCCGCGCTGTGCTTGAACATCGCTGACGAAATGGAGCGATAACCAGACTTCCCACGCCAGGCGGGCCCTCTCAGTCACCCCCTGGCGTGGGATTTGGCCACCGGCGGCCTTCCGGCACCGAAGACGCCCCACAGCCCCATCCGCTCCGCTGGCACAGCGGACAGCGGCGATGGCCCATTCAGCCATCACCACTTGCTCGACTCGCTGGCACCGCGAGCGGCACGCCCAGGCACCGGGCGAAAAATTTCCGACCACACAAACAAGCAAGGAATCAGTTTTTTCAAATGAGAGACATTACCGAACTGCGCGAAACTCGTGCCAAGCTCGCGGCCGCGCGGGCAGCGATCACCAGCAGCGTCGAGGCACGAGGCGACTCCCACGCCAACCCGAAAGAGAGCGAGGCGTTTCGACGCCTCACGGAGCGGATCGAGACCCTCAACGACGAGATCGAGGAGGCCGTGCGCGCCGGCCAAGACAACCCTCAAGCCCGGGCGGTCGCCGGGGCAATGGCTCGCGCGACGAACTGCAACCGCCCTGGCGCCGACGCGGGTACCCGAATCGGCGACCGCGCTGGCGCTGGCGATTGGGCCTCGCGGGCGGCTGATGCGATCTGGGCCGCCAACTCGTTCGACGGCGAGACCCGCGCCATCACCGCTAGCTCCATCGATTTGCCCAGCATGGTGTTGCCGCAGGTCGTCCCGATGGAACGCCCGAAGCGGGTCATCGATCTGTTGGTGGATCGCGCTGAATCACCAAGCAACGCATTCGAATTCTGGCAGCAGACCACGCGCACCAATAACGCTGCGATGACCGCTGACTTCGCCACCAAACCGACGAGCACGTTCACGGTGACGCCGGTCGAGGACCGCCTGCGGGTGCTGGCGCACCTGTCCGAGGATGTTCCGAACAGGTTGTGGCTCGACTACGACGAGCTGCGGCAATTCCTGATTACCGAGCTTTACCAGGGATTGTTGGATGCGCTTGAGGAGCAGGTCCTCAATGGCGACGGCAGCGGGGAGAATTTCGAGGGCATCCTGCACGCCTCCGGTACCACCGCAGTCGCTTTCGACACCGACGTGCCGACCACCCTGCGTGGCGCGCTGTCGACGTTTGAGACTTCCGGTGTTCAGCCGACGGGGTGGGTGCTCAACCCCACGGACGCTGCCGCGCTCGACCTGCTGCGCGAAGGTGGCACCCCCGACTTGTTCGTCCTCGGCGGTGGATACCAGAACGGACCGGCGAACAGCGCCAACATTTTCGGCGACGTCCCGCGGCTCGTGAGCCCGCGCGTTCCTGCTGGGAAAGCATTGCTGGCGGATTGGACAAAGGTTCGTCTGTTCACGCGGGGCGGAATCCTGACAATGCTCGATCCCTTCTCTGGATTCGCGACCAACACAACCCGATTGCGGTCGGAGATGCGCATCGGTATGGGCTTGCTGCGGCCGAGCGCCTTTGCGGTAATTGCTCTTTCGGCATGATGCAGCGCGAACCACGGCACAGCTGGGTCAAGTTTGACGACGAGCGCGGGTTCAACGACGAGCCCGCGTTTGTCGATCTTGACGAGGCGGCACGGCGCATGAGCCTGAGCAAGTCCGCCGTGATGGAGCTGGTCCGCATTCACGCTCTGCGATACACGGTGGCAGCCGGCGAGCTGCTCGTTGAGCCGGCGATTCTGCACGGCGCAGTAACGACGCCTAGCAAGTAAAAACTTCGTGGCCTGGGGTGCTGAATGCCAGGCAGCACCCCAGGCCACGGACAAACGTCCGGCGCCGTAGCGCACGCCGGATCACAGCCGCCGCGTATGGGGTCGGTTAACCTTCCCCGGCCCCGGCTCGCCGAGTGCACTTCGCGTGCAGCCGCTTAAACGCGGCGCCGCGATGCGGCGAGCCGCGCGGCGGCCGCTCACTCGACAGGACAACGTATGCAACTCGGTTGGCGACTGTGGGTCATCGGCCACGGCAAGGGCGGTCTAAAGCTCTGCGCACCGTTCGTCACTGGGCCGCGGTGGCGTAACGACAACCCCGGAACCCCCCTTCCGCCTGTGACTCTCGCCGCCGATGGCATCCTGCGCGCCTCGTGCGTCTACGGGCATAATGACCCGCCGCAGCCGGGATGCGTGTGTGGCATTCACTATTGCGATACGCCGCACAGTTTGCTCACTATGGCACCCCGTAATAACCGGTGGATCGATTTGCGGCATTCGTCCTTCGCGCTCACGTTGGGCGAAGTCCACGGTCCCGTGCTGCCTGATGAATGGTACTTCCCGGAACGGTGGAATCCTGCCGTCCTCAGTCGCCATCAGGGCAGCTGCCGCTGCGCTGAGTATCGGGTGCGCGCCATCGTGGGCCGCGCGGCCGCCGGCCTCAAGCACTACGGCGTACCCGTCTACGAGGCCACCCCGACGCTGGAATACTTGCAGAGCGTCGAACGGCGTTGGCGCCGCGAGAGTCAGTCGTGATGGCTCGCATCCCGGCCGCCATCATTGATGTTGACGACACGTTGGTCGACGCACGCGGGCGCAGGATCGCGCAGGGTATCGAGTTCGCGCGTCGCCAGTACGGCGCCGGTCGAACGATTGTGGTGGTTACCGCCCGCGAGGCACGGCTGTACCGGCAGACAACGCGTTGGCTGGCGATGAATCTGCCGGTGCCGTTCGTGGGTCCGTTCCATCGCCGCAACGGCGACGCTCGGCCCTTCGCGATCGTCAAGCAAGAGATTTACCGACTGCTCAGCGAGCGCTTCGACATTTGTGCAGCCATCGATGACAACCCATCCGTACTCGCGGCGTGGAGACAGCTAGGCATTCCGGAAGTCGAAGCCGTGCCACATTGACAGAGGAAACCCGCAATGACCTACCACCATCCACCGAGGCCGTAATACGTGGAATGTGCTCACCAAATCTGTGATTAGCAGACTACGCACGATTCCCGAGAGATCATTGGAGAAGGATTGAAATGTCCAGGCTAGGCCGCGGATTCCCCAATAACCAGCTGATGTGGCAGTTGCGGCCGTTGGTGACGCCGGTCCCGCAGTTCGATTCGACCGGCGCCGGCCTCTACAGCGGCAGCAACGCCGGTAGCTGGACACACAACGTCGGCACCCACGCCAAAGCGGTGCTGATATTCGGAATGTGGTACAGCAACACAGGGTCCGGCAACGCAACCGTCAGCTTCGGAGGCACCAGCGTTCCATCAATTACCGGCCTCGGCGCCTATGGCAACACCACATGGGGCGGAGGCGGCGGCTACTACACCTATTACTACGTGTGGGCGATGCTGAATCCGCCCGCTGGGACCGTGACCGGAGCCTTCTCGATCCCCGGTGGATCAGGCTGGGCCATGACCATCAACTCGATTACTTACAGCAATGTTTCAAGCATCGGCGCTGGCCTGACCAACTACGGCGCCACGACCGCGGTATCCCATACCGGGGGCGTGTCCCCTAGCAACGGTAAGACGTTAGTCCATGGACTCGCGCAAAACACCAGTGCGTCAACACCTTTCACGAGCTACAACCAGAATCAACGGTGGCGCTCGTCATCAGGCTACGCCATGCTGCTCGGTGACGCGCCGGCTGCGGCGTCGGTCCCGTTCACTGCTGTCGCACCGGCTGCCAGCCCCGACTGGGCCAGTCTTATCGTCCCACTGGCCGCGTAACTTCAAATACGACCGACGCTGGCCGGGGATGGGTTTGATGACTCAAATGCGTTGCTTAGCAACATATTTGATCGTAGAATCGTCAGTATGACATCCACCCCCGGGGGCCCCTCGAAAGTTCGCGTGGCCGCATGCGGTGGTGACACCTGTCGCGGATTTCCCCCTCCGCGCGAGGAAGTACATTTTTTTTGGGACAACAAACCCAAACTGCAAACGCGCAGCTCAGAGTAGGTTTTTATGGAAACAACACCATCGCGACCATCGCCGCCACGAGGGTTACGTAAACGCTCAAAAGCCTTGTGGCACAGTGTAATCGAATCATGCGAGCCGAATCCGACAGAGTTGGCGATTTTGCACGAATTCTGCTTTGTACTGGACGAAATAGACGTTTTAAGGACCGTTTTAGCGCGATCCGAGCCTGTCGTCACCGGCTCAACCGGACAGCCCCGACCCAATCCCCTATACGCCGAGCTTCGCCGGCACCGCGAGCTGGCCGACCGGCTGGCCCGCACACTCGCCGTGCCGAGTGACAACGACGACGAATTGAGAAGATATTGAGGCGCCGACGCCAGCCGTCAGAAGACTGCGATTGCGGGGAGTGCAGGCTGTGGCGTATCCGCGTTATGCGCTGGGAGCGCAGACGCCGCGACTGTCCCGACCTGTTGCCAGAGCCCTACCCGCGGCGGCAGCACACTTAGCCGTTAACCGACTTTGGTGAAGGTGCGCGGCGGCATCATGCCGCGCCGTGTCGTCCCTTCGAGCCCTATTCGACAAACAGGGCTGGATCGGCCAGTACGACGCTGGGCGGCACATCGCCAACCCGTGTCAGTGACATGGGAGTCCGGTAGACCGTTCCCTGGTTTCCGCATGCGTTGGTTAACTGGGTGAAGGTTGAAACGCCGCCCAGCGTGCCATCGGACTGCGGTTCCCACGACCAACTATCCGTGGCCGTCGCGCTTTGGTCTGTTCCGGGTTGGTTTATCCCATTGCATGGGCCAAACAGCAGCCGGGGTGCGTTCTGCCAACGGCCGTCGACAAAACGGAGCACTGCCGAATTCCTGCCGGTGGCCTCTTGGTGGTTCCGGTTGCCTAGCTCGGTCCCTGTGGCAACACATCCAGAGGGCGTACACAGTGAACGAAAGGCCCACCAAGCTATCGCCGAAGTGTCTCCCGTCGTGGGGGCGCCGTTGGCCGTCTGCTTGGCAAGGTTCTCATCGAGGCGATAGGCGCCATCCAACCTCGGACCCACGACGGCCGAGGCTGCCGTGTCGGCCGTCGTGGAAACGACGACTGACGTAGGATCGGCCACGCTGACACTCGGCGCCACGTCACCCGTCCGCGTCGCCAGCAACGGGGCTTGGAGCACCGTTCCCTGCGGGTCGCATTCATTCGTCATCGTGGTGTCGGTGAGAACACCGCCGAGCGTTCCGTCGGGTTGGGGCTCCAACGACCATGTAACCAATCGTGTGTCCGCGCCGGCAACGACGCTTTTCCCGTCGGCTCCCAAACACTTCGGATGTTGCACTTGTGCCCGCACGGGCTTCCGCTGCCAGCGGCCGTTGACAAAATGAAGCTCGGCTGTGTGACTCGGGTTGGACGCGACCCGATGGTTGTTGACGTCAAGCTCCGTCCCGGTAGCGGTGCAACCGGTAGGTCTGCATGATGACCGAAACGCCCACCAGACGATGTTGTCGCCTTTGGATTCTCGGTCGGGGTAGGGCGCGCCGTTCTCAGTCTGTTTTGCAAGGTCTGCCTGCACGAGATAGGTTCCGTCGAGCGGAGGAGCAGCTGGCAGGGCGTGCACTGGGACCGCGGCCGTGGTTGCCGCGACATGCCGCGACAGAACCGGCAGCGCGTGACCGCCCGCCACGAAAGTCGCCAAGCCCATCGCGCCGACGAGAACGCTAATAAGTAGCACCCGCAAGGGCATCGACAGTGGGCGGCGATTCGACTCGACTTCTGGCGCAGGGTCCTCAACCGACCATGCCAGTTCTGCAGCAACATCGGCGCCGCTCGCGCCTGGCACGACAGTGGTATTGGCGTCATCGGTGATCGCGATTTGGGTGTCGTCACCCTCGTCTATGGCCATCATGGCTCCCTCTCAATGGGGAAAGAGTAGGACTCGGCCTCGACAAGTCGCTCAGGTTTGGCGAGACCGAGTCCTGGGTCAGCGTTTTAGAGCAAGGCCAGATCGGCCCGCACTAAATCCTCAAAGCGCCGCTGCTCGTCTGCCACGCAGCAGAGCGCATCCACCCCGGCCTGTGTAGGCCGGGGTCCGCCGGTTGCCGAAAGCACCGCCCGAGCCACCCAGATGTCTGGGTGGTCGGCGCCCATCCGGTCGGCGAGAAAGCAGAGCGTGGCATGTAAAAGATGAGCATCGCTGGTCATTTCGATGCCCCGTCGACCTCGTGCAGCCGCTCGACATCTTCGACCGCAGCGGTCAGAGCGCACGCCAGCCGACGCGCCTCTTTGCTACTCAGCTCGGCGTCGCCAACGTCGACATAGATATACCGCTCGCAACTGCCGTCGCCCTGCTGTATGCCGTCGACACTGACCGTCAAGCGGTCAGAGCCCCACGAGCCGCCGACGAAGCGACGGGAGACATTCGGGGCGCCGTCCGGGCCGGTGGGACCTAGCTGCCACTCGTAAACACGCAGTGCGCCAGCGGGAATGGGGAAGGTATTGTTCGGCATGTCCAGCTCCTTCGCAGTTGGGCCACACCCCGGGACGGTTGCCGCCGTCGCCGGGGTCCCCGCACTATGCGGAGAGGGTTTTTAGCTGCAGAGAACTGCGAATCGGATAACACCGAGATAACACCAAACTTGCTTCGTAGGCCTAGATACCATAGTCTACCTGCGACAACAAGAGTGGTCCCGGCTGGGATCGAACCAGCGACCTTCCGCGTGTGAAGCGGACGCTCTCCCACTGAGCCACGGGACCGGCGCCGAGACGGCGAACGACGTCGAAGACTAGCACGCGCCGGACCCGACACTACCGCCCGCATCGTGGGACAGGTCGACGCGATAGCCTAGACACGGCTCGTACCAAGAAATTTGTATGTGCCCGCTCACGTGGACTATCGTCGTGCTTCGCACCGGGCGACGATGTCGTCCGAGGCGCGCGGATGTAGCGCAGTTGGTAGCGCATCACCTTGCCAAGGTGAGGGTCGCGGGTTCGAATCCCGTCATCCGCTCGAAGGTGCAAGTGGCGTGGACCCCAACGGTGGAGTGGCCGAGTGGTGAGGCAACGGCCTGCAAAGCCGTGCACACGGGTTCGATTCCCGTCTCCACCTCCAAGTTTTTGGTTTCCCGGCGCGATTAGCTCAGCGGGAGAGCGCTTCCCTGACACGGAAGAGGTCACTGGTTCAATCCCAGTATCGCGCACCACGTTTGACGTGCGGTTTCATCCGCAAAATCGGCCCGCGTGAACTCAATGTGAACTGCTCGGCGCAAACTTCATCCGAGAGAAGGTTCTGTCCCCATGCACACGCGCTCGACGGGCGCCGCGACCGCTGCCGCTCGCGAGGAAGCCGGCTGACAAGTTGCGTCTCCGGTCAACCGAGCCTTTCGCCTCATAGACGTACGTTGTGCGTTATGTCGGAGTGGGCAGGCGAGCCGATGGGGACGATGCGACAACGCTTCACTTCGCGGCCTTGGTCCTCGATCGCACCGTGACCGTCGACCGCCAGCTGGTCACGGCGGCGGGCCGGCGTTCGGCCCGCCGAGTCCGGTGGGCTGGTATTAACGCTGTTGGACAAGCCGATCACCCGGCAGACCTTCGGCCACAACTGGCGTCCCGCGGCTGCGAAGGCGGGGCTTCCGGCCGGGGGCCGGATTTCACTCGCTCCGCCGGTACCTTGCGTAGCGCGTGCGTAGCAGGTGGGAGCTATCTCGACTTCACCACGTTCAAACCCCGAACTTGAAAGGAAGTAGCTGTGGCCAATGCCGCGCCTCGCCTGACTGTGGCCCAGTTCGACCTCTTGCGGTGGGTATCGGGCGGATGTAAGGACGGTGTGTACGAGGGCACTTCATATCGTGTGTCGGCGCGGAGTCTGCATAATCGCGGCCTGGTGCGCGTGACGGGCAAGAGCGCGACGTGGAATGCGAGCATCACCCCGGAGGGCAGCCGGATGCTCGAGGCCGAGGCGCGGCGGGTCGAGGTTGAGCGGGACCGGGCTCGTCGTGAAGCGGAAACCAAGGCGCAGAAGGAACGTGAGCAGGCGCAACTTCGCGAGCGGGCGGTTGAGCTGCTGGGCAGGGTAATTGCGGCAGGCGGACGGCTCGACGTCGGAACGGGGGTTACTGCTGATGAGGTCGTGAAGCTGTGTAACAACCTCCGGTTGTCAGGTGCGCTCCCTGTTGGCCAACGCCTGGCACACGAGCCGACGCGCATGGACCCTGTCTTCGGTGTCACGATCTACCTGGAGCCGGACTTCGCGGTCCTAACTTCACTGCGCACTTTCGCTGTCCCCGGACAGCTCCGCAACCCGCACCCGGCGGTTGCGGCATTTCGAGACAAGAAGGCGCTTGTCTCAAAGGCCGAGGTCGGGCGCGCCGCCCGGTTTTTGCAGGCGCTGGTTACGGCCTCGATAACAGTTGGGTGGAAGGTAACCGGCCGACCACGCAACGAAGGATACGGACGAAACCTGCCCGATCCCGATCTGATCGTGCGGCTTCCGTCGCAAGAGTTAATCGTCTCGATCCGGGAGCTAGACGAGCGTGGAAGACGCGTGACAGCCTTCGTCACGGAGACGGACTATTACACACGTACAACTCGGACCATCGCTAATAGGCACTTCGAGCCGTCAGCCAAGCTGGAAGTGAGATTGTCAAAAAAGTGGGACGACCAGACGGTCCTGTCGATACGCGACGAGCCTGGTTCGCCGATAGAGGACCAGTTGCCGACGTTGATCCGCGCACTCGAAATTGCCGAGGCGGAATCGGAGTGGTCTCGCAAGGAGGAGCAGCGCCGCCACGCGATCCGCGAGGTCCGCTGGGAGGAAGCCAAGAAGGAAGCCTTCGTCAAAGTCGCGTACGACCGCAACGCCGCTCAACTGGGTGAGCAGCTTGACCGTCGCCAAGCTGCGGCGGCAATGCGAATGTATGCCGACGACATCGAGTCGCGAACGGAAGAAGTCGACGATCCAGCACGAACGGAAGCCACCGAATGGGCGGCGTGGATTCGACAGCATGCCGACCACCTCGATCCGCTAAGCGAGCCGCTCCGCCTCCTCCGTGTCACTTCCGCCAGCCGTGATGAACTTGGGCCCCACATGAATGGCTGGAGCACGCACGGGCCGTATCGGCGGTAGACGCGGAGTGGGTTGGTTGGATCATCCCGCGTTTGTAGCGGACCTACCTACTTCATTGGACGTCGTTGATATCTGCTCAATCCCACTATCGTGCAACATGTTTGAACTGTAGAGATGATCATGTAAATGGCTTGCGTGAACTCAATGTGGACTCCGCGGTAGAAGCCCCCGGGGCTCCACATAGTGATGATCGCCGACGCAACGCGGGTTGTCTTCGCCGACCTCTGCGACATGCTTGGGCTCTTCGCAGCCCCGGCACAGGTCGCCGAAAGGCTAGACAATGGGTACACCAGAGTATTCATCGCCGACAGTCTTCGAGCGGCACCCAACATACGACCATCTGTCAACGAGTCGGGCATATTTACAGCGGTGGTTCGCTCCGGCAAGCCCGCGGCGGTCACGTTTGGGGTTGCCGCGAGTCTCCGTCCGTCTGCCCGACGGTATTCACGCTGCCCTTGATCGAGCCGCGCGGCGTATGCGGGGAAACCTGACATATATGCGACTTCGAGCATATGCGTTGACTGCGGACGGCCTTGCGTAATAATTGCTGGCCGTCAGGACTGTGCGTGGGGGCTAATACAGCATTCGCGCAGGTGCTGGTGGGGAGGACGGAGACTGGGGTGGAATATTGATGGATCGCATCCGCGACCAGGTGCGTCGGCTTTGTGGCGCAGGATATTTCGTGTTTCAGTTGCAAGTGCAGCCGGCCTGATCGGGATGCACGGGCCGGGCGCTTTGACCCGATACGAGATCCCATGACCTATGGCGCTTCGGCCACCCAGTGCCATCAGCGATCAGGGCTTGAAACGATAAGAGGCCACCGTGCGCCTTTTGCCTCACGAGGCGTGGGCTACGTATGCCGTTCTCTCCCAACCGATCTAGCGAAATTTGCTCGGGTCGCAGTTCGCGCTCAAGGTGCACTCCGGCGATGAGCCACCCGCTCAACGATCGAATCGAATGTCACTGGCGTAAGCCCTTCGCGGTACAACGAAACCTCGGCGGCGAGCCAGTTAGCTCGAAAGCCGATCAGCTGTCCCAGTTTGTACAGGCGCCATTCAATTTCGTCGGCCTCGACTCCGTACCGATTCGACCATCCATGTACATCACGGCAGTACTTTGCGTACGCATTCCATGGTCGTCGCCCGCCTGGAACATAGGACTCACCGGTGATCGCGAGGAGGGCGGACGCGACGCGGTCGTCAAAAATGAGGCAGCGGGCATCCCGTGACAAGCGACTGCCTGTGAAGTAGAGAAATTTGCTGAAGAATGCGTAGTTGAACCGGCTGATTCGGTTGTCGATGAACGCCCGATACCCGGCCTCAATGTCACCGAGGTAACTTGATTCAGCCGCCCGCCGCAGCGCCGCCAGGAGATGCGCCGGGCCCTCGTCAATCACTTTTTGAACGATCTGGGACGCATTGCGAAAATTACCTACCACTCCCCATGCGAGGATGTGCCAGAAGAGGTCGATGAAGTCTTCGTCATCACCGGATTCACGCGCCTTAGCTGCCCGCGCGAACAGGTCTTCACGCCCCATCGGGTCTGGACTTACCCGGATCCCCCGTCTCGCCCACCAGCCGATGTTTATCGGTCCGGGCTCAAAGGCGCTACCTCCCGCTACTGGCGAAACCTCGCAGCGAAGCAGGTCGCCGATCCCGTCTTCAGATTCAACCCACACCAGGACCCCCTTCCGGTGTCACACGCTTCTGCGAGCGTAGGCATCCTGACCGACAGCCAGTGGCGTTATCAAGACGCTCGCCCCACGCCATAGACCGCACTTAGACATCGTCGCAAGTCCGGCTCAGCACCGGAGGCTCGCACCGTGAGTGCGTTGTCCATCGCAAATTCGTTTGCCTTCAACTGCGCGATGGAGGCCTCAGGTCGAGTTGTGCCACGTGACTTTCAATAACACCGCGCTGCCGCAGGAGCTCCATCATGTCCTCCTGCCGTGGTTGACCGAGCATCATCCGATAGAGAGTGAGTGAATCCCGGAGCCGCTCGTACTGGGCGTCTTCACGGCTGAGGGGAAAGTGGACGATGAGCCGCTCGACTCGAGCGTCGCCCGGATAGATCCACCACGGTGAGAACTCACCGAGTTCTGGATGGTCAATGGCAGCATCAAAGGCGTTCTGCCACGGGTGTTTCCCAGGTCGTGTCGCCGCAAGTGCACTCCGACCATGCGCTGACGCGACGTTCTTGCGAACCGCGTGACCGCCGAAGCGATTGACGCGGCCCTCGCGCTGTTCGAAGTCCACAGGATTCGACGGAAGGTTCCAATGCACGACGGAGTGGCTCCACCAATGGAAGTCGATGCCCTCCTGCCCAACGCTCGTCGACGCAAGGACAAAGGGCCAGAACGGGCTGTTAAAGGCATTGCGGACTTCCGGTGCCCGCACACTCTCGGCGTCTCCGACGGCACCGCCATATCTCAGCGCAAAACGGACCGTGATCGGGATCTTCGCAAATTGCTCTTCCGTGGCCCGCGCGGTGTACCGCGAAGTGCGTAGCGTCAGGGCCTCGATGGCGCGATCTGCGATCTGAGCAAGTGCAGCAGCGTCGATACCGGACCCGGCAAACTCGAGCTTGAGTTGGAAGCAGTATTCGTCAAGTACTGACTGCAAGTTGCCATCCGCGCAGTACTGCAGCACTGACCGCCAGTAGGGCTGCTCCTTTCCGTAGATCTGATCGAGGAGGAACATGACGTCCATGCGGTTGAAGAGCGTTCGGATGCCGTTGGCTAGCCGGGCTGCGCTGCGCCACAGCACTATTCGAAGGTCATCGTCGATCTCATCGCAAATTCGGAGAAGCGCTCGATAAGCGATGTTCCCCGGGCTGTGAAGCGCTAGTAGCCCTAGGTCTTCATGCCAGTGCGGTGACGGTGGCTGCTCGAGTGCCGCTTTGGCGTGCTCCCGCAACGCCCCGCCGGAGTCGGCGATTTCCGAATCCTTGGTCGCACCTCCGTGCCCCGCAAGCCAGTACGCGGCGGCATCAGAACGCCGCTGAGGGCCGACTGGCCAGCTGCCCGGCCAGGCGAAGTACGCAACCCAAGCGGCGTCCGATCGATCATCATCCGGCGGCACGACGGCGGACCGGATGCGGTCGTTGACCCGTGTCCTCACAACGTCGGCCTCCAACAACTGCGGACCGTCATGCAAAACAGTGAGCGGGTCACCAATTTCGGCCAATGTCGGATGTGGCCAGAACAACGCAAGAGTGGACATGGCTGCCGCCTTGCCGTCTCGGAGCACGTAGTCGAACCGTGATGATACTGCTCTCCGAGCATCGGCAGTGTTTTCCGTCAGGCCCGACTCTGCGACCATCCGACGCTCCGCCTCGTAGCTCAGCAGGCTCGCCACGGAGGTTGGAACACTCGACCAGGCTGAGAAGATGAGCCGCTTCGTCATAGAACCGTTCGAGAACTCCGAGAACACACCGGCCGGGTTCAAGTAGGGCATCGACGGCGGTACCCACAGAAGTTTCCACCAGTCATTCTCGACCGTCTCGGCCGCCAATTCACGCAGCCGCGCGTTGGCGTAATCGAGTTCCTGATAACTCCTGACAGCCTGCGGATCGATGGATCGAAGTCGGCCGATCGTTGAGGCCAACTCTGTTGTCGCCGAACCGGTCTCGAATTGCATTCGGGCACGCTCGCCTGGTCGGTAGCCCTCCATGAAGCTGGCGAAGTACGGAATGGACTTCCAGTAGTCCAGGCTCACGGGCGAGTCGATCTCCCGCGCAAAGCTCTGAAGCGACGCATACTCGCGCAAATCGTCGGGCGTTGGAACACTGCTGACGATGCGGCGGACGTGCAAATCCCGGCCCTCTTCGAGGGGCGGCCGCTCGGATCGACTCATGAACGGTAGCAACGCGTCACGAAGTTCGAGAGCTTCGGTTACCGCGTCGGAACCTTCGATGATCGCCTGCCGGTAGTTGCGGAACCCCGCGCGGATTCGATTCAACGCAGTGCTATCGCCGTCGGCCAGGAACTCAAGAGTCGTCATAAAATCCCGGTAGTGGTCGTCATCGCTGTCATCAGCCACCGTGGTGTAGGGCTTGTAGGGCGTCGCCGATAGCAACAGCACCTTCGCATCGCGATGATTGAAGAGATGGTGGGCTAGTTCGCTCGCGGCGCTGCCGCTGTTCGGATCGATCAGATGCCTGAACCTCTGGAACTCGTCGAGGATCACCAGGTCAGGCTCGAGCGACTCGACGCTCGCCTGCGCAAGTGCTCCACGTAGGCCTGATATGAGGTGGTTCACCTCACGCCGCAGGTCAGGCGGCAGAGCAGAAAGCCCACGCAGCCGATCGCGGGTGAGGTAGAAATGCTCACGCAAGCCGCTATTTTGGATGAGTTCGGTGAATTCGCGCTGGATGACTTCGTCTAGCCCGGTGGCCCCCAGCTTCGCCCTCATCCCCGCGATGCCGGCCTCGAAGCGATCCACCGAGGCGACTCCACCCTGAAAGAACAATGCCGACGCCCGCTCCAACTCGGGATCCGAGCTTGTCGCACCATTCAGCATGATGTGCAGCAGCTGTCGCTCCGGCGCCGAACCTGTCTGCCATCCCATCTCGAACGAGGTTCCGGGGGTGAAGGATACGAGGTTGACCTTCTTGCCTGACAGTGTCGAATCGGACGCAAGCCGCGTGGTCTCGAGTGCAAGCATTGTGAGCCTGCTTGTGATGCCGATCAGCGGGTCACCTGTCACGTTGAGGCGGCGGAGGTTCTGCTTGGCAAGGTCGGTGCTTGAGCAGATGTAGACCACATCGATTCGGTCGATGTGCGCCGCGTTCTGCAGTTGAGCGATGGTAGATGCGATGACGCCGCGCGCGACGACGCTTTTCCCCAGACCTGTTTCGTCGGCTACCAGGAATCGTCCGCTCGAATTTGGTGCTCGGTAAAGCCTGTCAACGATGTGCTCGACGGCATCGCGCTGGAATCCCTTGAGCCCCGAGAGAATGCGGTCGGCGTCGGGCACATTCATCGAACACCTGCTTTTAACCTGGTGGAGTACGCGGCCCAGACTGATTCCCACAACTCATTGAACCCGTCGGGTAGCACCGACGGCGCACCCTCGGGGCGGCGGCCGTCTGCAGCCCTCACGTGTTCGATGATGCGTCGCACATCGGCGAGACCACCGTGTTCGACGCCGATAGCTCTTACGAGAGTTTCGAAGAGGCCGCTACCGTCGTCGGCCCAGCCAGCAGGCAACGCGCCGGACGGGTCGAAATGGAACACACCGTCTCCGTCATCGAACGCGAGGAGCAGAGCAAGCAGTCGCATGAATGCAGAGCGGTCGGCGAGCTGTCGGGCGATTACAGCGTCTTGCCGGCCCGGAATGTCGCCTTCCAGAGCCGCTGTGACGACCGTCGACCGAGTGACGCCCCGTCCGTCTGCGATCCTTAAGACGATGAACGGCGTGATATCAGTGAGTGCCAATCGCTCGAAGACCACGGGCTCACCCGGCACTGCGCTGGCCTTGGCGGGACGCGTCAGCAGTGTCACCCGCGCGTTTAACTCTGCCGGAATGTTGGTGGATCCATCTGCGGAAAGCACGATGTGGTAGACGGTTTCACGCTCATCAGCGTCGCCGTCGGGGGTATTGGGATGCTCCTCCCCCGAAACGACGCGGGCAAAATATCGGCGCGCGGCGAGCGACCGTAGTGCCTGCTCGAGCGCGTGATCAGCCACCTCATCCGGCGGAATCTCGGCGTCACCTTGGGGTTCGAACGTGATTGTCATCGCACGCAAACGTGATTCCTCCCCGAGTAGTGCAACGACACCCAGCTTCGGCTGCGGGCCTTCAAACTCCACCAGCATCTCGACGTTGCCTGCGAACGCCGCTTCGGTCGCATTCGCCGATCCTACGAATAGGTGCGATCCGCTACGCCGGTCAAGGACATACGCTTTCGCATGCAACCCCGCCATGGGGTTCGCCTGCGGAGACGCGGCCGCCGTATTCCCCGACTCCTTGTCCTGTGAATCCCCTTCTGGCGCGGCATCGTCGTCATTGGCTGCATCGTCGAGAATCAGCGCGTCGATGCGCCCGAGTGTTCGGCTATCGAGCCGTTCGAGTTGCTCCCGACGCGCGAGTACGACGATCGATTCCGACCGTGGCGGAATGATCCGGCGAATTCCCTCGTCACTCAGGAAGGGCGAGATGATCCCATGACGCACGCCGTCGAAGAGCGCGTGTAGCGGTTCCGGCGTTACGCCGCGAATTCCATAGGGATGGAATCGTACTGTTCGCACGTCACTCGGACGTTCCCACTCGATCCTGGCTACGGTGTTCGCAAGCTCCCTGATTCGCGCTTCACGGAGACCCGGCAGCGGCATCACGGCCAGCGCGGGCAGCGCCCGGACGAACTCGGCCAGCGGCGCGCTCTGTTCCGTAGCGTCGTCGGTGGCAACGCCGTCGAGCCGCACAACGAGGTCCCAGCTGCGGTCATTGGTCAAATTGCGGCTGGCGCACAGCAGCCGGTAGCTTCGGGCATCGCCGTCGGCATACTCAAGCACCCAGACCTTCGGGTGGAACAGCATGCCCGGACGGCTTGCGCTAGCAGGATGGATCATTGGTTCGAGCAAGGCGAACAAGTCGGAGGAGACGCGCGGCTCGAACACTTGACCGGCCTGAGCGAAGACGTCAATCTTGTCGGCGGCCCGTCGCACGGCATCCAGGATCGCGATCGGATCCCGGCTCTCCCGCACGCGGTGTGCGGCGAAAGCGAGCGGCACCGATAGCGCCGTGGTCAAGTCGAGCGTGAAGGTCGTTGCCACCGCGTGCGCGAGTTGGAACCCGCTCGGGGGCCGGAGTTGCTCGGTCAGTGCCGCCCGACCGTCTGGCTCAAGCATCCGCACGCTCCAAGCCATCGTGGATGTCGTGGAGCACCGGGCGCATCTGAGTCCACCGGTATACGAGTGCACGACTGCCCGATGCACCGAGCCACGCCTGTAGAAGCCGCTTGTTCGTCAGTCTGGCTTGCGTTCGCTTGTGCTCGCGCTCGCGTCGAATGATGAACGTTCTCAACGATTCGTTGTTGGCCAGGTCGGAGAGGCTCACGGTGTTGAGTAGATCCAGCCAATCGTCGATGAAGCGACGTGACCGAGGGTTGACGTTGGGGTTTCGCTCGAGCACGCGACACCAGAAGGCAGCACGATCCCACGTAGAGATGTCGCGCTCCAGATTGGGCTGCTCAGCCCAGCGATCGAGCCGTCCGCGGTATTCGTCGACCGGAGACTCCACACGGTCGAAGCCTTCGCGCTCGTAGGCTTCCGCCAGTAGCAAGTTGTACATCAGGGCGGCACTGTTCATGAGGATGGAGAACCGTCGCGCATCGTCGAGCACGCTGGCCCGTTCCCCTTCGGCCGACTTGAGTACTGAGTCTTCCCATGGGACATCACTGTTGGCGTCCGGGCGATGCTCGAGCGCGAACTCGAGCAGGGTGTCAGGAGAGCTTGCGAGCATTCGGTCGCGAAGCCAAGCGGCTTCACTGAAGGACATCGCGAACCCTGTTGGTACCTCGGTCGGGAATCCATCGGGGACCGAGGGCAACGTGGGATGAAACCCACCGCCGTGCCAGGCCGCCACGTCATCCTGGTACTCAACGGCTACCGGGCGACGAGAATGCACGCGGTCCACCTCGGCAGCGATCGCGTCATCCCTGCTCATTGTGGGGTCGTTGAGGATGCCATGCGTGCGCATCCCGCCCCAATACAGTGCGGACGGCAGGTTCTTCACCGCCATTCCAACGTTGCCGCCAATCACGCCTTCCGTCTCGTTGGCTGCCCTGAGCGCAGCGATCAATTGGCGTTCGTTCCTGTCAGCGAGCGCCGCAGCCCTGTCGATGTCGTTCCGTGCTTCTGCCGCGGCGCGGAAGCACCATGGGATGAACAGGAAGTACCGAGCCCGAGTGAACAGGGTTGAGGTGCCGGGCCACAGCGCGTCGCTCAGCGCGTCGCGAACCTGGCCGATGCCGAGTTCGTCACGGCTCTCACGCTCGCTGAATAGGTTGACGATCTCCCGCATGCGCCGCTGATCTTCGCTCGATGCGTCGAGCCACGCGATCAGAGCAGTCATACGCGTCCCCTGCTAGTCGACGCTAGGGATCGCATTTTGGCCCTTCCCACCAAGCCATCGAGTGTCGCGGGCGGCTCATGTTGGCATAGCTGTGGATGACTCCCGACTCGCATCGGAAACTAACGCAGCCGCGGCCGCCAGCACGGACCGGGCATTCTCGGTGAGACGGACGAGGCCCAGCCGGTCCAATACCGCGCGGAATAGCTCCTCCTCCGACTGCAGATCGGGGTCTAACGAGAGATCCGTTAGGTGATGCACAAGTTCAGCGGGGGGTATCAAATCGAGGCTCCTCGGACCCAACTCGCGGGGAACGACCTCGGGCTGGCTAGGTAGGCGGAACGTCCGCGGCTTCAGGCCCGCATCGTGCAGTGGATTGTCCGACACGATGTAGCCGTGATGCTCGGCAATTGAGATGGCGCGGTTGAGGAGCCGAGCGATCTCTCTACCAACTCGTTGACCGCCGTAAGCATCTCGATAGGCGTTGTGAATTCGGTGCCCCAACACTGGTCCCTCTGCGGCCACGATTCGGACGATGTGCTCCTCCATGTCGCTCAGTGACGACTGGTTCACCGGGGGGAGCTTCTCGCCAAACGCCACGTAGGGACGGAGGGTTGCTCCGTGGAGACGGGCATCGTGATCGCAACTCACGGGATCGCCAATGTCGAACTGGCTCTCAGCAATTGGAGCTAGTGATTCGGTCGGATGTTGTAGACCAGTCCTCGCCTCATTACCTTCCAGACCAACCTCAGACATTTCGAGCTCGACAACTGACTCGCCGGCGCGATGTCGCCCGCCAGTCGACGGGCGAGACTCCGGGTCGGAATCAGTGGAACTTGTGTTATCTACATCCGCCGAATCTGTTGCAGCACTTTGCACATCCTGGTCTATAAGCGAATTCAGCTCACCGAGGACGCCGCCTTCGGCGGGAACGTCTGCGAGCGCTTCGTCGATCGGAAGGTCGTCGATCGCCTCGGCGAGTGCGTCCGATACGTCGTTGTCGAAACTGGGATCGATCCAGTCTGCAGTTCGGATATCGAGTTCGTCAAGCGTGTCCCATAGCTTCCGAAGCGACGCCCCCATCTCCGCATAGAAGACTGACTCTCGAATGCGGAAGAACTCCCAACCGCACCGTTCGAGTTCACGCTGCCGCGCGAGGTCGGACTCATATGCGTCCGGTCCGTGCCAGAAGTCACCGTCGCATTCGACGGCCAGTTTCCCCTTGGCGCCGATGATGACGAGGTCGATGTTGTAGCCAAGCGAATGGTACTGAGGTTCGACTGTATAGCCACGGTCAACGATGCGGTTGTACACCCGCTGTTCGAAGAGCGACTCGAAAGGAGCCACGAGCACGTTTTCGGGCACCACACCTACCGCTGCGCCATCGCGGTCGCCTCGCGCCCTATTGGCCACGCCATAGCAGTAATCGAGAAGCTGGTACCGCATGTCTTCGGTATTGGTCAGGGCCTCCCGGGCCATCGAGTGGTACACCCACATCTGGTCCTTTGCACGCGACGCTGCGACGTTGAAGCGTTGGACGTATTGGGTAGCAGTGAGCGCCAACATTCTCCGCGTTTCGGAGGGGGCCTTGACCATCGAGAGAAACATGATGTCGCGTTCGGAGCCTTGGAAGTCCGAGGCATCACCGCACCGTAGTTCGCGGGCTGTCCACTCTTCCGGTGACACAGCATCGAGGAGCTTGTGCTCGACTAGCCGTGCCTGTTCTTTCCCCAGCAGCGAAATAACACCAATTGTCTTGCCGTCGTACTGCGGCTCTGCCAAGCATTTCCTGATCTGATCGACGATGGCGTCAGCCTCGACAGGGTTCGTCTTGTTGTCGGCTTCGTACCCGTCCGCGAGATGGACGACTCGAATGGGATCCAATCGTTCAGCCCCGAACTGACGAACGGGAACCAGGCGGATGCCTTCGGGTTCGTAGGCAATTCGGTTGGAGAACCCGATGATCTCGGGGACGCACCGCCGGTGTTCGATGAGCGTGATCCTGCCGCCGAATCTCATTGAGGCCTCGTCGAAGTAGCTCCGCTTCGGATCCAGCCACGATGCCCGGTACGGGTCGGTCGCGAGGTACTGGTTGGCGAGATCGCGAAGCTGCTGCTGATCGACGCCCACTGCCGATGGCGACACCTGCTTGTCGTCTCCGATCACGACGATCTTCGGCGCCAGATACTGAAGGAACGAGGCTTCTAGACCGGCCTGTGACGCCTCATCGACGATGACGACGTCGTAGAGATTGGGCTGGACTCGAACCTGCTCTGCGATGCGGTAGATGGGCATGATCCACACGGGAACAGAAGGGCGGCAACGATCCATCGCCTCGGTGATCTCCGCGCGCTTCTTCGCTGCGTACTTGCCGGTCCCCTTGCCGAGGGAGGCAACAAGTTGGGCGTACTGAGTGAGATTTGCACGCGCACTGCCGGTCAGCCGGCCTGGTGCGACAGCGTGCGCCCACGCCCGTTCGGCAGCAAGGCGCTCCACCTCGTTCCGGATCTGGCGATCAATGTCGGTGAGCTTGACCTTCAAGGCGTTGACGTCCTCGTCATCCTGCGCAAGTATCCAGCGCCCCGTCATCTCCCAACGCCACGCTTCTTCGTAGTGGGCGAGATGTTCGTCCCACTCCGATGCCCCCGGGTCGGCTACGATCGCGGCTGCAAGTCTTGGAGCAGATTCCTTCAATGCCGTGTGAATGCGGTTTCGCTCTGAAACCGCTTCCGCCACTTGATGCAAAAGCTCAAGCCGAGCCCGGGCTACGTTGTATCCTTCGAGGTCTCGCTCGCCGATGGCGCTTACGATTTCAGCGGTGATGGGGACGAGGTTGGGCCGCGGTCGGCCTTCACTGACCTGGCGGACCAGTTGGTCGATTGGATGTGATGCCGCGGCGGCTTCGTCAGTAGCCGTCGCCGCTTCGACCAGGGTGGCATAGCGACGAATCTCGTCTAGGTCGTTCCAATTCGGAACGGGTAACGAGTGCTGTTGGAACCACGCTCGGTCGATGTCGAGTTGCTGGCCCAGTGCCAGCACCTTATTCAGTTGATCGATCTCGGTGCGATGCCACTGAACCTGTTCTCCGAACGTGTCCTCGGCGGGAATCTCCACCGATACGGGCCATGCTTGGTCCATCGCGGAGATGGTGCGACTCGCCTCGACCCAATTGATCACAGCGGCAAGTTGTTCCACGGTGGCGGCAGGCACACCGTTTACCTTCACATCCTTGAAGAAGCCTTCGGCTTGCTTGACAGTCTTCGAGGTGAATGCACCCAGCTTCGGTGTTCCGTCTGCCTGAACCTTGATCTTCCCGCCTGCCTCGACGTGAGCAAGAAGGCTTCTCGCTACGTGCTGGTGCACGCTGATGTCGCCAGAGATCGTGACCGTGGTCGTCGGTCCAAGGCGATCGATGATGGCGGCTGCGTTGGCCGCCAAGGTATTCACCTGTTGCGACCGCGTGATCCAGGTCTGCTGCCTTCCACTTCGGACGTCGCGCAGGGCTTCGTTCATCCACGTCTCATGGCGCTGCTCGAGTGCAGTGGCTCGCTCCGCGAGATCGGACACTCGTTCCCGCAGCTGGTCTCGCAATGCAGGATCGAGAGACCTGACAAAATCAAATGACTCATGGGTGAGGAGCGCGCCATATTGCTCCTTGGCCGCGTTCGCCTGACGTTCCTGGAGCACCATCGTCGTGAACGAGTCCGACGTCGGCACGAGAACCAAGTCGGGTAGACGATCCGCCGCTTCCACCTCATGGGTGATTACGTCCTGATCGACCAGGATCTGCCGCCAATGACGGATCTCGGCGTTCGACACAGTCACGCCGCGCCCATCCGGGTCGATGTCGAAGTCCCCAATCCAATCGAATCGGGGCTCGTCTTGCAGGTGGCGGTACGCGATTGCTGCGAGCGTTCCCGCTTCTGGTCCATCCGTGCGGGTTTCGACTTCCAGCTGGCGCACCGCCAATAGCCGGGAATGGGTTTCGCCTCGTCGTCGGCGAAGCGCGTCGAGTCTCGCGAAGTGTTGGTCGACAACCTTCTGAGATTCGTCGGGCTCGAACTCGTCAGCTCGACGAGAGATATTCTCCACGGCCGTTCGCAAGTCGGCCATATCGGATCGGGATTGGCCAATTACCGACACGGCGAGTGATTGGATCTCGCGGGGCAGCTTGGCACGGACCTCGCGGAGCGCCCGGTCGGTATGTGCGGTGATCAGTACCCGCTTGCCTTGCGCCAGGAGATGCGAAACGAGCGCCGCGGCGGTATGCGTCTTGCCGGTCCCAGGTGGGCCTTGCACCACGGTTTGCGCGGTCTTGTCGACCCGATCGATGATGCGACGCTGCGCCTCATTGACTGGTAGCGGCAGGAAGTCTTCCTGGTCGATCGTGACGACTGCGCCCGGCGTCGTGGTTTCAGACGACTCCGGTTGACGGTCTGGGTCGACAAGGGGCAGCACTCCGGTGGGAACGTCGTTGGTCGCGAGGATCTGCGCGACGATCTGCTCGTAGATCTGGACGAGCCCGCGATTAGTGCGCCGACGAAGGATCAGCGCTGGCGCGAATGCTCCCCGTGGTGCGACACCAGTTGGAGCCTGTAGGTCGTCGTCGTATACCGCGTCCGGGTCGAGCCGAAAGATGAGGCGCCGGCAGATGTCGCCGACGGCCGCCATATCAAGGACGTGTCCCGCATACTCACCGGCGACCTCCCTGATCTCGTCGATGGCGGCTGGGGACGAGACCAGGCTCGGGTCGAGCATGTCAAGTTCGATGACCACGGACTGGGGTGAGGGAACCTGGCGGACGCTGAGCCTTCCCGATGCTTCGTCGAACGTTATTGCAATCTGCGCGGTTGCAACGTGTCGCTGGACCTGTTCGTGGTCGTCCGGCCGCCATGCGAGGCACCCGACGCCGACGACAAGTTCGAACTCTTCGCTGTGGTCAGTCGACTTCAGATAAATCGCGAAAAGGTCCTTGTAGAGGTCTCGCGCCGCCGCATCCGCCCGCTCACGTTCCGCCCAAGCGCGCCAGACCGGCATCCACTCAGCAAACGCCTGCGCGACCTTCGGCACGTCCTCGAGGAGTACGCGACGCTGATCGCGTTCGTCGTCCGTCGACCCTGCGTCCGTGGACTCCCCGTCTTCATCTGTCACCGGCGATAGCCACTTCTCGGGCACATCCGTGAAGATTTGCTCGCGCAGTGATGGCTCCTGACCGACGTCGTGGAGCGGCCCGCTCACCCACTCGACCACCCACGCGGGTGGGCTTGGCGGGTCGATCCGAGGGACTCGGTCAACTTCCAACAATGGGTCTTCGGCTTCGAGGTCTGCACTAGCGTGACGGCTGCGGACTGCCAAATGATGTGGCAGGTTGCTGAACCAGACCGCTTCCTCGAAGGCGTCGACCGTTCGCACCGGCTTGACCAACAGCTGCTGCGTGCGCCCGAGGAAGGTGAAGAGGTTGACCGCCTTGCGGACCAAGACTCCCTCGTCGGACTGTTGGTCAGCCAACATCAACGCTCCCCCCTAGCTGAGTACGTTCACCCCATGCGACCCACGCGCGGCAACGGCCGGCGGCTACGACCGTCCCATTATGGAAGGGGGATCCGACAGATTTCGGGTGTTTGTGGAATTGATCTCGGTATCCGCGGACAATTGAACCTTCGATAGACACGTTGACCGTGATTGCTACCACGCCGCGGATCGGGCATCCCAGGACAATCACTAACGGCGGGAAACATTAGCCCCGCGGAGCGTCGCAGATTGTTTGCGCAACCGGCGCACACCAGAGGGCGGAGCGGTAGTCGCTTGAACTGTCACACACTTCCGATAGCGTGGCCCTCGTGCCAGATGGCGACCCTCAACCAGGAGAAGCGTACCGAGCGTCGCCGTCCACGTCCGTCAACAGTGATGTGCACGGGGGCAACTCTCGGCCATGCGCGGTCGTCGAGCGACTGGAACGGGTTGCGATGACCCTTGGGCGGACTACCAATCCCGAGAAGGACGCCAGAACAGTCGCGTCACCGGCAAATGCTGCCCTGAGTTTCACCAAGGACGGATTCTGGCAAGACCGATTCCAACGCCCGATCTCACGCAAGTTTTGGGGCACGCCACACTTCGTGTACCTTGGCCTGCTGCCCGAAGCTGAGGCAGCGGATCTCGCAAGGTTCTGGGAGATGACCGATTTGCTCGGCCGGAAGGGGCAATAGTGGCGCCTTTGAGACTGTTGCCGCAGTTAACCGAGAATGACGTAGCAGTCATCGAAGCTGCCAAGGCAGATACATCGATGCCAAGCGTCGGTGATCTGTGGATGCTCGCATGGGATGGTGAAGAGCTTGGGCTCGCACTCATTGCGGCTGTTCGACAGGGTTACATATTGATCTGGCCGGTGACCGATGTTCACCTGGCCGCATCTGCACCCTGCTTTCGTCTCCAAGTCGATGGGTTGGCCGCCGATTTCAACGTCTGGCCGGAAGCGGAGGCCGGTGTGTCGAACGCTCTCCTCTCCCACCGAATTCGTCCAATGACCATTTCGGACAAAGTGATTCGAGGCCTCCACGCCGCAATTCGCGGCGAAGGTGACATCCCGTCCGGCGTCGAACTTGTCGGGGCACGAGACGATGCCACCTCCGAAGACGCTCTTGCAACAGTGTGCGATTTCGTCGTCGCTTTGAGCGATATCGAGTGGACCGAGCCGAGAATCGGACGAAGCCCGTTCTCTCCCGACGCCCTCGTCGAGCAGGGCATAACAATGCGCGAAATCGCCACACAAACCTCAGTTGCCCCGGCCTCCGCGCGCGCAATGTTCGATGGCAAGCGGGTAGTGCCGGCTGATCTCGTTCTCGCAATCGCGCGGCGGCATGACGTTGCACCCGGCTCCCTGATCGGTCCGCTGGCCGGGATTGAGGTGGCTGCAATCGATCATCCACGGCGCAAGGCGCAGATAACCGAGCTAGCTGCTCGACGCCACGTGGATGAAGCAACTTCACGTGCCGAAGTCTGGGAGGCAGCACAACGCGCGGCGCGGATAAGCTCCCGGGATGTGTCTGTCGAGGCCAGAGTGGACCAAGCTGTTCAAGATCTCTTGAATGAAGACCCACCTTTACAGCAATGACCGCATTTGGAAAAAGCTCGGCGACGATCGACTGGGCATTGCCACGCTTGAGGATGCTGTTCCAGCACCGGTATCCAGAAGCCGCAGAAGTGGCCCATTTAGACGCCCGTGCGGCTATCGCACGATGGAAGATGTTGTCTTTATTGAGGACCCGCGGCCGAGAGTTCGGTTGTGTCAAATCGATGCCACTTACGACCCCGAGCCACCGACTATTCGTTGGCGCCCTCTGGGTTCCCGCCGCGACAACTTCACCCTGCTCCACGAGGTTGCTCACCACCTACTCGCCTTCGACGAAGAGTGGTGCTTCGACGTCGCACCCGCGCTCGGCGAACAGACTAGCAAGTACGCAGAAGAATCAATCGCCGATGCTTTCGCCGCCGACGTGCTGATAGACGAAGAAACCGCGAGTAGTGCTTTCGCGTCGGGAGTGACGTCTCAGGCTTGCGTCGACCTATATCGCAGAACTGCCGCATCAGCAACCGCGTGCCTGGCTCGCGCTTTGAGCCAGTCGGGTAACAGATTAGTTCTCCTGACTGATCTCGAAGGGCGCGTGTGGTTCGGTGCGACGACTGGCGAGCCATATAACCCGGGCCGGGGAACCATTCAGCCAGCGATCGCATCTGCGGCGGAACATGCGTTGCGGACCGATGGGTCGTATCGGTTCTCAGGCGGCGAGGGCATTCGGTATCGCTCCGGATCTGCTTTCACCGCGGTGAATATTGACGTCACTGTTGAAGGTGGTCTCGTGTTCGCGATCGTTGAACAAGCCCAGCGTACGCGCCACGACTACGACACGTACGAAATGACTTGCCCGGAGTGCGAAGAAGACTTAACGTCGGCGGACCTTTGCCAAAAATGTCGTGAGCCGAAATGTGTTCGCTGCCGGGCATGTTCATGTCCCCGACAGCGGGCTCTATGCGACGTTTGCTTTCTCGAACTACCCATCGCGGCCGCCGCGAAGGGAATAACGGTCTGCGACAACTGCTCTTGACCCTACCGGGAGCTACGGTTCGGCTCGACTCCCCGCGAAGACCGCCGGGGGTTGGTGCAGGACGGAAACTCGCGTCAGGCCATTGACATCGTCCCGCGTGAGAATGCCGCCAGGATCCTCTGATGTGTCTGACGAGGTAGCGTTCTAGTGCCAGGCTCACCGAAAGGTGTACCGGGGCGTGCAGGAGCATCGGCCAAGAGATCGTCTAAACCAGCGCGTGCGACCCATCAACAATCCATGCGTAGCTCGGGTGCAAGTCACAGCCAACCGGCCGAACGCGGAATTGAACTCGTCCAACTGGTCAGCGCCGGACAACGGGTGGATGGCAACTGTTATACGGTTCGTTTGCCCCTGCCAAGAATCGACGGTCGACGCTTGAATGGCGCCGGTGGGGAGTTCAAACTTTTCGATGAGTCGATCCGCCATATCTTGCGCGTCGTCCACGGCCTGATTGCGAGTAGCGAGCACGACAACCAACGGGTCACTGCGCTGCTCGTCTGCGGATGACACGACGTTGTCTCCGGCAGGGCGTCCATCGACGTCGTACGTCTTTTCACGACATGTAAAACCGCCCGCTAGAAGCTCTTCCAGAAGCTGCTCGACGACCGACAGGAGTGGCTGATCGATGTCAGCAGCCTCTGGGTCATCGAGACCTTCGACTTCCAGCAGAGTCGGGCGCCCACTTGCAACCTCCGCCCAGACGGCAGACGCGCGAGCACTCATGACCGGCAAATCGATGGTTCGGTCGCCGGGAGCACATACGCAATCGAGCCGGTCCCAGTCTGAGTAGAACGCACGCCACAGCGGTAGCTGCTCGGCGGTAGGGCGCCACACAGCGGGCAAGTCCACGGCGAAGGTCGTCTGTTGATCTTCGAACGCCGTCGGCCAGGCGCGGTATGGGTTGTACCTGGAGTCGCCGCGCCATGGGTTGGCGCTCGGGTCTATGGGCGGCAATTGCCCGACGTCGCCGACGCCGAAGCTCACCGGGGCGAGTTTCTGCACCTTGTCGTAAAGATGGAGCGCCATCTCCCACGCCTCGTCAACGAAGAGGACGTCGAACGTTCGTTCGCCATTCGCACCCGGACCGAGATGATCTGCGAGCCTGCGACTTTCGCCAAAGACGCCGAGCTTTGCTGCGACAGAGATCACCACTTTCACGCTCGCAGGGATCTCGCTCGTTCGGTGCGCGAGGGTGACAGCGGCGACGAGATCGTCGTCCAAATTCGGAAGATGTTTGTCAGAGATGAACAGGCATACCGCATCGCGTCCCATCTCCGATCCAAGGCGACGGGCGAGAGCGTTGACTTGCTTGTTCTTGAAGGCGGTGACCGCGACCCGCAGGCAGTTTGGACTCGATAGCGCCTCGTGCACCATTCGAACCAGCGCGTAGGACTTTCCAGCACCCGCCGCCGCGCGCAGCAGCACCTTCTCGTAGTCCTCAGCCCCGCTCAATCGGAGCATGAGCGCGTGGCGCGCCTGCGCCGCGGCATCGGTGTTGCCCTGCGCGGCGAGCTCATGGTGCAGCGCATCCGCTAGCTGCACACCAGGTGGTTCGAACTGAACGGCTATGACGTCACTCCAAGTCGTCCATCGTTAGGTCGTCGGGAACAGAACCCGCATCATCTGCAACCGTCATCTCGTCATCTGAGGTAGCGATGTCGAACCGCTCGTCATCAACTATCGGCGGCCAGGTTTGAGGATTCAGCTCTCCGCGCTCACGACGTGCAGCGTCATCGTCGGCACGCTCGGCCTCCGCGTGAGCATGGGATCGACAACACCACAAGTGGGCGGCAGGGTCCGTCTCATACGAGGTCGGGGTGCAGTCGCGCTTGGGCGCGGCGTTGGAGTCTTGCGACGGCCTGCTGACATTCAGTTCATGTCCGTTCTTCAATACGCCTTTGAACCACTCTGCGTCAGCGAGGACGACCTCGTCACCGACCGACACTGTCGGCCCAACCACCGGGGTCCACACCAGGTCTGGCTCGTCGTCCTTAGCAAGAAATCCGATCGACAGTCCCCCGAGTTTGAAGGCGCCGGCATTCACGACCACAGTCGTGGACTCCTCCTCGACGACAGGGCGTCCCGCGACGTGCAATGCTACGACCTTCTTCCCTTCCCCGAGGCGGCGCGACCTAACGTTCAGCCGCAATGGATCCAGTCCAACGACCACTGCCATCGCGAGCTGACGGACCCCCGCGTCCTTCGCGCGATCGGTGGCGTAGCCCACGTCACCGAGCGCGGTCACCTGTTCTGCGCACGTCACGTCAGCTTCGAGGATGTCCACCTGAGCGTTACGCCACCACCTGTAAGTGAGTCCAAACCGCACCAGATCGGACGCCTCGAGTGCTCGGCGCCGACCCCAGACCTCCTGGGAATCAGCCTCTAGTCGTCGGTGCACATGCCGAAGCTTGGAATCCTCAACGCCGGCGAGCAGGGCCAACGTTCGCTCGACAACGTCGATGCGATAGTCGAGAGCCTCGTCAACGAGATCTCGGTAACGGGCCTCGTCACCCTCGCTGGGCCTCGCCTCACGATGAAGCGCATCGGAGGCTGCTGTCGAAAGCCTTGCGCCAGGCGTGTGGTACGAGTCCGCGATCGCATCGGACACCGCTCGGTGATCCAGGGGCGTCGTGGCCTCCGCCCAGGTAAGGAGGTAGTCAAGGCGGCCAGAATCGAAGGCGGGTCCTCCTGCGACGACGTGGTTAGCCAACGTCTCCCGAATGTTGACTACCGGCCGGCGTAGGGCAAGGGCACGTGCGCGGTCCTCTTCCAAAAGAAAGCTGACCGCGAGCCGCGCGTCGTCACTTAGCGCCGTCGGCATCGTGGCCGGCTCGCCATCGAAAGTGAGCAGAGGACGGCCTTGCTCTTCATCGCGCGTCCATCGCAGTCGGCTGAGTTCTATGCCGGCGAGAGAATCCGCAATGGACACGAGCACATCAGCGGTCGGCGGATCCGGCACGGCTATGTGGACCGGATGATGCCCGGCGGCCAGCGCGTCCCGCACGGCTGCGCCTACAAGGTTCATGATCCGATGTCGCGTCTGGTTCTCATTTGTTCTGAGAAACGCTTCGCGCTCCCAAGGCTCCTGGCCAGTGCCATCGATTCGTTGCAGCGCGATTCCGTGCACTCCGAGCGCAGCCGAGTCTGACTTCAACAAGACGATGTTGATCGAGCCAGGAAGACCAGCAGGATCGATGCGACGTCGGCCGGTCCATTCTGGCATTCCGGTCACTGTCGCGTGCACGTTGGCCATGACCCGCGCCGACGCTTGCCCCACCTCACCGCTCCCGTCAACCAGGCCAAGGACGGCAGGTCGGACAGGTAGATCTACCCCGATCTCGACTAAGACGGCTCCTGGTTCTTCCGAGCGCCTTAGCTCGTCGCGGCAATATCCAAACAGGTTGCATGTCGAACACGTCCGCGGGTTAAATGTCGCCTCGATATGGCTCATGTAGTCAAGCAGTTCGTCGGCGTCGACGACCTCACCATCGAGCTCTCGCATCGCTTCAAGTCGCTCCTTAGCGCGAGCGCGCACTTCGGCCCGGTGGTCAGCGAGATCCTCCACGATTGCTTCGGGCCGTAGGTAAGCGTTGCGGGGAACCGCGAGTGCACCGTATTGATGGACTTCCATTCCCTTTGGAAGCTTCGACCACCGTGCTGCGGATTCTGCCCCCAGTGCGACCTGCAGAAAGCCCTTCAGGATGCGGACGTCGTCGATCCGAGAGCGCACCCGTTCGTAGTCCTTCGCGTCGCCCATAATCAGCCACGAACCGACCATCCTCCCGGCGCGTTCTCGCGGACACACGATGGCGAAATCAGGCCTGATCGGCGTCGCGCGCGGGTCGTTCTCCAGATCCAAGAACGGAATGGCAAGACGAGTGATCATGCTCGCCTCATCCTCGAATTTTGCTTTGAGGTTCGCTTGGCCAAGCACCTTGAGGGTGGTCGCCACGGAGTCGCCACCGTCATACCGTCGCACCTGTTTCGGGCGGTCGAGTCCCAGCAAGCCAACGGCACGCGTCAGCAACTGGGCCACGAACGCATCGGCATGCACGAGACGTTCGAAGGTCATCGCCCGGACCCATCGAGCCTCGGGTATACGGCCGCCGGAGTCGGGAAAGCCCGCTAGCCTCGCCAAGGCGCGACGAGTTACGCCGGTCAGAAGTGAGTCAGTACGACGAAATCGCTCACATGATGCGTGCGCCGAGGCTGCTACGGCGCTGCCACCGCCCCCCGAGATCAACGAACTCACCTACACCCACCCCTAAATCTGCGACGACCAAGAATATGCCGAGCTACCGACATCGGCTCGTAGTTCGACGACTCAGTCATCGAATGTGTCGCCGTCTTGGGGTAGGAATGGAGCCCATGACCTCCTCGATCTACGAAATTCTGGACGAACTGCGTCGGACCTCTTTGTCGGAGTCAGACAAGGGCTCGAAGTTCGAGCGTCTAGTGAAGGGTTACCTGCAGGTCGATCCCGTGTGGAGTGATCAGCTCTGCGATGTGCACCTGTGGTCGGAGTACCCCGGCAATAAGGGCAAACACGACACCGGGATTGACCTTGTCGCGAAGGATCGCAATACAGGTGATCTGGTCGCGATCCAGTGCAAGTTCTTCGCGCCACAAACAGTGGTGTCCAAGCCGATGATCGATTCGTTCCTATCCGCGTCAGGGAAGGAGGGATTCAAAGAGCGGATCATTTTCTCGACCACGGAGAAGTGGGGCACCAATGCCGAGGACGCAATCCGGGGCCAGGCCGTCCCAGTGCGTCGGGTCGGCCTGTCAGATCTCGAGAACTCCCGCGTCGATTGGGGATGGTTCTCGCTCGACAAACCCGAAGAGCTTCGGCTCGCGGATAAGAAGGTGCCACACCCGTATCAGCGCGTCGCCATCGACAAAGTCAAGAATGGCTTCGCCGACCATGATCGCGGCAAGTTGATCATGGCGTGCGGGACGGGTAAGACGTTCACCAGCCTCAAGTTGGCTGAGGAGACCGTCGGTGCGGGCGGGAAGGTTCTGTTCCTCGTGCCGAGCATCAGCTTGTTGTCTCAGACAGTGCGCGAGTGGGTGTCTAATGCCGACCTTCCGCTGCGGCCGCTCGCGGTCTGTTCGGATCCCAAGTCGACTGCCCGCAAGACCGGCAACGATGCCTTCGAAGACATCTCGGTGACAGACCTTGCGTTGCCCGCCACGACCAACGTCAAGGTTCTTCAGGATCGGTTCGCCGACGCGGAGGCTGACGAGAGGGCAATGACCGTCGTGTTCGCGACCTACCAGTCCATCGACATCGTGGCTCAGGCACAGAAGGGTCGCCAACAGTTCGATCTGATCGTAGCCGATGAGGCGCACCGAACCACGGGAACGACGCTCGCCGGCGAGGATGAGTCGGCGTTCGTGCGGGTACATAAGAATACGTATCTTCCTGCGGCCAAACGGATCTACATGACCGCCACCCCGCGGATCTACGACGATTCGTCCAAGACGAAGGCCGGCGAGGCCAATGCGATCCTGGCGTCGATGGACAACGAAGAACTGTACGGTCCTGAATTCCACCGCCTCGGCTTCGGTGAGGCGGTCGAACTCAACCTGCTCACCGACTACAAGGTGCTCGTCCTCACTGTCGACGAGGAGTCGGTGGCACGGACCTTTCAGCAGTTGCTGTCGAATGACGGCAACGAGCTGCATCTCGATGATGCCGCGAAGATCGTTGGGTGCTGGAACGGACTGGCCAAGCGCGGCAAGGTCGAACACTCCTTTGAACCCGATTCACGACCCATGCGCCGCGCGATCGCCTTCGCGGGAAACATCAAGGACTCCAAGAAAATTGAGGAGCTCTTCCAGTCCGTCACCGATCACTACGTTGGCGCCACCGACCAGGAGAACTCCGATGGCTCCTCACCATTGAGGTGCAGCGTGCAGCACGTCGACGGCACGATGAATGCATTGGAACGCAACACAAAACTCGACTGGCTCAAAGACGAACCGTCCGAAGGGTCCTGCCGCATCCTCACTAACGCCCGGTGCCTATCCGAAGGTGTCGACGTGCCTGCACTCGATGCGGTCATGTTCCTCTCGCCCCGCAAGTCTGTCGTCGACATCGTCCAGTCCGTGGGCCGCGTGATGCGCAAGGACGACGCCAGCGGCAAGCAGTTCGGCTACATTATCCTGCCGATCGGCATCCCCGCCGGCATGACACCGGAAGAAGCGCTCAAGGACAACAAACGCTACGCCGCGGTGTGGGAAGTGTTGCAGGCCCTTAGAGCGCACGATGAACGCTTCGACGCACTCGTCAACCGGATCGCGCTGTCCAAGGCCCGCGACACCAAGGTCAACGTCATCGGTGTCAAGGACTACACCGATGGCGGAGAACAAGGTGCACTCGACCTCATCTTCCGTGACCTCGACGCTTGGCGCGACGCCATCTATGCCAAGGTCGTGCAGAAGGTCGGTTCACGCGAGTACTGGACCGACTGGGCCAAGGACGTCGCCGACATCGCCCAACGTCAAATCACCCGCATCACAGCCCTTCTCAAGGATCCCGCCACCGGGGTTCGCGAGGAATTCGACACGTTCCTTCAAGGTCTGCGAGGTAACCTCAACGACGGCTTAACCGAATCCGACGCTATCGACATGCTCGCCCAACACCTCATCACTCGGCCGGTGTTCAACGCGCTGTTTGCCGGCGATGAGTTCTTGGACAACAATCCGGTGGCCCAAACGATGGAGCGCATGCTCGCCGTGCTCGATCAACACGACCTCGACGCCGAAAACGAGTCGCTGCAGAAGTTCTACGACTCGGTGCGCCGCAAAGTCGCCGACGTCACCGATGCTGAAGGCCGCCAAAAACTCATCGTCCGGCTCTACGACACATTCTTCTCGACGGCATTCAAAAAGACGGTCGACAAACTCGGAATCGTCTACACCCCGATCGAGATCGTCGACTTCATCCTGCACTCCGCCGACGAGATCCTGCGCGACCAGTTCGGCCAAGGCCTCACCGACGAAGGCGTTCATATCCTCGACGGCTTCACCGGCACGGGCACCTTCATCGTGAGACTCCTCCAAAGCGGCCTCATCACACCACAAGACCTCGCCCGTAAATACACAGAAGAACTGCACGCCAACGAAATCCTGCTGTTGGCCTACTACATTGCCGCTGTCAACATCGAAACGTCATTCCTCGGGCTCCAACGCGACGGACAATCCGACACAACCTACGAGTCCTTCCCCGGGCTCATCCTCACAGACACCTTCCAATCCTGGGAAGACGACGACACACCCGACCTAGACGTCTTCCCGGAGAACAACGAACGTCTCGAACACCTCAAGTCACTCCCCATAACCGTCATCGTTGGCAACCCGCCCTACTCTGCCAAGCAGTCGTCCGCTAACGATGCGAATGCCAACACGTCGTATCCAGGTCTAGATAGTTCCATACGTGATACTTACGCCGCACGCTCGACGGCAAAGAATAAGAACTCGCTTTACGACAGTTACATCCGCGCAATAAAATGGGCTAGCCTTCGGATTAAAGAAAGAGGGATCGTTGCCTATGTTACAAATGGTGGATTCCTAGAGTCCAATACCGCAGATGGCATGCGCCTATCCCTCGTCGATGAATTTTCGTCAATCTACATCGTCAACCTTCGCGGCAATCAAAAATCTGCAGACTGGCGCAAAGAAGGTGGGAAGGTTTTCGGGACAGGGAGTCAGGCCTCCGTCGCTATCACACTCTTGGTCAAGAATCCAAACCGATCTACGCCAGCAAGCATTCACTACGTTGACATTGGTGATTTTCTTTCTCGCGAGGCCAAACTTAATAAACTCTCTGCAGCGCGATCGATAGCAGGTTTCGATTCCTCGTTGCTGCTCAGTGATTCGAAGGGCGGCTGGCTTAGTCACCTCACCGAAGGATTCGAGAATTTTGTTCCGATAAGCACACAAGACGGCGAAACTGGAATTTTCGCATCCATCTCGAATGGACTCGGCACTAGTCGAGACGCGTGGGTTTACAATTTCAGCCTGTCAACTATCGAGTCATCAATGAAAATCGCCAACGAGACATACCAGAAAGCGCTGGCAGGCAATAGAATAAACGACGCGTCTCGGATAAAGTGGTCATCCTCACTGGAAGCCGCCCTGACTCGCAGACAACACATCTCTTTCGTCAAAGCGCCCGCCCGCCAGGCCATTTACCGTCCGTTTCAACGGACCCACCTATATTCCGACCTGACCTGGTCGCATCGGCCGCGGATCGCAAGGGATTTTTTTCCGTCACTGCAGAATAGTAATGTGGGTATATACATTACGGGGCAAGGTGCTTCAAAGCCATTTAGCGCGTTAGCTGTCGATTCAATTCCGGACCTCAATCTCTGGGGATCCGAAGGAGGACAGTTCCTTCCGAGGTGGTCCTATCTACAGGCAGATGACACCCTCGATGTTGCCGATACGTCCAAAGCAATCGACGGCTTGCTAAGAATTGATAACATCACAGATGACTCTCTCCGAAAGTTTAGGGATGCCACTGGTCACGATTTGACCAAAGATGATTTATTTAGTTACATCTATGGCCTCCTTCATTCGCAGGAATACCGCACCACCTATGCCGCAGATTTAAAGCGATCGCAACCGCGGATTCCGCTCGTAGACAACCCTATTCCTTTTATCGAAGCAGGAAGCGCACTTCTTGAACTGCACCTCGGTTATGAAACAGTTGACCCGTATCCATTAGAGGGTTTAGACGGTCAGCCCGTCGGTGACCCGTACCAATATTTCGCGGTCACCAAGATGGCCTTCGCGAAAATCCGTGATCCCGAGACCAAGAAGCTCGTAGCTGACCGCGGAACCATCAGGTACAACGCAAACGTCACCCTCATGGGTGTCCCGGCGGGAGCATATCGCTACATGTTGGGCGCGAGGTCAGCAGTTGAATGGATCATTGAGCGCTACAAAGTGGATGTCGACAACGCGTCAAAGATTGCGAACGACCCTAACGAATGGAGTCGCGAGGTGGGCGAGCCCCGCTACATCCTTGACCTTCTGGCGAGGATCGTGACAGTCAGCCTAGAAACGATGCAAATTGTTGACGCTCTACCCGCCCTGGCGACCCGGAGTAACCAAGAAACACCAAAACCTGTGCGGAGTCTGTTGTGACTCAGGACTCATGAGGCCCTGAGCAGAAACGAATCCGCGGTTGCGCTTCGTCACAGCGAAGGCGTCTCCTCTATACATTTCGCAACGAATCCTTCGCCGCCAGAACACAGCTCAATAACACCTTCGGCGAGCAGCCGTCGCAACCAAACATCGACTTGGGAGTTGGAGACATCTAACGCCGCCGCAACGTCTTCCACACTCATAGGACTTTGGAGGAGGGTGCGAACGACATCACGCACAGTCTCGAGCAGCTGATCCGCCAACCGGGCAGTGCGATTGTCGTCACATTTTGTTTGGCGTCGACTACTTTCAGGCGGTGAACCAGACTCCACCGATACAGCCGTGGTATCACCCCGAGCCGAAGATGTGGCGTCGAGTGCGATCGGGATCTCCTCAGCTTCCTCGCTACTGGCCAAACTCGGGTCTGCATCAGCCGTAGAGAAAGGCAACCCTGGTTGTGTCCGTTCAACAGATGTGGGGGTCTTGCGAAGCACGGACTCAAGCTCATCGGTGTTCTGCGGGTTGGGCCATGGGTGCGCACCTTTGTCGGCGAGCGCATCCAGCCCAGCAGACTGAGGGCCTGTCGACCTAACAAAGACGGTGACCAGCTTCAGCTTGTCGAGTTGCTCCACCGCACCCGCCCATGTCCCCCCCTTGTTCAGATCCGAACTGACGACCAGCGATGCGTCGGACAATGCGTAGACAAATTTGTTGCGGCGCATGGCATTTCCAACATTGAATCCGGACGCAGGGTCGTATGGTGAAGTCAAAATCAGCTGGCCCGCCAACAGCATGTCGCGGTTGTAACGATTCACCACGGCCTTTTCGAGTCCGTCGGCGAGGACACCGGTTGCTCTGCCGCCGGCATCCAGAGCGCCACGCATGGCTGCCTGATCTATGCCCTTCGCCCCACCTGACACGATCGCGCAGTGTGAGTGCGCCGCGAGCGCACCAACGGCTTGTGTGTACTGAATGAGCGCGTCATCGACGTGGCGCGATCCCACAACCGCAAGCCCGCCTGCATCTAACGATGAGATGTCTCCGCACCCGTACAGGACCGCGGGCGCATCGGCTTTCAGGCGCGACTTCAGCCGCCGCGGGTACTTGTGGTCGGCGCGGCTGACGACCCATATGGCCCTCGCATGCCACCGTTCGACTGCCTGCGCCATTAGGAATCCGCGTCCCAGGAGTCGCTCGAGACGAGCCACCTCAACGACTTGCGCGCAGCTGCGTACAATTTTAGGACCGTCTTGACCAGTCAGATCAGCGGGCTCAAGTTTCAATCCTTGTAGGTGACGTGCCAGCCGGTTGTAAAGACCCGGCGACAGCAAGTCAGGTGATGCCTCACCCTTCCCAGCAATAAGCGGAGCGGTGAGCAATAGGATTGCCTCGGTGTTCGGAGACAACGGGTCTGTCATTCGTCGCCGCCCGATTTAGCAAGCGCCAAGAGATGCACCGGCCCGCTTCCCGCATTCAGTAATTTCCATGCTGCGACTGTCATCGTCCACCGCGAGTCGACCATATCGTCGACTAGCAGCACTGGACCGGGTAGAACAATGGCATCGTCGATGCCCAGCGACCCATCGACGTTCCGCGCTTGTTGCGCACTATTGTTCATGTCCTTCTGAGGGAGTCTCGCGGCTGTTTTTGAGAGGACTAGGCGAAACGGAAGGCCTAGCGCGGCGGCCAGACGTCTCGCAAAATCCGGGACCAGGTCCGGGTGGTTGATTGATGGCATGGCAGTCACCCACGCCGGTTGCGGCTGCGGAGACCACTCATGAACCATTGTGACGCACGCCTCGACCAACTCGTCGGCAAAGCGCCCGTCCTGGTACTTGCCCATGCGTACAAGAGCCCCCCACCCGGCGTCACCCCATAGGCATAGCGCGAGGCCACCGTCCGCCTGGCGATTTGCCGGGATGTTGCCTCGTAGGCCATACGTGGGCAGCCCTCCAGCTGGCCACCTCTTGCGGGCCTCGATAGGCACATGTGTGCGCCTCAAGAACGACACCGCTTCCTGAACAATGTCAGGGTCGACGTCAGTCGATAGCGGCGGCATTCCGGGAGGAGGTACGGCCTCGGCATCGCCGTCGAGGGCGTCAATGAGGAATCGCATGTGCTCCCCGAACGGCAAGTTCACGTACTCCTGCATCTGACGTTGCTCTTGCCGTCTCAGCTCGGTCAGCCGGTCAGCGCGATCCCAGAACTCTTCGCTGAGCGTCGACGCTGTCAACTGCCACTTGCCTCCGACTGTTGCGATCGGCGGTGGAGACTCGAGTTTCAACAACTCGATCGCTTTCTCGATCCTGCCCTTGCGGATGTTCACGAGAGTCGTTAGCTCCGCCGTCGACAATCCATCTGGACTGCGTTCAAGGCAGTCAAGGATCTCTTCGACCTCATCCCGGCTGGGAAATGCGCTTCCGATGAACCAGTCCGTAATATCAGCGTCCTCTGTTCCGCTCAAGAGAACGCCGTACGCCGAGGCGATCGCACGGCCAGCACGACCGACCTGCTGGTAATAGGCGACGACAGACCCCGGCGTTTGGAAGTGGATTACGAAGGCAAGGTCGGGCTTGTCAAAGCCCATGCCAAGCGCTGTCGTTGCCACAAGTGCCTTGATCTCGTTGCTGAGAAGCGCCTGCTCGAGGCTCTCGCGTTCAGGTCCGGACTTGCCCGTATATGCCGCCACAGCGATGCCTCGGCTCTGAAGCCACTCGGCCACCATATAAGCGTCGCGAACTGTCAGGGTGTACACGATGCCGCTGCCCTTGACTGCTTGCAGTTGGTCGGCGAGCCACGCTAACCGGGCCGCCTGAGTGGGCAGGACTATCGACTGAAGAGTTAGAGAGTTGCGGCTTAGTTCGCCACGAATGACGTGGAGGTTTGGACCTAGCACAACTTCGAGATCCGCCATGACACGATCATTGGCGGTCGCAGTCGTGGCCAACACTCGAAGATTCGGAGGAAGGACGCTGATGATCCGTCCAATCAATCGGTATTGCGGACGGAAGTCGTGACCCCAGTCCGATATGCAATGCGCCTCGTCAACGACCAATAGCGAAATCGTTCCTGCAACCGGAGCTAACACATTAGCCGTGAACTCAGGCTTCGAGAACCGCTCCGGAGTCACGAGGAGGATATCGATCTCGTTCGCCACAAACGCCGCCTCAATCTGCTGTCGATCGCTGTCAGAAACCTCAGAATGAAGGGCTTCAGCCACCAATCCCATGCGCCGGGCCGCCTCGATCTGGTTGCGCATGAGCGACAACAGCGGAGACACCAACAGAACAGGTCCGTACCCCGCCTCACGCAGCAGTTTGGTTGCGATGAAGTAGACGAAGCTCTTTCCCCAGCCGGTCCTCTGCACAACTAGGAGGCGACCCCGGCCTTCAACGACGTGCCTGATGGCCTCATCCTGGCCGTCGCGAAACTGTGCGGACGGTATCCCCGAGCCGGCACGCAGCAGTTGCAGCGCTCGCGCCTCGTTGAACTTCATCACTCCCCCTCACAGCCTGGTGGTGATCGTAGGAGAGGGTCTGCTGCACGAGTAGGTGACAACTGAGATGGCTTGCCCGGCGTGGGCAGGCTGGAAGGATGTCACCATGG
>NZ_QMEV01000021.1 GCF_003284935.1 Mycobacterium colombiense
GTCCCAGCCGACCCACCCGGCCAGCTGGCGGGCGTACTCGTCGCGCAGCGTGGGGTCCTTGATCTGGCTCACCATCGGCACGCAGCGGCGCAGCGCGGCGACCCGGCCCTCGGCGCTGTCCAGGTCCATTTCGGCGAGCGCCGAACGGATCGCGAACTCGAACAGCGGCGTTCGCCGGGCCACCAGATCGCGCAGCGCGCCGTCGCCGGACTTCAGCCGCAGATCACAGGGATCCATGCCGTCGGGCGCGACGGCCACGAACGACTGCCCCGCGAGGTTCTGCTCTCCGCCGAAGGCCTTGAGCGCGGCGGCCCGCCCGGCCGCGTCGCCGTCGAACACGTAGATCAGTTCGCCGCGAAAGAAGCTGTCGTCCATCATCAGCCGGCGCAGCATCGACAGGTGCTCGTCGCCGAACGCGGTGCCGCACGATGCCACCGCGGTGGTGACCCCGGCCAGGTGCATCGCCATCACGTCGGTGTAGCCCTCGACGACGACGGCCTGATGCCCCTTGGCGATGTCGCGTTTGGCCAAGTCGATGCCGAACATCACGTTCGACTTCTTGTACAGCAGCGTCTCGGGCGTATTGATGTACTTGGCTTCCATCGGATCGTCGTCGAAGAGCCGCCGGGCGCCGAAGCCGATCACCTCACCGGCAGAACTGCGGATGGGCCACAGCAACCGGCGATGGAAACGGTCCATCGGTCCGCGCCGACCCTGCCGTGACAGGCCGGCCGCTTCCAGCTCCTTGAACTCGAATCCCTTGCGCACCAAGTGCTTTGTCAGCGAGTCCCAGCCCGAGGGCGCGAAGCCGCATCCGAAGCGACGGGCCGCCTCGGCGTCGAAATTCCGCTCGGTCAGGTACTGGCGGGCCGGTGCGGCCTCCGCGGATTCCAACGCCGCCGCATAGAACTCCGCCGCGGCAGCGTTGGCCGCGACCAGCCGGCTGCGACTACCGCGGTCGCGCTGCACGCTGGTCGCCGGGCCGGAGTAGTTGATGGTGTGGCCGATCCGGTCGGCGAGCAGTTCGACGGCCTCGACGAAGCTGACGTGTTCGATCTTCTGGATGAACGCGTACACGTCGCCGCCCTCACCACAGCCGAAGCAGTGAAAGTGGCCGTGGTTGGGGCGGACGTGGAAGGACGGCGACTTCTCGTCGTGAAACGGACACAGGCCCTTGAGCGAATCGGCGCCGGCACGCCGCAATTGGACGTAGTCGCCGACGACTTCGTCGATGCGCACCCGGTCGCGGATGGCGGCGATGTCGCGATCGGGGATCCGGCCCCGACCCCGGGCACGGCCATCGCCCTCCGCGCGTGAACCTGCCGGGCTTGACATCGGCTCAGTCTAAGTCGCGACGGCGGACGCTAGCCGGTACCGATGACACCGCAGGCGATCCGGTCCATCGCGTTCTCGGTGTCCTGGGCGCCGTGCAGCATCAGCGCGGTCTTGTTGCCCGCCAGCAGGTCGTCCCGGTTGAACGAATCGGTGGTGGTGACCAGGTACGCCGAGCCGTCCTGACGGACCTCGAGCGAGGCCAGGTCGCCACTTTCGGGCTTACCGGTGTGTCCGGGGGCCTGGTAGTGGCCGCCGGCGGACAAGAAGTTGCCGGGCGCACCGCCGGTGGGGGCCACCGAGTTGGGCTCGCACTTGCCGATCTCGTGCACGTGCAGGCCGTGGATACCGGGCGCCAGGATGCCGGGCGCCACCGTCTTCACCGTCACGGTCACGTATCCGCCGGTGAAGTCGAAGGTCGCGGTGGCCGCCGAACGGCCATCGGGCGTCTTCAGTTCCGCGCTGAGCGAGCCGGCCGCGGGCGCCGGGGTCGTCGCCTCGCCGGAGGACGTCGGGGCGGCACTCTTCACCGGAGGGGTGGTGCCCGGTTGGGTGCTCGCGTGCTGCGGTGAACTGCAGGCGGTCATGGCGACGACGGGGAGCCCCATCAAGAAGGAGGCCACAAAGGGCGAGCCGCTGAATTTCGTCATGTCGGGCAGCCTAACTCGCCGCGGCCCCGCCGATTCCCGGACCGGACGACTTGGTGCCAACCGGTGACTACGGACCGGCCTGGCGGGTGTCGATCCGTTCGAGCCGGCCCTCGGTGTACGAGGCGATCTGGTCGACGATGACGCGCCATCGGGCGGCGTCGTCGGCCGCGGTGTTGAAGGCCGCAGCAAAGAAGGGGTCCAGCGTTCGGGGCGCCCCCGCATACAGCCAGTGCGCCACCCGATGGATGCGTTCACGCTGCCCGGCTTGCGTTTCCTGATGGCGTGGATCGGACATGATGAACTGCAGCGCCAGGATTTTCAGCAAGGCGACCTCGGCGCGCACCAGGTCGGGGACCTGCAACTGGGCCCGGTAGCGCACCAGCGGGCCCGGACCGGCCGCCGCACGGGTCGTGGCGATGGCGGCCGAGGCGAACCTGCCGACCAGTTCACTGGTCAACCGCTTGAGCGCCACCGAAGCCGCGAGCGTGGCGTCGTACTTGCCGACGGCGGCGACGACGGGCAGGGCGGAGAGCCGTCGCGCCGCCGCCATGAAGTCGTCGGCGCGCACCCGGGAGAATTCGGTCTCGCCCAATCGGGCCAGCGCGGCGGCCTCGTCTTCGTCGGCGAGCACCCGCAAGTCGATGCGTTGGGACACCACACCGTCCTCGACGTCGTGCACCGAATACGCCACATCGTCGGCCCAGTCCATGACCTGCGCTTCCAGGCACATCCGGCCCGGCGGTGCGCCCGCCCGAACCCAGGCGGCCGGCTCGCGGTCGTCGTCGTAAAACCCGAACTTGCGCTGCCCTTCGCCGCGGGGCCACGGGTACTTGGTCACCGCGTCCAGCGACGCGCGCGTCAGGTTCAGACCTGCACTATTTCCTTGTGCATCAAGGACTTTCGGCTCCAGACTGGTCAGGATCCGGAAGTTCTGGGCGTTGCCCTCGAAGCCGCCGTAGTCCGCCGCGACCTCGTCGAGCGCGCGTTCGCCGTTGTGTCCGTAGGGCGGATGGCCGATGTCGTGGGCCAGTCCCCCCAGCTCGACCAGGTCGGGGTCGCAGCCCAGCCCGATCGCCATCCCCCGCCCGATCTGGGCGACCTCGAGCGAGTGCGTCAGCCGGGTGCGCGGCGTGTCCCCTTCTCGGGGCCCGACGACCTGGGTCTTGTCGGCCAGTCGGCGCAGCGCGGCGCTGTGCAGGACCCGCGCCCGATCGCGGGCGAAGTCGGTGCGGTGCTGCCCCTCGGCGCCCGGCAGGCCCGCAGTCTTGGGCGCTTCGGCCACCCGTCGCTGACGGTCGAAGTCGTCGTAGGGGTCGCGCTGATTCCCGGTCACCGACGCACAGTCTGCCAGGGAATGCCTGCCGAAGTATGGCTCGACTCAGGCGTACTGGCCCGTGTCGCCGCCGCGCTGCGCCTGACCGCCCCACTCCTCCGCAGGCCTACTGGCCTGCATCGTCACGGGGCTAGATTGGCCCTATGCGCACCGCTCGCCTGATCGCCGTGATCGCGACGATCCTCACGGTCGGCTTCGGCGGCGGCCTGCTGCTCGCGCCCGGCGCCGGCGCGCAACCACCGTTCCGGTTGGCCGACTACATCACCGACAACGCGGGGGCCCTGTCGGATTCCGGGCGCGCGGCGGTCACGTCGGCGCTCGACAAGCTGTACACCGACCGGCACATCCGGCTGTGGGTGGTCTACGTCGACAACTTTTCCGGGCAGAGCGCGGCCGGGTGGGCACAGCGCACGGTGACCAGCAGCGACCTGGGCGCCTACGACACGATACTGGCCGTCGGCACCAACAGTCGTGAATACGCCTTCCTGGTGCCCTCCACGATCAAGAGCGTCACCGCTAATCAGGTCGACAAGTTGCGGCGCAACAAGATCGAGCCCGCATTGCACGACGGCGATTGGAGCGGCGCCGCCGTCGCGGCGGCCAACGGGCTCGACACCTCGCCGGATTCCTCGGGCCGGGTCGCACTGCTGGCCGTGCTGGCGGGCATTGTCGTCGCATTGGCAATCCTGTTGCTGGTCATGCGTTATCGCGGCCGGCGACGCCGCGCCGCCGCGTTGGCGGCGGCGCGCCTGATCGACCCCACCGACGCCGACGCGCTGGCCGCGGTCTCCCCGCAGACACTCGACGACCTGTCCCGCGAACTGGTGGTCGACGTCGACAACGCGTTACGCACCAGCGCCAACGAATTGGACCTGGCGGTCACGGAATTCGGCGCCGACCGCACCCAGCCGTTCACCCAGGCCGTGACCAACGCGAAAGCCGCTCTGTCCCAAGCCTTCACGATTCGCCAACAACTCGACGACGACACGCCCGAGACGCCGGCGCAGCGCCGTGAGCTACTCACCCAGGTGATCGTCTCGGCGGCGCGCGCCGACCGCGAACTGGAGTCGCAAACCGAGGCGTTCGAGAAGCTGCGCGATCTGGTGATCAACGCCCCCACCCGCCTGGACTCACTGACGCAGCGATACGTGGAACTCACGACCCGCATTACGCCGGCCGAACAACGACTTGCCGCGCTGCACAACGACTTCAGCGCGGCTGCACTGACTTCGGTGTCCGGCAATGTGACCGCGGCCAAGGAGCGGCTGGCCTTCGCCGACCGCAACATCACCAGCGCCCGTGAGCTGGCCGTCCAAGCCATCAGCGGGCAGCAGGCCCGCCTGGTCGACGCCGTCCGCGCCGCCGAGTCGGCGCTGGGCCAGGCGCGCGCGCTGCTCGACGCGGTGGACAACGCGGCCAGCGACATTCAGCACGCCATCGACCGGCTGCCATCGGCCATGACCGACATCGAAAACGACATCGAGCGCGCGGACGAACTGCTGCGAAAGACACCGAAGGTCAACACCGCGCACACCGGTGATCTGGTCGCCGCGCGCGATGCCGCCATCAGGGCCGTCGAAAGCGCACGAGCCGGGGCTTCCGACGATCCGCTGGGCGCCTTCGGTCAACTGACCAAGGCCGACGCCGGCCTCAACGGGCTCCTGGCCACCCTGGCCCAGGAGCAGGCCGCCGCCGAGCGGCTGAACCGGTCGTTGGAGCAGGCGTTGTTCACCGCGCAGTCGCGAGTGCGTGCGGTGTCGGACTACATCGACACCCGCCGCGGCAGCATCGGTCCCGAAGCGCGCACCCGGCTCGCCGAAGCCAGACGGCATCTACAGGCCGCGGAGGACAAACGATCGACGCTGCCCACCGAGGCGATCGCGCATGCCAACGCGGCGTCGACGCTGGCCGCCACCGCCCAGTCTCTGGCCAACGACGACGTGCAACTGGCGCAGCGGGCCTACGTGGGCGGCGGCGGCAGTGACATGGGTGCGATGCTCGGCGGGATCATCATCGGCAATGTGCTCAGCGGAGGCATGCGGGGCGGATTCGGCGGCTGGAGTCCGACGTCGTTCGGCGGCAGCCCCTCGTCCGGCGGCGGCTTCCTGGGTGGCGGCGGCCGATTCTGAGCGGCGCCTAGCGCCGGCGATCGCGGCGGCTTTGGGTTTCGCCGGTGTCAGCCGGCTGCCGGGGAATGCGGGATCACGCCCGAGCCCCGTGGCACGGTGTCGCCTTCCCACCCGCTCCACACGCCGTCGGCAACCGCGGTCGGGCGGGGCACGTCGGCCGTCTCTTCGGGGGTCTCGGCGCCGGCGTCTGGCTTCGGCGCCCAGTGGTCATAGTCGTCCGGTGGGACGACCACGCCCCACTTGAGTGGAACCGACAGGCCACCGAGCATGCCGGACTCTCCTCGAACTGCCGACACCGTGTCATCCGGCAACGGCGAACCGAGAGGCAATAGCACCCCTGCCCCCTTCCACAGCCGATTAGAGCGTTCGGGCGCTGTGGCGATCTATTTACACCAACCGGTTCACATCGTAAGACAAACTGAAGAAAATATGCGGGAATTGCCAATTTTCTTCTGGTGAGCACATGAGGGACGGGCGGCGGGCGACGCCGGATCCGCGGCCACGGCCACCGGACATCGCCACCCGCCGCGCCGACAACCACATTCGCGCGGGCCGACTCGCGACTTCGCCCGGTGGATCGGGACTCCCACATTCGTTGTGCCGCAACGCTTCAGCGCGTGCGGGTGGACGCCGGTCCGAGGACGCCGAGTTTCGAGCGGGCCGCCCGGATCGGCTTCCCTCGCCCGTTCCTCCGACAATGCGCGCGGACCGGTTGCGGATATTCACTCGACCATTCGGACGAATTCGGCGTTGCGGATCCGACGTTCGTGGCGGCGCATGCCGGGCATAACCAAAAGTATCGAATTCGGGCCGCTTTGCACACTATTCACGTCTGCAACAGCAGCATCGCCGCGCTAGCCCGGACGGTTGCGCGGCACCACCTTAGGACGAGACCTGACCACCTGCGCCCGGGTCCCGCGGTCCTCGCCCTCCGGGGTCTTGTCACCGACCGGCATCGCCGTCATCGGCACGCCACTTCCCGAGGCGCCGGCCCCCACCGCCGCCGTGGCCGGCGCGCCGGAGCTCGCCCCCGACATCGCCGGAGTGGCGACGTAAGCCGGCACCGACCCTTGCCACGCCGCGGGCACCGTCAGCGACCCGACGAACCGCGCGCCGCCGAGGCCCGCGGTCGCAACCCCCAAGGCGCCCAACCCTCCACCGGCCAGCGGCTGCAAGTCCGACAGGGCGGTACCCGCGCTGTGCGGCGCGCTCAGAGGAGCGCTGGCCGCGCCCACCAGCGCCGGCTTGAGTGACGGCGCCAACGCGGGCGCCACCGGTGCCGGCGCCGGGGCGGCACTTTGCGCGAGCGTCACCATGGGTGTCATCAGCGCGGTGGCCGGGTACATTCCGGCCTGCGCCACCGTCGTCAATGTCGCGACCGGAGTCGACGACAGCAACGAGACGGCCGGCGAGAGGGCCGAGAACACCGACTGCAGTTGGGAGACGAACGCGGTCCCCAGCGAGGACAGGCCCTGGAAGAACTGCGACGCGAAACTCAGGGGCGCCGTGACCAATCCGGCCAGGCCCGACAGATCCGCGGCGGGTGCGCCACCGCCGAGCGCCGCCGGTGGCACGCTGAATTCCGGCAGCGCCTGCGTCATCGATTGCGCCCCGGCGTGGTAGCCGAGCATCGCGGCGACGTCCTGCGCCCACATCTCGACGTACTCGAGCTCGGTCTGCGCGATCGCCGCCGTGTTCAGGCCGAAAAAGTTCGTCGCGATCAGGACGAGCAGCCGGGCCCGATTGGCCAGCACCGCCGGCAGCGGCACCGTCGCCACCAGTGCGCCCTCGAAAGCGAGCGCCGCGAGGCGCGCCTGCAGGGCCGCCACCTCCGCTTGGGCCGCCGCGATGATCAGCCATTGGACGTAGGGCGCCGCGGCCGCCGTCATCGCCATCGACGACGGCCCCATCCAAGGGCCGGCCGCCAAATCCGACACCACGGTGTTGAATGACGAGGCCGAGGACGACAGGTCGACCGCCAGCCCATCCCACGCCGAGGCCGCCTCGAACAGAGGTCCGGCCCCCGGGCCGCCAACTATCAAGGCCGAGTTGATCTCCGGAGGGAAGAACACAAACGCGGGAATCATGTACAACCCCAACCGACCGAGTCAACGGCTCCTACCCCGGACAGCCGACATCCGCCCGCGGCCATTAGCTATCTACTTATGCCCCAGTGGCGATCCTAAGGCACCCGCACCGCGAAATGCCGGACTTTTACGCAAACCTTATTTCGCGAAATTTGGTGTCGGTGAGCACACATCAGCGGCCGCGCCGGCGGTCAGACGCGCGCCGATGCAACGGGACAGAACAATCTACAAGACGGCCCGGGAGTACGCGATTAACAACCCTTGAGGCGCGCCGCCAGATAATCGGACACGGCATTCATCGGGACCCGCTCCTGGGACATGTCGTCGCGCCGGCGCACCGTCACGGCGTCGTCTTCGAGTGAGTCGAAATCCACCGTCACGCAGAAGGGCGTGCCGATCTCGTCCTGGCGTCGATAACGTCGTCCGATGGCCCCGGCATCGTCGAAATCGATATTCCAGAACTGGCGCAACTCGGCGGCGAGGTCTCGCGCCTTGGGACTCAGGTCGGCGTGCCGGGACAGCGGCAGCACCGCGGCCTTGACCGGGGACAGGCGCGGGTCCAGCCGCAGCACCGTCCGTTTTTCCATCTTGCCCTTGGCGTTCGGGGCTTCGTCCTCGGTGTAGGCGTCGATCAAGAACGCCATGAACGACCGTGTCAGGCCGGCGGCCGGCTCGATCACGTACGGGGTGTACCGGGCGTCGGTCACCTGGTCGTAGAACGACAGGTCGACACCGGAATGCTTTGCATGCGTCGACAAGTCGAAATCCGTGCGGTTGGCGACGCCTTCCAACTCGCCCCACGGGTTACCGGCGAAACCGAACTTGTACTCGATGTCGACCGTGCGATCCGAGTAGTGCGACAGCTTGTCGGCGGGGTGCTCGAATAACCGCAAGTTCTCCGGATCGATACCCAGCCCGACATACCATTGCAGCCGGGTGTCGATCCAGTACTGATGCCATTCCTTGGCGGTCGAGGGCTCGACGAAGAACTCCATTTCCATTTGTTCGAACTCGCGGGTCCGGAAAATGAAGTTGCCCGGGGTGATCTCGTTGCGAAAACTCTTGCCGATCTGACCGATTCCGAAAGGCGGCTTCTTGCGGGCGGTCGTGACCACGTTGGCGAAGTTGACGAAGATGCCCTGCGCGGTCTCCGGGCGCAGATAGTGCAGACCCTCCTCGGTTTCGATCGGACCGAGGTAGGTCTTGAGCATCATGTTGAATTCGCGCGGCTCCGTCCACTGGCCCGGCTCGCCGGTCTCCGGGTCGCGGATGTCGGCCAGACCGTTGGGCGGCGGGTGTCCGTGCTTGGCTTCATAGGCCTCGATGAGATGGTCGGCGCGGTAGCGCTTGTGGGTGATCAGCGACTCGACCAGCGGGTCGTGGAAGACCTCGACGTGGCCGGAGGCCACCCAGACTTGCCGCGGCAAGATGATCGACGAGTCCAGACCCACCACGTCGTCGCGGCCGGTGACCACCGAGCGCCACCACTGCCGTTTGATGTTCTCCTTGAACTCGACGCCCAGCGGGCCGTAGTCCCACGCCGACCGGGTGCCGCCGTAGATCTCCCCCGAGGGAAAGACGAAGCCGCGCCGTTTGGCCAGGTTCACTACGGTGTCGATGACGGACGCCACGGGGTGGTGCACTCCCTTTCCGGGTTTGAGCGGGCACGCGCGGCGCTCGACCGCGGTGCGCAGAGCATCAGTCATGGTAGCGATCGGCGCCGCGGTCTTTGACATGCGTCATCATGCATGTGACAGTGGATGGCAGCCGACAACGATATTCAATGGCGGATACTTTCCCACTACCTGGCACTTCTCGAGGTGATGCCGCTCCATGATGACGTCCCCGTCACCTTCTGCCTCGATGCCGGCCCCCGCCGACGGCGACTCCGACCCGGGTGTGGTCGCCCATGACCACGACGCGCTCGGCGCAGCCGGGCATTCCGCAGGGGCCGCCTATCCCGTGCCGCCGCCGCGGGACATCCTCGATGCCGCCGGCGAGTTGTTGCGCGCGCTGGCCGCGCCGGTGCGCATCGCCATTGTGCTGCAGCTGCGCGAGTCCCATCGCTGCGTCCACGAGCTGGTGGACGCGCTCGGCGTGCCGCAGCCGCTGGTCAGCCAGCACCTGAAGATTCTCAAGGCGGCCGGCGTGGTCACCGGCGAGCGATCCGGCCGCGAAGTGCTCTACCGGCTGGCGGACCACCACCTCGCGCACATCGTGGTGGACGCCGTCGCGCACGCCAGTGAGGAGCCGCGCCAATGACCGGAACCAGCGTCCGCTCCACCCGGCAGCGGGCCGCGATCTCCACGCTGCTGGAGACGCTCGACGAGTTCCGCTCGGCCCAAGAGCTGCACGACGAGCTGCGCCGCCGCGGCGAGAACATCGGCCTGACGACCGTCTACCGGACCCTGCAGTCGATGGCGGCGGCCGGGATGATCGACACGCTGCGCACCGACACCGGTGAATCGGTCTACCGCCGGTGTTCCGAACACCACCACCACCATCTGGTCTGCCGCAGTTGCGGCGCCACCATCGAGGTCGGCGATCACGAGGTCGAGGAGTGGGCCACGGAAGTGGCTGCCAAGCATGGCTTCTCCGACGTCAGCCACACCATCGAGATCTTCGGCACCTGCTCGGATTGCGGGGGCCGGTAACCGGTTACGCCGTCAGCGCCCGGCGTATCTCGGCGCCGGTGTCGAGCACCAGCAGGATCAAGGTCCGCAGGGCGTCGTCGGCCAGGCCGGCGCCGGGGAAGTTGTAGCGCAGCATCACGTCCGCGGTTTTCGACGCGCCTTTGCCCGAATTACGTTGCACCGCTTTCTCATTGATTTTCTCAATCAGGGTCACGCTGCCGAAGTTGCTGTCGCGCGCCTGCTTGGCCACCTGCTCGCCGAGTTTCTTGGTCAACGGCAGATCCCACGCCAGTATCTGGGTGAGCGAGATCAGATCGAGGCCCTCGGCGATGTTCACCACCCGCAACGAGGCGATGGTGCCGTCGTGACGCACCGTCACCGCGCCGTCGGCCTCCTCCTCGAGCGGAAGGACATCGCCGAGTATCGATGCCAGACGCTGCTGCTGTGACGGCATTATGCGCTCCCGAATCTGCGGTTGCGCGAGGCGTATTCCTCGCAGGCCGCCCACAAGTCGCGGCGGTCGTAGTCGGGCCACAGCTTGTCCTGGAAGACATACTCGGCGTACGCCGACTGCCACAGCATGAAATTGCTGGACCGGTGCTCCCCCGACGTCCGCAGGAACAGGTCCACGTCGGGGATGTCGGGCCGCTGCAGGTGGTGCGACACCGTCGCCTCGGTGACCCGTTCGGGGTTCAGCCGGCCGGCCGCGGCCAAACGGGCGATTTCCTTTGTGGCCTCGGCGATTTCGGCGCGACCGCCGTAGTTGACGCAATAATTGACCGTGATGACGTCGTTGTCCTTGGTCAGGTCCTCTGCGATCGCGAGTTCATTGATCACGCTGCGCCACAGGCGTGGCCGCGAACCCACCCACCGGATCTTGACCCCGATGGTGTTCAGGTTCACCCGGCGCATGCGCACCACGTCGCGGTTGAATCCCATCAGGAAGCGGACCTCCTCGGGGGACCGCTTCCAGTTTTCGGTGGAGAAGGCGTAGAGGCTGAGCCATTTGATGCCGAGTTCGATTGCACCACAGACGATGTCGATGACCACCGCCTCCCCGGCCTTGTGGCCGTCGGTGCGGGTCAATCCCTGCTGGGTGGCCCAGCGGCCGTTGCCGTCCATCACGATGGCCACATGGTTGGGCAATCGGTCCGCCTCGATGTTGGGCGCGGCCGCCTTGGAGATGTGCTGCGGGGGCCGGCACGGCCCGCCGTCGGCGGACGGCGGCAGCTCGGGAAAGACGACCGGCCAGGTCGACTTGTCGGGGAACACCGGATAGTCGTCGGGCGCGGGGGGCAGCTGCGGGAAATCGGCTGACGCCGTGGGGCGCTGCGCCTTTCGGCCCGAGCCGCCGACCCAGAGTTTAGCCACAGTCCATATCCTGCCCGATCAGCGCCGCGCGCTGGTCGGCGATGGTGCGGTCGGCGTGATACGTCCGCTCCACCAGCGGCAAGGTCTTGAGCTGCCGCTCGAGATGCCACTGCAGGTGCGCGGCCACCAGACCGCTGACGTAGTTGCGGTGCGATTGCGGCGTCTTCTCGGCGAAGTCCCAATCGCCGTCGTGGAGCGCGGACATCAGATCCAGCACCCCCGGCGGCGGCGTCGTCGCACCGGCCGGGCGGCAATGAGTACAGACGCTGCCGCCGGCACCGACATGGAAGGCCCGGTGGGGACCGGGCGTCGCGCACCGGGCGCACTCGTTCAGCGCCGGCGCCCATCCGGCGATGCCCATCGCGCGCAGCAGGTAGGCGTCCAGCAGTAGGTCCCGGGACCGGCGGCCGTCGGCCACCGCCCGCAACGCGCTCACCGTGAGCCCGTGCAGCGCCGGCGCCGGTGCCCGCTCCTCGCCGGCCAGGCGTTCGGCGGTTTCCAGCATGGCGCACCCGCACGTGTAGCGGCCGTAGTCGTTGACGATGTCGGTGGCGAACGCGTCGATGGAGACGACCTGGGTGACGATGTCGAGGTTGCGGCCGGGATGGAGCTGCGCGTCGATATGCGCGAACGGCTCCAGCCGAGCACCGAATTTGCTGCGGGTGCGGCGCACGCCCTTGGCAACCGCGCGGACCAGCCCGTGATCACGAGTCAGCAGGGTGACGATCCGGTCGGCTTCGCCGAGCTTGTGCTGGCGCAACACAACAGCCCGGTCTCGGTATAGCCGCATCACAATAGTTTTGCACCCCGCCGCGACATTGCGGGTATCCGCGCCGTTAGTCTCGTACCCCGTGATTGGCGCTTCTGGGTCGGGTCCCGGATCCATTTCCGGATCCGGCCACCGGCGCCTGCCCACGCTCACTGACCTGCTCTATCAGCTGGCGAGCCGCTCGGTGACGTCCACCACACTGGTGGGTCGCTCGCTGCACGCCATCCATGCCAGCCAGCCGACGCTGAACGCCTTTCGGGTGGTGCTGACCGAGTCGGCGCTGGCCGATGCCGCCGAGGCCGACCGGCGACGCGCGGCCGGTGACACCGCCCCGCTGCTGGGGATTCCGATCGCGGTCAAAGACGACGTCGACGTTGCTGGAGTGCCCACCGCCTTCGGGACCGAGGGGTCGGTCGCCCCGGCGACGCAGGACGCCGAGGTAGTGCGCCGTCTCAAGGCGGCCGGCGCGGTGATCGTCGGCAAGACCAACACCTGCGAACTCGGCCAGTGGCCGTTCACCAGCGGGCCCGGTTTCGGGCATACCCGCAACCCTTGGTCGCGCCGGCACACCCCGGGCGGATCGTCGGGGGGCAGCGCAGCGGCGGTGGCGGCCGGGCTGGTCACGGCGGCGATCGGCTCCGACGGCGCCGGCAGCATCCGCATCCCTGCGGCGTGGACGCACCTGGTGGGCATCAAGCCGCAACGCGGCCGCATCTCGACCTGGCCCTTGCCGGAGGCGTTCAACGGCATCACGGTCAACGGCGTGCTGGCCCGGACCGTGGCCGATGCGGCACTGGTGCTCGACGCCGCTTCCGGAAATGTCGAGGGAGACCGGCACAAGCCGCCGCCGATCACCGCCTCCGACTATGTGGGCAAGGCGCCCGGCCCGCTGAACATCGCGCTGTCCACCCGGTTTCCGTACACCGGCTTCCGGCCGAAGCTGCACCCGGAGATCCTGGCCGCGACGCGCGCGGTCGGCAAGCAGCTCGAACTGCTCGGCCACACCGTGGTGCCGGGCAACCCCGATTACGGCGTGCGGCTGTCGTGGGACTTTCTCGCCCGGTCCACGGCGGGACTGCGGGATTGGGAGGAGCGGCTGGGCGACGGCGTGGTGCTGGACCCCCGCACCCTGTCCAACCTGCGCCTGGGCGCCGTGCTGGGCCAGGCGATTCTGCGCAGCGCGCGTCGGCACGAGGCGGAAGACCAGCGCCGGGTCGGCTCGATCTTCGACATCGTCGACGTGGTGTTGGCGCCGACCACCGCGCAGCCCCCGCCGCTGGCCCGCGCCTTCGACCGGCTCAGCGGCTTCGGCACCGACCGCGCCATGATCGCCGCCTGCCCGCTGACGTTCCCGTGGAATGTCCTGGGGTGGCCGTCGATCAACGTCCCGGCGGGCTTCACCTCCGAGGGCTTGCCGATCGGTGTGCAGCTGATGGGGCCGGCGAACAGCGAGGGCATGTTGATCTCGCTGGCCGCCGAGCTGGAAGCGGTCAGCGGGTGGGCGAGCGAACAGCCCCAGCCGTGGTGGGACCAGACGACGGACGCTCCGGGCGCCGCCGGGCCCCGCGCCTGACCACGTCGCCCCGCGTTCGCCCAGGTATTCGTGAGGAATTAGCCGCTGGCAACTCGGGTACTCGTTGGCGATGGACCAATCGACCGCTCCCCTACTCGATGCGCTGGCCGATTATCGGGCCAAGAACCGGTACGGATTCACGCCACCGGGCCACCGCCAAGGTCGCGGCACCGACGACCGCGTGCTGCAGGTGCTGGGCCACGAACCGTTCCTCGACGACGTGCTGGCCAGCGGCGGCCTGGATGACCGCAGAACCAGCAACCAGTATTTGAAGCACGCCGAGGACCTGATGGCCGAGGCCGTCGGCGCCGACATCGCATGGTTTTCCACCTGCGGCAGTTCCCTGTCGGTGAAGGCGGCGATGATGGCCGTGGCCGGCGGCGACGGCAGTCTGCTGGTGAGCCGGGACAGCCACAAATCGATCGTCGCGGGTCTGATCTTCTCTGGCGTGCAGCCGCGGTGGATCACGCCGCGGTGGGACGCCGAACATCACTTCTCCCATCCGCCGTCACCGCAGCAGGTCGAAGAGGTGTGGGACAAGCATCCCGACGCCGCAGGGGCGCTCATCGTGAGCCCCAGCCCGTATGGCACCTGCGCCGACATCGCCGGAATCGCCGACGTCTGCCACGCGCGGGGCAAGCCCTTGATCATCGACGAAGCCTGGGGCGCGCACCTGCCGTTCCACGACGACCTGCCGACCTGGGCGATGGACGCCGGCGCCGACATCTGTGTGGTCAGCGTGCACAAAATGGGCGCCGGTTTCGAGCAGGGCTCGGTGTTCCACGTGCAGGGTGACCGCATCGACAAGGATCGACTGTCGGCCTGCGCGGACCTGTTGATGACCACCAGCCCCAACGTCCTGCTGTATTCGGCCATGGACGGATGGCGGCGCCAAATGGTCGAGCACGGACACGAATTACTCGGTGCCGCATTGGATCTCGCCCATCAATTGCGCGCAGACATCGAAGAGCTACCCGGCGTCGAGGTGCTCGACGACGAGCTACTCGGGGTGCAGGCGTCCCACGACCTGGACCGCCTGCAGGTGCTGATGGACGTATCGGGCACCGGCACCTCCGGCTACCAGGCCGCCGACTGGCTGCGCGCCAACGCGCACGTCGACACCGGGATGAGCGATCACCGCCGCATCCTGGCCACGCTGTCGTTCGCGGACGACAAGACCACCGCCGGGCGTCTCACCGATGCGCTGACGGCGTGGCGCAAGGCGGCCGACGACTTCGACCGCCCGCCACAGATCGACCTGCCCTCCCCCGAAGAGCTGCAATTGGAGACCGTGTGTCTACCCCGCGACGCGTTCTTCGGTCACGTCGAGGCGGTGCCCACCGATCAGGCCGCCGGGCGGGTCGCCGCCGAACAGGTGACACCCTATCCCCCCGGCATCCCGGCGGTCGTGCCCGGCGAGCGTCTCAATGAGGCGGTGCTGGACTACTTGTGCACCGGGGTGCGCGCCGGCATGAACACCCCGGACGCCGCCGACCCGTCGATGAAAACGATTCGGGTGCTCGCCTGACCCACCGGTGAAGCGCGGGCACCCGCCGGCCGCATAGGACCGCTAAAAGCCCAACCGGCCAAGCTGTTTGGGGTCGCTCTGCCAGTTTTTGGCGACCTTGACGCGCAGATCGAGGTAGACCTTTGTGCCCAGCAGCTTTTCGATCTGGGCGCGCGCGGCGGTGCCCACCTCCCGCAGCCGGGCACCACCCTTGCCGATGACGATCCCCTTCTGGCTGTCGCGTTCGACGTAAAGCAGGGCATGCACGTCGATCAGGTCGTCGCGATCCTGGCGCGCGTTGACTTCGTCGATGACCACCGCCAGCGAATGCGGCAGCTCGTCGCGCACACCCTCGAGGGCGGCCTCCCGGATGAGCTCGGCCATCAGCACCTCTTCGGGCTCGTCGGTCAGCTCACCGTCGGGGTAGTACGCCGGGCCGGGCGGCAGCGCCGCGGCCAGCACGTCGATCAAGATGTCGACCTGGGCCCCGGTGACCGCCGACACCGGGACGATTTCCGCCGAGTCGCCCACCAGCTCGCTGACCGCCACCAGCTGCGCGGCCACGCGGTCTTTGGGCGTTTTGTCGATCTTGGTGACGATCGCGACCAGCGTCGTCTTCGGCGCGGTCACGCGGATCTGCTCGACGATCCACCGGTCGCCGGGACCGATGGCTTCGTCGGCCGGGATGCACAGCCCGATCACGTCGACCTCGGAATACGTATCGCGCACAAGATCATTCAGCCGCTTACCCAGCAGGGTGCGCGGCCGGTGCAGGCCGGGCGTGTCGACCAGGATGATCTGAAAGTCGTCGCGGTGCATGATGCCGCGGATGGTGTGCCGGGTGGTTTGGGGTCGCATCGAGGTGATCGCCACCTTGGTTCCGACGAGCGCGTTCGTCAGCGTCGATTTCCCGGTGTTGGGGCGGCCCACCAAACACACGAAGCCGGAACGGAATTCAGTCATGCTGCTCGGATTCCTCGCCATCGGATGAACCGTCGGATTCGATCGGGCTGAGCAGCACGGTATTGATCCGCACCCGGCCCCGGTGGTCGGTACCGCCTTCGGCCTGCAGCCGCAGACCGTGCGAGACCACCTCGGCGCCCGGCAGCGGTACCCGGCCCAGCTCCAGGGCGAGCAGGCCGCCCACGGTGTCGACGTCGAGATCGTCGTCGAACTCCACGCCGTACAACTCGCCCAAATCCTCGATCGGCAGCCGCGCCGACACCCGGAAGTGCTTGTCGCCCAGGTTTTCGACGGGCGCCGTCTCCGCCTGGTCGTACTCATCGGCGATCTCGCCGACGATTTCCTCGAGCACGTCTTCGATGCTGACCAGCCCGGCGATCGCGCCGTATTCGTCGACGAGAAGCGCCATGTGGTTGCGGTCGCGCTGCATTTCCCGCAGCAGCGAGTCCAACGGCTTGGAGTCCGGCACGAAGACGGCCGGCCGCATCACCTTCGACACCGGCGGGGTGCGCCCGCCGTCGCCCGACAGAACCGTCTGCTGGACAAGATCTTTCAGGTACACGACGCCGACGATGTCATCGACGTTCTCACCGATCACCGGGATGCGGGAATGCCCGCTGCGCACCGCCAGGTTGATGGCCTGGCTGGCGTACTTGTCGCTTTCGATCCAGATCATCTCGGTGCGCGGCACCATCACCTCGCGGGCCGGGGTGTCTCCGAGTTCGAAGACCGACTGGATCATCCGGCGCTCCTCGGCGGCCACCACGCCGCGCTGCTGGGCCAGGTCGACGACTTCACGCAACTCGATCTCGGAGGCGAACGGCCCGTTACGCAGACCACGGCCGGGAGTCACCGCATTACCCAGCAGCACCAGCAACCGGCTGATCGGCATCAACAACCACGAAATAGCCTGCAGCGGAAGGACAGTCGTCAACGCGATGGAGTAGGCGTTCTGACGGCCGAGGGTGCGCGGACCCACCCCCATCACGACGAAGCTGGTGACCACCATGATGGCCGCGGCACCGAACAAACCCCATCTCAGCCCGAAGTTGTCATAGAGGAACACCACCAGCAGCACGGTCGCCGTGATCTCGCAGGTGGTGCGGAGCAGCACCACCAGGTTGATGTAGCGGGGCCGTTCGGACATGACCTTGGACAACGCCACCGCGCCGGGCCGCTCGTCGCGCACCAACTCCTGAACGCGGGCCAGCGACACCGTGCTGATGGCCGCATCGATCGCCGCGAACAGTCCGCCGAGCGCGATCAGCGCGACTGCACCGAGCAGCTCAGACCAGCCGGTCATGAGTCAGCGTTCTGCTCCTCGGACCGGCTCCGGCGAGCGAGCAGCCAGGCGACCAGGCCCACCACCACCGCAAACCCCCCGAAGCGCAGCGCCAGGGTCCATCCGGATTGGCTGGGCTGACTGGGCTCCTGGTGGTGCACGGCCAGCAGCACCAGGAAACTGCCGTCGTCGGTCGGCCCGACGCCCGGCGTCGGCTGCGTCTTGATCACCCTGATCTGGGCGGGAGCGCTGCTGGAGTTGTCGATCTGCCCCCAGGCCAGGGTGGAGTCGTCGAGCAGGAAGGTGTCCTGGCTGCCCGCGGGTTGGCTCCCGTCGTGACCCACCACCGCCACGTGGCCCACCTCCACGGTCTCGCCCTTGGCGGGAACGAACACCGTGACGTTCTCGTACAGCTTCGGGGGCGCCGGCGGCTTGTAGTCGGGCGGCGGCGGACCGTTGTACCCGTTCAACGGAAGCGAGCCCCCGCCATAGAAGCTGCCCGCGGCCACGTAGCTGTCACCTACCGCGGTGAACGGGACGACGCCGACGGTCGCGGCGTCGAGCACCATCCGGCCCCCGCGCGGCAGGTACGCCTCCTGATAGGCGCCGTTGTAGAAGTAGCGGAAGGTGATCGGCTGATTGAGCGGGTTGTAGATGGTCGGGCGCCGGTAGGCGTCGTCGTAGTCCAGGTAGTCCCAGTGGCGCGGCCGGACGAACTTCTGATCGTCGACCTTGAGGATGTCGACGTTCTCCCGGTGCGAACTCACGACGTTTTGCACCCGCTGATTGACGTCCAGCTGGGTCGGCGGCTTCGGGGGGTTGGCGGGATCGACCCGCGAAACCGGTGCGGCCTTGGCCGCCGCGATCGCCAGCGACGGCGCGTCCAGCCCCCGCGGCGGCGCCACCACCGGCGCGTTCCGCGGTGCGTCGGGGCCGGGCGGAGGGATCTCCAGCGCCGGGACGCTCTGGCCCGCATTGGGCGGCGGGAGGACCAGCGGGTTCTGCGCCGGCGGCGGCATCGGCGGCGGCTCGTACACCGGAATGGGAATTTCCGGGGCCCGCGTCGGCGCATTGCTCGGTGGCCCCTCCACCCCGCGGTGATCCTCGTTGCACACGTTCGCGGTGTGGTAGGCGTTCACGTAAAACATGCAGTGCTGGCAGGCAACGGGGTTCGAGCCCGCGCCCGCGCACGGAGCCGCCTGTGCCACCGAAGCGGTGGTGGTGACCAACACCGACAGCGGTGCGAATGCGATGGCTGCGGCCGCCAGGATGCGAAGTGGCCTCAATGGTCGAAATACCTTGACTTGTCGAGCAATCGGCGGTCGCGTTCGGATTGGCGGTCCTGGTGGTAGGCCTCGACCTGCTCGGCGACCCACTCTTCGAGCAACCGGTCCTGCAGGGCGAACATCTCCTTTTCCTCGTCCGGCTCGCCGTGGTCGTAGCCGATCAGGTGCAGCACCCCGTGGATGGTCAGCAGCGCCAGCTCGTGTCCCAGGCTGTGCCCCGCCGAGGCGGCCTGGCCTGCCGCGAATTCGGGGCACAACACGATGTCGCCCAGCATCGCGGGCCCCGGCTCGGGGGCGTCCGGACGCCCGCCCGGCTCGAGTTCGTCCATCGGAAAGCTCATCACGTCGGTCGGGCCGGGCAGGTCCATCCAGCGCATGTGCAGGTCCGCCATCGCGGCGGTATCCAGCAGCACCATCGACAGCTCGGCCGCCGGATTGACGTCCATCTTGGCGATCACGAACCGCGCGACGCTGATCAGCTCTGCCTCGGAGACGTCGATACCCGATTCGTTGGATACCTCAATGCTCATAGAATCCGCTCACCGCACCATCATCGACGACCGCGCGAGCCCGTCGCGCGCCGCGCCGCCCGGTTCATCGTGAGGCCGGGCTCGTCAAACTTCGCATAGGCGTCGACGATCTCGGAGACCAGCCGATGGCGAACCACGTCCACACTGGTCAGCTCCGCGACATGGATGTCATCGACGCTGTCCAGGATTTCCATCGCCGAGCGCAGGCCCGACTTGGCGCCGCCCGGAAGGTCGACCTGGGTGATGTCGCCGGTGACGACGATCTTCGACCCGAAGCCGAGCCGGGTGAGGAACATCTTCATCTGCTCGGCGGTGGTGTTCTGCGCCTCGTCGAGGACGATGAACGCGGAGTTCAACGTGCGTCCCCGCATGTACGCCAGCGGCGCCACCTCGATGACCCCGGCGGTCATCAGTTTGGGGATCAGCTCGGGGTCCATCATGTCGTACAGCGCGTCATACAGCGGCCGCAGATACGGATCGATCTTCTCGCTGAGCGTGCCGGGCAAAAAGCCAAGGCGCTCACCGGCTTCCACGGCCGGGCGGGTCAGGATGATGCGGCTGACCTGCTTGGTCTGCAGCGCGTTGACCGCCTTGGCCATCGCCAGATAGGTCTTGCCGGTGCCGGCCGGGCCGACCCCGAAGACGATGGTGTTGGCGTCGATCGCGTCGACGTAACGCTTCTGGTTGAGCGTCTTGGGCCGGATCGTCTTGCCGCGCCGCGACAGGATGTCCAGCGTGAGCACTTCGGCCGGCGACTCGTTGTCGGTGCCCGCCAGCATGGCGACGCTGTGCCGAACCACCTCCGGGGTCAACGGCTGACCACTGGCGACGATGGCGACCAGCTCGGAGATCACCCGCTCGGCGAGCGCGACGTCGGCGGGTTCACCCGCGACGGTGACCGCATTGCCGCGCACGTGCAGGTCGGCGTTCAGGCTGCGCTCGAGGGCCCGCAGATTCTGGTCCGCCGAACCCAACAAGCCCATGACGACATCGGGCGGAACGTCGATGCTGCTGCGAACCTGAGCAGAGGCCGGGACGGCTCCGGCTGCGTCAGCAGCGCTGATCTCGCGGGGCGTCACGTGGCTCTCGATGCCTACTTTCTCGGATTGTCGGTCGGTTGCTGGGCCGTCTCAGTCTACGCCGAGGGCCCCGATTGGTCAGTGTCCAGCAACGTACTCGACGTCGGGCCGGTGTCGCGAACCCGCAGGGTGTGACCGTTTGCCGGGACGTCGCCGCGCTGGTCCCACCTCGAGGTCAGCACGCCGATCGCGCCCAGTGCCACCGCCGCGGCGCTCGATGTCCGCAGCACCTGGGGCCCGAGCCGCACCGCCGCCGCGCCCGCTTCGGACAGCGCGGCCATCTCGTCATCCGCGATGCCGCCCTCCGGACCGACCACCAGGAGCAGTGATTTCGCGTGGGTCAGCCCGACATCCGCGAGCCGGTCAGTGGCCGACTCGTGCAGGGCGAGCGCCGTGGCGCCGGCGGCCACTTCGTCGCGGACCCGCCCGGCGAGCTCGGCGGTGGACAGCACGCCGTCGACCGGCGGGATGTGCGCCCGACGGGATTGCCGGGCCGCCGACCGTGAGACGGCCCGCCATCGGCGCAAACCCTTGTCGACCCGGTTGCCCTGCCAGTTGGCCACGCACCGCGCGGCTTGCCAGGCCAGGAACGCGTCCGCGCCTGCTTCGGTGGCCAACTCGATGGCCAGCTCCGAGCGCTCCGACTTCGGCAGTGCCTGCACCACCGTCACCCGCGGGGATCCCGGGGCGACGCTCCAGCGTTCGAGGACCCGCGCGCGCAGCCCGTCGCGCCCTGCGTGCTCGACCTCGCAGTGGGCCAGGACCCCGGCGCCATCGCCGAGCAACAGCTGCTCGCCGGGCCGGATGCGGCGCACGGTGGCGGCGTGAAAGCCCTCGTCGCCGCCCAGCACGGCGAGCGAGCCGGGCTCGGGCAGATCGTCGAGGTAGAACAGGGTCGCGACCATGTGCGCGCCTCGCGGCTCCCGGCTAGCGCCCGGTGAAGGTTTCGCGCAGCCGGCTGAACAACCCGCCCCCGGCGTGGGCCGAGCGCACCTCGGGCACGTCGCGGCCGCGGCGGGTCTTGAACTCGCGCAGCAATTCTGTGTCGCGGTGGTCCAGCCGGGCCGGGACGACGACCTCGACGTGGACGTGCAGATCGCCGCGGGTGCCGGAACGCAGGTGCGGCATGCCGTGGCCGCGCAGGGTGATGACCGACGCCGGCTGGGTGCCGGGCGGGATGGTGATCTCGCTGACGCCGTCCAGGATGGCGTCGACGGTGACGGTGGCGCCCAGTGCCGCGTCGACCATCGGCACCGACACCGTGCAGTGCAAATCGTCGCCCTCGCGGACGAAGACGTCGTGGGGCTGTTCGTGGACCTCGACGTAGAGGTCGCCGGCCGGCCCGCCACCGGGCCCGACCTCACCCTGGGCGGCGAGCCGCACCCGCATGCCGTCACCGACACCGGCGGGGATCTTGACGCTGATCTCGCGGCGGGCGCGCACCCGGCCGTCGCCCATGCATTGATGGCACGGGTCGGGGATGACGACGCCGACGCCACGGCAGGTCGGGCACGGCCGTGACGTCATCACCTGGCCCAGCAGTGAGCGCTGCACGGTCTGCACCTCGCCGCGCCCGCCGCAGGTGTCGCACGGCACCGGCGCCGAATCGCCGTTGGTGCCCTTGCCCTGGCATCGATCGCACAGCACCGCGGTGTCGACGGTGACCTGCTTGGTCACCCCGGTCGCACACTCTTCGAGGTCGAGCCGCATCCGCAGCAGCGAGTCCGAGCCCGGCCGCACCCGCCCGATCGGGCCCCGGGAGGTCGCGCCGCCGCCGCTGAAGCCGCCGCCGAAGAATGCCTCGAACACGTCGCCCAGGCCACCGAATCCGGCGCCGAACCCGCCGGCCGCCGCGGCGGCGCCCTCCATCGGATCCCCGCCGAGGTCGACGACCCGCCGCTTCTCGGGGTCGCTCAGCACCTCGTAGGCGACGCTGATCTCCTTGAATTTCGCCTGCGCGGCCTCGTCGGGGTTGACGTCCGGATGCAGTTCGCGCGCCAGCTTGCGGTACGCGCGCTTGATCTCCGCGTCGCTGGCGTTTCTGCTCACGCCGAGCAGCCCGTAGTAATCGCGTGCCACGCTTGCTCTCCTATACCTGGTCTTTCCCCGCGCCTACCCACCCTGCGGGTGCGCGTTCATCGAGCACCCAGGACTTCGCCGATATATAAGGCAACCGCAGCAACGCTGGCGATAGTTCCCGGATAGTCCATCCGGGTGGGCCCCAGCACACCCATGCCCCCGTAAACGGTGTCGGAGGTGCCGTAGGCGGTGGTGACCACGGAGGTGCCCAATATCTGCTCGGCGGCCGTCTCGTGGCCGATGCGCACCGTCACCTTACCGGCTTCCTGCTGAGCGGCCAGCAACCGCAACACCACCACCTGCTCCTCGAGCGCCTCCAGGATGGAGCGCAAGGAGCCACCGAAATCGGCCGCGTTACGGGTCAGGTTGGCGGTACCGCCCAATAACAAGCGCTCTTCGGTGTGTTCGACGAGGGACTCCAGCAACACCGTCGCCGACCGGCCGACGGCGTCACCCAGGCCGTCCGGGCTGCGCAGCTGTCCGGCGAGGTCGGCCACCGCGATCGAGGCGGCCGACAGCTTCTTGCCCACCAGCGCCTGGCCGAGCATCTCGCGGAGCTGGGACAGCTCGTGTTCGTCGATGACGTCGCCGAGTTCGACGACCCGCTGGTCGACCCGGCCGGAGTCGGTGATGACGACCATCAGGAGCCGGGCGGGGGTCAGGGCGATCACTTCCAGGTGGCGCACGGTGGACGACGACGCCGTCGGGTACTGCACCACGGCCACCTGCCGGGTCAGTTGCGACAGCAGCCGTACCGCCCGGCGCAAAACGTCGTCGAGGTCGACGCCGGACTCGAGGAAGCTTTGGATCGCGCGCCGTTCGGCCGAGGACAGCGGCTTGACGTCGTCGAGCCGGTCGACGAATTCGCGGTAGCCCTTCTCGGTGGGCACCCGTCCGGAACTGGTGTGCGGCTGGGTGATGTAGCCCTCGGCCTCGAGGACCGCCATGTCGTTGCGGACGGTGGCGGACGAGACGCCCAAGTTATGGCGCTCCACCAACGCCTTGGAACCGATCGGTTCTTTGGTGGCCACGAAATCGGCCACGATGGCGCGCAGTACCTCAAACCGACGGTCATCGGCACTTCCCACCGGCTGCCACCTCCTTCGATACCGCGTTGACCGGATTCATTTTACGGGCCCCGGCGGCGTCGACCGCCATCAGCGGCGGTTCGGTGGACCCGATGGCGGCGGGGCCGTGGAGGCGACTTGCTTCGCACGCATCGGTGCCGACGAACTTCGGTCCGGCTAGCCTTTCCAGAATGAACCGGTCGGGCCACAGCAACGAGTCGAGAAGGGTCGGCCGATGATCTTCAAGGGCGTGCGCGACGGCAAGCCGTATCCGGAACACAACCTCTCGTATCGGGATTGGTCCCAGATTCCGCCGCAGCAGATCCGGCTCGACGAATTGGTCACCACCACAACGGTGCTCGCCCTGGACCGCCTGCTGTCCGAGGACTCCACGTTCTACGGCGATCTCTTCCCGCACGCCGTGCGGTGGAAGGGCATCACCTATCTGGAGGACGGCCTGCACCGCGCGGTGCGCGCCGCGCTGCGGAACCGCACCGTGCTGCACGCGCGGGTGTATGACATGGATATGTCGCTGCACCCGCCGGGGTGATTCGACCGGTCACGTTCGGACCTCGCCGCGTGTCGACCTAGTAAGGACGTTGGTTCCCGCCACAACTTGCCAGGAGGACCGCCATGCCACGGCTGCAAGGAGTTTCCGACCGCGACGCCGGACTCGGCGCCAAGATCGCCTTCTTTTTCACCAAGCGCAAGCTCGCGCAGATGACCGGGCTGGAAACCGCGGAGATGCTCGAACCGCTGCGGATGTATGCCCACATCCCGCGGCTGCTCAACGCCTACGGCAAGTTGGAGCAGGCGGAGTCCAGGCTCGACGTCCTCACTCCCCGCCAACGGGCGCTGGCCGAGCTGAAATCGGCGACGACCGTGCGCTGCGAATACTGCATCGACCTCGGGTCCCAGATTGCCCGGCGCTGGGGCATCACCGACGAGGAGCTACTGGCTCTGGGCAACTTTCAGAGCGCGTCATGCTTCTCCGATGTCGACAAGCTGATCCTGCAGTACGCCTCCGCGATCAGCCGCACCCCCGTCGAGGTGACCGATGAGCTCTTCGACGCGCTGCGCGCGCACTTCGACACGGCCCAGCTGGTCGGCCTGACCCACGTCATCACGCTGGGCAACCTGCGCGCCCGGTTCAACGTCGCGCTCGATATCGGGTCGTCGGGCTTTTCCGGTAACCGGGTGTGCGCCTTGCCCGAGACCGACCGCCCATGACCGCGGGCGCGGCCCTGGCGACCCGCTTCGAGGCGGCGCGGCCCCGGCTGAGCGCCATCGCCTACCGCATGCTGGGTTCGATCGACGACGCCCAGGATGCGGTGCAGGAAGCGTGGCTGCGCCTGAGCCGCACCGCCGAATCCGGCGGCGTGGACGGCTTGGACGGCGTCGTCAACCTCGACGCCTGGCTGACCACGGTGGTGGCGCGCATCTGCCTGAACGTGTTGCGCGACCGCCGGGCCCGTGGCGGGGAGGAACTGGTGGGTCACCTGCCCGACCCGATCGTGGAGGCGGACGGCGAATCCGACCCCGAGCACCGCGCGATGCTGGCCGACGCGGTGGGGCTGGCACTGTTCGTCGTGCTGGATACGCTGCCGCCGGCCGAGCGGTTGGCGTTCGTGCTGCACGACGTCTTCACCGTGCCGTTCGATCAGATCGCGGCCATCGTCGAGCGGACGCCGGAGTCGGCCCGCAAGCTGGCCAGCCGGGCCCGGCGCCGGATCGAGCGGGCCGATCCGACACCCGACGGCTCGCTGGCCGCGCAACGTGAGGTGGTCGACGCGTTCTTCGCGGCGGGACGCAGCGGCGACTTCGACCGCCTGGTCTCGGTGCTCGATCCCGACGTCGTGCTGCGCGGTGACTTCGGTGCCGGCGTCGCGGGCTTCCGCGTCGAGGGCGCGCACCCGGTGGCCGAGCTGGCCCGTGGTTACGCCGGGCCGCAGCGCGAGGCGGTCGCGGCAACCGTGAACGGCGCCGCCGGCGCGGTGATTTTCATCGCCGGCCGTGCGGCATCCGTCATGGCCTTCGTGGTGCGCGGCGGCCGGATCCGCGCGATCGACGTGCTCGCGGATCCGGCCCGCATCGCCAGGTTGGAGCTGGGCGCGTTACGCCCCGGTCACTGACCGGCGGCCTGCAACAACTCCATCGCCGACGCCCGCGACAGTACCCAGCCGCCCTGATTGACGAACGTGACGTTCTGGGTGACCGGCGACGTCAGCTTCGGGCCGGAGACCGCAACGTCGGCGGTCGCCGAACCGGCCGCGGCCGGCTGGATGTTGGTGACGTCGAACGACAGCGGCAGGTCGCCGTTCTTCGCCGCCTTCTGCAGCTTCTTGTCGGCCACGTGCGCTTCGATCCCGCTGATGCCGCCCTGCACCAGGTTGCTCTTGTTGGTGAACGGAACACTCGGGTCGGCGAGGCTGGTGAGCACGCCCGTCAGCTGATCGGGCGTCGGGAGGTTGGCGCCCGCGACGGGCTGCGCCGGCGGCGGGTCCTGCGGAAGCGGCGCGCCGACCGTGGCGAGCCGCACCCCGGCGGACAGCTCACTCGGGCTTGCAGCGGAGGCGACGCCGGCGGCAACGCCCCCGACGATGGCCAGGGCTGCCACCCCGGTGGCAATGGTTTTGACGATCTTCATGGTTCCCCCTTCAGTGGGCACGAACGTCGACGCAGGGTTGGTGATCCGTGTCAGCGTGCCAGTTGCGTCTGTTACTTCGCGTCTCGGCACCGATACGTTACGGCCATCCGATGTGCACGCAACAGGAGAAGACTGTGCGCCGGCTGTGCGGGCATGTCCGTCCGGGAGCGGGCGGATCCGTTTTCCGGCGCGGCCGTGGGCCGATACGACAAACCCCATGCGCCGCCTTGCGGGACGCATGGGGTTTGCCTCTGTCGGTCTTAGTTCGTCGCGGTCGCCGCCTGGATCAGCGCGATCGCCGCGTCGTGCTGCATCACCCAGTTGCCGCCCTGGTTGACGAACACCAGGTGCTTGCTGACCGGTCCGGCGAACTTCGGCCCCGTGATGCCGACATCGGCCTGGGCCATGTTCGGTCCCGCGGGCGCGATGTTCGTGACATTGAACTGCTCGGGGAAGTTGCCGTTGCGGTAGGCCTTCCGCAGGTCGTGGTCGGCCACCATGCCCTCGTTTTGAGGGATCCCGTTTTCGACGAAGTTGGCCTTGTCCCGGTAGTTGACGCCGGGGTCGGTTATTTGGTTGCAGAGAGTGGCCAACTGGTCAGCCGTCGGCAGCTGCCCCGGCGCTCCCGGCGGCGGAGGCGGCGGTGGCGGCGGGTCCTGGGGCAGGGGCGCGCCGAGCGCCGCCAACTGCACATGATCCAGACCCATCGGTGCTGCAATGGAAGCCACACCGGCGGCGGCGCCGCCAATGGCGGTCAGCGCCGCCACGCCCGTGGCAATGGACTTCACGGATTTCACAGGTCCCCCTTCGATGCGCATGGACCGTGGCGGAATCCTGCGGATGGCCGCACACGGTCACACGTCTCCATGGTTGAAGATGGTGTAAGTGTGCCCTGTGACTTCGGGATTTGTGTCTCAGGTCGGTCACGTTACGACGACGCTACGGTCGCGACATGTGAAAACGCGCTAAATGACCTGTGGGGCAAGTATGTAGCAGCATCTTTCGTCCGCGGAATGTGGCCTGTCACTCGGCGCCGAGCGCCTCGATCAGGCTCTTGGGCCGGATGTCCGACCAGCTCTGTTCGACGTACTGCAGGCAGTCCGCGCGGCTTGCTTCCCCGAACGCCACCCGCCAGCCGGCCGGCGTGTCGGCGAAGGTCGGCCACAGGCTGTGCTGGTTCTCGTCGTTGACCAGCACCACGAACGTCGCGTTCTCGTCATCAAAGGGGTTGGCGCTCATCGTGTCTCCTTCTCACGGGATACTTGGACGGGCTGACGGTGGATCCCAACACCCGATCGGACAGCAGCCCAAGGCAGCTCAGGTTGGGGAACCCGGGCCCCTGGGTGAGTCCTGACAGGTTCGGCAGGAACAATTTGGGTGTCACGTCCGTGACGGCCAGGTCATAACCTATCGCCTCCTGCAGCCGCTCCGCGGTCAGGGGCCCACCGAGGCCGAGTTCGAGCAGATCGAGCGCGTCCTGACTGAATAACGGTGCGAACCACAGTGAGTCGGCGCCGGAGCCGTCGATGACGAGATCGAATCCGTGTACCGTCTCCAAATTCTCGCTGCCGCGATTGGTGGACAGCGTCAACCGGATCTGCCCCTCCTTGCCGACAGCATGGGCGACGCGGCCGCGCAGGTGGTGGATGCGATCGTCGGCGAGCAACGCTTCCTGCACGTTGGACGAGAACACCCCGCGGTCGGTGCGGGCCAACGCATCGCGCCGTTCGGCCAGGGTGAGGGCCGGCCAGTTGGTGGGATCGGAGAACAGCGAGTTCTCGAAGAACCCTTCGCCGCGGGTGAACAACGTGGCCTGCGGAGAGATTACGGTGATGCTCGAAACCCGGTGGCGGAACAGCTCATAGAGCATCGCCGCGGCGGTCTCGCCGCCGCCGATCACCGCCACCCGCTCGGCGTTGATCCGGTCGTGATTGGCGGCGCGGTCCCAGAACTGCGCGATCGACAGCATGCGCGGATTGCCGGGCAGCAAGGACTTTTCGGCCTGGCCGGGACCGGTGATCATCAACGCGTCGGCGTGCACGGTGGTTTCGTGTGTGTGCAGCGCCCACCGGTCCCCGGTGATCGCCAGCCGTTCGACGTCGCCGTGCACCACGTTCATGCCCACGTGGTCGGCGACCCAACTCAGGTACTGGCTCCACCGGCGATGCGTCGGTGCCGGTCTGCCGCGGTCGATCCACTCGGCGAACGACGCCGTCGCGATCAGGTAGGACTGCCAGCTGAAGCGGGTCATCCGCTCGTCGAGGTCGGCGTTGCGGCGCGGCACCAGCGCCGAGCGGTAGGGAAACCCCACATCTTTTTCCGGGCTGGTGCCCAGCCGGTGCGCGCCGTCGGTCCACCCGCCGCTGGCCTGCCAGTTCGCCGCGACGCCGATCCGCTCCACGGCCACCACGTCGGGAACCTCGACGCCCATTTCGCGCAGCGCGAAGGCCTTGGCAGCCACGGCCACCGCCTTGGCGCCGGCCCCCACGATCGCCAGTGTGCTCATTTCACCATCTCCCGCAGTGATTCAATCCAAAGACCTTGCAGCGCAGCAACATCCGACTCATCGAGGATGTCGGGCAAGGCGCGCCACTGCGCGACCAGGACCCGCTCCCCGTCGTAGGTCAGGAGCATGGCCGCGATGGTGAGCTCGTGGCGCACCGCGAGCTCTGGCTCCGGAATGGGCGACGACCCGGCGAGCAGTTCGCGCTCGAGCCGCAGCCCGGTGCCGCCGTCGGTGTGCGCGGCGCCGAGGTAATTCAGCAGCAGCTGCGGCGACGGGAGACCGGCGAGCCGCCCGGCGGTGTCCGCCCGAAGGTAGCGCAGCAACCCGTAGTCGAGTCCGTCGCCGGGGATGGCCGCCAGCTGCTCTGCCACCCTGCGCGGGTCGGTCGAGTCCAGCCGTACGGGGTAGATGGAGCTGAGCAGCCCGACCGTGTCGCTGGTGTCGATGGTGTGTGCGCCCGGGCCGTCCACCACACTGTCTGCGCGGCCGTGCGTTTCGAGCGCGAGCAATGGGGGCGGGGTGGGCTGGCCGCGCAGCTCGCGCCAGCGGGTCACGGTCGCCGCGGTGGCGGCGACCAGCAGCGTGGGCAACGGCAGACCCGAATCCAGCAGCCGGCGGGTGACGTCGGCGTCGGTCGCGGCATTGCGGACGATCAGGTCTCGCGCCCGATCGCGACTCGGATCGAGCCGCCGGGCACCGAGATCGGGATCGTCGCCGTCGAGCTGGGACGCCCAGAATTGCACGGTGTCCAGCCGGTGTGCCCGCGCGGTGAGCGCGTCGGCCCAACGGCGGTAGCTGGTGTGTTCGCGCACGGGTGCCGGTGAGTGACCGGTGGCCGCGGCCGTCAGCGCGGCGCCGAGCTCACCGAGGATCACCCGCCACGAGGCCGGGTCCAGCGCGACCACGTGCGCGGCCAGCAGCAGGACGCTTTCCCCCGCGGGCGGTCGGAGCCACACCGCGGATAGCAGCGTCCCGCGTTCGGGGTCCAGGCGGTCGACGGCCTCGGCGACGTGGGCCGGTACCGCCGCGGCCAGGTCGCCGGCCACCTCGACCTCGTTGAGTGCGTCGAGGGTTGTGGCGGCCGGGTTGGGCACCAGGGTCATGGTGGAGCGGTCCAGGCGGGTGCGCAGCACCTCGTGGCCCTCGATGATGCCGGCCAGGGCCGCGTCCAGCTGTTCGCGGCGCAGCGTTTCGGGCAACCTGATGGCTTCGGTCTGGGCGAGCCTGCGCGGGTCGCCGTGTTCGTAGAGCCATCGGCCGTTGGGCAGCAACGGCATCGGGCCGGTACCGGTGTCGGCCTGCCGGGCGGCACTGGTCGTTTCCGAGTCGATCGCCTCGGCCAGTTCGCGGACGTTGCCGCACTCGAGGATGAGCCTGGCGCGCAACGCAATTCCGCGTGCCCGGGCCGCTTGCACCACCGACAACGCCGTGATGCTGTCCAGGCCGAGCTGTAAGAAGTCCGCGGTGACGTCGATGCGCGGTTGGCCGAGCAGCTCGGCGAGCAGCTCGCCCAGCGCGGATTCCGTGGGTGTCTCGGGTGTCGCCGTGCCGGCTTCGGACTCGTCCGCGTCGAACGCGGCCAATGCCGTTTCGTCGAGTTTTCCGTTGGGGGTCAAGGGAATATCGTCGACCAGGATGATGCGCTGTGGAACCATGTAGCGCGGCAGCCGGGCGCTGAGCATGCTGCGCAGCTCGGGGGCCGTGGGCCCACCGGTGGCCGTGTCGGCCGCGACGTAGGCGGTGAGCCGCGCCATGCCGCGGCGCTGCCGTACCAGCACCCCGGCGTGCCGCACGGCCGGATGCGATTCGAGGGCGGCCGCGATTTCGCCGGGTTCGACGCGATGGCCGCGGATCTTCACCTGCGCGTCGGCGCGTCCCACGTATTGCAGTGAGCCGTCGGGTAATCGGCGCACCAGGTCGCCGGTGCGATACATCCGTTCGGCCACGGCAAACGGGTCGGCGACAAAGCGCGCCGCGGTCTCCGCCGCGCGGCCCAGGTAGCCGCGGGCCAGCTGGGCACCGCCCAGATACAGTTCGCCCGTCGCCCCGCACGGGACGGGCCGCAGCGCGGAATCCAGTACGTAGCCGCGGGTGTGCCGCGTCGGTCGTCCGATCGACGGCTCGTCGTGCTCGGCGATGGTGGCGACCACCGCCTCGACGGTGGTTTCGGTGGGCCCGTAACAGTTGTACGCCGCCATCGACGTGCTGGCGCAGGCGGTGCGGATCCGCGCCCAGGCCGCGCTGCCCAGCGCCTCACCACCGAGCGCCAGCACCGTCAGTGGCGCCTCGGTGAGCAAACCGAACGCGTGCAGTTGGGCAAACATCGACGGGGTGGTGTCGATCATGTCGATGCCGTGCTCGGCGATCAGCGCGACGAGAGCCTCGGCGTCGGTCTGGGTCTGCTCGTCGACCACATGCACGCCGTGCCCGTCGAGCAAGCCGACCAGTGGCTGCCAGGCGGCGTCGAAGGCGAACGACCATGCGTGGGCGATGCGCAGCGGCCGGCCCGGTGCTGCCGCCGCGGGCCGCACTACGCGGTCCAGATGGTCGTCGGCGTAGGCGCCCACCGCGCCGTGGGTTCCGATGACGCCCTTGGGTTCTCCCGTGGTGCCGGAGGTGAAGACGACGTACGCGGCCTGCGCGAGGGGAACGTCGACGGCCTTGAAGTCGTCTTCGTGGGGTTCGGCGGCCTCGAGTAGCTGTTCGGTCAGCTCTTCGTCCAACACGATCGACGCGCCCGATTGGCGCAGGATCGAGTTGATCCGTTCGGTCGGCATGCCCGGCTCCATCGGCACGCACATGCCGCCGGCTTTGAGCACGGCCAGCATCGCGATGATGTATTGCGGCCCCCGCGAAAGTTTGATGCCCACCGGTGTTTCGGGCGGCACCCCCTGGTGGGCAAGTCGCGCCGCCAGCCGGGTGGCGTGGCGGTTGAGCTCGCGATAGCTCAGCGTCCCACCCGCCCAGCTGACCGCCGCATTGTCCGGCGCCTTGGCCACAACGTCGGCAAACCGCGCGTGGATGCTCAACGGCGACACCGGGTTCGGCGTTCCGATCGCGCCCAGCGGGCCGGCCTCATCGCCGAGCAGGACGCTGACCTCGGACAGCGGACGCTCCCAGCCCTGCAGCAGCCTCTCGGCGGTCGTCAGCACCCGCTGCCCGACGGTGGCGGCGGGAACCGCCCCCAGCGCTCCGTCGATCGCTTCGATCAGCACCACCAGCTCGCCGCCTTCCATGTGGGCGGCGATGGCGATCGGAAAATGCGACAGGGTCTGCAGCGCGGACGGGCGGAATGTCGCACCGCCAGCGGTCAATTCGCCGCCGGCGGTCAGGCCGTCCATCGGGAAGTTCTCGTAGACCAGCAGGGTGTCGAACATCTCGCCGACCCCGCCCAGGGCCCGCAATTGGGCATGCCCGAGATAGCTGTGGTCGCGCAGCAGCGCGGCATGGCGCTGCACGGCGCGGCATTGCTCGCCGGCGGACGCGGACGGGTCGAGTCGCACCCGCAGCGGCACGGTGTTGATGAACAAACCGACCATAGTCTCGACGCCTGCCAGTTCGGGCGGGCGGCCAGAGACCGTGACCCCGAAAACCACGTCCTGCGTATCGGTCAGCCGCGACAACACCAGCGCCCATGCCATTTGCATCAGGGTGTTGACAGTGATGCCCCGGGATCGGCTGTCGTCGACCAGGCGCCCGGTGGCCTCGGCCGGCAGTCGCAGCCGGGTGGTGCGCGGCAGCCCCGTCCGCTGGCCCTCGGTGGTGTCCATGGATCCCAGCGCGGCCGCAAGCAGGGTGGGGCCCGGCAGGCCCGCCAGGTGTTCGCGCCAGACCCGTTGGCTGGTCTCGGGATCGCGGCTCGCCAGCCAGCCGATGTAGTCGCGGTAGGGCCGCGGGGCAGCGGGCAGGGCCGACAGATCACCGCCGGCCTGGTACAGCATCATCATCTCGTTGACGAACACCGGCAGCGACCAGCCGTCGATCACGATGTGATGGGCGGTGAGCACCAAACGCCATTGCGCACCGGGCAATTCGATCAGCAGGAAGCGGATGGCCGGCCCGCGCTCCAGATCGAAGGGCCGCCGCCGTTCGCCGGTTTCCAGCGCAGGCACGTCCTCGGGTGCGGCGGCGACGAGTCGCCAGGGCAGCTCGACGCGGGACGGCACGATCTGAACCGGGCGCGGGATCCCCCGGCTGAAGAAGCTGGCCCGCAGGTTCGGGTGGCGCACCAACATCTGCTCCGCGCAGTCACGCAGCAGTGCGACATCGAGTGCGCCGGTGATATCCGCGGCGATCCCGATGACGTACGGGTCGTCCGCCTCGTGCCCGTCGGCGAATTCGGCGAGCGTGGTCAGCGAATACAAGCCCTCCTGCAGCGGGCTCAGCGCCATCACGTCTTCGATGTCGGGCACGACATCGGTGTCGGCCGCCGTCACGTCGTGCCCTGGCGTGACGACGACCAAAGTTGCGTCACGGCAGCCAAATCCGACGACGACAGGCCGGAGGTGCTCATCGGCTCGAACCGGGTGTCGACCGCCGGCTCGTGCTGCTCGACGCCGGACTCCGCGTCACCCATTGCATCCAGCGCGGCTGCCAACTGCTGCACCGTCGGATTCTCGAAGATCATCCGTGGGCTGACGGCCAGCCCGGCGGCCCGCGCCCGGGAAGCGAGCTGCACGGACAGGATGCTGTCACCGCCGAGGGCGAAGAAGTCATCGAAGCGCCCGACGTCGGGGGTGGACAGCAGTTCGGCGAACACCGTGGCCAGCGCGCGTTCGGTGTCCGTGCGTGCCGGTTCGGTCTGGCCGCCGGTGCTGACCGCCGGCCGCGGCAGGCCGGGCCGGTTCAGCTTGCCCGACTCGGTCTTGGGCAGCGCATCGAGCACGGTCAGCGACGACGGCAGCATGTACCCCGGCAGTGTGGTGGCGATCGCGGCGCGCACCTCCCCGGCGAATGCCGCCTTCTCGGCGTCATCCACGATCGGCCGTTGGGGCACAACATATCCGGCCAGCGACGTGCCGCCGTGTACCTCCCAGGTGCGGGCCGCCGCGGCCGCGACCCCGTCGGCGGCCACCAGGGCCGCCTCGACCTCGGCCAGCTCGACGCGGAAACCGCGGACCTGCACTTGGTGGTCGGAGCGCCCGACGAATTCCAGCTGGCCGTCCTCGGTCCACCGGGCCAGGTCACCGCTGCGGTACAACCGCGAACCCGGTTCGAGTCCATAGGGATTGGCGACGAACCGCGTGGCGGTCAGGCCCGGGCGTTTCCAATATCCCCGGGCCAGCTGGTCACCGGAGTAGTACAGCTCACCCACCACACCGACCGGCACCGGACGCAGCCCGTCGTCGAGCAGGTAGGCCTGGGCGCCCGGGACCGGCCTTCCGACAAGCGGATTCGGCGGTCCCAGCCGCCCGCGGGACACCGCGCCGGAGGTCTCCGTGGAACCGATGTTGTTCAACAGCTGGGTGCCGCCGTCGTCCCCGTCAGCGCACACCGACACCAGCCGTTGCAGCAGTGACGCGCTCACGGGTTCGCCGCCGCACACCAGCCGCGACAGCGAGCGCACGGCGCCGGGCCGGCTGTCCACCAGGGCCGAGACCAGGCTGGGCACCGCGGTGACCTGGGCAACCGAATACCGATTCATCAAGTCCCCGAGGGCCTCCGGGTCCCGGTGCTCGGCATCATCGGCCAGGATCATGGTGGCGCCGGCCGCCAGGCCGGCCAGCATTTCCATGCCGCCTTCGAGGAAGGTGATCGAGGCCTGCGCCAGTCGCACGTCGTCGGTTCGCGGCGGGTAGTGCCGCAGCTGCCAGTCGAGCCGGGCGGCCATCGAACGATGCGTTCCCACTGCACCTTTCGGCTTGCCGGTGGACCCGGAGGTGAACACCAGGTACATCGGGTCATCGGGGTGTGGCAGTCGCACGTTCCTCGACTGGGGATCCACGTCGTCGCCGTTCACCAGGGCGCGTACCGCGGGATCGTCCAGCGAGATCAGCTCGACACCGGGCACCCGCGGCATGGTGGCCACCGCTTCGACCGTCGCGATCACGACCGGCGGCGCGACGTCGTCGAGCATGAATTGCTTTCGCGCCGTCGGATAGCCGGGATCGATGGGGAAGTAGCCGGCGCCGGCCTTCATGATGGCCACCAGCGCCACCACCAGCTCGATGCTCCGCCGCGTCGACAACCCCACCAGCGCGCCCGGGCCCACGCCGTTCTTGACAAGCAGGGCGGCCAGATTGTCCGAACTACGGTGCAGGGCGGGGTAATCGATGCTGGCGTCGCCGCAGCGCACCGCGATCCGCTCGGCTCCCCAGGCGCGGCTGGGTTCCAGCAATTCCGGGATGGTGCGCGGCCGGTCGTGCGGCGGCTCCTCGCCGCGGCTCCAGTCCCCCACGATGCGGTCTTGCTCACCGGCGTCGATCAGCTGGACGTCTCGCAAAGTCTGGTCGAGGTCGTTGGCAAACGCGGTGAGCGCCTTGGTCAGCCATCCGGCCAGCCGCTCGATGGTGGCCTTGGCATACAGCTCGGTGCGGTAGATGACGTTGCAGTTGTAGCCGATGCCTGCGGAGCCGTCGGTACCGAAGAAGTTGACGCTCAGGTCCGCGTGCGCCATGTCGAAGATCGGGTCCAGCGAGGTGCACACGGTGTCCTGCTCGCCGCTGCCCGCGGCCGCGGTCTCGATGACCCGGGTGGCGGACAGGTGATCCCGGACGTGCACGACGACCTGGAACAGCGGGTTGCGGGACAGCGAGCGCACCGGGCTGACGCTGTCGACGACACGGTCGAACGGCAGGTCCTGGTGGGCGTAGGCGGCCAGGGCGGTCTCCCGGGCACGCTTGAGCAGTTCCCGCAACGTCGGGTTGCCGTCCATGTCGTTGCGCAGCACCAGGATGTTGACGAAAAAGCCGATCAGCTGGTCCAACTCGGCTTCGGTACGGCCCGCGACCGGGGTGCCCAACGGAATGTCGGTCCCGCCACCGGCTTTGTGCAAGACCACGGCGACGGCCGTTTGCAGCAACATGAATTCGGTGATGCCCAGCTCGCGGCACAGCTCGCCGAGCTTGGCCCGGGTGGCCGCGTCGATGTGGAAGTCGACGGAGTCGCCCTCGCCGCTGGGCACCGGCTGGCGCGGGAAGTCCGGCCGCAGCCCGGTGTCCTCCGGCAGGCCGGCCAGTTGCCGGGTCCAGTACTCGCGCTGGTCGGCGGCGATCGCACCTTCCTGTCCGCCGGCGTCGCCCAGGAAGGTGCGCTGCCACGCCGCGTAGTCGGCGTACTGCACCCGCAGCGGGGCCCAGGACGGTGCCTCTCCCCCGCGCCGTGCCCGGTAGGCGGTCATCACGTCGGAGAACAGCACGCCCGCCGACCAGTGGTCGGACGCGATGTGGTGCACCACCAGCGACAGCACGTGTTCGGCGGTGTTCTCGGTGCGCAGCACCGCGACCCGGATCGGCAGTTCGGCGTCCAGCTCGAAGCAGTGGCATCGTTCGGCGTCGAGCTGCCGCTGCAGCCAGGCATCGTCGGGCCCCTGCTCGCGGCACACCGGGACCTCGACGCCGGCAGGGCCCACCACCTGATAGGGCACGCCGTCCAGCTCGACGTAGCTGGTGCGCAGGATCTCATGGCGCGCAACGACATCACCGACGGCGGCGATCAGCGCATCGATGTCCCACGGCCCGGTCAGTTTCGCCGCAAAGGGAATGTTGTTGACCCGGCTGGGCCCCTCCACGCGGTAGGCGAACCAGCTGCGCAGCTGGGACGCCGAGAGCGGCATGGGCTCGTCGTGTGCGGTGGCGATCAGCCTGGGCCGCGACTGCGTCAGCTCGCCGGAGCTCAACTGGTCGATCCGTTGGGCCAGTCCCCCGACCGTGGCGAGTTCGAACACGTCGCGGATGCCGATCTCGACGCCGCATTCGGCGCGGATCGCGGTGACCAGTTTGGTGGCGACCAGCGAGTGGCCGCCCAGATCGAAGAACGAGTCGTCGACGCCTACCCGCTCGTGACCGAGCAGCCCCGAAAAAAGTTGCGCGACGCGCTGTTCGGTGGGAGTGGTCGGATCGCGGTATTCGGTGGCCGCCGCGATCTGTGGTTGCGGCAGCGCGGCGCGGTCGATCTTCTGGTGCGCGGTGATCGGAATCTGGTCGAGCACCACGTAGGCAGCCGGGGTCATGTAATCCGGCAGCGCGGCGGCCACCCGGGCGCGAATGCGCTCGACGTCAACCGATTCCGTGCCGGCGCCCTGGGCCGGCGTCACGTAGCCCACCAGGCTCTTGCCCAGCTGGGGCAGGTCCATGGCCAACACGACCGCTTGCCCGACGCTGGGATCCACCGAGATGGCGGCCGCGATTTCGCCCAGCTCGATGCGGAAACCGCGGATCTTCACCTGCTCGTCGGCGCGACCGACGAATTCGATGTCACCGTGGGCGTTGCGGCGGGCCAGATCTCCCGAGCGGTACATCCGCCCACCGGGCGTGAACGGGTCGGCGACGAAGCGTTCGGCCGTCAGCTGCGGCCTGCGATGGTATCCATGCGCGACATGTGTTCCGGCGATGTAGATCTCACCGATCACGCCGACGGGAACCGGCTGCAGGGCGTTGTCGAGCAGATACACCTGGGTGTTGATCTTGGGCCGGCCGATCGGCACGATCCGGGTGCCCTGGGCGCCTTCCACCGGGTAGCTGGTGCAGTTCACCACGGTCTCGGTGGGCCCGTAGAAGTTGTACAGCGCCGCGTCGAAGGTGGCGTGGAACTTGTCGGCGATCTCGCCGGGCAGGGCCTCGCCGCCGATGGGCACGCGCCGCAGCGTCCGCCACTGGCTGACGCCGGGCAACGACAGGAAGAGCCCCAGCAGCGACGGCACGAAGTGCATCGATGTGATGCCCTCGCGGGCCAAAAGCTCGGTGAGATAGCCGATGTCGCGCAGGCCGTCGGGCCGCGGAATTACCAACCGGGCGCCCATGATCAACGTGCCGAAGATCTCGCCCATCGACACGTCGAAGCTGGGCGAGGCGACCTGCAGCAGCCGGTCGGTGTCGTCGATGCGGTATTCGTCGCCGAACCAGACGAAGTACTCGGCGATGGGTGCGTGCGGCACCGGCACACCCTTGGGCAGCCCGGTGGAACCCGAGGTGTAAATCAGGTAGGCGGTGTTCTGCGGGCTCAGCGGCCGGATCAACTCGGCGGGCGCGGTGCCCGGGTAGTGCGCGACGTCGGAAACCGGTTCGCGCAGCACCAGTTTGGCGTCCGCGTCCTGGAGAATGAAGCTCAGCCGGTCCTCGGGGTAGGTGGGATCCACCGGCAGGTAGACCCCGCCCGCCTTGAGCACCCCGAGCGCGGTGATGACCAGTTCGGGGGACTTGTCCAGCAGTACCGCGACACGGTCCTCGGTGCCGATCCCCCGCTCGATGAGCCAGTGCGCCAACCGGTTCGACTCTTCATCGATCTCTCGGTAGGTGTAGGCGCGGCCCTCGTAGACGACGGCAACGGCGTCGGGCGTCAGCGTCGCGCGGCGGCTGACCAGCTGGGGCAACGTGCTGGCAGGCGTGACGAATTCCTCGCCGGTCGACACCGCACGCAGCCACTCGGCGTCTTCGGCGCCCATCAGCGCGCACGTCGACAGCTTCGCGTCCGGATCGGACAGCAGCCCGTCCAGCAGGGCGGCGTAGTGGCGCAACAACTGTTCGACCAGCTGCTGATCCATCACCTCGACGAGGTACTCGGCCTCGATCAAGCCGCCGCCGTCGCCCCCGGGCGTTCGGTCCAGCTCGACCATCAGGCTCAGCGGCAGTTGGTTGAAATGGCCGCGCAATTCGCCGCGTTCGCAGCGCACGCCCGGCGGGCAGAAGCCGGCGCCATCGGGTTCCCGTTGCCCGAAGCTCACCCGGGTCATCCGGTCGGCGCCGTGCCGGCGATCGGGGTTCGATTCGCGGACCAGCCAGTCGAGGTCGGCGCGCGAATGAGCGAAGGCGCCCACCGCGCCGTCACGGGTTTGGGTCAGCAACTCGCGGAACGTCTGGTGCGGCTGCGGGCGCAGCCGGATCACCACGGTGTTGCCGTGGTAGCCGATGACATCCTCGGTGCCCACGCCGCGGTTGAGCACCGGGGCGGCGACGAGGAAGTCGTTCGACTGGGTGTAGCGGTGCACGAGCGCGGCGAAGGCCGCCATCAACACCATGTAGGCCGTGGCGCCCGTCTCGCGGGCCAACGCCGCGGCCCGGTCGACGGTCTCCGGCGACAGCTGCGTGGACGCGCGCTGCGCGCGCCAGGTGGTGGGCACCACCGAACCGTTGGGCCCGGGCAGCTCGAGTGGCTCCGGAAGGTCGGCCATCAGCGGACGCCAGTAGTCCAGATCCGCCTGACGAACGGCGGTCGAATCCGCCGGAACGCCTCCGCGGACCTGCCCGTCGGCGAAGGCGTCGGGGTCGGTGTAGGCGCGGGTCAGATCCGCGAAGAACGGTGCCCACGAGCCGTCGTCCCAGGCGATGTGATGCGCCGTGATCAGCAGCATCAGCTCGTCGTCGGCCAGCCGCGCCGCCGTGACCCGCAGCGGCGAATCCTTGCTCAGGTCGAATGGGCGACGAAAGTCCCGCTGCGCCAGCACATCCAGGCGCAGCCGTCGCGCCTGATCGGTCAATCCGGCCAGGTCGTGTTCGGCCCACTCGGGTCGCAGATCCGCGCGGATCACCGGATGCGGATCGCCGTCGGCGTCGGTGGCATACGTGGTGTGCAGCACCGGGTGTCGCGCGGCGACGGCATCGACCGCGCGGTGCAACTGCGCGGTGTCGACGGTGCCCGACAGGCGGTAGGAGACGCAGATGTTGAGCAGCGCGCTGTCAGGGTCGACGGACTGCACGAACCACATCCGGTGCTGCCCGACCGACATGCGTGGCTCGTCGTCGCCCGATGCGGGTGCCGCGGCCGCCGTCCTGGCCAGGCCGCGCTCGTTTAGCTTGCGGCGCAGTAGTTCCAGGCGCTCGTCGTCGAGCCGGGTGCTGACACCGGTGGTGTTAGTCACGCTAGGAGTCCAACCTTTCTAGCATTGCGAGCGTTGAGTGGTGCGCGCCGTTGGCGGTGCCGGCGCGCTCGAATGACGGCGTCGCCGCCGGCGTTGAGTCGTCCCGCAACGCGTCGATCAGCTCGGTCACCGTGATGCCGCCGAGCATGCGGGACACCGGAACCGAGTTCCCTACCGTCCGGCGCAGCCGTTTGCGCAAATCGAGTGCGAGCAACGAGTCCACGCCCAGGTCGATCAGCGAGGTGGCGGGGTCGATCGACAGCGAATCACCCAGGTGCAGCGTCGCCGCCAATTCGCCGCGCACGATGTCGGCGAGCGGCTTTTCGACCGAGATATCGCTTGCCTCGTCCTCGGCGGCGCGCGCCACGCTGAATGGCATTGGCATGCCCTGGCTTTCGAAGAACACCTGAAGCCGCTCGAAGTCGGCGTCGAAAATCAGCGGGTCGCCGTCGTAGCGATACAGGCTCGCGGCGATCGCCCGCTGCGGCTCGATGGCCACCAGGCCGGAGCGCTCGGTACGGGTGATCTCGTTGCCCGCGACGACCCCGGCGCCCTGCCATAGGCCCCAGCGGATCGCCGTGCAGTCGCGGCCCGCGGCGCGCAACTGGGCGGCCAGCACGTCGAGCATCCGGTTGGACGCCGCGTAGGCCGCGTGGTTGTGTCCGCCCCAGACCCCGAACACCGATGAGCAGGCCAGGATCCGGCACTCCGGCCGCAGCGGCCAGACGTCGGCCAGCACCGCCAGTCCGCGCACTTTGGCCGCGCACACCGCGGCCACGTCAGCACCGCTGAGATCCGAACGTGAGCGGGCCTGGGCGATGCCCGCCGTGTGGATCAGCAGTGACGCGCCGGGCCCCGCGTATTCGGCGGCGACGGTGGCCACCGCGTCGCGATCGGTGATATCGCAGTGGGGGGCATGCACATTGGCGTCATACTCGCCGATGAGCTCGCGCAGAACCGCCGGATCAACACCGTTGCGGCTCAACAAGGTGACGGTCCGGGCGCCGCGTTCCAGGCAATACCGCGCGTACTGCAGGCCGATGGCGCCGCTGCCCCCGGTGATCACCACGTCGTCGAGCGCGGCCGCATCGAGCGGGCGCTGGGTCGCCGATTCGCCGCACGCACGGAACGTCCGGACGTGGCGTCGCGGTGATTCGATGCCCCGCACCGCGACCTCGGCCGGCTCACCCAGCAGCACGTCGATGACGGTTCGTGCCGTGGCGGCGTCGATCTCGCGGCGTTCGAGGTCCAGATGCCCGAATGCCTGGTCTGGGAATTCGAAGCCGACGCTGCGATGCATGGCCGCCAGCGCCGCCTGCGCGGGAGACACGTGGGAGTCGTCGCGGTCGACGTGTTCGGCACCGGCGGTGAGCATCCAGACGGCGCGGCAGCGGGGGCCGATGAGCGCGGGGTAATCGGGTAGGCCCGCGTCGGGCCGCCCGGCGATCAGGTCGATGGCGGCGGCGGGTTCGAGCGTGTCGAGTTCCGGGGCGGCGATCACGAGGATGTCCGCCTCGTCGGCCGGCACGGTTCGGCACCCGTCGTGTGCGGCAACGGCATCGAGGAGCCGCTGCGTCGGGGTGCCCGCACCGACGAAGGCGATGTCGAGCGTGCGGGCGCTGGGTGTGACCGGCGCCGTGGCCGGTTGCCAGTCCTCGACGGCCACGGTGAGCGCCGGCGCCGGCGCCGCCTCGGTCACCCGCCGCGGGGCCGCCCACAGGTGCACCGCACGCATCGGCGCATTCGGGAAGCCGCGCAGCGCAGGCCGGTCGGTCGTGGCAACCGCGTCGGCCCAGCGGAACCCGGGGTCGGCGGTCGCGAGGGCGGCGATGCTCGCCGACAATGACTCGGTGATGGGTCGGTCGCGATGGCCCGAGCCGACGATGACGGCCGACTCGTCGTCGACGATGTCGCCCAGCGGGTACAGCAGCGACGGGTGCGCGGAGAGTTCCACGAAGGTGTCCGCCCCGCAGCTGCGGGCATGCTGCACGGCGAGGTCGAATCGCACGGTACCGCAGAGGTTTTCATACCAATAGCCGGAGAAGTCGGTCGCCTCCCCCAGCTCGGCGCCCAGCGTGGAGCCGATGAAGCGCACCGCGGCATCCCGGAAGGTCGACTTCGGTGTCAGCTCGGCCAGGCTCGCCCGCAACGGCCGTAGCGCACTGGTGTGTCCGGGATAGTCGACGGACAGCTGCTGGCTGAAGATTGCGCGCCGTTGGGCCAGCGCCACCACGGCGGCCACCGCGTCGTGATCACCGGCGACCACGGTCGACGACGGCCCGTTGACCGCCGACACTTCCAGCCAGCCCGGGGCCTGCGCGAGCAGCGCCTCGGCGGCCTCGAGACCCGTCCCGAGCACCGCCATGGCGTAGTGGCCGGTGAGCTGGTCGACCACGGTGGCGCGGGCGACGACTAACGCGACCGCGTCGGGCAGCGATATCGCTTCTGCCACATAGGCCGCCGCCACCTCGCCGAGGCTGTGACCGATGGTCATGTCCGGCAGTACCCCGCAGGACCGCCACGCCTCGGCCAGGCTCACCGCGTGGGTGAACTGGGCGGCCTGGATCTCGGGGCGTGACCAGTTGCGTTCTGCGTCGCCGACCAAATACGGCAGCGGGGAGGCGAATCCGGCGGCGCCGAAAGCGTGCGCGCACCGGTCGGCGGCCTCGCGGTAGGCCGGTAACAGTTGGTAGGCGCCGGCGCCCATCGCCTGCCATTGATTGCCCTGGCCGGGGAAGACGAACGCGACGCGCGGCGGCGTCGTCTTCGCGGAGTACGAGACCAGCTCGTGCTCCTCCCCGCCGGCGATCGCCGACAGTCCCGCGACGAGCTCGGTGCTGTCCGCCGCTCGCACCACCGCGCGGTGCCGTCGTATGCGCCGCAACCGCAGCAGGGTGGCGGCGACCGCGTCGGTCAGGTCTGCCGAATTCGCCACGCGGCCCACGTAATCGGCGATGGCGGCGGCGTCGCGGCGGATCAGCTCTGGGTCGTGGGCACTCAGCAGCACCGGGATACGCCCGTCGGGCAGGCCATGGGTGGGCATCATGCGACCTCGGGGACGGAGACGATCAGATGCGCGTTGGTGCCGGCGATCCCGAACGCGGACGCCGCGGCGGTGCGCTGCCCGTCGATGGCCGGCCACGGTGTCAAGTTCTGGGCCAACCGTAAACCCTGCTTGTCCCAGTCGATTTCGGGGCTGGCGTCGCCGGCGTGCAGGGTGGGTGGGACGGCGCCGTGCTCGGCGGCGACCAGCACCTTGGCCAGACCCAGCGCGCCGGCGGCGGCCAATGAGTGACCGACGTTGGATTTCACCGAACCCAGCAAGGCTCCGGCGCCGGGCTCGGTGTCGCCGTAGGTCTGGGCCAGCGAGCGCAACTCGGTTCGGTCGCCGAGACGGGTGCCCGTGCCGTGCCCCTCGATCATCCCCACCTCGTCGGGCTTGATCCCGGCCTGGTCGATGGCCCGCTGGAACAGCCGGACCTGGGCCTCGCCGCTGGGCGCGCTCAGACCGGCGCTGCGCCCGTCCTGATTCATCGCGGTGGCCCGCACCTCGGCGACGATCCGCCGGCCGGCGCGCAACGCGGCCGATTTACGTTGCAACACAAACATCGCCGCTCCCTCGGCCCAGACGGTTCCGCTGGCCTGCGCGCTGTAGGGGCGGCAGTATCCGTCGTCGGAGAGCGCGTGTTGCTTGGAGAATTCGACGAAAAAGCCCGGTGAGCCCAGCACGTTGACCCCGCCCGCGATCGCCAGATCGCAGTCGTGGTTCTGCAGCGAGCGCACCGCGACGTGGAAGGCCACCAGCGCGGACGCGCACGAGGAATCCAAAGTCAGTGCCGGCCCGGCCAGTCCCAGCGTGTAGGCGATGCGACCCGAGATGACGCTCAGTGCGGTCCCGGCGAGCAGATGCCCGCTGTGTTCGGAGAATTGGGCCATTTCGGGCCCGTAGCCGGTGGCCGAGGCACCGACGAAGCAGCCCACATCGTGCCCGGCCAGGTCGTCGGGGTTGATGCCGCTGTTCTCGCACGCCCGCCAGGCCACCCGCAACGCGACCCGCTGCTGCGGGTCCATCACGACGGCCTCGCGGGGCGAGATGCCGAAGAACTCCGGATCGAATGTGGTTGCCCCGGTGAGGAAGCCGCCGCGGTCATGAATCTCCTTGAAGCCGCTGCGGCGCGAGCCGGCGAGCAGTTCACGCACCGCCCAACCACGGTCGGTGGGAAACGGGCCCAGCGCCTCCCGGCCGTGTGCCAGCAGATCCCAGTAAGCGTCGGCGGTTTCGATGCCGCCGGGCGCCTCCACACCCATTCCCACGATCACGACCGGGTCGGCGTGCGCGGCGTCGAGGCCCACGTCAAACCCATCGTCAGACATCGATGTCATCCGGCATTCACCTGCGCGGCGATCGCTTCGACGTGGTCGTAGACGTAGAAGTGCCCGCCGTCGTACAACGACAAGGCGAAGGACCCGGCGGTGTGCCTTTCCCACTGCCGCAGCACGTCGGTGGCGATGCGGTGGTCGTCGTGGCCGCCCAGCACATGGATGTCTGCACCGATGCGAACATCGGGGCTGGGATCGTAGCCGTTGAAAGCCTGGTAGTCGGCGCGCACCGCGGTGGTGATCAGTTCGGAGAACTCTTCGTCGGCAAGCAGTTCGGGGTCGGTGCCGCCCAGATCGGCGATGTCGGCCAGCAGCCCGTCGTCACTGGTCGGCAGTTCGGGCATCTCGGCGACGACGCACGGCGGCGGGCCCGCCGATACCCAGAGCTTGTGCACGGCTGCGCCGTGCGTCTCGGCGACACGGGCGAACTCGAAGGCGACGACGGCGCCCATGCTGTGCCCGAACAACTTCAGCGGTGCGACGGTGGACCATGGTGCCGCCTGGAAGAGGCTGGCGGCCAGGTCGTGCACGCTGTCGTGGCCGGGTTCGCTGAGGCGGTCGGCCCGTTGCGGGTACTGAACGACGTAAGTGTCGCCGCCGGCGGCCAGCGCGGCCGCCAGCACCCGGTAGCTTGCGGCGGCCGCGCCGGCGTGCGGGAACACCACGGTGGCTCCGGTGGAGGAGCCGTTGTCGCGGCCCGAGGTCAGCTTGATCCAGGACGGGAACGTACCGGACACGGCGATCAGGTTATCCAATGTCATTGCGCAGTCTACGATTTCGCGGGTTGCTGAGTGGCCGCCAGAACCGATTCGGCGTCCATGCCGATCACCTCCAGATAGAGCTCGGCGACCTGGTCGAGCCGGCCGGGGTCGTCCTCGCCGGCACCGAGCACCGCGGCCAGCGTCGACACGGTTCGATTGGCGAAGATGTCGGCGACCATGATGTCCGGTGCGTCGAGCCAGGCCCGAATTCTCGCCACCGCCTGGGTGGCGAGCACCGAGTCACCGCCGAGCGCGAAGAAGTCGTCGTCGACCCCGATGTTCTCCCGGCCGAGCAGCTCGCCGACGATGAGTGCCAGTGCGGATTCCAGCGGCGTCGACGGCGCCCGGTGGCCCGGCCGCTGCGATTGCGCCACGGCGGTTTGCAATTCGCGCGCGACGGCCCGGCGGTCGAGCTTTCCGGCATCGGTGAACCCGATCCGCTCCACTACCGTGATGTGGCGCGGGACCATGTGCGCGGGCACGAGGTCAGCGAGGCGCTGCCGGATGCGCTCGGCGGTCAGGGAGGCGTCGTCTGTGCACACCTGCGCGGCCAGCACGTCGGACTCGCCGGACACGGCGATCAGCGCGGCCACCGCAGTGCGCACCCCGGGCACCCGCCGCAGCGCGGTCTCGATCTCACCCAGCTCGACGCGATAGCCGCTGATCTTGACCCGGTGGTCGGCCCGGCCCACGAATTCGAGGGTGCCGTCCGGCCAGTAACGCACCAGATCGCCTGTGCGGTACCAGATTCGGCCGTCATGCTCGACGAAGCGTTCGGCGGTGAGATCCGGGCGCCCGCGGTAGCCGCGCGCGATGCCACGGCCGGACACCCAGTATTCGCCGGGCACCCAGTCGGGGCAGTCGGCGCCGGTGTCGTCGACGACGCGGCAGGCGTTGTTGGGAAGCGGGACGCCGAACGGCAATGCCGTCCAATCCTCCGGTATCGTCTCGGTCACCTCGAAAATGCTGTTGTGCACCGGGGTTTCGGTCGCACCACCGAGGCCCGCGAAGCGTAGGTTGGGCGCTTCGGCCTGTAGGCGGCGCACCACCTCGGGCCGCACCCAGTCACCGCCGGTGGGGATCACCCGCACCGAGGACAGTCGTCCGCGCCCGACTTCGATCAGCATCTCCAGCCAGCCGGGCATGAAGTGGAGCACCGTGACCTGGTGGCGCTCGATGAGCCGGGCCCAGGCGTCGGGATCACGCCGCTGCGCTTCGTCGACCACCACGATGGACCCGCCGGTGCGCAGGGTGACGAAGACGTCCATCACCGAGATGTCGCCCTCCAGGGTCGACAGGGCCAGGCATCGATCGCCCGCGCCGATCTCGAAGTGGCGGCCGATGAATTCCACGGTGTTCATCGCCGCGTCGTGGGTGACCTCGACCCCCTTGGGCTCGCCGGTGGAGCCCGAGGTGAACAACACGTAGGCGAGCGCGGCGGGATCGACTCTCGCTGAAGTAATCTCGGCGCTCGAGGCCGCGCCGCGAAGGACATCGGCCAGCACCAGTTCGCGGAGCGGCACGGACAGCGGCCGTCCGCCGCACACCAGGGCCAGGCTCACCGCACCGGATTCGAGGATGCGCTCGGCGCGATCGCGCGGTTGGTCGGCGCCGATCGGCAGGTACACGGCGCCGATGGTCAGGATGCCCAGCAGGGCCGGAATCTGCTCGGCGGTCTTCGGTCCCATGATCGCGATCGTGTCGCCGGCGGCCACACCGGCGTCGCGCAGCGCCGCGGCCACCGCCAGCGCCTGGTCGCGCAATTGGGCGTAGCTGAGGTCGCCGGTACTCGCGAACACCGCCGGAGCGTCGGGCCGCCGCGCGGCCTGCCGAAAGAACCCGTCGTGCAAGGCTTCTCCGCTGGGTTCCGCGGTACGCGCGTTGGCCGCCTCGCGCACCGCGCGCTGCGCCTGGGGCAGCGCCGGGGGGCCCGGCGCGTCCCAGGAGTCGTCGGCGTAGGTCAACTGGAGCAGCTCGTCGATGTGGTAGCCGAACATGGCGTCGATGACGCCCGGGGGGAACATGCCTTCGCGCACATCCCAATTCACCAGTACGCCGCCGTTGAACTCGGTGACCTGCGCGTCGAGCAGCACCTGCGGCCCCTGGGAGATGATCCATCCCGGGGTGCCGAATCGGTCGGTCACCTCGCGGCTGAACAGTTCACCGAGCCCCAGCGCGCTGGTGAACACCACCGGGGCGAGCACCTGGGTGCCGCGATGACGGCTGAGGTCGCGCAGCACCGACAGCCCGGGATAGGCGGAATGGGCGGCTGCCGTGCGCATCGCGTCCTGCACCACCTGCGCCCGCGCGGCCGCGGTGTTCGCGCCGGCGAGATCGATGTCGAGCAGCAGCGAGGAGGTGAAGTCACCGACCAACGCGTCGACGTCGGGGTGCAGGGCCTGGCGCCCGAAGAGCGGGACGTTCAGCAGAAAGCGCGAGGTGGTCGACCAGCGCGCCAGGGTATTGGCGAATCCCGCGGCCAGCGCCATCGCCGGGGTGATGCCCCGCGCCTGGGCGCGGGCGAACAGCGCATCGCGGGTTTGCGGGTCCAGCCAGTGCCAGCGCCGGGTGCTCTGCGTGCGGCCGCGGCCGCCGGTGGACGGCAACGCAGGCGGGTCGGGCAGCTCCGGCAGGCGCCGCGCCCACCAGTCCCGGTCGGCCTCGCGGGCCGGTCGGGGCTGGGCCTCTTCGGCCTCGATGGCTTGGCGGTACTGCCGGTAGGTGTAGCTCAGCTCGGGGAGGTCGCGGCCGCCATAGAGGGCCGCGAGGTCGCCCATCAGGGTGCGGTAGCTCATCGCGTCGGCGGCCTGCATGTCCAGGTCGACGTGCAGCCGCGAGCGCTCGGACGGCAGCAGCGTCACCGCCAGTTCGAACACCGCGCCGTCGAGCTGCTGGTGGGATTTCACGTCGCGGATGTCGGCGAGCCGCCGCTCGACCTCGTCGGCGCTCAGCTCCCGCAGGTCCTCGACGTCGACCGGGAAGGCGCCGGTCTGGTCGGCCGGGGTGATGCGCTGGATGCCGTCGGGCAGGAAGCGCACGCGCAGCATCGGATGGCGGCGTGCCAGCGCGGTCGCCGCCGCGCGCAGCCGCTCGGGGTCGATCGGTCCACCGTCGAATTCGACGTAGAGGTGACCGGCGACGCCACCGAGCTGCTGGTCATCGTGGCGGCCCACCCACATCGCGTGCTGCATCGGGGCCAGGGGAAACGGCTCGTCCTCGGCCGCTGGCTCACCGCCCCCGGGCGTGGGAAGGGTCTGGTGGTCGGCGCTTTGCCCGCCGGCGGTGACCAGGCGGGTCCAGGCGTCGATCGTCGGCTGCTCGGCCAGGGTGGCGAAGTCGATGGCGATGCCCTGACGGCGCCAGCGGCCGGCCAACGTCATGATGCGGATCGAGTCCAGGCCCTGGCTGATGAGGTTGTTACCCGGCTGAACTGCATCGACGTCGACGCCGAGCAGTTCGGCCACCTCCGCCCGGATGTCCTCCGAGCGTGCCGAGGCGTGCACCACAGACCCTCCCTGAATTAGCACAGGCTGCCCTAATTTTTTGGTTACCCTATCCTTACTCCCTGCGTCCCCGCTACTAGCCCCGTGCGAAGCCCCCTCTGAAGGAGCCATGAGCCCGAACACACCGCGGCCGCCGGCCGGAGTCCTCGACGGGTTTGTGCCCTTTCCCGCCGAACGGAGCGCCGCCTATCGGGCGGCCGGTTACTGGACGGGACGGACCCTGGACACGATCCTGACCGACGCGGCCCGGCACTGGCCCGATCGAATCGCCGTCCTCGACGCCATGGGCGACACCGGCTTCAGTTATGCGGACCTGGACGACCAGGCCAACCGCGCGGCCGATGGACTGCGCGGCGCGGGCATCGCGCCGGGCGACCGGGTGCTGCTGCAATTGCCGAACGGCTGTCAGTTCGCGGTCGCCCTGTTCGGCATCCTGCGGGCCGGGGCGATCCCGGTGATGTGCCTCCCCGGTCACCGGGCCACCGAACTAGGGCATTTCGCCGCGGTCAGCGGGGCCACCGGGCTGCTGATCGCCGACACCGCAGGCGGATTCGACTACCGAACCATGGCGCAGGGGCTCGTCGAGCGGTACGACGCGCTCAAGCACGTCATCGTCGACGGCGACCCGGGGCCGTTCACCTCGTGGGCGCGACTGCGCGAACGGGCGGTCACCGGCGCAGCGCCTGCGATGCCCGATCCGGGATCGCCTGCGCTGCTGCTGGTTTCGGGCGGCACCACGGGCACGCCCAAGCTCATCCCCCGCACCCACGACGACTACGTCTTCAACGCGAAGGCCAGCGCCGAACTCTGCGGACTCACCCGCGACGACGTCTACTTGGCGGTGCTGTCGGCCGGGCACAACTTCCCGCTCGCCTGCCCGGGTCTGCTCGGCGCGATGACGGTCGGCGCCACCACCGTGTTCGGCACCGACCCCAGCCCCGAAGCGGCCTTCGCCGCCATCGCGCGCCACGGCGTCACGGTGACCGCCCTGGTGCCGGCGTTGGCCAAGCTGTGGGCGCACGCGTGCGACTGGGAACCCGTGACGCCAAAGACGCTGCGGCTCTTGCAGGTTGGTGGCGCTAAGCTGGAAGCCGAGGATGCCCGCCTGGTGCGCAGCGCGCTGACCCCGGGCCTGCAGCAGGTGTTCGGGATGGCGGAGGGGCTGCTGAACTACACGCGCCTCGACGATCCCCCGGAACTCATCGAACAGACCCAGGGGCGGCCCCTGTCCGCGGCGGACGAACTGCGCGTCGTCGATGCGGAGGGAAAGCCGGTAGCCCCGGGCGAGGAAGGGGAGCTGCTGGTCCGCGGACCGTACACGTTCAACGGTTACTTTCGGGCCGAGCGCGACAACGAGCGCAGCTTCGACGCGCAAGGGTTCTTCCGCAGCGGTGACGTGGTGCGGCTGCGTCACGACGGCTATCTGGTGGTGACCGGTCGGGTCAAAGACGTGATTTGCCGTGGCGGAGAGACCGTTTCGGCGGCGGACCTGGAGGAGCAGCTGCACAGCCATCCGGCGATCTTCTCGGCCGCCGCGGTCGCGCTGCCCGACCCCTACCTGGGCGAGAAGATCTGTGCGGCAGTGGTTTTCAACGGCCCTGAACTGTCGCTGACAGAACTGAACGGCTATCTCGACGAGCGCGGTGTGGCCGCGCACGCCCGCCCCGACGTCTTGGTGGCGATGACGTCGCTGCCCACCACCCCGATCGGCAAGATCGACAAAAAGGCGATCGCCGGTCAGGTTTCGGCGCGACAGCGGTCGCCCAGCCCAGGCTGACGACGTCTCTCGCCGCTAGCCAAGGGTCTCGCCCACGATCCGGGTGAGTTCGGCCGTGACCTGATCCAGGGGTTCGATGGAGCGCTGGGCGCGACACATCGCGACCGTGCCCTCAACCGCGGCAACGACCAGGGTGGCGATGCGTCGGGCGTCGGGCGCGCTGGCGCCGTGCTGCTGCATCGATTGAGCCAGCAGCGCAGTCCAGTTGCCGAAGGTGGCGCCCGCCGCCTCACGCGGCGCGGACTGTTCGTCAGGCAGGTCTTCCACCGCGACGGCGAGCACGGGGCATCCCGCGTGAAAATCGCTGTCCAGTACCACTTTCCGCCATATCGCCAGGAACGCCAGCAGGCCCGCCAACGGTCCGGCCTTCAGCTCTTCGATCAGTATTTTCGTGGTGATCTGGTCGGTCCACCGCACGGCCTCGGTCGCCAGGTCGTATTTGCCGCCGGGGAAATAATGGTAGGTCGAACCCAACGGGGCCTTGGTGTGCTTGGCCAGATCGCGCACGCTGGTCGCGTTGAGGCCCCGGCGGCTGATCATGTCGGCGGCCCCGGCAACCATGCGTGCGCGCGAGCTCGATGTGTTCTCGGCCACTGTTGAGGCCCCTCCTTGCTATGACGACCGTTATAGTCTAGCGTGGGCCTGGTTATAGCGAGTGTTATAACGCGACGAGCTGAGCGGAACCCGTGACGAAAACTGGCGTCGCGTCCACGAATTGCCTGTTGTCCAAACGTCTTTCGGCGCCAACCAGCACGCCGCGCTGTCCGGAATTCGAGGAGCTCTTGTGAAGACTGTGATGTTCGTCGGCCCGCGTCAGCTTCGCTTCGAGGAGGTCGATGCGCCCCAAATCGTCGAGGCGGCCGACGCCCTGGTGCGTCCGCTGGCAGCCACCACCTGCGACCTCGACCACGAGGTGATCGCCGGGAAGACCCCTTTTTCGAACCTCGGCCCATTCCCGCTGGGCCACGAATGCATTGGCACCGTCATCGAGGTCGGCCCCGACTGCTCCACGGTCGCTGTCGGAGACCTCGTCGGCGTGGCCTGGCACATCGCCTGCGGCACTTGCCCTCAGTGCGAGCTCGGGCATCCCGCGCGGTGCGTCCACCACGGTGACGCTCAGTACGGACTTCCCGTCAACGGCTTCTGGGGCGGCACCTTCTCCGAGCTCATCCGGGTCCCCTACGCCGACTACAACCTGGCGCCGCTGCCCGCCGGGATCGATCCAATCCATCTGGCCTCCATCGGCGACAACCTCGCGCTGGGATGGGAGACCGTGATGCCGACCATCGCCGGGATCGCCGACCCGCAGATCGCGATCTTCGGCGGGACCCGCTCCATCGGTCTGTATTGCGTCGATGTGGCCGTGCACTGCGCGAAGGCGCGAACCGTCTACTACGACGACAACGACGATCGGATGGCCATCGCCGAGAAGCTCGGCGCGCAGGTTCACGACATCAACGGCAAGCGCGAGAAGGATTTTCACCTTGCCGTGGACGCCTCGGCCGACCCCGACCGGCTGCGCAAGGCTCTGCTGTCGGTGATGCCGGAAGGGCACGTCAACAGCGTCGGCATCTACTTCCAGGATTTAGCCTTGCCGATGCTGCAGCTCTACGTGCGCGGTGTGCACTTTCACAACGGCAAGGGCCACGCCCGCCCGAACATGACTCCGACCCTCGATGCGGTTGCCGCGGGCACACTGCACCCCGACCTGATCACCAGCGGCACCTACGACTGGGCCGAAATCCCAGACGTCCTGACCTCGGATGCGGCGGGCAGCAAGCCCATCTTCGTGCTGGGCGACTGACCTCGACGATCAACCCATCGCCGCATACAGTCCGGCCAACAGGCCCGCCGTGGTGTCGAAGTCCATGCACCGATCGGTCACGGACTGGCCGTAGACCAGCTCCCCGCCGAGCGATTGAGCACCGGCGATCAGGAAGCTCTCCAGCATCAGACCGGCAATGCCGCGCTCGCCCGCGGCGATGCGCGCGGTCACCTCCGCGGTGACCTCGGCCTGCCGCACATGGTCTTTGGCCGAGTTGGCATGTGAGCAGTCGATCATGACCTGCCCGGAAAGTCCTGCCTTGCTTAGCCGTTCGATCGCGGTGGTTACCGAGGCGGTGTCGTAGTTGGGTCCGGTGGTGCCGCCCCGAAGGATCACGTGACAGTCGGGATTGCCCATGGTCTCGACCACGGCCGCGCGACCGAAGTTGTCGGTGCCGAAGAAATGGTGCGGCGCCGCAGCGGCTTTGACCCCGTCGATGGCGACCTGGACGTTGCCGTCGGTGCCGTTCTTGAACCCGACCGGCATCGACAGGCCCGACGCCAACTGGCGGTGCACCTGCGACTCGGTGGTCCGCGCGCCGATCGCGCCCCAGGCGACGGCGTCGGCGATGTACTGCGGGCTGGTGGGCTCCAGGAACTCGCATCCCACCGGGAGGCCGACGTCGATGACGTCGAGCAATAATCCACGCGCCATGCGTATCCCCCGCTCGACGTCGAAGCTGCCGTCCATGTTGGGGTCGTTGATCAGTCCCTTCCACCCGACGGTGGTCCGCGGCTTTTCGAAGTAGACGCGCATCACGATCTTCAGCCGATCCGCGTACTCGGCGGCCATCGGGGCGAGCCGGCGTGCGTAATCGAGCGCCGCGACCGGGTCGTGCACCGAGCACGGGCCGACCACCAGCAACAGCCGGTCGTCAGCACCGGCCAGGATCGCCGAGATCTCGTCGCGATCGCGCTGGACGGCCTGGGCACGCCGCGCGGTCAACGGTAGTTCCGTGCGGATCACCGCCGGTGCCGACAGTTCCCGGAACGAGACGATCCGGTGATCGGACGTATCGACGGTCGCCGTCTCGCAATTGATGATGGACATGTGGGGTGTGTGCCTTTCTGTGATGGCTCCCAGGGCACGCCCGCTGGTTCCCGATGCCCTGAAAAACGAAAAGCAGCGACCGTGTGGTCACTGCTGGGCTCCGGGTATCAGTCGTGCGCGTGCGTCAATCGGCCGCCGCATCGCTGGCTCCACCCGGAGCCACGATAAAGCGCCAATACGCGCGCACGCCGATATTCACGTCGGCGAAGATACCACGTCGGTGCGGCGCGGCCGAAAGCGCGTCTCGGCGCGCGGGTGGTTGCGGACCGGGGCGAGTCCGAGCGGGGCTCAAAACCGCGCTGGCCCAAGCGAATCAGCGCCGCTTCAGCTCCGCGATCTGATCGAGGAACGCGCGCGCGGGCGCGGACGCACTCGCGGAGACCGCGACGCCGAGGCGCCGCACGGTCTGGGGCAGCAGCGGACGCACCGCGACGCCGGGCAGATCGGGCAGGCCGGCGCTGGGCAGGATGCTCACGCCCAGCCCGGCGCGCACGATCTCGAGCGTCGCCGCAATCTCGCGCGCCTCGAAGGCCAGGTCGAACTCGACCCCTTCGCGCCGCGCGATCGGCATGAACACCTCCGCACAACCGCCGGTCCCGCGAACGAACGGTTCCTTGGCCAGGTCGGCGTAGGTGACGACGTCCTTGGCCGCCAGCCAGTTGTCGGCCGGTACCACCGCAACCATGTCCTGTTCGCCGAGGACCGCGACGTCGAGGCCCTTGCTGGGCAGGCTGACCACACCGGCTTCGGCGGCCCCCTGGTCGAGCCAATCCCGAATCTCTTGCTCGCTGCCCTCGAGCAGCCGGATGGCGACGGCCGGATGCCGCTGGGCGAATGCGCGGAGTTGGGGGGCGACGAGCGTCGCGGTGGCGGACGGCAGGCTCGCGAGGCTCAGCGTCCCGGTGATGTCGCCCGCCAGGCCGGCGACCTCGGTGCGCATCAACGCGATCTGCCGCACCGCTTCTCGCGCATGCGTCAGCGCGACGGCGCCCGCTTCGGTCAGGCAGAGCCCGTCCCGGCGGCGCAGAAACAGCGGCAGGCCCAGCTCTTTTTCCAGCGCGGCGACGGTGCGGCTCACCGCCGGCTGGCTTAACCCGAGCCGGCGGCTCGCCGCCGTGAAGCCGCCCTGGTCGACCACCGTGATGAAGGTTCTGAGCTGCGCCAACGTCGTCATCGATCCTCCATAAGGGCCACGTCATCGCCCATACCAACAACGTTATGAGGATTTGGCATTCCACAACGTTGAGGTAATCATACGAAGGCCGTCGAAGGAGGACACCATGACCGCAAGGCGCGTACTGATCACCGGGGCATCGAAGGGGATCGGCCGGGCAGTCGCCGACCGGATCGCGAAGTCCGGCGACATTCCGGTCGGCGTGGCTCGCACCGGGCCCGACGACTTCCCGGGCGAGTTCTACGAGGCGGACCTGGCCGATCGGGCGGCGACCGACGCGGTGCTCGGGCGGGTCCTGGCGAACGGGCGCATCGACGCGGTGGTCAACAACGTGGCCGTCGCGCGGTTCGGCCGACTCGGTTCGATCGATCTGGACGATCTGGCCAGCACGTACGACCTGAACGTGCGCGCCGCCGTGCAGGTGGTTCAGGCGGTGCTGCCCGGCATGCTGGCCAACGGGTGGGGGCGCATCGTCAACGTCTCCAGCTTGACCATGCTGGGCACGCCCGAACGCACGCCGTATGCGGCGACGAAGGCGGCGCTGGAAGCGTGCACCCGTATCTGGGCCGGCGAGCTGGCACAGTCCGGCATCACCGTCAACGCCGTCGCGCCCGGGCCCATCGAAACCGAGATGTACCGCGAGCTCAGCCCGGTCGGCTCCGAACGCGAAGCCCGCATCCTGCAGACGATTCCGCTGCGCCGCCTCGGGACACCCCGCGAAATCGCCCACGCGATCTGCTCCCTGCTGGATGAGGACGCCGGCTACATCACCGGCCAGATCATCCGAGCCGACGGCGGCGGCAGCATCGCCGCGTAGCGACACTCATCGGTGAGATTGACGGTGTGGAGGGCCAGCCAGAATCGTTGGCGCGCAACGCATGGCGGCCCCCTCGGCGAAATCAGAGTCAAGGTATGCCCGCTGGCTTTCTACGCCGGCGCCGTCCTGGTTAGCCGGTGCCCAGGAGGCGTTGCTTCTGTTCGGCGAATTCGGTGTCGGTCAGCGCGCCGCTGGCGCGGAGTTCGGCGAGTTTGCCTAGCACGTCGGTGATTTCACGCAGCTCGGCGGCGCTTCCCCCCGTTGGCGTTTTGCGCGAAGGCCTCCCCCGCTCGTGCAGTGCTCCGGCAGGAACCTGACGGCGGGGCATATCGCTCGTGTCTGCCGATCGCTGCGCCCGGGAGTCGGGGGCGCCCCGGCCGGGCAGACCCATCAACGGCGCGCCACCGAAGAGCGGCATGTGGCCGAGCGGTCCGGGGCCGGGACGGGCCGCGCTGGCGGTGGGCGACTCGAGCGCGGTGAGGCGCAGTTCGGGCGCCGCCGTGGACCAGCCCTGCGGCACCGACATGCCGCCCAAGGAGGACGCCCGCCCCATTCCCGCGGACACCGTCATCGCTTTGGTCGACGGGCGCGGCGCCGCCGGCCCGTCGAGCTTTCCGCCCTTCGGCTTCGCCCCCGGCTCGGTGATTTTGTGTTCGGCGTCGGAGATGAATCCCGCTGCGCCCGAGACCCCGATCAGCCCCACGCCGTTGCCCAGGAACCCCGAGCCGAGCGACACCAGGTTGTAGGGATTCATGAAGCTGGAGAAGTCGCCGAGTCCCGACGCCGACGACGTGGAACTGAGGCTTTGCAGCGCATTTGGGACGGCGTTCATCGCGTTGCTGGACAGTGTCGACTGCACGCGTCCGGCCGCGGTGCCGGCAGCCTGGGCGACGGCGGCGTTCTGCGCGGGAAGCCCGCCCTCATTGGTCGTCTGCTGCGGCGGGGCGAAGGGCGTCACTTGCGCGGCCGCCCGCGAGGCGCCGGCATAGCCGTACATCGCGGCGACGTCCTGGGCCCACATCTCGCCGTAGGCCACCTCGGTGGCCGCGATCGCGGCGGTGTTCTGGCCCAGCAGGTTGGTGGCGACCAGCGACGCCAACTGGGAACGGTTGGCCGCGATCACCGAGGGGTGCACGGTCATCGCGTATGCCGACTCATATGCCGTCGCAGCGGCTTTGGCCTGAGCGCCGGTCTGCGCGGCCTGCTCGGCGGTGGCGTTCAGCCAGGCCACCTGGCCCGCAGCCGCGGCCGCGGCCGTCGCCGCGGACGGCCCCTGCCACGGCTCATCGGTGAGCCCCGAGATCACCGACTCGATGTTGGCCGCCGTGGCGTGCAGTTCACTGGCCAGCTCATCCCACGCCGTCGCTGCGGCGAGCAGCGGCCCCGAGCCGGGACCTGCGTACATGCGGCCGGAGTTGACCTCCGGCGGCAATACCGCGAAGTGCATTCAGTTCCTCTGGGATCGTGGAGGCGCCGGTCGTTCGCCCCCGCTCAAGTCCACCTGGTACCACGCGCTGCCGATTCTCAATCCTGCAGTGGCGTCGGCATCCAGGTACGTCGCCCCCCGGGGATGTCAGGCGGATGCGCCGCTGCGCTGGCGTTTCATGCGGCGTCCAAAGTCGTTGCACACGGCCAAGACTGGAGCACGAATGGGAAGTGAAAATCATCACACCGGCCTTTCGGCACCGTGACCGCCTGCGTTCACGGGTTGGCTGACGTGGCGTACTCGGGTTGCCAACGCACCTGCGCGATGCGGTCGGCGAGCTCTGCGTCGCTGCGCCTCGGGGCGACGCCGTCCGCGACCGCCTGCACGGCGACCGCGTGCCCGATCCGCAGGGCGACATCGGGCACGTCTGCCCACGCCGGCAGCAGCGGCTGGTCGGGGTCGGCGAGGGCGGGCGATGCCTCGCCCAGGGTCTCCGCGGCGACGCGCATCATCTCGTCGGTGATCCTGGTCGCCTGGGCCGCCGTCACCCCGAGTCCCATGGCGGGAAAGATATAGACGTTATTGCATTGGGCGACAGCGTGTTCCACACCATTGCGGTGTAGCGGCGCGAACGGTGATCCGGTGGCGATCAGGGCCCGGCCATCTGTCCACTGATCCAGCTCAGCGGGGCGCGCCTCGGCGCGGCTCGTGGGATTGGACAGCGGGAAGATGATCGGCCGCTCGGTCTTGCCGGCGAGCTCGCGCACGATGCTCTCGGTGAAGGCACCCGCCGCGGTCGACAGGCCGAGCAGCACGCCCACGTCGACATGGTGGACGACGTCGGCCAGCTGCGCGGGACCCGACAAACCCCACCGGGCGACGCGGCCGGCGGGCTGGGCGAATCCGCGCTGGGCATCAGACAGGTCGGCGCGGTCATCGGTGAGCAGGCCGACGACGTCGACAACCCAGATGCGCTGCGAGGCAGCCTGTTCGGAGAGCCCTTCGTTCATCATTTGCCGCCGAACCATGTCGAGCACTCCGATGCCGGCCGAGCCGGCGCCGAGCATGACGATCTGTTGCTGCGAGAGCGGGCGGCCCGCGACTTTGGCCGCACCGTGCAGCGCGCCGAGTGTGACGGCGGCCGTTCCCTGGATGTCGTCGTTGAACGTGAGCAACGAGTCGCGGTAGCGGGCCAGGATCGGCAGCGCATGCGTCGTGGCGAAGTCCTCCCACTGCAGCAACACATTGGGCAGCTGCTTGCGCACCGCGGCGACGAACTTGTCGATGAACGCGTAGTAATCGTCGTCATCGATGCGCCGGTGCCGCCAGCCCAGGTATTGGGGATCGTCGAGGAGCTCGCTGTTGTCGGTACCCACGTCGAGCACGATCGGAAGTGTTCGCGCGGGATCGATGCCGCCGATCAGGGTATAGAGGGACAGCTTTCCGATAGGGATCCCCATCCCCCCGATCCCCTGGTCGCCCAGGCCGAGGATGCGCTGCCCGTCGGTCACCACGATCACGTCGACCTCGCGCTGCGGCCGGTTGCTCAGCACCTCGTCCAGGCAGTCACCCTCGGCGTAGGAAACGAACAACCCCCGGGGCCTGCGGTAGATCTCACTGAACCGCTGACAGGCCTCGCCCACGGTGGGGGTGTAGACGATGGGCAGCGCTTCGGGAATGTGGTCGCGCAGCACCCGGTAGAACAGCGTTTCGTTGCGATCTTGCAATGCCCGCAGATAGATGTGTTTGTCCAGATCATCGCGACGAGTGGAGAATTCGTGCCAACAATGCTCGGCTTGCTGCTCCAGCGTCTTCACCGTCGTCGGCAACAGACCCAGGAGACCCAATCGCCGGCGCTCGGCCTCGGTGAAGGCGGTGCCTTTGGTGGTCAACGCATCGAACAGTCTGGCCGTACCGCGGAGCTCCTCGGGCATCGTCAACGTCCCTTCTTGCGACTCTCGCGGCAACGGGAAACGGCGGTGTCCAGATCATCATCGGTCATCGACGGTGCTTTGTCTGCCCAGCTGTCGGGTTCGGAGAAACGGCGCACGGCCTTTTCGATGGCGCTTGGATTGGGGTCCGGGTCCCGGTCGGTTGCGCTCTCCGATCGAGGACCACTAGGCGGACGCGCAGTTTGCTGCAGGCGCCACGGTTCTCACGAACTTCGGTACGCGAGTTGTCGTCGGTAGCGACGTAGGGCCCAGTGCCGCGGCGCTTTTGGAGGATGCCTCGATTGTTTGCCCGGATCACCGGTGCGAGAAATCTTTCACTGACACTATTCCAATACGGCCGTACATCACGATATGGTAAACCGAGGCGCCGTTTCGGCAGGTCCGCAAGCGTCCCGTGTGGTCTCGCCAGGATTGCGCCGGCTCTGTGGGTGGGAATCGACAGGTGGGGTCATCACGTCGAGATAAATGCTTGTTCGAGCAGTAGTTCCGTGTTAACGATGCACGAATTAAATGACCCCGCGTGTCGACTACCTCACACGAGCACACGATCGGTTGGCAGAACTTCTTGTGCGATTGCGGGCCCGAGAGGGGAATTTTATGATTGCGCCGCGGAAGGGTCGGCGAGTCATTTATCCGCGCTGGTTGGCGATATGCGCAGCACCGGCTGAAAACACCGGAAACCCAAGCAAACGTGCGCACTGGTCGACGCAGCGCACCCCATGGCACTTGCCGGGCCTGCGGAACTGGACCGCGTCGGCAGCCGACTTACTCAGCAATTCATCCGCGTTGCCGTTAAGGTCATCCGGACCGGCGTCGCCAGCTGACGGACGAAAGGTAGCGCATGTTCTTGGGCACAGTTGAGGACTGGACAGCCGAGGGCACCGTCGTCTCCTGGTACCCCACCGCGGCGACCTATCGGCGCGCGGCCGAAGCCCAATACCATCCCGCCCCGGTGAGTTACCAGCAGGCGCAGCATCTTCGCTACTACCGTCGGCAGGTCAGTCGTGGCCGGGATATCCCCCGGCTGTGCATCGGGGCCTGGGAAATCAGCGGTGTCTGCGATATCGACGCGATGACACAGGCCATCAATACTCATCTGCGGCGACACGACACCTACCACGACCGGTTTGCCTTCGGTGACGATGACGAGATCCTTCGCTATGTCATTCCCGACCCTGAAGTCATCACTTTGCAGCCAACCGATCTCGGCAGGATGGCGCCGACGCAGATCCGCAAACTGCTTCTCGACACGCCCGACCCGCTGCAATGGGACTGCTTCACCTTCGGGATCATCCAGGCTCAAGACCGGTTCACCATCTATATCGCCGTTGATCACCTGCGGGCGGATGGCATGTCGGCGGGCGTGATCTTCCTCGACATCCAAACGATGTACTTCGCCGCGTTGCAGCGGGCGCAGAGCCCGCTGCCGCCCGCCCCGAGCCATCGCGAATACAGCGCGAATCAGCACGCGTACACCCGCGGCCTGAACGAAGGGTCGCCCGAAATCCAGTCGTGGCGAGCTTTTCTCGCTGCAAACAATGGGGCGCTCCCGAAATTTCCCCTGGAACTGGGCGAGTCGAACGCGGATACACCGGGGGCGATCGACGTGTTCGACCTGATCGATGACGACCAGGGACGGCGGTTCGAAGCGGCGTGCCGCGCCGCGGGGGCGCGTTTCAGCGGCGGCGTGTTCGCCTGCGCCGCCCTGACAGAGCACCGGTTGACCGGTGCCGCAACATATTTCGGGCTGACCCCGTTCGACAACCGGCGCGATCCCGCACACGCCACGGCGGTCGGTTGGTTGGCCAGCTTCGTCCCGCTGGCAATCCCGACCGCCGGCGCGTCATTCGATGAGGTGGTCAGCGCCGCCCAGGCATCGTTCGACGGCAACACGGCCCTGGGCGCGGTCCCGTACTACCACCTGCTCGAGTCGACGGACCCGTCCTCGAACCCCATCGAGGTCCCGGACCGCCCGGTCCCGATGCTGTCCTACATCGACATCCGCAAGCTGCCGTTCGGTGACTACTTCGACGGTCTGCGCGCCGGCGTCTGGGGTGACAACCGGCTGTCGGAGACGGTCTGCATGTGGGTCAACCGCATGCACGACAAGACGCAGTTGGTGGTCGCCTACCCGGGCACCGACATCGCCCGCAGGTCGATCTTGCGCTACGTCGAGACGATGCGCGCCGAGTTCACCCGGGTCTCCGAGGCCGGACCGCGTATCGATGGGTGACGCCCGCCCGGTCCTGTCGCCGCGGGAGGTCTCGCGATGAGTGCCCTCGTGGCACTCACCTTGCGCACAATGTCGGGCTCCCGGCGCGATGCCGACCTGCTGTTCGCGGCGCTGGCTCCGGTCGGTTGCTTCCTGGGCTTCACCCTGGTGCTGGGCGGCATCATCCACACCGGCCCGATGACCTATCCGCAATACGTCCTCCCGGTGGTCATCGTGCAGGCGATGCTGTTCGGGGCGATGACCACGGCCGACCGTGCCGCACGAGACCGCTTGTCCGGCTTCGGGTCCCGCCTTCGCACCCTACCGGTTCCTGCGGCGGTGCCCCTGGGTGCACGCATGCTCTATTGCTTCATACGCGCGGTCGTCGCGCTGGTCGCTTCCCTCGCGGTCGGGTGGTCGTTCGGCTTCCGGATGCAAGGCGGCGCGGGCGTCGCGGTTCTGTTCGTGGTCATCGTCGTGGCGTTCGCGATGGCGGTGTGCCTGGGCGCTGACGCCCTGGGCTCCCGCGTCGGTTCGGTCGAATCGTCAAGCCAATTGCTGCTACTCCCCCAACTGGTCCTGGTCCTGTTGTCGACCGGCATCGCTCCGGCGGACTCGTTCCCCACCTGGCTGGGACCGTTCATTCGCTACCAACCGGTGTCACAGGTCACCGAGGCGCTGCGCGCTCTTGCCACCGGTCGCGTCCCCGGCTGGGAGCTGGCGGTGACGTTGGGGTGGTGTCTCGGATTGCTGACGCTGTTCGGTGGGCTGGCGGTGCGCATGCAGCGACGGGTCAGCGCAGGGACTTCGGGCGCCGCTCGACGCGTGCGCAAGCCACGTCGGGACCCCGTGCCGGCGGGGGAGGTGTCCGCCGAACAGCCGCGGACGAACGCCAACGCCGTGGCCGGGCAAAGGATTCCGTACCTGACACCGCTGACGGCCTTCGTCAGCCAAAGCGCATCGGAGGCGGGGCGGCTACTGCGCCGCTGGCGGCGCGATCCGATCGTCGCGGTGCAGGCGTTGTTGTTTCCGACGTTTCTGCTCATCATCTACAAGCTGCTGGTCGGCAAGTCCGTCTTGGCCGTCACCGGGCACGACAGCCTGTACGGGCTGGTACCCATGTGCGCGGTGGTCGGCGCCGTGTTCGGAACCCTCGGCGCCGGTTTGGCTTTGCCGTCGGAGCGGGAGTCCGGCGTCCTGACCAGGTTGTGGGTGCAGCCGGTGCATCGGGCCAGCACCGTGGCTGGGCGGCTGGTCGCCGAGGCCGCCCGAACCATCATGTCCGCCGTCGTGCTCACCGTCTTCGGGATCGCGTTGGGTCTGCGGTTCAGCTATGGCTGGATGGCGATGCTGGCCTTCGTGCTGGTGCCAGTAGTGATTTCGGCGGGCATGGCGGTGTTGGTCATCGCCATCGCCGCCCGCGCGGACGGCAAGGCGATGGTGACGTGGCTGGGTGCGGGTTGCGTCGTGCTGTTGTTCCTCAACACCGGTGTCGCTCCGGCCGAAGTGTTTCCGGGGTGGCTGCAACCGGTGGTGCGTTTTTCACCGATATCGCCGACGATCGAGGCGATGCGCGCGCTCGCCGAGGGCGGGCCGGTGCTGTCGCCGCTGTGGCAGGCGGCCCTGTGGGGCGGTGTCCTGGTCGCCCTGTTCGCGCCGGCGGCGGTGCGCGGGTATCGCGCCGCGGCCGAGGCGGGCTGCTAGTGAGCAGGCTGGCGCTGTTGGACCAGGCCGCTTTCCTTCGGCTGCGCGCCACCGGTCAAGGCAGCACGGTCCAATGCACGTGGGTTTACGACCGCGACGTCAACATCGACGACTTGCGGGCCTTCAACGACAATCTCGGCGCCGGCCTGCTCGGCCGCCGGATCGAGCGCTCGCCGCTGCCCTTCGGACGTCATCGCTGGGTGGTCGACGGCAGCTCCCCCGACATCGCATGGGAACCGCGGCAACCTCGGCACGACATCGGCGCGTGGCTCGAAAGGCGCGCCCAGCTGCGGGTGGACCCCGAGCACGGCCCGACGTTTCACCTCGCCGTGCTGCCGCTGGACGACGGCGGCGCAGCGGTCACCCTGGTGGCCTCGCACTGTGTCGCCGACGGGCTCGGCATGGCAACCGCGATAGCCGAAGCGGTCAAGGGAGAACAACGCAATCACGGTTACGCACAACCGAACTCACGCGGCCGGTGGCGTGCGGTGGTCGAGGACCTGGCCGATGCCGTCATCGCCCTGCCGGCGGCGATCCGAGCGCTGATTGCGACGCTGCTGATTTTGCTCAAGGTGTCGTCGAACCAACCGGCCTCGCCGCGCAAGCGGAGCCCGGAGACGCTCACCACCACCGGCGACGACCCGAACGCGTCGCCGTCGGTGACGATCCAAACCGACGCTGCGGCATGGGAAGCGCGAGCGCGCAGCCTCAATGGAAGCAGCAACGCGCTCTTCATCGCCTTTGCCACGCGCCTGGCGCACCGGATGGGCAGAGTGCTGCCCGACGGTAACTGTGTGACGGTGGTGCTTCCGGTCAGCGACCGCACCGCCGACGACGACCGCGCCAACGCGCTGACGTCGATCACGGTGACGGTCGACGGCACAGCGGTGGTCGACGACCTGACCGGTGTGCGCACCGACGTCAAGAGAGCGCTGACGGCCCTGCAAGACCAGCCCAACGAAATGCTCGCCGGGCTACCTCTCATCCCGTTCACGCCGCGGTGGCTGGTCCGGCGCGCCGAAGGCATCGCCATGTCGTCTGGCCAACTGCCGGTGGGATGTTCCAATCTCGGCGCCCTCGATGCCGCCGTCAGCTGCATCGACGGTGCCGATGCATCCGAGGTCTCCATGCGGCTCGCCGAGCAGGGCATCACCCGGGCTCGCATCGAACAGGCACACGGCCAATTGTTCTGCGGCACAGGAACGGTCAACGGCAGCCGGTTTCTCACCGTCGTCGCGTACCAGAGCGGTTCCGAGCGCACCTTCGCTGCGCGCGAGGCCGCGTGTGGTGCGCTGGCCGATCTGCGCCTGTCGGCCACCACCGTGTACGAGGGCCGCATGTGATGGTGGCGCTGGGGGTTGAGGCGAAACCGCGCGCGCGGCATCACCTCCTGTATGTGGGCATCGGCGCCGCGGTCGCGGTCTGGTCGGCGGTCGTGCTGTGGTGCGCGATCAAGGTCGTTCCCCTCGACGTGTACTGGATGTCCTACTACGCCGCCGATTACGGACACGGCTTCGTCCGCCGCGGGCTCGCCGGTGAATTGGTTCACTCGGTCCCCGGGCATTATTTCGCGGCCTCGCTCGGCCTGCGGTGGCTGTCGACGGTGGCCTATCTGTGTGGGCTGGCGGCGGTCGCAGGCGTGGTGCTGTTCGGCCGCCATCGCTCGGAGCGCCGGCTCATGGTGGCGATGGCGATTCCGTTGCTGCCCTTCGGCATACCGTTCGCGGCGTTCTCGGCCCGGCCGGATCTGTTCGGAGCGGCGGCCCTGGCGCTGTTCAGCTCGGCCTTGGCGGTCACACGTACCCGGGCCATCGCGATGGGATGCTGCGCAGCCTACGGCGCCGCGATCGCGGTGCTGACCCTCGTGCACGAGGCGAATGGGCTGCAGTTCGCGTTGGGAGCCGTGCTGGCGATCATTGTTCTCGGCGGCGCACTGGAAGCCACCCAGCGCCGCGGCGCGCTCGTCGCCGTGGCACCGGGAGTGATCGCCGCGGCCGTCGTCGCGGGACTCGGCCGCCACGACATCGCCTCGCAACTGTGTGCGGCCGTACCGCACCGACTGATACCCAACCCCTTCGCCACGGTCACGTCGCCGCAAACGCTGACCCGCTTCGTCGTCGACGGGCAGAGCCCTAAGACCGACTATCACGACTGGGTGTGCCGCAACGTGTTGCCGAACTACGACAACGGGATCTGGGAGGCCGTCCGCGCCGTCGGCCACATCGGAATACTGGGCCTCACCGTCTCTTTGCTGTTCGGCGCGGGAGCGCTGGCGGTGACGCTGTGGGGAGTCAGCGCGGTTTCGAGCGTGCCGCTGCGCGGGTTCGTCGAGGCGCTGCGGAGCCGAATGGCCTGGGTGATCGCCGGCGTGGTGTTGGTCATCCCTGTCTTCCTCACCGGTTACGACTGGACCCGGTGGCTGACCATCGTGGCGTTCGACGTGGCAACCGTGTTCATTCTTTTCGCGGCGCGCCGACCGGAGATCGACCAGGCGCCCACACCAAAGACGTTGCGAATGTTCATCCTGCTCGTCATCGGGTTCGCGCTGATCCCGGTGGGCGCCGTTCCGGGTTTCGGCGGCCCGCGGATGATGTGACCGGCGCCGGAGGCATGCCTCCGTGCCAGGTGAGGCATCGCGGCTGGTAGCCTAAGTGGCACTGTGAGTTTCGGAGTTTCATTGCGTTCACGGTGGTCACGACCACAGTCTGCGTCTGCCGTCGTTGCTGTGTTGGCCCTCCTCGCAGCTGTGCTCGGGTGCGGGTCTTTGCGAGCCGCAACCACAACCGGCCCATGGCAACCACCAGCCGTGGCATCGTCGACCAGCCCTGTTTCCGGTCCGACGCAGCTGAGCAACGACTCGGTTCCCATTCGGCGCCTCAGCGCCGCTTCCACCGTGAACGATGACAAGGCGTTCAAAAGCGGTGGGCTAAAGCGCAATCGGTCAACCCCCATCGCGCTTTCCACGCCCCGCTCGCCCGCATCCGCGGCGCCCCCGATGGTCGGGATCGTGCGGTCTCAGCAACGGGTCGATGCACCCGCTCGCGCGCCGGCCGAGACATGCGTTGACCAGAATCTGTTGATTCGATTCTGCGTCGCCCGCTGCTGATCACAGACGGCAGTTTTTCGCGGGCAACGCCGTTGCGGCTGGTTAAGCCTTAAGCCGCCAGTAGTTCCGCCTACGTGCTCCGCATGTCGCGGACGGCCCACGATCGACGCGATGTTCGCTGTCGAGCTCGAATTCGGCCCCAACCGGTGCGCCAGTTCGACCGAATTCCGAGGTCAGGCTGCGAACCCTCGGTGTCGTACCTAGCCACGCAGCGTTTGCGCGTTGCCATGGCAATTTCATTCATCCACAACACGCCTGCGCTGACTTGATGTCGCGCGCGACGTCGCACACGTCAGCCAGGCAAGCAAAGAAATTAGGGATAGACATGGATTTTGGCGCATTGCCACCAGAGATCAACTCCGGTCGGATGTATCTGGGACCCGGGCCCGCCAGCTTGCTGGCCGCCGCCGCGGGATGGGAGTCGCTGGCCGCCGAGCTGACGGACGGCGCTAGCAGCTACTACGCCGTCATCGCCGGCCTCACCGGCGAGTCCTGGTCGGGGCCGGCGTCGATGTCGATGGCCGCCGCGGCGATGCCGTACATGGCGTGGATGACGGCCACCGCCGAGCAATGTGGGCAAACCGCGGCGCAGGCCACGGCCGCCGCGGCGGCATTCGAAACGGCTTACGCGATGACGGTCCCGCCTCCGCTGATCGCGGCCAACCGCGTCCGGCTGTTGGCGTTGATCCAGACCAACATCTTCGGGCAGAACACGCCGGCCATCATGGCGACCGAGGCCGAGTACAGCGAGATGTGGGCACAGGATGCCGCCGCGATGTACACCTACGCTGCCAATTCGGCCGCCGCGTCGAGGCTTTCGCCGGTGGTGGTGCCGCCGCAAACCACCAATCCGGCCGGCCTCGCCGGCCACGTCGGCGCCGTTACCCACGCCGCAGCCCAATCCGGAAGTAGTGCACAGTCCATGACGACGCAGTGGGCCTCGGCGGTGCCCCAGACCCTACAAGGCCTTTCCACCCCCGGTTCCTCCTCGAGCACCGGTCTGTCGCAGGCGGCGATGGGCACGGGCGCGTCGCTCGGGTCGTCGGGAGCCTCCGCGCCGCTCAGTTCACTGTCGGGTTTGACCGGCGCCTCGGGCAAGGGCGCGACGAAGAGCGCAAGCACCGGTGCGGGCGCGGCCTCGGGACTGGCCTCCGCGCTCGCCGCCGCGCCCGCGGCGGACGGGGCAACGGCCGGCCTGGCCTCCGAGGCCGCCGGGTACGGCGCCGACGGCGCCGGTCTGATCGCCGACGGCGGTGGGATCGGCATCGACCTCTACGGCCTAGATCTGGATTACCAAGGCTTGGCGCTGGACGAAGCGGGCGCCGGTTCCATCTTGGGGGCCGAGGGCGCCCAGGGCATAGCCGGCGTGGGCGGGGTGGGCGCCGCGGCCGGTTTGGGCGGCCTCGAGCCGCTGGCGGGGCTGGGTCAGGGCGCCTCGGCGAGCGTGGGTCAAGCCAGCGCGCTGAGCACCTTGTCGGTGCCCCCCAGTTGGGCGACGACGGTCTCGTCGGTCGCCCCGCTGCCGGCGCTCAACGGCGGTGCCGCGCCGGGCGGGTGGGCCGTCGCGCCCGGGGCGTCGCCCGGCACTGCGGTGTCCAAGCTGCCATTGGGCGCCATGGTCGGGCGCGAATCGGAGGGAGCGGTTCAGCGCATCGGCATGCGCGTCTCGCTGATTCCGCATTCGCCGGTGGCCGGGTGATGCACCGAATCACTCGTCGCGACGTCCAAGGGTGCACAAGCGTTTCGACTGCAAAGGAGACCCCGATGGCCGTACCCACGCCACACCGGTCAGGATGGCGCCTGCCGCCGGCCCGAAAGCCGTTGGCTCTCACTGTCAAAGCTGCGATGTGTGCCGCGTTGGTCGTGATGTTCGGCGCGTCGGTGGCGACGCCGGCGGGCGCCGATCCAAACTCCGGTGGTGATGCCCCCAACCCCTTTGGCGGCATCAGCTGCAACTGCAGCCGGACCGCCCCGACCGATGGTCCGGCTTCGAGGCAGCAAATCAGCGAGGGAATACATCAGGGGCTGTCCGCGCCGGGACCATCCACTTGAGCCGCCACGTGATATCTGCCGCACTGATGCGGCAACATCGCGAAATTGATTCCGCGATAAGTCTTTTCATTAAGCAGCTCGAGGCCGGCAGCATGCAGACCGAGCTGATGGCGGCGACGCTGGAGGCGCTGCGCCGGCACATCTATCTCGAGGAGCTCTTTCTTTTCCCGCCCATCCGGGACGCCGGCATAGTCATGCCGATCGTTGGCATGCTGCGCGAACACGGCCAGCTATGGGCAACGATGGAAAGCCTCGCCGAGCTGCTCACCGATCCGGAAGACAGTCCGCAGCGAAAGGCCGCGTGCAATCAGCTGCTCGATCAGCTTCACACACACAGTTTCAGCGAGGAGCCGGCCATCTATCTGCATGCCAACTACGAATTACCGGCGTCAACGAACGCGGAGCTCGCCAGGTTCGCCGCCACCGGCCGCCTGCCCGAAGGGTGGAAGTGTCAGGAGGCGAAGGGTGGAGTTTCGACACAGTGATCTCGTAGTCGTCGTGGGGACTTCGTCGACGCCGTGATCGAAAAGAGCCTGCATTTCAGCTACTGGAAAGTAACATACGACGCACGGTCGGCCGCGCCGTTGTTTGATGTCACCGAGGGCGAGAGGCGTCGCTTAATGCATTGGATCAGCGTGTGGTGGCGTCAACCCGACCACTATGACTGGTTGTCGGATTACCTCGCCGCACGTCGGCTCCAGCCATTTGCTCGCTCCTTACTGGTTGTCATCCTGACCACCTTGGTAGCGGCGACGATGCTCATGCTCAGCAGTCCGTCGGGTCCACAAACGTCGGCACAGCGTGCTGCGACGGTTGCGATCATCGTCAGCTTCGGAGGCATAGCGCTGATCTACCTGCTGCGCTGGCCGACCCGAGTTCAATCTCAGATCTTGTCCGTAGCGGGGACATTGAGTATCGCGGCGGCCTGCGTGATCGAGAAGGATCCGCGCAGCGGCCTGCTGGGGTGCGCGGCTTTCGGTGGTCTCGCGGGTTACGTCGCGTTCTTTCATTCTGCGCGCCTGTTGGTTTTCACCGTCGGTACGGCCTTAAGCACTGCAGCGTTGTGCGCCGCCCGTGTCGCGATCGACGGTGATGCCTCGATGGCGGCGGCCAAGTGGCTGGTACTGAGCGCGGGAATTCTGGCGGTACCGTTCTGCGGACAGGTACTCGTGCATTGGCTTTCGGTCGACGCCTTGAAGTCTTCGACCGATCCGCTCACCGGGTTGCGCAACCGCCGCGGGTTTTATAAGGCAGCGCCAAGGCTGTTGAGCCTGGGTGAGGGCCCGCGGTGCCTGAGCGTTTTGATGATCGATCTCGACAATTTCAAGCGCATAAACGATACCTACGGTCACGCGACCGGGGACCGCATCTTGGTGGCCGTCGCCGACAACCTCCGCAGAATCCGCGACGGCAAGACCGTGATCGCCAGGGTCGGCGGAGAAGAATTCCTCGTTGCCGAAAGCATCGGAATGCAGGAAGCACTGCAGACCGCCGAGGCGATGCGACTGGCCATCACCGCTACCCCCTGGCAGGTGACAGCCAGTTTGGGTGTCAGCAGCATCAGTTTGTCCACGCGCATCGATAGCCATCACAGGCAGATCGTCGAAAGCCTGGTAGAAGCCGCCGATTCCGCGATGTACGAAGCGAAACGCGCTGGGGGAAACCAGGTTCGGAGTTCCGACCAACAGTGGATATCCTGAAATCCGGAGCTGAGCGCTGTGCGGCGCAGACACCATCGCGCGGCGCGCCACAGGATGATCGTTGCGCGTCCGACGACCCCTCAATCGGTCGTATCGACCACCAGCACTTCGGTTTTCGCGCGTCGCTTCACAGCGCGTGGAACTGACCCGAGCAGACGCCCGGCGATTGAGTTGACGCCCACATTTCCCACGACGAGCAAGTCGGCCTTTGTTTCTTCGACCAGATCGACGAGCACGTCCACCGGTGCCCCGGCGATCGACCGTTCCTCAATGTCCTTAACGCCGGCTTTTCTAGCACGATCACTTGCTTGATGAAGCATGTCGTAGACCGGCGCGGCGCCTTCGGTCTTGTAATCCTCGCCCTGGGGCTGATCCGGTTCGCCAGTTTGGTAGTCGTCCTCACGCATGTACGCCGTGGCGATAATCAGCTTTGCATTCGACTTGGCCGCGATCGCGGCGGCACGATCGACCGCGCGCAGCGATGTGTCCGACCCGTCGGTTCCGACAACCACAAGTTGATAGTCGGTCATCTGTCCCTCCTAAATGTCAAGTGTTCCAAGTACATACAAGCTGCTGGCCGGCGAGCCACGGCTGGCATTCGACTCGTCTCATTGGTTCTCTGCACCAGGTTGGTTTGGCGGTTTCGGTTTCGCCGCATGGGGCTGGCGTTGGCTTTTCATACATGTGACATCGATGCCTCCCGGCGAAGAGCGAGCCGCGTCGACTTGTCTCGCCCGCGCAGCTGGGTTTCCTCACCAAACTCCCAGCACCTGTGCTCGTGTTCATCACTACTACCCCACGGCAGCTTCGGAGGCAAGCGCCGCTTGCACGGATCTCCCCTTGCTGACGTCGACAGTTGCTGCGGAAAGGGGCTGTCGGCACCGACGCACGGATACGCCGCTACGCCGGTAGTGATGCCCGGAAGGTGTCGCCGCGCGACTGATTCGGTATTGGACCGGCCTTGGCACATTGTGAGCGTGGTTGTTGCAACCGATTTCAAGGGTTGTTCAGGAATGGTGCGTGAGGACATCGGGGTGATGAAAAACGCTGGCGGTTAAAGAAGGTCATGCGTCTACCCGATCCCCATGGAACACGTCAGCTTGTTTCGCTGTGTCACCGAGCTGGTCACAACGATGCATCGCGCCGCCCACATGGACGGACAGCGAACACGAATTTCGGCTCGGGACGGAAGATCCCGACCGGCCCGATTGTTGCCTTATTCATCTTTGTCGCCGACTTGCCAGCGCCGAACTATCAGGGTTGCAACCGAATTCCACGCCACCCCAGTCAATTCGACGGCACTCCCGCCCGTCACGACAGCCCACCCTCGGTCAGCACACCATCGACGTACTGTCACAACTGGGGCCGTGCCGAGCGGCACACCGCCGTTCGTCAAGCCGGAATCATCGCCTGACCGCCAGCACGGACACGTCGGCAACGCTCACCGTTCATTAGTAGGCCATGCCCGTTGGAGCGCATCAGCGGCGGCGTCGTGGCAGCTCGGGCTGGATTGGTATCAGCGCGACGGCGAGTTGGCGTCGTGCGGTGACGTCGAGTTTGGCGAATACCTTGCGCAGGTGGTACGCGACCGTGTTGGCACTGATAAACAGCTGCGCGCCGATTTCGGCATTCGTGGCCCCGCCTGCGGCCAGTGTGGCAATCTGGGCCTCCCGCAGAGTGAGGCAAGATCCCGTTGATAAAGAAGGCTTTTCGCGAACGTGCTCACCGGTGGCCTCGATCTCGAGTCGAGCCCGCTCGGCGTAGGCCGCCATGCCGATACCGGTAAACATCTCGAACGCCGGGCGCAGCTGCGCTCGGGCATCGAGGGTCCGTCGTTGCCGGCGCAGCCATTCTCCATAGACGAGCCGCGCCCGGGCGATCGCCGGGCGCAAATTGGTGCGGTTCAAGCGCTCGATCGCCTCGCGATACAGCCGTTCAGCGGACTCATCGCTGCTGACTAGTGCCCGCGAGTATGCGTAAGTTCCTAGGGCCCAGTCAGTCCCGGCAGGAATCGCGCACTCGGCCAGCAATTCGAGGGCGTCGGTCGCCTCGCCGTGCTGCCCACAACGCGTTGCCGCTTCAATTAATTCGGGCAGGAAAAAGTTCGTCCACAGCTCTTGTGGATGTTCGATGCCTTGTCGGGCCGCAACCAGGGCCTGCTCGTAATGCCCGAGCCCATTGCACAGCAGGGCGGTCGCCAAACCGATTGAGGCCAAACCCATTCCCTCACCCCGCGCAACCGCGTAGTGCGCGCCGGCCTCCATCAGCCGCTCCGTCTCGCGCCGGTCACCTCGCCACGCGGCGAGCGGAAGCGCCGCGTAGGGGAATACCGTCGTGGCGATCGCGGTCGTGATCGCGTCGGCCTCCGCGATCAGTTCCCGCGACGCGCCAAAGTCACCACTCCACGTCAGCGCCGCCGCCAGCGAGTGCAGCGCCACGGGCAGCACGCGCCGGTCCTCGGCCAGCCGGGCGAGCGTTGCCTGCCGAGCGGGCAGGAGCTGCCAGGCCCGATGATCCCAAGCGATGATGGCGGCGTGGCACGCAAGCCACAGCCATCGCGTCCCGTCGCCGGGGCCTGACTCACCCGCGCGACAAAAACCGTCTACTGCCCGTCGAATCAGCCCCACCCCGGCGCGCGGACCTCCCACGATCAGGGTCGTCAATCCGTCCAGCAAGAGATCCGACAGACGCGGTGGCACCTGCGCCGGGGGTGCGGCCTTAGCGGCCATCGCCACCTCGGCGATGCCGTTGCCGCGGCAGATTCGGCCCGCGAAAAGGGCCGCCGATAATGCCTCAAGGTACAGCTCGCGCGCCAGCTGGGGAGCACTCGCTGCATGCTCGTCGGCTAGTTCGAGCAATGCAGCGGCGGCATCGCTACCGCAGTTGGACGTGAACATCATCTCGCCGCGCAGGACGGAGGGTAAGGCACCGCCACGCCCGACCAGTGATGCATTCTGCGCAGAGTTCATCGGCGGGCTCGTCGACAAGGTGACGGCCGCAAACCAGCGCGGCCGCTGGGCGGGGCGAAAAGACCGCGCCCAATGACTTCGCGCCCGTCCCAGTTCCGGGCGTAAATCATCCCGAAATTGTATCTCCGACCCGGCCACCCGACCCGGCTGTCAATTGTCAGCGGACTACCAGGTCTTGAGGATTCCGAGTCCAGGCGTGGCGCTCATGATCTAGAGGGGCCAGGTGGTCGCGGCCACACCGTCGCGCCGGTTGAGCCCAGGCGATTTGGAGGAACCATGACCACCGTCCGCAACGCGATCCTCGACTTGCTCCGCGCCCACCAGCTAACCACCTGGTTCGGCAACCCGGGCTCATCGGAATTAGCTCTCCTGCAAGACTTTCCAGACGATTTTCGCTACCTGCTCGGACTGCAGGAGATGGTGCCGGTCGGGATGGCCGACGCATATGCACAGGTCACCGGTCGGCCCGCGCTGGTGAACCTGCACACCGCCCCGGGAATGGGCAACGCACAAGGCCAGCTCTACAACGCATTCGTCAACAAAACCCCGCTGATCGTCACCGCGGGAAACCAGCGCCGGACAATGCAGAACCAGTACTGCCTGCTCACCAACAACGAACCCACCACCGTGCCCAAACCGTTCGTGAAATGGGCAGCAGAACCCGCAATCGCCAGCGAGGCTCCCGCGGTTCTCGCCCGTGCGATCCACCTGGCGACGACCCCGCCGATGGGTCCGGTGTTCGTCTCGCTGCCGATGGACGACATGCCGATCGAACTCGACGACGCGCAGTCCGCCGATATCGCCGCACTGCGCGACCGCTCGGTAACGCACGCGGCGGGTTTCCCCGCCGAACTCGCCGAGCAGATCAGCGGCCGATTGGAGTCCGCGAAATCGCCCGTGTTGGTAGTCGGCGGCGACGTCGAGCGCTACGGCGCGTGGGACGCCGTGGTCGGCTTGGCCGAACGCACGCAGGCGGCCGTATGGACCGCGCCGTTGACCGGGTGGAGCGGATTTCCCGAGGATCACCCGCTGTATCAAGGCATCTTGCCGCCCGGCGCAGGGTGGATCTCCCAGATTCTGGCCGGCCACGATCTGGTGCTGGTAATCGGCGCCCCGGTCTTCCGGTACTACCCACAAGTGCCGGGACCCTACCTCCCCGAAGGCGCGAACCTGATTCACATCACCAACGATCCCGACGAAGCCGCCCGGGCCCCGGTCGGAGAGGCGATCGTCGCCGACCTGGCCAGCGCGGCGGATGCATTGCTCGCGGCCGCGCAACCGAGCCAGCGATCCACCCCCGCACCGCGCGCCCCGATCCCTACCGCCGAATACCAAGAGGTACCGCTCAAGCCAGAGGCATTGTGGTCGGCGGTCGGGCGAGCCGCACCCCCGCAAACGCTATGGGTCAGCGAAGCCGGCAGCAACGAGATCGCCATTACGAACAGCATTCGACCGCATCGCCCGCTCTCGCACTTGTCCGCAGCTGGCGGTGGACTCGGCTTTGGACTGCCCGCCGCCGTCGGCGCTCAACTGGCCGCCCCAGATCGTCCCGTCGTGGCGTTAATGGGTGATGGCTCAATGCAGTACGCGATCACCGCGCTGTGGACGGCGGCGCAATACCAGATTCCTCTCACGATCGTAGTGGCCTCCAACGCCGAGTACGGGGTGGTCAAAGAATTCGGCGTGTGGGAGAAGACGCCGGGCGTTCCGGGACTCGACCTACCCGGGCTCGACGTGGTAGCAACCGCCGCCAGCTACGGCGTGGACGCCCACGAGGCGCACACTACCGATGAGGTCACGGAATTGGTGAAAAGCGGTATCGCCGATCGGTCCCGGCCGACTCTGATCAACGCGCGCACGACACCCGTAACGGGTTAGTTGCCGCCGCCCATTCGCCAAGTACGGGTCAACGGCCTCAGTTAGGGAGCCCGAGCTTCAGCTCATTTTGGGCGATCATGTTGCGGAAACGTGCTGGCGGTGCCGTAGATGCCGGGCGAATGTAGGTTCTCAAACTCCGTGTCATACCGCGGTTGCTCTGAACTGCGGCGCTTCCGACTATCTCAAGTGATGTCATCTGCCATCTTTCTCAAATTCGTGTCCTTTCTTCAGACGTCGAATGTGGGCCGCTTCGCCAAGCTCTGGATCGGCGCGGCCGTGTCAGCATGAAGACCAATGCGTCACGTGAGAGCAACTAGGAAGTGCGCAGTTCAGTGCAGAAGCTGACAAGCGCCCCTCCGCGCTACACCACGTTAGATGAAACACGTTGTCCAAGAGCATGTTCAGCGCTTACAACCAGTAACATCGGCAAGCGATCTCGCTGCTATTGTGTGCTCGACACCGTGGCGAGCGCATGCGGGGTTGCGGCCGCGGGCGCGCCCAGGACTGTGCTCAGCCGGCCCGTGTTAGCCCGTGCTCGGCTTTGAGAATGTCGCTTGCACGCTCTCCAATGACTACGCAGGGAGCCATCGTGTTGCCGGTCGTGATGCGCGGCATAATCGAGCCGTCGGCGATCCGAAGGCCCTCTACCCCATAGACTCTAAGATTTGCATCCACCACCGACATGGCGTCTCGTCCCATTTTCGCCGTGCAGGATTGATGCCAGTAGGTTTCAGTCCCGTCGCGGATGAACCGCTCAAGCTCATGGTTGGCCAGATCGCCGGGCATCACCTCGCGTTTGTTGAAGCGTTGCACCGGAACCGAGTTACCGACTTCGCGGCACAGCTTAACGGCGGCGAGCGCGGCCTTGAAGTCCTCTTCGTGCGCCAACCTGTTGTCCTCGATCGCCACCGGGTGGGCCGGATCCGGGCCGGTTAGGCGGACCCGCCCGCGGCTCTTTGGTCGGAGCACGCCAGCACACGCCGTCCAACCGTGCTCCGGTAGTCCATAGACTGAATCGCCCCGGTGAGTTCGGAGACTTTCTGATTTGAGGACTCAGCCGGCGGCTGGTCTCCGTTGGTG
>NZ_QMEV01000022.1 GCF_003284935.1 Mycobacterium colombiense
CGGCCGGTTGACCGGCGAATGCGGCTGGTGGGGTTGCCATTTGGGTGCGCGCCAAGATGTCGGTGGCGCGATCCTGGTCGGGAGCGGCCAGGGCGCCGTAGGCGGCCGCCGCCAGGTCACCGCAGGTGAGGTAGCGCTCGGCGGGGTCCTTGGCCATGCCGCGGGCGATCACGCCGTCGAAGGCCGCCGGGATGCTGGGACGCGCCGCGCTCGGGCGCGGGATCGGTTGATGGACGTGTGCGCCCATCACGCTGAGCTGGTCACCGGTGTAGGGCGGGGAGCCGGTCAGGCATTCGTACAGCACGCAGGTCAGGGCGTAGATGTCGGCCTTGTGGGTGACGTCGGAGTCGCCGAACCTTTCCGGGGCCATGTATTTGGCGGTGCCCACGGTGGTGCCGAATTGCGTCAGCTTTTCGTCCGACGTGGCGCTGGCGATGCCGAAATCGACGAGGTAGGCGAAGTCGTCGGCGCTCACCAGAATGTTTTCCGGCTTCACGTCCCGGTGCAGGATCCCGGCCGCGTGCGCGGCGTCGAGCGCCGAACCGATCTGGCGGACAATCGCTATCGCGCGCGGCGGGGAGATCGGCCCGTACCGCTTCAGCATGCTGGCCAGGTCTTTGCCGTCGATCAGCCGCATGTCCACGTAGAGCTGGCCGTCGATCTCGCCGAAGTCGTGGATGGGGACCACGTGCGGTTCGTGCAGCCGCCCGGCGGTGCGCGCCTCGCGCTGCATCCGCGAGCGGAACACCGGATCGTTGGACAGGGTCCGCGACATCAGTTTGAGGGCCACGATGCGTTCGCGGACGGTGTCCTCGGCCTCGTAGACGTCGCCCATGCCGCCGCGTCCGACCAGCCGGCCCAGCCGGTACGGCCCGAACTGCGTCCCCTCCCGCGTGTCCGCGGTCGCCTCACCCATCGAAGACTCCTCACCCGCCAGCCGTGCCCGCAAACCGACGACCGGCGCCCTCACGCGCCCGGCCAGTCACTGCGCCGAATCCGCGTACGCGGTGGCATGCAGGCATAAGGCTAAGGTTTTCGCGGCCGCGGGGCACGGCGAATAGCGAAAGCCAGCTAATTCGACGGCGCGCTATTGGCGGTTGTCGTCGTCGCCGGTGGCGCGCTCGGTGAGCCCTTCTCGGGCCAGGGCCCGGACGAATCCGTAGGCCTGCATCCCGGCCGGGCCGGGATTGTCGAAGATCCATTCGTTGATCTTTTCCAGCGCGTTGGCGAGGTCGTCGCGCTTGACGCGCACCAGGTAGGTCTTTCGGTCGTCGTCGGGATCCTCCAGGGATTCGGCGACCGCGACCGGATTTCTGAACGCGTAGGCGATCCCGTGCACCGCGTCGTGGTTCAGGGCCCAGTGAATTTCACTGGGGCGCAGCCGGTTCACCGCAAGATTGCGGTAGTCACGGTCGTCGTCTGAACTGCTCACCTGGCCGGTGATCCTTTTCTGTGTGCATCGGGAAAGTGGACAGCGATCAATTGAAGGGAGGTCGCGCAAAGCGATTCGCTCAGCGTTCATAGCGGGCATTTTCATCATAGGAAGGGGCGCCGTCGGCTGCATGCCGAGCGCGTTGCGCGCGCACGTGCGATCCGGCGAATGCCGCGGGGTTCAGCGGCGATATTTCAAATACAGATAGCCGTCGCACACCAGCGCGTGCTCGAGGCTCATGGTGACGGGCGCGGGCAGGCGCGCCGGATGCAGCCGATGGCCCACCGGTTGGCTCGCCGCCAGTTTCGGGGCGAGCGTCACGCAGATCTCGGTGACGGCGTCGGCCTCCACCAGCTCGTCGAGCAGCGTAGGTCCGCCCTCGCACAGGATGCGGTGCATGCCGTGTTCCCGCAGGGTCGCGACGGCGCGGGACACGTCGACCGAGTCTTGCCCCGCGACCAGGAGGTGTTGTCGGTCGTCATCGGGGTCAAACCGCGCCGCGGTCCGCGCGCAGGTCACCAGGATCGGCGGCTGGTCGGGATTCCTGAACAGCCGGGCCGGTAGCTCACCGCTGCGGCTCACCACGGCGATCGGCGGCGGTTGCGCCCGCCCTTCGTGATGCCGCCGCGCCCGCGCCGCGTCGCTGAGCGCTACCGGGCCGTAGTTCTCGGCGCGGGCGGTGCCGGCCCCGACCAGCACGACGTCGGCGAGGCCACGCAGGATTCGCAAGAGCCGCTGATCGGTGGGGCACGACAGGGGACCGGCACGCCCGCCGAAGGCCGCGGCGCCGTCGGCGCTGAAGATCATGTTGGCGCGCACCCCGTCCGGGGGATCGGCATAGAAGGGCGCGAGCTCGATGATGCTCGGGACGGCGCTGACCCGGGGTGACTCGGCCACGCGTCAGGCCTCGTGGCCGGGCTGCAGCTCGCGCACGTCGCCGAACGACACCCAGGTTTCCAGTTCCCGCGGCGGACTGCCGCCCATCGGTGCGAGCAGGTGCCCGACGTGGTCACCCAGCGTGAAACGTTCCAGGATCTCGCCGACGAACCACGCGGCGGCGTCGTCGAGGATCGGCATCCGTTCGGGGCCGCGGTGCCAGGAACAGCGGTCGAACTTGTCGACCTTGTCGCTGGTCTGGCTGCCGAAGAGCTCGACCACATCGAGGTGGTCGTGGTCGAACACGTGCACGGCCAGGTGTGAGGCGTCGCGGGCGACCCGGAAGGTGTGGTTGCGCTTGGACAGCCCGACCAGGAAGCGCGGCGGGTGGATGCTGGTCTGGCTGGCAAAGCCCACCAGGCAGCCCGCCGGGGTGCCGTTGGCCTGCGTGGTGACGACGAACATCGGATAGTTCAGCAGCGCCACCAGCTTGTCGAATGCTTCGGTTTCCGGGTCGGCCATCCGCTCAGTCTTCCCCGTCCGGCCGCCGGGGAATCGCGATCCCGCGATTTGCCCGCCGGCGGGCGACGGCGCAGGGCGGTGACATTCGCCGATGTCCCGCGCGATTCCGGTTGCGTGGCAACCTCATTGGTGCGGCGACGCGATTGGTGCGACGACGCGCCGAATCAGGTAGGCGGCGGCGCCGAGGCCCAGCACCACCACACCGGAGAGCACCGACCACATCGGCATCGCGAACGCCAGCACCACGCAGCCGAGCAGCCCGATCACCGCGATGGCGCGGTGGGGCCGCCCCTCGTCGCGGCCGAGGGTGAACGCGGACGCGTTGGCGATGGCGTAATAGATCAGCACGGCGAACGAGGAAAACCCGATGGCGGCACGCAGGTCGGCGGTGGCGGCCAACATCGCCACGACGACGCCGATCAGCACTTCCGCGCGGTGGGGGACACCGAACCGCGGGTGCACCGCGGCCAGCGCGTGCGGCAGGTGGTGATCTCGTGCCATGGCGAACGTGGTGCGCGAGACCCCCAGGATCAGCGCGAGCAGCGAGCCCAGCGCCGCGATCACCGCCCCCGCCCGCACGAACGGCACCAGCCAGCCGATCCCCACGGCCCGGGCCATCTCGACGAGCGGGGCGGCGCTCTGGGCGAGGCGGCCCGGCCCCAGCACCGACAGCGCGGCCACGGCCACCACCGCGTAGACGGTCAGGGCAATGGTGAGCGCCAGCGGTATCGCGCGCGGAATGGTGCGCGACGGGTCGCGCACCTCCTCGCCCAGTGTGGCGATGCGCGCATAGCCGGCGAAGGCGAAGAACAGCAGCCCCGCGGCCTGCACCACACCAGCGAGGCTCGCGCCGCTGAGGCGCGGCCACTCCGGTCGGGCCGCGCCGGCGGTGAACGCGGCGACGACGACGGCGGCGAGCACCGCCAGCACCGCGGCGACGATGAGGCGGGTCAGCCAGGCCGATTTCTGCACGCCGCCGTAGTTCACCGCGGTGAGCGCGACCACCGCCGCGACGGCCACCGCGTGCGCCTGCGCCGGCCACGCATAGACGCCGACGGTCAGGGCCATCGCCGCGCACGACGCGGTCTTGCCGACGACGAAGCCCCACCCGGCCAGGTATCCCCAGAAGTCTCCCAACCGTTTTCGGCCGTAGACGTAGGTGCCGCCCGACGCCGGGTAGCGCGCCGCCAGTCGCGCGGAGGAGGTGGCGTTGCAGTAGGCCACCACCGCGGCGGCCGCCAGGCCCAGCAGCAGTCCCGAGCCGGCGGCGCGCGCGGCCGGCCCCAGCGCCGCGAAGATGCCCGCCCCGATCATCGACCCCAGCCCGATCACCACCGCGTCGAAAACGCCGAGGCTGCGGCGCAATTCGTCGTCGCCGGCCGGCGGGGCGCTCCTGGGCACTCGGTCTCCTCGCGGGTCGGAGAAATGGTCACGCCGGGGTCTCACCTCGCGCGGAGCCTAACCTATCAAATCAATTTGATGTATTGTGCCGAAGCATGGCTACGGCCGATCGAGCGGACGTCCCACCGGTGCTACAGCTGGCGGCGCACCCCCTGCGGTGGGCGTTGCTAAGCCAACTGGCATCCGGGGACCACCGAGTGCGGGAACTGGCCGCCGCCGTGGGCGAGCCGCAGAACCTGGTCTCGTATCACTTGCGGCTGTTACGTTCCGCCGGACTCGTCGATGCACGACGTAGTAGCTTTGATGGGCGCGACACCTACTACTGGTTGAATCTGACGAAGTGCGCCACGGCATTTCGTGAGGCTGCCGGGGCTTTGCATCCGGCGTTGGCCCCCGGCCCTCCCGTCCCGGTCGCTCCGCGGTCGGTGTTGTTTTTGTGCACCGGCAACAGCGCGCGGTCACCCATGGCCGCGGCGCTGCTCGAGAAGCGCGGCCAGGGTCGCATTCGAACCGCGAGCGCGGGCAGCCACCCGAAGCCCGACCTCCACGTCAACGCGATCCGGGTAATGCGCGACGAATACGGCATCGACCTCAGCGGCGCCCGGCCCAAATCCCTGGCCGCAGTTTCCCGGCGCCGCTTCGACTGCGTGATCACGCTGTGCGACACAGTGCGTGAATACGCGCACGAACACGACCTGGCGACCACGATGCACTGGAGCCTGCCCGATCCCTCGGCCGCGGGCGGCGGCTACCCGCAATTTCTGCGCGTGGCAGGCGAATTGAGCCGGCGCGTCAGCTTTTTAGTGCCCGATCCAAGCCGCACGGGCGGGCGCCGGTGATGGCGCTCAACCGGCGTCAGTTCGGCAAATGGGCGGGCGTCGCGGTGGCGGCCGCGGGAGGCGCCGGCGTCGCGTGTACGCACCCCTCGCCCCAGGGCCCACCCGGCGGCAAGGCCGACTACACGCTGCGGATCGGCGCGGGGAAGGTCGAGCTGGCGCCGGACCGCATCGTGTCGACCCTGACCTACAACGGCCAATTTCCCGGTCCGCTACTGCGATTCAAGGAGGGCAGGCGCACCTGGGTCGACGTCTTCAACGACACCGATGCACCCGAGCAATTGCATTGGCACGGCCAGCACGTCGGCGTCGACGTCGACGGCGCCGCCGAAGAGGGCACCCCCGACATACCCGCACATGGCATGCGCCGGATTTCCTTCGTCCCCGGCCCGGCGGGCCTGCGCTTCTACCACACCCACGTCGTCCCGCGCGCCGACCTCTCGCGCGGCCAGTACAGCGGGTTGGTGGGCCCGGTCTACATCGAGCCCGCGCACGACGCCGGTGCGTACGATCAAGAAATCTTCCTGACGCTCAAGGAGTTTGAGCCCGCCTTCAGCCGCGGGGGCGACATGGCCAGCGACTTTCTGGCCGGTGCGCAGGATCAAGACCTCAAGGACAGAGGCGAGTCGGCGATGGCTGCCTCGCTGGCGCGCGGCGAGGCACCCGGCAACGAGGTCGGGTACGGGGCGTTCGCGATCAACGGGCGGATGCTGGGCCATGGTGATCCCATTCGCGTCCGAGCCGGTCAGCAGGTGCTGCTCCATGTTCTCAACGGCAGCGCCACCGAGACACGCAGTGTGGCCCTGCCCGGCCACACCTTCACCGTCGTCGCGCTGGATGGCAATCCGGTGCCCACGCGGGCGGCGGTGCCGGTGTTGTGGCTCGGGGCGGGCGAACGGATATCGGCCGTCGTCAGCATGACCAATCCGGGCGTGTGGTTGCTGGGCGATCTGTCCGACGACGACCGCGGCCATGGAATGGGCGTCGTCGTCGAATATGCCGGGCGCGGCGGCGATCCGCAGTGGGCGGCGCCCCCGCCGTTCACGTGGGACTACCGGTCGTTCGGCACACCTCGGCGGGCCGACGCGCCACCGGCCGACCACACCATCGACATGTTGATCGAGAAACGCAACGCCGCCGACAACGGTTTCAATGTCTGGACGATCAACGGCACTCCTTTTGCGATGGACGCCAACAAGCCCGTGCTGCGCATCGAGCGCGACAAGCGTTACCGGCTGAGGTTCCGCAACGCCAGCGACGACCTGCACCCGATGCACCTGCACCGGCACACGTTCGAAATCACCCGGTTCGCGGGGACGCCGACCGCCGGCGTCCGCAAGGACGTCGCCATGCTCGGCGGCTACCAGAGCATGGAGGTCGATTTCGTCGCCGACCAACCGGGTCTTTCGCTGCTGCACTGCCATCAACAGATCCACATGGATTACGGGCTCATGCTGCTGCTCGACTGCAACTGAGCGCCCCTAGCCCAGCGGATCGTTCTGGCGCACCCCGCGATACATGCCCCACCGCACGATCCACGGCATCACCACCCGCTCGACCGACCAGGACGGGAAGCGGAAGGCGTGGCCGGTGGGCAGGAAGACCTCCAGCCCGTTGGGCTGTATGCCCACCAGCGAACCCCAGCGCCGCGTCGGCGCCCGGTAGGTGCGTAACGGTCGGCCGGCGAAGTCGGCGAGGACATTGCGCGCCACCAGGGCATCGCCCCGGTTGCGCGCCGAGCTGCGCAACGGATCGGTCGCCGCGACGTCGCCGACCGCGAACACGCCGCGGTGGCCGGGCACCCGCAGTTCCGGCGTGACGCGCACGAACCCCCGCTCCTCGAGCAGTTCGGCGGGCAGCCACTCGGTGTTGGGCCGCACTTGCCCGATCGCCCACAACACGGCGTCGGCGTGGGCCGTGGGTTGCCCGGTGCTCCAGTCGACCGGCGCGCTGGTCAGTTCGTCGCCCGCGAAACCCTCGGTCAGCACCGCGCGGTGCCCCGGGTGCAGGCCGACGCCCAGCTGGGTCAGCCGGCGGCGGATCCGCTGCCAGATCCGCGGATGGTGTCCCGCCAGGGCGGAGTCGCCGGGGAAGTACAGGTCGATCCGCTTGTCCGGCCACGTGGTCGCCATGTTGAGGGCGCTGCTGACCGCCGCGGCCCCGCCGCCCACCACGGCCACCGACGTGGCGGCGGCCAGCCGATCGTGGGCGGCGCGCAGCCCGGCGCCGATCTCGGCGGCCGACTGCAGGGTCGGCTGGCGCCAAAAGCCGTTGCTGACTCCGGTCGAGATGATCAGCGCGTCGTACGCCTCGGCGATGTCGGCGCCGTCTTCGGTGCGGCCGAAGACGGTGTGGGCCCCCAGGTCCACCCCGGTCAGGATGGCCTGCACCGTTCGGACGCCGTCGAGGCGGCGGAACCGGTCGAACGGGATCCAGTAGTCGCGGGCCCAGTCGTGCGGACGCGCGAGCCGCACGCCGAGTTCCTGACCGCTCACCAGCGCGGGTTTGGCCGAGATTCCGACGACGTCGGCCTGCCGGGACAGGCGGATCGCCGCGAGGACGCCGGCGTCCCCGAGCCCGGCGACGATGACACGCTTGCGGTTCATGCCGTTATCCTGCCCTGCGTAGATTGCGGGCGAGCCGGTGACCGATCCGAGAGCGAGGGGGTACGTCAGTTGATCGTCTCGCGCCGAATCGACAGCCCGGACCTGGGGGAGTCCGGGGTGTTGGCGCATCCGCGGGTGAGCGCCGCGCTGCGCGCCTTTCTGACTGCGATGGTGCGGGCGTCGGCCCCCCGTCCCGCCGCGGCCCGGCGCGCCGCGAAGGACTTCGAGAAGGCTCTGATTCCGGCGGTCGTCGCGGAGATCCGCTGGTCGTTCACCCGGCCGCGCACCTGGTTGATGGGTGTGGTGGCCAACGTGGTCTTCGCCGCCGGCTGGTTGCTGGTGCAGCCGCTGACGCCGGTGGGCCGGCACCCCGACTGGGTGATTTTGGTGGGCACCTACTTTTCGTCGTGGGTCCTCGCCGATGTCACGACCACCAATTTCCTGGGCGCCGACCATTACCGGATCCTGCGGGGTTTGTCCGATCGCGTGCCTTTCTGGCGGATCCTGTTGATCAAGAACCTCGCCCTGCTCGCGATCGTCGGCGTGCCCACCCTGTCCGCCGCGGTGGTGTTGACGCTGTGGCTGGAAACGCCTGCGCGGCTGGGCATTACGATCCCCACCGTCGCGGTGCCCATCGTCTCCTGGCTGGGCGTCGGAAACCTCATCTCGGTGCTACACCCGGTCAGTGTCGAGCCGTTGATCCGGCGCTGGCGCCAGCGCCGCGACCTGCGCCGCACCCGCAGTTGGGTGCTGGCCCTGACGCTGCCCTATGCGCTGTACTACGTGGCCGACCCGATGAACGGCGTGGAGCACCGCGTCTTGTGGCAGCAGGCGCCGGCGCTCATCTGGCCCGTGTTCGGGCGCGACACCAAAAGCTTCGTCCACCTGGGCATCGCCATGACGGTGTGGGTCGCCGGCAGCGTGGCGGCGGTGTACTGGGTGCGCCGGCGCGGATTGCTGATCCGCTAGGACACCTGGGGTTTGATGTCTTCGATGACCCACCGCGCGTAGTCGAGGTATTCGTCCACGCCGCTCACGGCGGGGACGGGAACCGCGGTCACGGTCACGCCCTGCTCGGCGAGCCAGTTCAACCGGTCGACGATCTGTGCGGCACTCATGCCCGGCCGGTCGCTCGCTCGTCGGGCGACGTGCCCCTCGCCGACCCGGTTGGTGCCCAGCCCGTGCATCACGTCGAATTCGTGGCCGTCGTAGGAAGGTTGGGACTTGAGGTAGTCGAGTCTCTCGGCGATCCGCTCGGGCGGGGTGAGAAAGGGCCACCACCCGGTGCCGAACGTGGCCGCCCGGCGCAGCGCGGCGTCGGCGTCGCCGCCGATCCAGATCGGAAGATGCGGTTGTTGAACGGGTTTCGGCTCGAAGGCGATGTCGGAGAACGACACATACCGGCCTTCGAATCGGGGTGCATCGCTGGTCCACAGTTCGACGATGGCGGCCAGATACTCGTCGGCGATGCGGCCCCGTTCACCGAAGGGCACCGAGAGCAGCTCGAACTCGCGGGCCAGCCACCCCACGCCGAAGGTCGCCATCATCCGGCCCCCGCTCATCCAGTCCGCGGTGGCCAGCGCCTTGGCCAGCACGATGGGATGCTGCAGCGGCAGGATGGTGACGCAGGAGTTGATGGCAACCCGCTCGGTGGCGCCCGCGATGAAGGCCTGCGCGGTCGTGGAGTGCAGATAGTGCGGCCCGGACAACTCGACATGGTCGGTGGGGATGACGAGATGCTCGGGCACCGCGATCATGTCGTAGCCCCACCGGTCGGCGCATTGCATCATGCGGCGCTGATCGGGCCCGGTGACCGCCGCCTCCCACGGCTGCGTAATCGCCTTGACGCGCAGCAGGTGCGGAAGGGGAAAGGCGAACTTCACGCGCGTCCCAGCCAGCGGTCCATGTCCTCCAATCTAGGGGCCGGTGTTGTTAACCTGGCGACATGGACTCCGAAATGGACCCTGCCAGCCGAAAGCTGACGAACGCGGCGTTGGCCGCCACCAGCTGGGCGCTGCTGGGCATGATGTCCTACGAAGAAGAGGTTTCGGGCTATGACCTCAAGAAGTGGATCGACTGGAGCGTCGACCTCTATTACTGGAGCCCGTCCTACAGCCAGATCTATACCGAGCTGAAGAAGCTGGAGGCGCTGGGACTGGTGACCTCACGCGTCGAACGCGACGAGGGCACCCGCACTCGGCGGCTCTACAAGATCACCACGGCCGGCATGGATGCCGTCACCGAGTGGACCAATCACGCGCCGGTGGACCCGCCGGTGCTCAAACACAGTGTGCTGCTGCGGGTTACGTTCGGGCACCTCAGTAACCCGAGTCGGCTCAAGGAATTACTGCAGGAGCATGTGGCGTACGCCGAAGCCAGGCACCGCAAGGCGGTCGAGGACGCCGAGGGAGCCGAGGCGGAACCGGCATGGGCGTACTCGGTGCTCGCGCTGCGCTGGGCGGCCAAGTACTACGCGGCCGAACGTGAGTTCGCGCTGGAGATGATCAAGGAGATCGACGAGGCCGACGCCATCCTGCAGAGCGCCGAGAAGGGTGGCTTGGGGAAGCCCCGTCCCAAGCCCGGGAATTGGCGCGAAATCGAGAAACAGGTCCAGGCCAAGCGCGAAGCGGATTAGGTCCGGCGGCGGCGACGGTTGCGTCCGCGCCGGCTGTCCGCCCCACCCTGACGGGATTACGGATACCGATAACGCATACCGAAACCCATTGTGTCACTGTGGTTTCAGTGGTCACAGCGTGGGGTTTTTTGTCGGTGGGTGTGGCTAGTTTGGCGGTGTGACCGATCAGCGGGATGTCGACGGGGTGTTCGAGGCGCTCGATGCCGCCTGGAATCGCGTCTGCGCGCTCGACGTCGACGCGCTGAATCCGCGCCAGCAGCTGGCGGTGCTGGAGCGGTGCGAAAGGCTGCGCCGGCGCATTCCCGCCGTCGAGCATCCGCTGATCAATTCCCTGGCCCGCCAGGCGCCGTCCCTGGAATTGGGCGGCACGGTGGTCTATGCCCTCGCCGAGGCCACCCTGATCAGCCGCGCCGAAGCCTCCCGGCGCCTCAAAGAGGCACGCGATCTGGGCCCACGCCACGGCCTGACCGGCGAACCCATCCCACCCGCGCTGGCCGCCACCGCCGCCGCCCAACGCGCCGGCGCGCTGGGGCCCGCCCAGGTGAGCGTGATCCGCAAGTTCTGCCACGCCCTGCCCGGCTGGATCGACATGCCGACCCGCGAGCGCGCCGAAGCGCGATTGGCCCAGGAGGGCAGCCGGTTTCGCCCCGAACAGCTGGCCGCGCTGGCCACCACCCTGGCCGACTGCCTCAACCCCGACGGCACGTACACCGACGAAGACCGGGCGCGTCAGCGTGGGCTGAGCCTGGGTAACCAGCAGGCCGACGGCATGTCGGCGCTGCGCGGCTGGCTGACCCCCGAAGCGCGTGCGACGCTGGAGGCCGTGTTGGCCAAGTTGGCCGCCCCGGGCATGTGCAACCCCCTCGACGAAAGTCCGTGCGTGGACGGCGCACCCACCCAGGAAGCCATCGAACACGACCCGCGCTCGGCGGCCCAGCGCAACCATGACGGCCTCAACGCCGCATTGCGCGGCGTGCTCGCCTCCGGAAAGCTGGGTCAGCACAACGGGTTACCGACCTCGATCGTCGTCACCACCACGCTCCAAGAGCTGGAGGCCGCCGCCGGGCGCGGCCTGACCGGCGGGGGCACCATCTTGCCGATGAGCGACGTGATCCGCCTGGCCCGCCACGCCCATCACTACCTGGCGATCTTCGACAAGGGCAAGGCGCTGGCGCTCTATCACACCAAACGCCTGGCCTCACCCGGGCAGCGAATAGTCTTGTACGCCAAGGACCGCGGCTGCTCACACCCGGGCTGCACCGTGCCCGGTTACTATTGCGAAGTCCACCACGTCACCGACTACGCCGCGTGCCACACCACCGACGGTAACGACCTCACCTTCGCCTGCGGCCCGCATCACCGACTGCTCAAACCCGGCGGCTGGACCACCCGCAAAACCGCCCGCGGCGACACCGAATGGAGACCGCCGCCCGAACTCGACCGGGGCCAGCCGCGCCTCAATAGCTTTCATCATCCCGAGAAACTGCTCCGCGATGGAGACGACGACGAGGGGGCGGGCCCGGGGGAGGAGTGACCCCCGCGCTCGCGACGGCCGGGTCCCGCGCCGCCTCCTTGGCCGCGATGTAGCCGTACACCAACCCCTGCGCAATCGTCGCGCCCGCACCCGGATACGTCGCGCCGAACGCGTTGGCGGCGGTGTTGCCGATCGCGTACAACCCCGCGATCGCCCCGCCGTCCTCGCGCAACACCCGCGCCCGCTCGTCGGTCCGCAGCCCACCGCAGGTGCCCAGATCGGACAGCACCATTTTCACCGCGTAAAACGGGCCGTTGACCAGCGGACGCAGGTTCGGGTTCGGCTTGTTGGTCGGGTCCCCGTAGTAGCGATCGTAGGCGCTGCGTCCGCGGCCGAAGTCGGGATCCTCACCGGCGGAAGCGTTTTGGTTGAATCGGGTCATGGTCGCGAAGAACTCCGACACGTCAACGCCGATCCGGGCAGCCAGGTCGGTGAGGTTGTCCGCGCGCGCCGCGATGCCGGCGTCATACCACCCCTGCGGGATGCGCATCCGCGGAAAGAGTTCGGCGCCAAAGACGTAACTGTTGCGATACTGCTGATCGAAGACGATCCACATCGCCTCCACCGGACTACCCGAGCGCTCCAGCTCCAGCAATCGCTGCCCGAACGACATGTAGTCCGTCGCTTCGTTGGCGAACCGGCGCCCATGCTGATCCACGATCAGGCACCCCGGCAGCGAGCGCTCGGCCAGCATCACCACCGGCGCCTTGCCCGGCAACGGCGCGACGGCCGGAAACCACCACGCCTGATCCATCAGATCGATGCCGGCCCCGATTTCCTGTCCCGCGCGGATCCCGTCGCCGGTGTTGGCGGTCGTGCCGAGGCTGAGGTGGGCGCCCAACGATTCGGATTGGAACTTCCAGCGCATGTCCATGCTGTGGTCGAAACCGCCGGTGGCAAGCACCACGCCGCGCCGCGCGGTGATGGTCACCTCGTGGCCGTCGTGCTCGACGACGGCGCCGGTTACGCGGTCGCCATCGCGGGCGAGGCGCGCCAGTGCGGTGCCCGTCCACACCGGGATGCCGGCGCGCAGCACCCCGGTGAACAGCCCGGCCATCAAGCCTTGTCCGCCCGCGGCGTAACGCCGGCCCACCATCCGGCCGCCCACGCCCTGCGCCAGCCGCTTGCCGTAGGTCGGAATTCCCTTGCGTGGCATGCGGGTCACCAGGTTCATCCAGCGATAGTCGGCGCCCGTCGTGGGCATCGGAACGGTGACTTCCATCAGGCCGGGCTCCAAGCGGGTGCGGTACTCGCCGAGCAGCGAGGTGTCGAAGGGGCGGCATTCGCAGGTGCGGCCCGCGGCGCTGCCGCCCGGTTCCTCGGGGTGGTAATCGGAGTAATCGCGGGCCCAAAACAGCCGCAGCGGTGTCGTGCGGCGCAGCATGTCGACCGTCGCGGCCACGTGTGCCACGAACGCGGCGGACCGCTGCGCGGGCGCCGAGCCCGCGACCACCGCGTCTAGGTAGGCACCGGCGCGCTCCGCGGTGTCGCCCGCGTTCGCCTCCGTCAGCACCGGGCTGGCCGGCAGCCACAGCGCGCCGCCGGACCGGGCGGTCGATCCGCCCACGTACGACGATTTCTCCACGATCAACACCGACAGCCCCAACTCGTGCGCCGCCAGCGCCGCGGCCATGCCGGTACCGGAGCCGACGACGAGCAGGTCAACGCATGCGTCGGCCACGGGAAGTCCGGCGGGAATCGTCGCGCTGTGCGTCCTCACGTCGGCAACGGTAGGCCGTGACGTCGCCGGGCAGGAATAGCCGTCCTGATCAGTGGAACAAGGGGTCCCGCGAACGGGCCGCAGCGAGTTTAATCAGGCGTATGACGTCGCACATCGAGGCCGACGAGGTTCGTCTGATAGAAGCGCAGGCCGCGCCGACGCGGTTCGCCCGCGGCTGGCACTGCCTGGGCCTGCTCAGGGATTTCGGGGACGGCAAGCCCCACGCGATCAACGCCTTCGGGCAGAAACTCGTCGTCTTCCGGGGCGGTGACGGCAACATCAATGTGCTCGACAGCTATTGCCGCCACATGGGGGGTGACCTGTCCCAGGGGGAGGTCAAGGGCGACGAGATCGCCTGTCCGTTCCACGACTGGCGGTGGGGCGGCGACGGGCGGTGCAAGCAGGTGCCCTACAGCCGGCGCACCCCCAAACTGGCCCGCACCCAAGCCTGGACCACGCTGGAGCAGGACGGCATGTTGTTCGTCTGGAATGACCCCGAGCGCAAACCGCCGCCATCGGAGGTGACGATCCCGCGCATCGAGGGAGCCACCAGCGACCAGTGGACCGACTGGCACTGGTACACCACGGTGGTGGGGAGCAATTGCCGCGAAATCATCGACAACGTCGTCGATATGGCGCATTTCTTCTACATTCACGGCTCGCTGCCGACGTACTTCAAGAACATCTTCGAGGGCCACGTGGCCACGCAATACATGAACGGTGGAAGCCGACCCGACATGGGTGGCACCGGATCGCAGATGTTGGGGACGACGTCGGTGGCGTCCTACTATGGCCCCTCGTTCATGATTGACGACCTGACGTATCACTACGAGCATGGCGACGCCAAGACCATCCTCATCAATTGCCACTATCCGATCGACTCGAATTCCTTTGTGCTGCAATACGGCATCATCGTGAAGAAATCGGATACGCTGCCCGACGATCAGGCCATGCAGACCGCGATCACCCTTGGCGACTACGTCAAACTCGGCTTCGAGCAGGACGTCGAGATCTGGCGACACAAGGCCCGCATCGACAACCCACTGCTGGTCGAGGAGGACGGCCCGGTCTACCAGCTGCGCCGCTGGTATCAGCAGTTCTATGTCGACGCCGCCGACGTGCAGGCGGATATGGTGGACCGCTTCGAATTCGAGCTCGACACTACCCGCCCCTACGAGGCGTGGATGAAAGAGGTCGAGGCCAACATGGCGGCTCAGGCCTGATGTCTTTGAAATCGTCCCTGCGCGAGGACAATCGGCTCGACGAGATGCCGATGGTGCCGGTGACGTGCCGCAACTGTGGTGCGCGGGTGCTGGCACGCAAGAGCAGCTGGAACCAGACCAGCGTGCAGTGGAACGCCGAGGCAACGGCCCAATGCGCTGAACGTGCCGAGGCGCAACAGATTTCGGTGCCCGGCAGTCGCGGCGTGTTCGTGGCATGCTCGGCGCTGAGCGAGTCGATAGTCGACGCGGTGCGACACGGCGCCCTGGCGATGGTCGACGACGGCGTTCCGATCGGGACTTGAAAGTCTCAGGCGCACAGCGGAACCGGTCAGTCGCCGAATATCTCCATTGGTCCGACGTGAGCGCGGTTGATCTTGACCCGCTCCGTCAAGCACCATGATCCATCGGGTCGGCGCCGCCAGGTGTCGTGGTAGTCGCCGATGGTGTAGAACCGCTTCGTCGGGTCAGCCGTCGAGTTCAAGTGCACATCGCGGATATACGCGCGACTGACTGCGCTGTCTCCCGTGACGTCGACGATGACGTTGCCCAAGAGGTGCTGGGTGGGACCGCATCTGTCGAGGTACTGGCGAATCAGTTCGATGATCGCCGTGCGTCCCTGCAGCCGGCCCGTCCCGAGGTCCCCTTGCGCATCCTCGGCAAGGATTTCGGCCGTCGCCGCCCAATCGCGGTCGTCCATGGCCCGGGCGAACCGGATCAGCGCGCGTTGCACGTCACGCTCGTCGCAGAGAGCCTGCAATCGATCAGCAACCATGTCAGGCGTGCGCGCCGCCGTCGATACGGATCTCGGTGCCGGTGATGAATGCGCCGTCGTCGGAAGCGACCATGGCGATCACCGCGGCGACCGAACTCGGGTCGCCCAGGATCTCGTTCTCTGTCCCGTGCAGCAGCGGTGTCTGCTTGGCCCACAGCCCGAGGTCATATCCCTGTGGCATCTTGTCCAGCGTACTCATCGCGAGCGCGGTCGCGACCCCGCCCGGCTGAATGTTGACCGCCCGCAACCCTTGTTTGGAGTACTCGAGGGCCAACGAGTGCGTGAACGACAACACTCCACCCTTGCTGGCCGCGTAGGCCGCCATGTACGGGTGTGCGAATGACGCTGCGGTGGAGGTGAAGTTCACCACCACGCCCCGCCCGGATTCCAGTAGCGCCGGCAGCGCCTGGCGGGTCATCAGGAAGGTGCCCGTCAGATTGACCGCGATGGTGGCGTTCCAGTCGGCCAATGTGTGTTCGTGGGTGTTGGCGCAACGCTGGATGGCGGCCGCGTTGACGAGCGCGTCGAGCCCGCCGAGTCCGATCACCGCTGTGTCGACCGCGGCGGTGACGGCGTCCTCGTCGGAGATGTCCAGGACGGCGGTGCTCAGACGTGTGCCGGTGCCCGCGTCGTCGGCGGCGGCCGCCGTGCGCGCCAAGCCGTCGGGGGCGATGTCGTAGGCGACGACGGTGGCCCCCTCGTCGAGCAGTCGGGCGACGGTGGCTTGTCCGATGCCGGAGCCGGCTCCGGTGACGATGACCCGCCGATCGGCGAAACGAACCATCGGTGCAGACCTTTCCGTCACGTCAGCTGGAACGCGCTGATTGGGGCCTCCTCCGGGTAGGTGGCCGGGCCGCCCAGGTCGTAGGCGGCGTTCAGCGCGCCGATGAACGCGGGATCGTGCAGGGGTTCGCTCGGGATGTCGAGGTTGATGCCCTTGCCCTTGAGGTCGTCGACCATGATGTCGATGGCCTTGTCGACGGTCAGGTCTTCGGAGCCGTCCATGTTCTTCTTGAGTTCGTCGTAGTCGGAGAAGACCTCGGCCGACCAGTGCACCAGAAATCGGAGTTCGTCGGTGTGGTGACGGGCGATCACGTCGTCACCGTTTTTCAGCAGCCAATGCTCGCGGCTTGCAGGGTCTCCGGCGAACACGGTGTCGAACGCCAGGCCGGCCGGAATCTGTTGGTCCAGTGGGCCATTCGCCTCGCCGCGATGCACCATCATCTCGTTCTGCACCACCACGCCGCGGTTGTTGATCGGGGGCAGGATGCGTTGCGGCGCCCTGAGCGGCCCCTGCGGCCAGTAGGTGAAGCCGCTGCCGGCGTCAAGCGAGAACCAGGTGATGACCTGCGCCATTTTGATCAGGTAATCGCGGAACAGCCCGGATTTGCCCATGACGCTGGTAAGCCACGTCGGGGCATTTTCGTGCCGCACACCGCGAAAGCTCGGCGAATCCAGGTGGCCGGGGTCGCGATTCGCGCACGGGCCGTTGATGTTGAACAGCATCAACTCTGGCTTGGCGTACTCGGCGTTCCAGTAGCTCTTGGCCATGTCGAGGAAACGCTCGTTGTAGAAGCAGTCGTGCAGTTGTGGGTAGAGCACCGCGCCGTAGTTGGCGAGGTAGCCGCGGAAGGTCGGGGTCAGGAACAAATCCAGCGACGGGGTGAACCCGTCGGGAAACATGCCGCTCATCGTCGCCATCAATTCGTCGGCGGACGCGAAATGTTGGGCGATGATCAGCTTCCACGGCCCCTGGGTGCGCACGACGTCGAGAAGCCGCTCGCGCTGGTCGTCGGTGTAGACGTGGTCGATTTCGCGGGGCGGGGCGGCCGGCCGCAGCACGTCGGAAAGCTCCATCCGGCGCTCGTCGGTGAGCATCAGCGGTCTCCTTTGCGGTTCAAGGTTGGTTGATTGTGCGCAGCGTCACCGCGATACGGTCGACCGCTGTCCGGTGATCGGGACGTCAAACCGAAGCGGGTGCGCGAACTTGGCGCGCAGCAGCGCCCCGACCTCCGCGATGGCCAGCCGGCCCCGCGCGGTGGCATCGGATCGCATCAGAAAGCCGTGGTACATCCCGGGATAGCGGGTGACGGTGGTCTGCACGTCGGCGTCTCGTAGCCGGTCGGCGTAGCGCTCACCCCAATCCCGGATCGGGTCGCAACCCCCGGTGACCACGATCGCGGGCGGTAGGCCCGAGAGATCGGCCGCATACGCCGGGATCTGATACGGATCCGTGGGTGGTCCGGCGTCGCCATCAACCAGCGTGTGCATGTAGTCGATATCGTCGTGGGCGAGCAGCGGTGCATCGGGCATCGCAGCGACCGAGGCAACGGACATGTCGCGGTCCAGTCCGGGATACAGCAGCACCTGCGCAAAGATGGCCGGTCCGTGGCGATCCCGCGCGGCCAGTGCGACCGCCGCCGCCAGCGAGCCGCCCGCGCTGTCGCCGACGACAGCGAGCCGATCAGCGTCGACGCCCAATTCACCCGCGTTGCGCGACACCCACTCGGTGGCCGCATAGGCATCGTCGAACTGGGCGGGGGGCGGTGCCTCGGGGGCCAGCCGGTAGTCGACGGCCACGACGGTCGCCGCGGCCGCGGCGGCGAGCTCACGCGCCAAGGGTTCGAATGAGCGGTTGGAGCCCATGACCAGTCCGCCACCGTGCAGGTAGATCAACACCGGGCTACCGGATTCCTGTGTCGGACAATAGATCCTGAGCGGGATGTCATCCGGCGCGCCGGGGATGAGAACCTCGGTGACGCGGGCCATCTCGGGCATTGCCTCGGGCGGCGGCGCGGATTCGAGCCCGGCGCGTACCGCGGCCAGGCCCCGTTGCCGCATCGGAGCGATCTCGCCGAACGAGGCGACCCGCGCGGCCGCGTCGGGATCCATTGCATACGGGGTCATGTCGTCGTCACGTCACTGCGGCGCGGACTCGAACCGCGTCTCGGCCCGTAGTTGTGGAGGCTGTTGCGCGGCTAGGACATTCGCGCGCTCGGCCATCGCCGCACCGACGCTGTCCGGGTGGGTGTGCAGGTAGAAGCGGCCCGCGGCGGACTGGCCGAAGATCATTTCGGCGGCTTCCAACGGATCCATGGCCGCCGCCTTGATGCCGAGCATGGTCGAACGTTGGGCTTCGGCGGCGGCCGCGTCGCCGGCCTCGCCCGGTTCGACGCCGCCCGCGGACTCGAAGATGTTCGAGCGCACAGGTCCGGGCAGCACTGCCTGGACGTGGATGTGATGGTGGTGCCCGGTGGCCCGCACCTCGAGGTGCAGGCACTCGGTCAGCGACAGCACCGCGTGCTTGCTCACGATGTAGGGCGCCTGCAAGGGGATCGCCACCACTGCGCCCACTGACGCGATGTTCCACACCCAGGCCTGCTCGTCGGTGGCCACCATTTTCGGCAGAAAGGCACGCACACCGTAGAACACGCCGCTGACGTTGATGTCGATGATGCGCTGCCAGTTGGCCACCGGCGTGTCCCACAGGTAGCCGAACTGCTCGATGCCAGCGTTGTTGACCAGCAGGCGCACCGGTCCGACGTCGCGGTAGGCGCGGTCGGCGAGGTCGCGGAGGGCATCGGGATCGCGCACGTCGCAGACGACGTCGTGTGCCACGCCACCGGCCGCGGACAACTCGTCGCGCAGCGCCGCGACGGCCGCTTCGTCGACGTCGGCCAATACCACCGTCATCCCCAGCCGGCTGGCGTACCGGGCCAGCCCGGCACCGATGCCGGACCCGGCGCCGGTGATGACCGCGACCCCGCCGCCGAACGCTTGTCGAGCGTCCATCACGATGCGCCGGCGCCGCTTTCGGCGTGCAGCTGCGAGAGCAGGACCGAATTGGTGGCGTCGAGGACAACGTCCATCTCGGTGAACTCCAGGCCTAGTGGGCCCGCGCCGCCGCGCTTGACGCCGACGTTGACCGTCCCACTGGACACCGCGAACGGCACGAAGTTCGCGATCTGGTTGACGAAGATGTAGAACCGCGCGCGGGTGGCCCCGTCATCGGAGCCGTCGGAGCCGGTGCGGTGGACGTTGGTGGCGTGGTGCCGCAGCGGGTAGGGGCTTTGCTCGCGGTGCTCGGACAGCCATTCCATCACCGCGTCGCGGCCCTGGAGCTCCGGTGACATCAGCTCTTCGAAAGGGCTTGCGCCGGAATCGCTTCGGGTCAGGTAGCGCACATCTTCGGCGTAACTGGCGGCCAGCTCGTCGTAGTGGGCCTCGTCGTAGTGGTACCAGAAGGATGCGATGAATTCCTGCAATTCCGGCAGCGTGATGTCCTCGCTCATCCCGCCAGTCAACTCCGGGTGTGGCACGGTAACAGCGCGGATGCCCGGTCAGTGGAACACGGGTCTGGGACTCAGCCGGTGATCAGGTCCCACAGGGCTCCGGCGCTCGCGTGCATCGCCGCGTCGGTGACCCGCTCGTCCCAATACCGCACCGAGCCGAACTCCGAGCGCCACGCCAGCGCCGCGCGGGTGAACTCGTGCAATCGGTGCTCACGGGTGGTGCCGATCGCGCCGTGCACTTGATGGGCGTTGCGCACCACCACCGAGGCCGCATGGCCGGCGCACGAACGCGCCACCGCCACAAGGAACTCCAAGTTGAGCGCCGACCATTGACTGACGATCCCGGCGTGCAGTGCGGCCTCGGTCGCCGCCCGGGCGAGCGCGGCCTCGGCGGCGATATCGGAGATCAAGTTCTGTACGGCCTGGAAGCTGGACAGCGGGCGGCCGAACTGAATCCGCGCGGCCGCGTGGTCGATGCACAGCGCCAGGATCCGATCCAGGGCGGCGGTCACTTGGATAGATCGCACCAGGGCGGCTTTCAGCCGTAGCTGGGTGAGCCGGGCCGCGGTGACCGGAACCCCGTGCAGACCAGCCAGATCGGCGGACACCGTGTCGCGCGGCTCGCCGATCAGGTTGCTGCCCGGCGTGATGGTGAGCTGCTCGGTGGCGACGTCGGCGACCCGGTGCCCGCCCTCGGCTCGCCACACGACCGCGATCCGATCGGCGGAAGCGGCCCAGGGCGCGGCGGTCGCGCCGCCCCGCTTGTCGAGCACGCACACGGTCCGAACCGCGTCGTCGACGGGAAGCCCCGTCGCGTCCAGCAGCCAGCAGGCCAATAAGTCGTGCTCGGCCAACGGGATTCGGACGCCGTGGCTGGCGGCCGCGCTCACGAGTTCGGCGGCTTCGTACCAGGTCGCGCCACTGCCGCCGTGCTGTTCCGGACCGGTCAAGCGCACCAGCCCGAGCTCGTCGAGGTGCCGCCACAGGGCGGGGTCGCGCTCGATCGTCGCCGCGGGCGGGTGGGTTTCGCGGTAATCGGAGAAAACCGCGTCCATCATTTCGACGAGGGCGCCGTCAACGGAGGGCCCGGTGCTCATCGCATGCCCAACCCGCGCGCGAGCACGCCACGCAGGACTTCGTTGGTGCCGCCGCGCAGCGTGAAGCCGGGCCGCTGATCCACGGCCGCATTCATCAGGTCGGAGAAGGCCGAGTCCGGCGAGTCCTGCTGGTCGGAGAATTCCGCGATGTCGCCTTCGGTGGTGGTGCCCAGCACCTTGACGACCGCGGCCGGGAGGTCTGCGGGTTCGTGCCGTTCCAGCGCGCCGGCCACCGCGGCGGACATCTGATGTAAGCCGGCGATGCGCGCGACCAGGCGGCCCAGCGTGGGGTCGCGGGGGATGGTGTTCGCCGCCATGCGATCGGCGCACGCCGCCAACAGCACGAACGTGGACAGGAACCGCTCGGGTCCGCTGCGTTCGAACGCGAGCTCGGAAGTCACCTGCTGCCAGCCGTTGCCGATATCGCCGAAGACCATGGCGTCGGTGACGAATGCCGAATCCAGGATCACCTCGTTGAAGTGGTGGGCGCCGTTCATCGACACGATCGGACGGATCTCGATGCCGGGGCCGCGCAGGTCGACGATGAACTGGCTCAGTCCCGCGTGCCGGTTCGCCGGGTCCACCGGCGCGGTGCGGGCCAGGGCGATGAACGCGTGCGCGAGGTGGGCGCCCGACGTCCACACCTTGGTGCCGGTCAGTGACCAGCCGCCGTCGGCGCGGGTCGCGCGGGTGCGCACGCTGGCCAGATCGGAGCCCGAGTCCGGCTCGCTCATCCCGATGCCGAAGAAGCATTCCCCGCGCACGATTCGCGGCAGGAATTCCGACTTCTGGTGTTCCGTACCGTATTTGAGGAGCGAGGGCACGATCTGGCGATCGGCGATCCAGTGCGCCGCCACGGGTGCCCCGGCGGCCAGGAGTTCCTCGGTGACGACGAACCGTTCCAGGAACGAGCGCCCGTGGCCACCATATTCGGCCGGCACCGTCATGCCCAGCCAACCGCGGGCCGCGAGGGCGGCGGTGAAGTTTTCGTCCCAGCCCGTCAGCCAGGCGTCGACCGACGGGGTGAACGCGCCGGCGGCCAACTGGTCGGCAAGGAAGTCGCGCACCTCGTTGCGCAACTCATCGGTCGCCGCGGCGTCGGCGCTGACGGGTGGCACCAAACGGTGGAGTGCCATCAGCGCGTCCCCGGGGTGGCGGTATCCAGACGTGAGCTCATGCCGGCAACTCTAGTGAGCACTGCTTGGTTCGAGATCAACTGAAGGCGTGCTGTTCGAGACTGAAGCGCTCCCGCAGTAGGCGCTTGAGCAGTTTTCCGCTGGGGTTCTTCGGCAGGGCGTCCACGAAGAAGACGCGTTTGGGGGTCTTGAATCCGGCCAGGTGCTCGCGGCAGTGAGCGAGTAGGTCGTCCTCGGTGAGAACGGCGCCGTCGCGCGGGACGACGGCGGCCACCACCGCCTCCACCCACACCGGATGGGGCAGGCCGAACACCGCGACTTCTTCAACACCGTTGTGGCGGTAGATGATCTCCTCTACCTCCCGGCCGGCCACGTTCTCGCCACCGGTCTTGATCATGTCCTTCTTGCGGTCGACGACGTGCAGCAGTCCGTGTTCGTCGTAGTAACCCAGGTCCCCGGAGTGAAACCAGCCGCCCTTGAAGGCCTCGGCGGTGCGTTCCGGGTCGTCGAGGTAGCCCAGCGCCAAATGCGGGCTGCGGTGGGCGATCTCGCCGACCACGCCGGCGGCGACGGGGACGTCGTCGTCATCGAGGATGGTGGTTTCCACATTGAGCACCGGCCTGCCGGCCGAACCGGCGTGCGCGTCCTGCTCGTCGGGTCCGAGGGCGGAGGCCAGCGGCGCCATCTCGGTCTGTCCGTAGAAGTTCCACAGCCGCAGGTGGGGCAGCCGCTCGCGGATCTCGTGCAGGATTTCCACCGGCATTGCCGAGGCGCCGTAATAGCCCTTGCGCAGGCTGGACAAATCCACCTGATCGAACACCGGTGAGCGCAGTAGCGAGATCCACACCGTCGGGGGAGCGAAATAGTTGGTGACGCGGTAGCGCTCGATCGTGCGCAGGACCGCCTCGGGCTCGGGCCGCGGCAGGATGATGCTCGTGGCGCCGAGGTAGAGGTCGGTGGCCAGGAAGTTGTCCAGCTGCGCGCAGTGATACAGCGGCAGCGAATGGATCTCGACGTCGTCGTGCGACATCTCGCCGGCGACGATCGTGCTGACGTACTGCCACATCAGGCTACGGCTGGTGTGGATGGCGGCCTTGGGACGGGATTCGGTTCCGCTGGTGTACATCAGCCGCACCGGCTGGTCGTCGTCGATGTGCGGGTTCGGGGCCGGTGAGTCGGTGGTCAGCCATCCGGCGAAATCGGCCCACCCGGGTACGCCCTGGTGTCCCCTCGGCACCAGGGCGACTTTGGTCCTGACCACACCGCCGCGCCGCATCGCTTCGTCGGCCCTCGCGGTCAAATCCGCCTCGACCACCACGCCGCCGACCCGACTGTGGCCGAGGATGTAAGCGATCTCCTCGGCGGTCAGCATGAAGTTGATCGGCACCAAGACCACTCCGGCGCGCGCCGTCGCGAAGGCCAGCACGGCGTACTGCCAGCAGTTGCGTGATAAGAGTCCTAATCGGCCGCCGGGACCAAAACCGCTGTCGTGCAACGCTGCCGCGGCCCGGTCTACCAGACTGTCGAATTCGGCAAATGTCAGCGTGACACCGTCGTCGATGATCGCGATCTTGTCCGGATGCCGGCGGGCCGATCGCCGGGGAATGTCGCCGAGCCCGTGGCGACGCGCCCGTTCGATCATGACGTCGAGGTCATCGGACTGCATGTCGGTCACGGTAAGCGCCAACGCCGGTTCGCGGGTCGCGCGTGTCCCGCTGAGTAGACAAGCGCTGCCCACGGTCGGGAATCGCGCCGATACTCGTCGCCATGAGCACTGGTGTCCCCGTCACTGAAACCGCCGGATGGGCGGGCGCGGATCCCGATGAAGTCGACGAGCTTCGGGCAAACCTGCGCCAAGCGGACCCCGGGGTTCTGGTCGCCGTTCTGGCGCAGCTGACCGGTGATCCGGCCGTCGCCACGCGCTTCGGATCCAAAATCGCCCATGTGCCCGACCCGCCGGAGCAGGCCGGCGTCACCGATCCGGAGACGGCTGCGCAGCTCATCGAGGAGATCGTCACGGCACTGCGGGAGCCGCGCCGGGCGGACGCGGTACCCGCCGACGACCGCGACCTGTTCGCCCGCATCGCCCCCATCGCGCTCGGGGGAGAGGTCGCCCCCGAGTACCTCGGACTGCTGCTGGAACAGGGCGGATTCCAGCCTTCGCAACCGGTGCTGCCGCGCACCGCAAAACTCCCCGCCGACTTCCGGGTTGTCATCATTGGCGCGGGCATCGCAGGGATAACCGCCGCCCTCGCGTGTGCCGACGCCGGCATCGACTACCAGATCATTGAGCGCAACGACGAGGTGGGCGGGACCTGGTACACCACAAGGTATCCCGGTATCGGCGTGGATACACCGTCGGCGTATTACTCACTGTCGCGCGACATCAACGGTGACTGGTCGAGCTACTACCCGCAAGGCGCGGAGTACCAGGCCTACCTGGTTTCGGTAGCCGACAAGAACGATCTCCGCACACACACCCGGTTCGGTACGACGGTCGAAGCGCTGTGGTGGGAGGAGCGGCGCCGGCAGTGGCAGATCCGGTCGGTCGGCCCAGACGGAAACCGCGACGTCAGTTATGCGAATGTGGTGATCCCGGCCGCCGGGTATCTCAACCGGCCGCGTTGGCCGGATCTGCCTGGCCGCGAGACCTTTTCGGGAACTTCCATCCATTCGGCGCGGTGGGATCCCGAGCTCGATCTCACGGGCAAGAGGGTCGCGATCATCGGGGCAGGCTGCACCGCGGTCCAGATCGTCGACGCGTGCGTGGACCGGGTCGCGCACATGACGGTGTTTCAACGGCAGCCGCACTGGGTCGCGCCGCGACGGCGGTCGTCCGACGATGTTCCGGCCTACCGACGGTGGCTGGGCACCCGGTTGCCGTACTACGCCAACTGGATTCGGCTCAAGTCGTATTGGGGGACATCGGACAACAACTATCCGGTGATCCTGCATGACGAGGACTGGGCTGCCGAGCATCTGTCGATTTCGCCGGCCAACGACGTGTTGCTGCAGATGTGCCTCGACTACATCGATCGCACGTTCGGCGCGGGAAGCGAGCTCGCCCGCAAGCTCACGCCCGACTTCGCTCCGTACGGCAAGCGGATCATCCGTGATCCCGGCGGCTACTACGCGGCGCTCGCCCGCGGGCACGTGGACGTCGAGGCCAGTGAGCCGGCCCGGGTCAACGAGGCCGGGATCGTGACGGAAGACGGCAGACAAATAGACCTCGACGTGATCATCTACGCCACCGGCTACTACCTGGATTTCCTTTCCACGGTGGATATCCGGGGCCGAGACGGCAAGAAGCTGACCGACGAGTGGGGCGACGCTCCCAGGGCCTACCGCGGCGGGATGGTGCCCGGATTCCCCAACATGTTCATTTCCTCGGCACCCAACTACAGCCCGGGGCACGGGGCCGGCCATAACTTCGGCGTCGAGGTGATGGTGCACTACGTGATGGAATGCCTGCAGTTGATGGCGCTGCGCGAGGCCGCCAGCCTGGAGGTGACGCAACGCGCCTACGAAGATTACGTGGACGGCATCGATGCGACCATGGCCGGTACCGTATGGCGCCACACGCCATCGGCCCACACCTACTATCGCTCGGGCGGCCGGATCGTGATCGCCTTCCCGTACCGCCTCATCGATTTTTGGCACGACCACCGCGCCCCGGTCGAAGAGGATCTCGAGCTTCGATGAGCGACGGGATGCTCTGCGGCAGAACGGCTTTGGTTACGGGTAGTAGCCGAGGTATCGGGCGTGCCGTCGCGCAGCGGCTGGCGGCCGAGGGTGCCACGGTGGCGGTGACGGCCCGTTCGCACGCCCCTTCTTTGTCGATGCGGGCCGGTATGACCGCCGCCCTGCCCGGCACCATCGGCGAAACGGTTGGGCTGATCGAGGCCGCCGGGGGGTCGGCCTTCGGCATTGCGGGCGACCTGGAGGACCCCGCGCAACGCGACGCCTTGGTCGACGCGGTCCTCGACCGGACCGGCCGCATCGACATCCTGGTCAACAACGCCGGTTTCGCCGACTACTCGGTGGTCGAGGGCATGAGCCTGGACACCTTTGACCGCACCGTGGAGCACTACCTGCGGACACCGTTTGTGTTGACCAAAGTCGCTGTCCCGCACATGCGTAGGCAAGGCGCCGGATGGATCGTCAACATCGGCTCGGTTACCGGAGTGGCACCGGTGCGTCCCTATCGCGAATACAACAAAACATCCGGCGACGTCATCTACGCGTCATGCAAGGCGGCGCTGCACCGCTTCACGCAGGGTGTGGCGGCCGAGCTCCTCGACGCCAACATTGCCGTGAATTGCGTCGGCCCATCGACCGCGGTCCGCACACCCGGTGCCGCGCAGCTGATTCCGGATACGTTCCCGACCGAACCCGTCGAGTATTTGGCCGAGACCGTGCTGGCGATGTGCCATTTGCCGGCTGCCGAGCGCACCGGCTTGGTCGCATTCAGCCTGCATTACCCGTGGTCGCAACGTCTACCGGTGCACAGCCTGAACGGCACCGAATTGCTGCCCCCGTTAGAGCCGCCGGCGACCGCCAATCCGAATATCGCTCCGGCGGGGATCTGAGACGACGCTGCGCATGCTCGCTCGCACCGAATCGAGTACCGCATCGCCTGACCTATCCGTCGAGCCGAAGAACGGCTGCGTCGCTCCGGCAGAAACTGTGGCAGACGCGATCGCGCACGATGACGTCGGGGCATTCGGGGTCGAACCAACGGTCCACCACCGCCCAGTGGATCGGATGCATCAGGTAGGGCCCCATCAACCCGTCCGTGTCGGTGAAGAGTTGTTCGAACACATGGCTCCACGCCGAGACACCGATCGCCTCGTCGACCCTGCTCAGCTGCCAGTCGGTGATGGTGTGCACGTACCGGGGCATCAGTTGCAGGTCGGCCTCGAACCGGGCAACGGTGTCCCCGTCGGTGCCCGCCGTCACGCTTAAGAGCAGCGCTCGGTACACGGTTCCAGGCTTGTCGCCGGTGCGCACGGGCGTCCCGGAATAGGCCGCGCCGTTCACCCGGCTGACCGCGGGGTCGTCCAGGATCTCGGCGAAACGCATTGCCGCGCGATCCCATTGATCCTTCGAGGCGAAGCGCAGCCGCATGAGAATATCGCCCCCGTTGCGCGAGGCGGGCAGCGTCGGCTCCACGACCCATGGCCGGGACGCCGCCGCGGTCGCGGCGCCGCGTAACTCGCCGAGGATCCGGTCGCGATCGGGCTCGGCGACGTCGATCAGGCGCGTGACGCTATACATCGCACAGTCCGTCGACGTCATCGGCAGCCGCGGCGAAGGACCTCGACCGCTCGGTCACCAATTCGCCGATCCGCGACCACCATTCGCCCAGCGCCGGGTCCGATCGACCCTGCCACGTCATCTCCCACCACGCCCGCGCACCGGGCAGCGTCCAGGTAGCCGTGATGACGTTGACGTCGTCGTCCAACCAGATCGGTGGGCTCACCAGGACGTTGCGCAAGGTCATGCCCCGTTCGCGCGCTCCGGGCGCGTATTCGGCGAGGTACGTGTCCACGAATCGCTGGGCGCACCCGGGGCGGGTCACAACCCGGTCGATCACGAAGACTTCGCCGTCGGCCATGAGCCGACCGTATGGCATCTTGAGCATGTGGCGTCGTCGGCTCCCGGCCACCGGGAACCTACCGGCGCAGCAGCTCGGTGAGCGCCGCGGCCGCCTCCTTGCGCGCCCGGTGTGCGATGTCGAGCATCGGCATCGTCATGAACCCGTGGATTCCGCCGTCGTAACGCAGTTGGCTGGTCGGCACGCCGGCCGCGGCCAGCGCTGCGCCGTACGCCAATCCCTCGTCGCGCAGCGGATCATGGCCGGCGACCACCAGCACGGCGGGCGGAAGCCCTCTCAGGTCGGCGTTGCGCGGGGCGGCGTAGGGGTGCGCGCGGTCCTCGAGCGATGGCACGTAGCAATCCCAGTACCACTGCAGCGCCGGCTTCGGGTTGTAGTAGCCCTGGCCGAACAGCCGGTAGGACTCGGTGTCGAAATCGGCGGCGATCACCGGGTAGAGCAGCAGTTGACTCGCAAGCGCCGGGCCGCCGCGGTCGCGAGCCATGATCGCGGTCACCGCGGCCAGGTTGCCCCCGGCGCTGTCACCGCCCACGACCAGACGCCCGGGGTCGGCCCCGAGCGCGGCGGCGTTGGCGTGGGCCCAGCACGTCACGGCGTAGACGTCCTCGGCGGCCGCCGGCCAGGGATTCTCCGGAGCCAGCCGGTAGTCGACCGAAACAACAACGGCGGGAACAAGATTGGTGATGCTGCGGCAGAGACCGTCGTGGCTGTCCAGGTCGCAGAACACAAAACCGCCGCCGTGCGCGTACACCACGATGGGCAGGGGCCCCAGGGCCTCCGGTCGGTATACGCGCACCGGGATCGGTCCGCCCGGACCGTCGACGCAGCGATCGGCGACCTCGGCGACGGGTTCGGGCTGCGCCGCCGGCACCACCCTGGACCGGATGAGCGCCCGGGCCTCGGCGCCGCTCATCTCCTGAACCGGTGGGAAGCCGCCATCCAGTTGCCCGATGATCGCGGCGATCTGGGGGTCGAGGCTCACGCGTACTGCAACGCGGGGCGCGGGAAACGCAGCGGACGCAAGGGCTGCAGGGTGGGCGCGACGCGGTGCGGGCCGTCCTCGGCGTGCCGCCAGATGCCCATCGCGGTCATCCGAACCGGGGCGATCAGTCGTTGGTCGAACGTCATCCGATTCATCGGACCGCACACTGACACCGCCGCGACGGCTTCACCGGGATCGCCGATGGGCGCCGCCACGCATCCGAATCCGGGCAGCGATTCCTCGCGCTCGAAGGCGACGCCGTGCGCGCGCACCCGGGACAACTCGACGGCCAGCTGCGAACCGGTGGCGATCGAGTACTTCGTCTTTCGCACCCGCAGGTCCACCGGCGCGTCCTCGTCGCGGTAGGCCAGGATCGCCTTCCCGACGGCCGTGCAATGAGCGGGCTGACGGCTGCCCACCCGCGTGGGCATCGGCGTAAGCGGCGAGTCGCCGACCTTGTCGAGGTAGACCACGTCGGGGCCGTCCAGCACCGCGAGGTGCACGACAAGCCCTGTGGCCCGGTGCAATTCGCCCAGCAAGGGAGCGGCAGCGCGCACCAGTCGGTCCTGATGCACGGCCAGCGATCCCAGCTCGACAAGGCGCATGCCGAGCTCGTAGTCGCGGCCGCTGCGGCGCAGCCAGCGCAGCTGCACCAGGCGCTCGAGCATCCGGTGCGCCGACGAACGCGGCAGGCCGGTGCGCCGGACGATCTGGGCCAGCGTCAGCCGGCCCGGGCCGTCGAACGCGTCCAGGACGAGCGAGATGCGGTCGATGACCGCGGTGGGGGTTTCGGCGGGCGCGGACACTGAACCTCCTGGCTGGAATATTCCTATTAGGAAGATAGTTCTATCACACCGGTGTGGTCGCTGTCACACACCATCGGTGGGGCGCGCGAGGTGACCACGCCGCGGATCGCGGTGCGGTCACGCTCGCGATAAAGGGGCGACTCAGCCCTTGGCGGCCGACCGGCCGGCCCGGCGGCCGTAGAAGCTGCCGTCACCCAGCGAGACGCCGCTGGCGTAACCCCAGGCGGCCAGCCCGGCGGTGCACCGGCCCGCGGCGAAGAGCCCCGGGATGGGCGCGCCGCTGACGTGCAGCACCTCGGCGTCCAGCGTGGTGGCCAGTCCGCCCAGGGTGAAACCGCCGGTGTTCTCCCGCAAATCCACCGCGCCGACGGGGGAGCCGATCGGCTTGATCCACTCCGGCTTCTTGTGCAGCAGCGGATCCTCGCCGCGCGCGGCGCCCTCGTTGTACGCCGCGACCGTCGCCTGCAGCGACCCCGGCGGCAGTCCCATGTCGCGTTCTAGGTCGGCGACGGTGTCGGCCACCCAGGTCGCCGGGCGCAGCATGAACTTCGGCGACCACGAGGCCATCGCCTCCTCCTGGGCGTCGCCGTCGATGATCAGGTAGGCGACGTTGTCCTGGTGATAGAGGGTCAGCTGGCCGATCCTGCCCGGGTAGGTGTCCTCGGCGACGTAGCGCTGCCCGCGGCCGTTGACCAGGATGCCCCGCACAAGTTGCTGCGGGTCGATGAAGATCGCGACCTCGGTGGCGTCCATGTGCGCCAGGTCGGCGCCCAGCGCCTGCGCCATCCGGATCGCCTGCCCGTCGTGCTGCTCGATCGAGGCGGCCGGGCGCCCGGCGATCCGCGGCGCGTAGCGCGCCACCATCGCGTCGTTGTAGGCGAAGCTGCCCGTCGCCAGCACCACACCGGTGCGCGCCCGGATGCTCATCTCGGTGCCGTACCGGCGGGCGCGGATGCCGACCACCCGGCCGTCGGATTCGGTGATCAGTCGCTGCACCCGCACGTCGTAGAGCGCGCGTGCGCCTGCGGCGGTGGCTGTTTCGACGAGGGGCTTCATCAGCATGTAGCCGGCGCTGGCCTCACCCTGCTTCTTGTTCTGCATCTGCGGCACGTGCCCGCGCGGGGCGGGGGAGGCGATGGTGTTGAACGGGAAGGAGTTTTCGCCGCCGCTGTACATCAGCCCCTGATCGCCCATCGGCTCCCAACCGGGCTCGGAGAAGAACTCCGCCTTGAACGGCACGCCGCAGCCGACCAGCCACTCGAAGTGGGCGACGCTGCCGGCGCAGTAGTCGGCGATCCGCTGCTCGTCGGCGCCGGGGCCCATCGCCACGTTGAGGAACGCCGCCATGTTGTCGACGGAATCGGTGAAACCGCAGGCCTTTTGGATCGGTGTGCCGCCGCCGAGTAGATGAAGCCGCCGGCCATCGACGCAGCGCCGCCCCACGAGCCGGTGCGCTCGAGCACCAGGACGTCGGCGCCGGACCGGGCCGCCTCCACCGCCGCGGCCGCGCCGGCGACCCCGTAGCCGGCGATGACGACGTCGGCCTCGTCATCCCACGAGGCGATCGAGGACGCCGCGAGCGGCGTCACGTCCGATTCGGGCGTCACAGCCGCATGGCCGCGGGCATTTCGCCGACCCACTGGTGGCCCCAGTAGCTGTCGGCGGTGATTTCCTCTGCGGTGTAATAGGTTTCGTCGACCCGCATCCCGTCGGTACCGAACTCGATGTCCCAGTCACCGGGTGCGCGGACGTAGAACGAGACCATCTTGTCGTTGGTGTGCCGGCCCAGGGTGGACGAGAGCTGGAATCCCTCGGCGTTGACCCGGTCCAGCGCCTGCCCGACGGCGTCGAGGGTGTCGACCTCCACCATGATGTGGACCAGGCGCGGGTCGCGCTGATGTGCGGCCGGCACGATCGCCAGGCTGTGGTGGCGCTCGTTGATCCCGAGGAACCGAACCCGCACCGGCCCAAACTCTTTGGGCAGCGGCACTCGGAAGGCGCCGCGGGCCCGGAACCCCAGGACCTCGGTGTAGAAGTCGAACAGCCCGTTGGGGTCGGTGGCCGGCACCACCACGTGCCCCAAGCCCTGGTCGCCGGTGACGAATCGCGCGCCGAACGGCGTGACGACCGGGCTGTGGTCGAGCACCGCGCCGTGAAACACCTCCAGCGTGGTGCCGGCGGGATCCTCGAACGTGATCACCTCTTCGACGCGGCGCGCCTCGGCCTCGTCGGGGGACAGCTGCTTGTAGGCCACGCCGGCGCCGTCCAGGGTGACCTGCACTCGCTGCAGGGCCGGGTGGTCGCGCACCTCCCAGCCGACGGTCAGCACCCGGTCGGACTCTCCGGGCACCACGATGAGCCGGGCCGCCCGTTCGTCCATCCGCAGATACAGCGCCGACGGATCGGGGCCCTTACCCTCGGCGAACCCCAGCACGCCGAAGGCGAACTGCCGCCAGCGGTCGATGTCGTTGGTCGAAATGGTGATGTAGCCAAGGCTTTTCAGGTCGCTCACGTCTGCTCCTAGATCAGGGCCCGCAGCGGACCCTCGGGCGGGTCGATGCCGATCGAACTCAGCGCCGACGCGTGGTAGGTGGTGCCGGGCACGTGGATGGCGTGCATCTGGCCGACGTGCACGTCGCGCCAATATCGTTGCAGCGGTTTGTCCATCCGCGCCGCGTTGCCGCCCGAGCGGGCGAAGATCTCGTCGACCGCCGACACCGCGCGCCACACCGCGCGCACCTGCGTGCGGCGCCCGGCAGCGCGATCGGCGAACGACACCTCCTTGCCGGCGGCGACCATGTCGTAGATGCGGTCGGCGTTGGCCAGCAGTTCCTGGCGCGCGGCGTTGATGTCGGCGGCCGCCTCGCCGATCGCGTGCATGACGTAGGGGTCGTCCTTGATCGCGGTCCCGGTGGCGCCGACGCGCTCGCGCTGATAGTCCAGATGCGCGGCGAGCGCGCCCTCGGCGATGCCGATGGTGGCCGCGGAGATGCCCAGCGGGAACATCGTCGACCACGGCATCAGGTAGAGCGGTTCGGTCATCCCGGCCTCGCGCTGGGCGGTGCCGTCCATCACCTTGGTCGCGTCCATGGTCCGGTAGCTCGGCACGAACGCGTCCTTGACGATCACGTCCTTGGAGCCGGTTCCGCGCAGCCCCACCACATTCCACGAATCGTCGACGATCTCGTAGTCCTTGCGCGGCAAGATCATGTGCAGCATCTGCGGCGGCATCAGCGGGATGCCCTTCTCGTCGCCGAGCATGGCGCCCAGGATGATCCAGTCGCAGTGGTCGGTGCCCGAGCTGAACTGCCAGCGGCCGTTGAAGAGGTATCCACCGTCGACCGGTTTGGCCACGCCCTGCGGCGCGTAGGGGGAGGCCATCCAGGTGTCGACGTCGTCGGCCCAGATTTCGGCGGCGACTTTCGGATCCGCGTAGGCCAATTGGTAGGGGTGCACGCCGACGACGCCGACGATCCAGCCGGCCGCCGGATCCAGTGCCGCGGTGGCCATCGTCGTCTCGGCGAACTCGCGGGGGTGCACCTCGAAGCCCTGGTACTGCTTGGTCTGCAGCATCCGGATCAACCCGGCGCCCTTCATCAGCTTGACGGTGTCGTCGGTAAGCCGGCCGATCTGCTCGGCCGTGGGCGCCTGCTCGCGCAATTGGTCGGCCATCTCGACGACCCGGTCAAGTACCCGCTCGCTCATGTCATCGTCCTTACGTGTGTGGGCTCAGTAATGGTCTACCGCAGTCGGCGCCGGTCCCAAAGGAAATCCCGATGAGCGGACGCCATCGGCGTCAAAATTCGACGTGAACCTCGACGCCGGCCGCCCTCGCCTGGCAGGCGAGTATCAGGCCGTCCTCGAGATCCGCCGCGTCCAGGACGTCGCACGGCGCCATGTCCACCCGCCCAGCGGCCACGGTCGCCACGCACGAGCCGCACCGACCTTCGCGGCAGGAATGGGGCACAGCGATACCCGCGTCGAGCAGCGTCTCGACCAGCGTTTGTCCGGGAGGCCAGCCCAACCGGTGCCGCCGGCCGTCCAGCTCGACCTCGAGGCGTGTGGCGTCGGGCATGAGCCGATTGTCGGGCGATGGCCACCGGGCGGCGGGCCCGCACGCCCGGTGGCCGGGAAGACTCACCGCAAGCGTCCGGTCACCGGGAGGCGGCGCGGTCCGCGCGGGCCAAGGCCCTACGGTGATTGCTTGTGAGTGAGCCCGGCGCAGCGTCCCTCGACGTCGTCGTGGTCGGCGCGGGGTTCGCCGGCCTGTACGCCCTGCACAAACTGCGCGGCCAGGGCCTGTCGGTGCGGGTGCTGGAGGCCGCGCCCGAGCTGGGCGGCACCTGGTACCACAACCGGTATCCGGGCGCGCGCTGCGACGTCGAGAGCGTCGACTACTGCTACTCGTTCTCCGACGAACTCCAGCAGGAATGGAACTGGACCGAACGGTATGCCACCCAGGCCGAGATCCTGGCGTACCTGAACTGGGTCGCCGACAAGCTCGACCTGCGCTGCGACATCGCGCTGCGCACCCGCGTGGCCTCGGTGCACCTCGATGAGGCGACGCTGCGCTGGACCGTCACCACCGATGCGGGACAACGTTTTTCGGCACGCTTCGTGGTGATGGCGACCGGCCCGCTGTCGGACGCGCTGACCCCGGACTTCCCCGGCCTGGACACCTTCGCCGGCGAAATCCACCACACCGCGAGGTGGCCGCACCGGCCCGTCGACTTCCGCGGCAAGCGGGTGGCGGTCATCGGCACCGGATCGTCGGGCATTCAGTCGATTCCGGTCATCGCCGAGTCCGCCGCCCATCTCTACGTGTTCCAGCGCACCCCCAACTACAGCGTCCCGGCCGGCAACAAGCCGCTGTCCGCCGCGGAGCTCGACGAGATCAAGGCGGGTTACGCGCAGCGCCGTGCGCTGTCGTGGCGCAGCGGCGGCGGCTCGCCGCACGTCACCGCGCCGAAGCCGACGATGCAGTTCACCGCCGAGGAGCGGCGCGCGGCGTTCGAAAAGCGTTGGCAGCAAGGCGGGGTGCTGTTCTCCAAGACGTTCCCGGACCAGATGACCGACCTGGAGGCCAACGACGAGGCCCGCAGGTTCTACGAGGAGAAGGTGCGGGCAGTCATCGACGATCCGGCCGTCGCCGACCTGCTGATTCCCACCGACCACCCGATCGGCACCAAACGAATCTGCACCGACAGCAACTACTTTCAGACCTTCAACCGGCCGAACGTGTCGCTGATCAGCGTGCGGGCCACCCCGATCCGATCCGTCGACGCCACCGGGATCACCACCGCCGGCATCGATGGCAGCGAAGCCCACCACGACGTCGACATGATCGTGCTGGCAACGGGTTTCGACGCGTTGACCGGGGCGCTGGGCAAGATCGACATCGTCGGCCGGCACGGCACCGCCCTGCGCGAGGATTGGGCGCACGGCCCCCGCACGTATCTGGGGCTCGGCGTCGACGGCTTCCCCAACCTGTTCTTGGTCTCGGGCCCGGGGGCGCCCGCCGTCCTGGCGAACATGGTGCTGCACGCCGAGGCCCAGGTGAATTGGATCGCCGACGCCATCGCCTTCCTCGACCTGAACGGGTACGCCGCCCTGGAAGCCACCGTGGACAGCGTGGACGGGTGGGGCGCCGAATGCGCCCGCCGCGCCGAGACGACGCTGTTCACCAAAGCGAACTCCTGGTACATGGGCGCCAACGTGCCGGGCAAGCCGCGCGGCTTCATGCTGTTCACCGGGGGCTTCGCGACGTACAACGACATCTGCGCCGAGGTCGCCGGTGCCGGCTACCGCGGCTTCGATCTAATCGAATGATGACGGGATTGCGGGACAAGGTCGTCGTGGTCACCGGCGCCGCGAAGGGGACCGGCCGGGTGCACTGCGAGCGGTTCGCCGACGAGGGCGCCGACGTGATCGCGCTCGACGCGGCGCCTAGCTAGCCGCGGGACAGGAACGCCAGGACGGTGCTTTCGAACGCCGCCTTGGCCTCGATCATCGCCCAGTGCCCGGAGTTGGGGAAGATGTGCAGCTCCGCGTTGGGAATGGTGCGCATCGGGATCAGCGCCATGTCCGGCGGGCTCACCCTGTCGTCGCGGCCCCAGGTCAGCAGGGTCGGCGCGGTGAGCTTGTGCATCGTCGCCCACGGCAGCGGCCGGTCGGAGGCGTTCAGCGCGGCGTTCATCCCGGAGAATGCCGCCTTGCCGTACATGCGGCGCGCCGCGGCCAGGGTGCCGTCGTCGGTGGCCAGCTGCCAGCGTTCCTCGATCAGCTCGTCGGTGACCAGCGCCTGGTCGTAGACCATCGACTTGAGCCAGTCGACCAGCCGCTGCCGCGTGGGGTCTTCGACGAATTCCTGCAGCAGCCGAATCCCTTCGCTGGGGCTGGGGCTGAAGATATTGGTGCCGATCCCGCCGATGGTCACCAGCCGATCGACGCGGTCCGGACTGTGGGTCGCGAAGTTGATGCCAACGCCACCGCCCATCGAGTTGCCGACGATGTGCACCTTGTCGACGCCGAGCTTGTCCAGGAAGGGCGCGACCGTGCCGAAGGCGGTCACCATCGGATGGCCGCCGAAGTCGTCGCTGACCCCGAAGCCGGGGAACTCGAGGATCAGGCAGCGAAACCGCGCGGCGAAAGCGGGCAGCACCCCGCGAAAGTTGCGCCAGCCGGTGACACCGGGACCGGAGCCGTGCAGGAACAGCAGCGCAGGACCCGAATGGGATCCACCGGTGTCGTAGTAGCGCAAAGCGCCCTTGTCAGTGCCGATTTCGCGCAGGTCGTGCGCCGCGACGCTCGCCGGTTCAGAAGTGTCTGCCACGGATGTCACCCTGCCATGCCGTGCCGGCGAGGGCGGACGGGGTTCCGCTGACCGGGCGGATCAGCCCGGGCGATCCCCCGGGTCGCCGCAATTCAGCAGCTCCTTGAGCGCGGCGGGGAACGCATCGGCGAGATCCCAGAGGTCCGGAACCAGGTCCGGGCAGGAGATGATGCCGATGCCCAGCCGGCCGTTGAGCGACATCACCGTGATGTTCAGCGCGGCGCCGGCGATGATCGGGCCGAGCGGATACATCGCGTCGAGCCGGCAGCCCAGGAAGTAGAGCTGTTCCTGCGGGCCGGCGACGTTCGACATCACCAGGTTGTGCGGCGGGTTCTCGGGCAGGGGGAGGCGCGGCAGCAGCCTTCGGGCGGCGCCGAACACGGTCTGCCCGGCCAGTTGCGTCCAGTCGTGTAGCAGGGTCGGGCCCAGCGCCGCGGAGTGGTCCTTCGCGGCGGCATTTCCGGCGGCGATGCTCGCCAGCCGTTGCACGGGGTCGTCGATGTGGGTTTCGAGGCGGCACAGCATCCAGGTCATCTGGTTGCGGCCCGTGCGGGTGGACTTACCGCGGACCGACACCGGCACGCTCGCGACCAGGGGGACGTCGGGCAGCGCGTGGCGGTCCTGGAAGTACTGCCGTAACGCCCCGGCGCACAGCGCGGTCACGACGTCGTTGACCGTCACCCCGAACCGGCGTTTGACGGCTTTGACGTCCTCGAGGTCCATGCTGGTCAGCGCGATGTTGCGGCGCCGGGTGAACGCCCCGTTGAACGCCGTCGGCGGCGCCGCGAACGGGGCCGCCATCGTCTTGCCCCCGCCGCCGGCGCGCAGCACCGTCTCCGCCACGGTGAGCGCCGTGGCCGGCAGGACCCTGGCCAGCCGCCACGGCCGCAACGCCGCCCCGATCAGCCCGCTCGCGGCGATCTGGAGCGGATTCGCCGCGGCGGCGCGCTCGGCCGGTTCGGGTGGGGGCGCGTCCGGCACGCCGCTGCACAGCTGCGCGAGCAGGTGGGCACCGCCCACACCGTCGACCACCGCGTGGTGGACCTTGAGGACCACGGACAGGGCATCGGTGCCGTGCAGGCCCTCGATCACCCACATCTCCCACAGCGGCCGATCGCGATCGAGCGGCAGTCCCGCGACGTGACCGCAGATGTCCGCTAATTCTCTGGGGCCCCCGGGTGAGGGCAGGGCCACCCGGTGCAGGTGGCGAGCGAGGTCGAACCGATCGTCGTCGACCCACACCGGATGGTCGAAGTTGAGTTCGTTGTCGGCCAGCTTGAGGCGGAATTCGGGCACGGCATCGAGCTGTGCGGACAGCGCCGCGCGGAAGCGGTCGAAGGAGTAGCCCCCCGGCATCGTCGCGGGATCCAATTCCATCACGCAGCAAACATTCAAAGGCTGCGTCGGCGATTCCAGATGCAGAAAGAACGCGTCCAATCCGCTGAGTCGTTGCATTATTGCTCGTCTCGTTTGTGCGGCCATGACCGCTGGTCACATGACCCGCAGTCGTCGCGGGGCTCCTCGAGCGCACACGATCGGAAGACCGCAGTCTTTTGGTGTGTGACTTCTATCTGTAGCCGTTGAGGGGCTTTTGGCAAACATTCGTCAAGACATTTAACGAAATCGCCACGCCGCGGACGCTCGCCGCGGCCGGCGGCTGTCCCATGGCCGACCCCTTTCGCCCACCGCCCGCGGCGTAAAACCGCCTGGCGGACAACAGGTTTCGCAGCGCCGGCGAGCTCCGCCTCCTACGGCTGGCGGGCCATCGCGGAGTCGGGCGCCGCCCAGTCGGTCGAGACTTTGCGGTGCTGGATCAGCCAGTCGCCACCCTCGGGAACCAGGATGTCACGGTACCGGCCGTAGTGGTCCAGACCGATGTGGGTGACCACGGTGAAATAGGAGTCGACCCGGGCCCGGTCGGGTGTCACCTCGGTGAACAACACGTTCGCGACGTTATGGCGCACAATTGGTTTGACGTCGGCGTCGACGGCGATCCGTCCGCTGACACCGCCCAGAAAGGTCGCGATCTCCGCCCGCCCGTGCAAGGGCTCGAGACCCCGGATCTCGAGGACCCCGTCGCGGCAGAACGTCGCCGCCAGATCGTCGAGCCGGCCGGCGTCGCCGGACCAGTTGTAGCGCGCCAGGACGTCGCGTATTCGCTCGCGGGCGACCAGTTCCCACATCTCCACCGTCTCGACTCCTCGCCCGCCGACCGTTTCGGGTGAACAGCCTAGGCCCGTCGGGCGGGCGCGCCGCAGCGAGGCGGGCCGGTATGGCCAATAACACCGGGTCGCAACGGCTTTGAGCCACCGGTGCGGGCTGTGGCGAAGGCTACCCGCCGCCGACGTTTCGAGAATCTCGCGGTTGGGCAATAAAGGGGGCGACCGCACGACACGGGCGCGTGCACGCCATGGAGGGAGAACGCATGTCGGACAAGAGTGGCCCCGAGGAAGCGATCGAGGGCATCGTCGAGGGCGTCAAGGGCAAGGTCAAGGAAGTCGCCGGCGCCGTCGCCGGGCGCGACGACCTGATGCGCGAAGGCCGGGCCCAGCAGGACAAGGCCGACGCGCAGCGCGAGGCGGCCCAGAAAGAGGCCGAAGCCGAGAGCGCCCGCAAGGCCGCCGATATCAACGAGGCGCGGCAAAAAGCCGAGCAGTAGCGGTACTCGAGGGGCCCGGTCGCACGCGTGGCCGGGCCCCGATATTCCCCACTTCCGCGACTCGCGGTAGCGGAATACAGTGGGTGGATGAAACCCGGCGAGGACGGCGTCCACCTGCGCACGTGTCCGTTGTGTGAGGCCATGTGCGGCTTGGAAATTCATGTCGAGGACGGCCGCGTCACCGGCATCCGCGGCAACCGTGACGATGTGTGGAGCCGCGGACATCTGTGCCCGAAGGGCACCTCGCTTGCGGCCCTGCACGACGATCCGGACCGCATCCGAGCGCCGATGATCAAGGTTGACGGCCAGTGGCAGGAAGTCAGTTGGGACGCGGCGTTTCGCCGTTGCACCGAGCTGCTGACCCCTGTGATCGAGAAGTACGGCATCGGCGCGGTCACCGCCTACACCGGCAATCCGCTGGCGCACTCGTTCTCGCTGGCCCGCTATGCCGGCGTGCTGATGGGGATGTCTGGCATGCCCGTCACGTATTCGCCGGGAACGGTCGACCAGTGGCCGAAGAATCTGTCCTCGCACCTGATGTACGGCCTGTGGTGGAACTTCCCGGTGCCCGACATCGAACGCACCGACCTGCTGGTGATCATGGGCGCCAACCCGGCCGCCTCGCAGGGTTCACTGTTGGCCGCGCCCAACGTGATGGGCCTGATCGACGGTATCCGCAAGCGCGGCAAGGTCATCGTGATCGACCCGGTGCGCACCCTGACCGCCGCGCGCGCCGACGAGTGGCTTCCCATCGTGCCGGGAACCGACGCGGCGCTGTTGCTGGCCGTCGCGCACACCCTCTTCGCCGAAGGCCTGACCAACCCGGGGCCACATGTCGACGGTGTCGACACCATGCGGGCCGCCGTCGCGGACTGGCCACCGGAGCGGGTCAGCACCGTCACGGGCATCGACGAAGACCGCATCCGACGGCTGGCCCGCGAACTCGCCGGCACCGAGAGATCGGTGGTGTACGGCCGAATCGGCCTGTGCAATCAGGAGTTCGGCAGCCTTGCCAGCTGGCTGGTGGACGTCATCAACATCCTGACCGGTCACTTCGACACCCCCGGCGGGGCGATGTTTCCCACCCCGGCCGCCTGGTCCATCACCACCGCGCCGCTGCCCGGGTTGGAGGACGGCGCAGCGGAATTCGGTCGCTGGCACACCCGGGTGCGCGGCGCCAAGGAGGTGCTCGGTCAGGCGCCGGTGTCATGCATGGCCGAGGAGATCGCCACACCGGGCGATGGGCAACTCAAGGCGCTGATCACCGTGGCGGGCAACCCGGTGTTGTCCACCCCGGCCGGCGACAAGCTCGACGAAGTGCTGCCGATGCTGGAAGCGATGATCTCCGTTGACCTTTGGCTCAACGAGACGACGCGGCACGCCGACGTGATCCTGCCCGGGCTGTCCCCGCTCGAGCAACCGCACCACGACGATCTGATCCTGCTCTTCGCCATCCGCAGCATCGCGAATTATTCGGCCCCGGTGTTCGATCCGGGCGATCGCCCGCACGAATGGGAAATCCTGATCCGGCTGACCGGCCTGTGCACCGGCACCCCGGCCGAGGACGTGGACGTCGCGGCGATCGACGACGGCTTCTTCGACTACCTGGCCTTCACCCGCGGACTCGACGGGGCCGAGATCCGCACGCTCTACGACCACGGTGGACCCGAGCGAATGCTCGACCTCACCTTGCGGACGGGGCCGTTCGGCGACCAGTACGGCAAGAACCCGGGCGGTCTCACGCTGGACATGCTCAAGGCCAACCCGAACGGGATCGACTTCGGCCCCATGGTGCCGCAGCTGCCCGACCTCCTGGCCACCTCGGACAAAAAGATCCGGCTCGCCCCGCAATACCTGCTCGACGACCTGCCGCGGCTGGCCGCACGCATGGAGCGGCCCGCCGAACCGCTCGTCCTGGTGAGCCGCCGGCACCTGCGATCGAACAACACCTGGCTGCACAACGTACCCGCGCTGATGAAGGGAAAAGACCGGTGCACGTTGCTGATCCATCCTGACGACGCGGCCCGGTGCGGCATCGCCGACGGCGACGTCGTGACGGTGAAATCGGAGGCCGGCGAGATCAAGGTGCCCGTGGAAGTCACGGACTCCATCAAGCCCGGGGTCGTGTCGATGCCCCACGGCTGGGGGCACGGCAAACCGGGCACCCGGATGTCGGTGGCCAACAACTCACCCGGCGCGAACACCAACGTGCTCTCCCCGCCGACCTTCATCGACGAGCCCTCCGGCAACGGCGCGCTCAACGGCATTCCTGTCACGATCATCGATGATCAAGCGCGATTCTCGCCCGCGCCAACCTGATTGGTCTGCTGATTAACGGGCGATGTCCCGTTGTGGTTCATCTCACCCCGGCGCCGATCCGATGAACCTTTTACGGGGTGGCCGTCGTCCGCATAGGCATGACTGCAACAACGTATTCCCCCTTCCCGCCTCGGGCCGCGGGCCGAGGATGCGGCGCTCCCCGGATCGCCGGTACCGCGGTGGCTTTCACGCCGCACCGCTACAACCAGGACGAGGTCGCGCGCGAACTCACCGAATTCACCGATCCGGGATTCGTGCGCTTCGCCCAGACCGCCGGCGTCGACCAGCGCAGCCTCGCGCTGCCGCTGTCGCGGTATCCGCGGCTGAGCGGTTTTACCGAGGCCAACGACGTGTACCTCGAGGTCGCCGTCGACCTCGGTGAGCGGGCGATCAATTCGGCGCTGGAGGCCGCCGGCGTGGCCGCCCACGAGGTCGACACCATCGTGGTGGTCTCCAGCACCGGAATCGCCGTGCCCACCATCGACGCACGACTGATGACGCGAATCGGGCTGCGGCCCGACGTCAAACGCGTCCCCCTGTTCGGGCTCGGATGCGTGGCCGGCGCCGCGGGCATGGCGCGCGTGCACGACTACCTCCGCGGCTACCCCGGCCACGTGGCGGTGCTGCTCTCTGTCGAACTGTGCTCGCTCACGCTGCAGCGCGACGACACCTCGATCCCCGCCCTCATCGGCGTCTCGTTGTTCGGCGACGGCGCCGCGGCGGCCGTCGTTTCCGGTGGAGACCGAATTCCCCTGGCGGACAGCGCCAGCGGCCCGCGTATCCTGGCGACCCGCAGCAGCGTCGTCCCCGATTCCGTTGACGTGATGGGCTGGAACGTCGGTTCGAGCGGGTTCCAGCTGGTGATGTCGCGCGAGGTCCCGAAAATGGCCGACGACCACCTGCGCGCCGAGGTCGACGCGTTTCTGGCCGGCCACGGGCTGACCGTCGCCGACATCTCTGCGTGGGTCTGTCATCCCGGCGGTCCGAAGGTCCTCGAATCGATCGAGGGGGCGGTCGGCCTGCCGGCCGAGGCGCTGGCGCACAGCCGAAACTCGATGCGCGAGAACGGAAACGTGTCGTCGGTCTCCGTGCTGGACGTGCTGCGCCGCACGGTCGCCGCGCCGCCGTCCGACGGCGCGTTCGGGGTGATGCTGGCGATGGGGCCGGGGTTCTGCTTCGAGCTACTCCTGCTGCAGTGGTGACGGGGGGCATCGAATGTACTACTACCTGTTGGTCCTCGCGATCGCAGCCGAGCGGCTGGCCGAGTTGGTGGTCGCCCGGCGCAACGCCCGATGGTCAATGTCGAACGGCGGCAAGGAGTTCGGCCGCGATCACTACCCGGCGATGGTCAGCATGCATGCGCTGCTGCTGATGTCGTGCGTCGTCGAGACCTGGAGCCTCGGGCGGCCGTTCATCTGGTGGCTGGGCTGGCCGATGCTGGCCGTCGTCGCGCTCAGCACGGCCGTGCGGTGGCGCTGCGTCACCGTGCTGGGCAGGCGCTGGAATCCGAGGCTGATCGTCATCCCGGACGCGCCGTTGGTCCGGCGGGGACCGTACCGCTGGATGCGCCACCCCAACTACGCCGCGGTCGCCGCCGAGGTCGCCGCGCTCCCGCTGGTGCATTCCGCGTGGCTGACCGCGGTCGTGTTCAGCGCGGCCAACGCCGCGGTGCTGAACGTGCGGATCCGCGCGGAGAACGCCGCGCTGGGCTACGCCTGACCGGCGCCGGCCCCGATCAGGGGGCGATGGGCCGATTGGTCCACTGGCGGTCGGGGCGGCGCGCCGAGCGGAACCATCCGCCGGCCGCGCCGGTGCCCCCGTCGGTGGGGATGGTGTGACCGGTGACGAACCCGGACAGGTCCGAGGCCAGGAACAGGATCGCCCGGGCCTGATCCTCGGGCACGCCCATCCGCCCGACCGGGACCCACTGCGGCCACTGCGCCTGCTCCTCGGCCGAAAGCCATTGGGAGTAGGGCACTTGCAGGGATTCGGTGACATCGGGTGCGATCGCGTTGACCCGCACCCCGTCGTTGCCTACCTGGACGGCGAGGCTGCGGGTGAACGCGATGACGGCGGCCTTGAAAGCGGCATAGACCGGATCCTCCGGATAGCCCCGCAGCCCCTCGACCGACGAGACGTTCACGATCGCACCGGCGCGCCGCTCAACCATGGTCGGCAGGAACGCGTGGGTGACGAGGAAAACGTGGTGCAGGTTGATGCGGTAGAGGTCGTTCCACAACCCGGGGTCGGTGTCGGCGAAGCTTCCGGGGTGCCGCAGCCAGTGGCCCACGTTGTTGACCAGCACATCGACCCGGCCGAACCGGTCGAGGACCGCCCGGGCCAAGCGGGCGACCTGATCGGGGTCACGGACGTCGGTGGCGACCGCCAGGGCGGACCCGGCGGATTCGGTGATCGAGGCGGCCGTCGCGGCGGCCAGGTCGGCGTCGATGTCGGCGATGACCACCTCCGCGCCGTGTTCGGCGAACAGCCGCGCGGTCGCCGCGCCGATACCGCCCGCGCCGCCCGTCACGACCGCCACCCTGCCGGCCAGCAACGGAACGGGGCGCTTCGCGTGTGTCATCGCTCATATCTTCGGGCATGCGATGGGCTGGACAACAGCCGGTCCGCCCGGATCGAGCCCGCGCAAGGACCGCGAAAGAGTTAGACCAGTAGTACCCATCTCGTCGCGCAGCAAACGTGACGTACCCGACAATTGTATTCCGTTCGTTTCCCATTAACCTCGCGCTGCGGCGGGTACCCGCCTTCCACTTAGGAGGTTGAAGCCCAATGGTGAGTGCAACCGAACCGGCCCGCATATTGCCGAGCGTGGCGATCACGCGGCGCGTCCACCATCGCCACAGCCCGCAATCGGTCGCAGTCGGGCTCGCCAGCCGCCTGATCGTCAAGAACACCGTCCGCGCGTGGGCGCTGACGCCCAACCTCCGCTGGCCGTTCGAATTCGTCGACGGCGTCGCGGGGCTGGTCCCGCGTGTCGGGTCCGACGCGACAATCGAGCCGGTGCGACTGGAGCACTGCGCCGCGGAATGGGTCCGCGCGCCCGGCGTATCGGGGGAGCGGGCCATCCTGTATCTGCACGGTGGCGCCTTCCTCACCTGCGGCCTCAACACCCATCGCTCGATGGTGGCCCGCCTGTCGAAAGCGGCCGACGCCGCGGTGCTGACCGTTGCCTACCGGAAACTGCCCGCCCACAAGATCACCGATGCCATCGACGACGGGATCAACGGCCTTCGGTGGCTTCAGGATCGCGGTTTCGACGGCGACCAGATCGTCGTCGCGGGCGACTCGGCCGGCGGCTATCTGGCGTTCATGACCACCCTGCTGGCGATCAGCGACGACATCATGGAGCCGGCCGGCGTGGCGACCATCTCGCCGTTCACCGATGCGGACCCCGTGCGAAAGCTCAAGCACCGCAACGCCCGCAAGTGCTCCATGTTCACCCGCCGCGCATTCTCGATGTTCGCTCAATACCTCAGCAAGGCACAGGTTTTCGAGGGCCGCGGTGATGCCACGGTGGCCTCGCCGGTGGACGCCGACCTGTCCTCGATGCCGCCGGTCACCATTCACGCCAGCTCCGACGAGCTGTTGGTCGCCGACGCCGAATTGATGGCGAAACGCCTGGAAGCCAGCGGGATCCACTGCGATCTGCATTTGTGGGACGGCCAGATTCACGACTTCCCGATAGCGGCCGACGTCTTGCCCGAGGGCAGGCGTGCCCTGAAGTACATCGGTGATTTCGTCAAGGATGTCACCGCCGCGCGCAGCAAGGCCCCGAGCGTGCGGGGCCTGCGCAACGCCGCGGTTGCGGGTTGAAGGCTGCGAAAGTACTTGCCCCGCAGGCCGGTTCGCCACTCGTTCGCCGCCGTCCGCCTCGGCGGGTTCGCACAGTTTCGGCGCGGCCTTGCCCGCCGGCGGCGCGTGCGAAACGTGCCCGGCGGTGAACCAGGCGGATAAGTTGCGCCGCTGCCGTTACAGTTGGTCTCGATGAGCCCACCAGCCCCGCCTGCGCTGACCGTGCGGTACGACGGAGCCGAGCGCACCTTCGCGCCAGGCAACGATGTCGTGATCGGGCGTGACCTCCGCGCCGACGTCCGGGTCGCGCACCCACTGATCTCCCGCACCCACCTCATCGTGCGATTTGACCAGGGCCGATGGGTCGCCATCGACAACGGCAGCCTCAACGGGCTTTATGTGCACAACCGCCGCGTCCCGGGCGTCGACATCCAGGACGGCCTGCGGGTCAACGTCGGCAATCCGGACGGTCCGGCGCTGACCTTCGAGGTCGGCCGCCATCAGGGTTCGGCCGGGCGGCCGCCCCTGACCACGTCGATACCGATCGTCACCAACCCCAGCGAACCGCTGGCGCGGGCTTCGCAGAGCCAGCCGCTCGACGCGCAGGGCACCGGCCATCCCCAGCAGCCGGCGTCCGCCTCGTTCCGCCACCCCGTCCATCCGCCCACGGCCGCGCAGCCGAGCCAGCCGGTCAGCGGACCCACCCCGAGTCACCCCTCGGCGCCGCAACCGCGCTACCCGACCGGCGGCCTGCCGAGCGCCCCGCCGAGTGGTTCCCAGCCCGCGCCGCAGATCTACCGGTCGCCGTCGATGCACTCCGCGCCGCCGACCACCGCGCAGCCGGCGGCGCCCCCGACGGGCCGCATCGGCGGCGACTCGTCGATCCTCGCGACGTCGATGATGAAAATCCTGCGGCCGGGCCGGGCCGGGCCGGACGTCCCCGGCGCGATCAAGATCGGGCGCGCCAACGACAACGACATCGTCATCCCCGAGGTCCTGGCCTCGCGCCACCACGCCACCCTGATCCCGACGCCCTCGGGCACCGAGATCCAGGACAACCGCAGCATCAACGGCACCTTCGTCAACGGCGTCCGGGTCGACTCGGCCGTGCTGCGGGACGGCGACGTCGTCACGATCGGCAACATCGACCTGGTCTTCCACGGCGGCAACCTGGCCCGCCGCGACCAGGCCGCGACCGCAACCCGCGGCGGCGGCCTCGACGTGCGCGGCGTGACCTGGACGATCGAGAACAACAAGACGCTGCTCGACAACATCTCGCTGACCGCGCTGCCCGGCACGCTGACCGCGATCATCGGGCCGTCCGGTGCCGGCAAGTCCACCTTCGCCCGCTTGGTCGCCGGGTACACGCACCCGACCACGGGGGCCGTGTCGTTCGAGGGTCACAACATCCACGCCGAATACGCCTCGTTGCGCAGCAGGATCGGGATGGTGCCCCAGGACGACGTGGTGCACGGCCAGCTGACCGTGCAGCAGGCGCTGATGTACGCCGCCGAATTGCGGCTGCCCCCGGACACCACGAAGGACGACCGCGCCCAGGTGGTGGCCCGGGTGCTCGAAGAGCTCGAGATGACCCAGCACCTGCACACCCGGGTGGACAAGCTCTCCGGCGGCCAGCGCAAGCGGGCGTCGGTGGCGCTGGAGTTGCTCACCGGGCCGTCGCTGCTGATCCTCGACGAGCCGACCTCCGGCCTGGACCCGGCGCTGGACCGGCAGGTGATGACCATGCTGCGGCAGCTGGCCGACGCCGGTCGCGTGGTGCTGGTGGTCACCCATTCCCTGACCTACCTGGACGTCTGCGACCAGGTGTTGCTGCTCGCCCCCGGCGGCAAGACGGCGTTCTGCGGGCCGCCCAGCCAGATCGGCGCCGCGATGGGAACCACCAACTGGGCCGACATCTTCAGCACCGTCGCCAACGACCCGGACGGGTCCCGCGCGCGCTACCTGGCCCGGACGGGCCCGCCGCCCGCCCCGCCGCCCGCGGAGAAACCCGCCGAACTCGGCGACCCCGCGCACACCAGCCTGGTTCGGCAGTTCTCCACGATCGCGCGCCGCCAGATGCGGCTGATCGTCTCCGACCGCGGCTATTTCGTCTTCCTCGCGCTGCTGCCGTTCATCATGGGGTCGTTGTCCATGTCGGTGCCCGGCGATGTCGGGTTCGGCATCCCTAACCCGATGGGCGCCGCGCCCAACGAACCCGGCCAGATCCTGGTGCTGCTCAACGTCGGCGCGGTGTTCATGGGGACCGCCCTGACCATCCGCGACCTCATCGGTGAGCGCGCCATCTTCCTGCGCGAGCAGGCGGTCGGGCTGTCCACGTCGGCGTACCTGCTGGCCAAGGTCTGCGTGTACACCGTCTTCGCGGTCGTCCAGTCGGCGATCGTCAGCGTCATCGCGGTCCTCGGCAAGGGCGCCCCGACCCAGGGGGCGGTGGCGCTGGGCAAGCCCGGCCTGGAGCTGTTCGCCGACGTCGCGCTGACGTGCGTCGCGTCCGCGATGCTGGGGCTGGCCCTGTCGGCGGTCGCCAAGTCCAACGAGCAGATCATGCCGCTGCTGGTGGTGGCGGTCATGTCGCAGCTGGTGTTCTCCGGCGGGATGATTCCGGTCACCGCGCGCGTCGGGCTCGACCAGATGTCGTGGGCCACCCCGGCGCGGTGGGGATTCGCGGCGTCGGCGTCGACCGCCGACCTGACCAAGCTGGTGCCCGGCCCGCTGACCCCGAAGGATTCGCACTGGCGGCACACCCCGGCGACGTGGTGGTTCGACGTCGGCATGCTGTTCGTGATCAGCGCCGTGTACCTGGGGTTCGTGCGCTGGAAGATCCGGCTGCGGGGCGGCTGAGCGCCCGCGGGCCGGTCAGGCGCCCTTGCGGACCATCTGGTCGGCCGCGGCGCGCATGCGGTCGGACAGTTGCAGCAGACCGTGCTCGCCCACGCCCAGCGGCAGCGTGTACGCGAGTTGCCGCAATTCGACGGCGTAGTTTCTCAGGTCTTCGCGAAGGCGCATCTCAACAGTGGGCATGACTTCTCCCTCGGGTGAGGAACTGGGCGGCGAGCCTGGTCCGCGTCGACCAGCCGATCTGAAAATCCTCCCAGCCCGTTGGCGTATCCGCGAGAGCGCGGCCGTGTTTTAACGGGAGTTTGACAGCGCGTTTACAGCCGGGGCGCGCGACCCCTCGGTGCCCGACGGGCGTAACGCCACCGCGAAATCCCGGGCGCATTCTCGCCGTGGCGTTACGCTGGCGCTGCCCCGTGTAAGGCCGGCAGAAAGGCATAGGCGCCGGAATGGATTTCGAACTCGACGCCGGGCAGCGGGCCTGGCTCAGCGAGATTCGCGAATTTCTGCGCGAGAACGTCACCCCGGAACTGCGGGCCGAGCTCGCCGAGCACGACCTGGAATATCCCCAGGGCGAGGTGGCCCGGTTCCGCCGCAAGATCGGCGAGAGGGGCTGGTTCGGGCTGAACTGGCCGCGCGAGTACGGCGGTCTGGGGCTCGGCGCGATGCACCTGCACCTGCTGATGAGCGAATTCGAATACTGGGGCGTGCCCGGCCCGGATCTGACGGTGACGTCGGTGGCGCCGATGATCATGCGGCACGGCACCGAGCGCAACAAGACCGAATGGCTGCCCCTGATCGCCAGGGGCGAAATGATCTGCGCCGTCGGCTATTCCGAGCCCGAGGCGGGGACCGACCTGGCCAGCCTGCGGACCAGCGCCACCCGTGACGGCGACGAATGGGTGATCAACGGAACCAAGATCTGGAACAGCGGCGCTCAGCGCGCGACGCACGAATGGCTGTGCGTCCGCACCGATCCCGGCGGCGCCCGGCATCGGGGCATCTCGGTCATCATCGTGCCGATCGACAGCCCGGGCGTGGAAATTCGGCCGCTGTATGCGTGGTCGGGGTATCGCACCAACGAGGTGGGATTCCGTGACGTTCGGGTGCCGGCCGGCAACCTTGTCGGCGAGGTCGATCGAGGCTGGACCTACATCACCGGTGCGCTCGATCTCGAACGCGGTGCGCTGACCAACGCCGGCGACCTGCGCCGCGCCGTCGAGGAGTTGCGCGGGCTGGCGCGCCGGCCACGACGCGACGGGACCGTGCCGGCCGACGATCCGTCGCTTCGCCGCCGCCTGGTGCAGGCGGAGGCCGACGTCGCGGTCGCCACGCTGATGGGCTACGAGGCGGCGTCGATCCTGGACAGCGGTGTCATCCCCACCGTCGAGGTCAGCGTCGAGAAGGTGTTCACCAGCGAGCTGCGCCAGCGCATCGCCGGCCTGGCGCTCGACCTCCTCGGTCCGGACGGCCTGCTGGCGCATCGCAGCGAACAGGCCCCGCTGGCCGGCACATTCGAGCGGCTCTACCGGGCCGCCCCGCTGATGCGCTTCGGCGGCGGCACCAACGAGGTGCTGCGCGACATCATCGCCCAGCGCGGGCACGCGATGCCCTCCTATGGACGCTGACCCCGGCCCCCGCACGGCACCGATGAAGATCATCCCCACCGCCGAACAGCGCGAGTTCGCCGCGGCGCTGCGCGCGCTGCTGGCCGCCGAGAATCCGACCACCCTGGTGCGCGCGCTCGCCGAACCCGGCGCCGACCGCGGCACGCCGGCGTTGTGGAAGGCGCTGGCCGACGCGGGCGTCTTCGGCCTCGCCATCGCCGAGGAGTACGGCGGGGCCGGCGGCCGCCTCGACGACCTCGCCGTCTTCTACACCGAGGCCGGCCGCGCGCTGTGCCCGACGACGGTGCACAGCAGCGTTCTCGCCGCGCTGGCCGTCGATCAGCTCGGCTCCCCGGAGCTCAAGGGCCGCTGGCTGCCGGCGCTGGCGTCGGGGAGCGTGCGGGCCAGCACCGCACTGCACAACGCCCGCGACGCCGCCGTCGTCACCCCGGTGCTGCGCGCCGATCCCGACGCGGGGCGGTGGCGGCTGCACGGAACCGCGGACTACGTCCTCGATGCGGACGTCGCCGATCTCCTGGTGGTCTCCGCCGCAGCGGCCGGGCGCACTCTCGTCTTCCTCGTCGACGTCCGCGCCGGTGGCGTCGGGCTCGAACCGCTCGAGATGGCCGGTGGCATCCGGGCTTTCATCGTGCGCTTCGACAACGCGACGGCCGACGCGGCGCTCGACGGGATCACCGCAGCGGCCCTGCGCCGGGTGGCCAACACGGCCGTGGCGCTGGGATCACTGGACCTGGTGGGCGTCGGACAGGCGGTGCTGGACCGCACCGTCGACTACACCAAGCTGCGTCATCAATTCGGCCGGCCCATCGCGTCGTTTCAGGCCGCCCAGCATCTGGTGGCCAACATGCACATCGCACTGGCGGCGGCGCGATTGGCCGCGCACGCGGCGGTGTTCTGGCTGGGGCGGGGGCGCGTCGCCAGCAAGCAGACGGCCATCGCGCGCATGCACGCGGCGACCGCGGCCCGGCTGATCACGCTCGATGCGCACCAATTGCACGGCGGCATGGGCTATGTCACCGAGACCGACCTGCATCTGTGGAGCGAGCGGGCGCGGCTGGGTTCGACATTCGGCGGCGGGGCCGACGTCGCCGCGGCCTGGCTTGAGCAGAGCATGGACGACGAAGGGGAGCGCCTTTGAGCGAGGACAGTTTGATCGATGCGGAATCGGCGGCGCGGGTGGGCACCGTCGCCGCGTCGGCGAGCGGCGAGGTGAACCGGCGCGACTGGCAGCGGTGGGCGGCGGCGGTCGGTGACCACAACCCGCTGTACTTCGACCCGGATTACGCCAGGGCCAACGGATATCGCGACATCGTCTGCCCCCCGCTGTTCCTGCAGTACGCCGTCCTCGGCGTATCCCCGCTGGGATCGCTGCGTCCCGACGGCTCGTCCGGCGCGGTCTCCGGCGGCCTGGCGTTCCCGCGCGCGCCCAAGCGGATGGCCGGCGGCGAGAGCTTCACCTTTCACCTGCCCGCCTACCACCGCGACGAGGTCGAAATGGTCCGCACCATCTCCTCGATAGCCGAAAAGCAAGGCCGCTCGGGCAGATTCGTTCTCGTCACCTGGGACACGGTGTACCACAACCAGGATCGTGACTTGCTCGCCGAAGCGTCGACGTCGATGATCGCCCGCCCCTAGAAAGGCCTTGTGCGCCATGACCGATCACCAGCCGTTCTTCGACGACATCGCGGTGGGCGAGCATATTCCCGTGCTGACCGTCACCGTCGACGAAACGCAGATGTTCTTCTTCAGCGCCGCCACCTACAACGGCCACCGCATCCACTACGACAAGGAGTGGGCCCGCGACGCCGAAGGCTACGACAACGTCCTGGTGCACGGCCCGCTGCAGGCGGCGCTGCTGGCCCGCGCGCTCGGCGACTGGATCGGCGGGCGCGGCCGACTGGTGTCCTTTTCGGTGCAGAACCGGGCGATCGCCTATCCGGGCGAGTCGCTGAGCTTCGGTGGCGAGATCACTGGTAAACGCCTGAGCGACAACGGGACCGGATTGGTCGATCTCGTGATCGCCGGGCGCCGCGGTGACACGATCCTGATGCCGGGCATGGCCACGGTCGAGTTGCCGATGCGGGGAGCCCAGCCATGACCGGGCTGCGCGGCGAGGCCGCCATCGTCGGCATCGCGGAGTTGCCCGCCGAACGCCGCCCCACCCGGGCGCCGCTGTTCACCCTCGACCAGTACGCGATGCTGGCCAAGCTGGTGATCGAGGACGCCGGGGTGGATCCCGGCCGTGTCAACGGCCTGCTGACCCACGGCATCGCCGAATCGGCGATGTTCGCACCGGCGACACTGTGCGAATATTTGGGCTTGGCACTGGATTTCGGCGAGCGGGTCGATCTGGGCGGCGCAACCTCGGCCGGGATGATCTGGCGCGCCGCCGCGGCCGTCGAACTCGGCATCTGCGACGCGGTGCTGGCGGTGGTGCCCGGGTCGTCCGCGGTGCCGCTGTCGCAGCGGCGACCGGCACCCGACCCGAATTGGTATGGGGCGTCGTCGAACAACTATGGCTCGCCGCAGGCCGAGTTCGAGATCCCCTACGGCAACGTGGGCCAGAACGCGCCCTACGCGCAGATCGCTCAGCGCTACGCGGCCGAATTCGGCTACGACCCTGCCGCGGTCGCCAAGATCGCCGTCGACCAGCGGACCAACGCGTGTGCGCACCCCGGCGCGGTCTTCCACGGCACCCCCATAACGGTCGACGACGTGCTGGACAGCGCGATGATCGCCGACCCGATCCACATGCTGGAAACCGTGATGCGGGTGCACGGGGGAGTGGGGGTGCTGATCGCCAACGCCGACATCGCCCGCCGCGGCCGCCACCGCCCGGTGTGGATCAAGGGCTTCGGCGAACACATCGCCTTCAAGACCCCGACCTATGCCGAGGACCTGCTGTCCACCCCGATCGCCCGCGCCGCCGACCGGGCCTTCGCGATGGCGGGGCTCGACCGATCGGATGTCGACATCGCGTCGATCTACGACTGCTACACCATCACGGTGCTGATGAGTCTCGAGGACGCCGGATTCTGCGCGAAAGGCCAAGGCATGTCGTGGGTCAACGAGCACGACCTGACCTACCGCGGCGACTTCCCCCTCAACACCGCCGGTGGCCAGCTGTCCTTCGGTCAGGCCGGCATGGCCGGCGGCATGCACCACGTGGTGGACGGCGCGCGCCAGATCATGGGCCGCGCGGGTGACGCGCAGGTGACCGACTGCCACACGGCGTTCGTCACCGGCAACGGCGGCATCATGAGCGAACAGGTCGCACTGCTCCTGCGGGGGGACTAACCATGACCCGCCCCATCCCGGAGCCCACGCCGGTCTCGCAGCCCTTCTGGGACGGCCTGGCCCGGCACCGCATCCTGGTCCAGTACTCGCCGTCAGCACAACGCTACGTGTTCTATCCGCGCACCCTGACCCCCGGAACCCTGGCCGACGACCTGCAGTGGCGCGAAATTGACGGTGCCGCAACGCTATACACCTTCACGGTCGCCCGCCGGCCCACCGGGCCGCCGTGGGCCGACGCGCTGCCGCAGCTGCCCGCGGTGGTGCAGTGGGATGCCGGACCGAAATTCAGCACCGAGTTGGTCACGTCGACCCGGGTGACATCCGCATCGGCATGCGGGTGCGGCCGGTGTTCTACGATCTGCCCCAAGAGGGCATCACCCTTCTGAAATATCGGCCCGCATGAGCCCGGGCGGTAGGTCGGAGGTGCACATGGACGACCCGGTCGACAGCGACGTCATCGTCATCGGCGCCGGGTTCGCCGGGCTCTACGCCGTGCACCGGGTCGCCTCATCGGGCCTGTCGGTCACCGGCATCGAGGCCGCCCCCGACGTCGGCGGTACCTGGTACTGGAACCGCTACCCCGGCGCGCGCTGCGACGTCGAAAGCGTGGACTACTCCTACTCATTCGACGAAGAACTGCAGCGGAGCTGGTGGTGGACCGAACGCTTCGCCGCCCAGCCGGAAATCCTGGCCTACCTACGCCACGTCGCCGACCGTTTCGAGCTGCGCCGCCACTACCGATTCGGCGTCGACGTCACCGGCGCCAGCTTCGAGGAAGGCCGCTGGCACGTCGACACCGCGACCGGACAGCGCTTTGTCGCACAGTTCCTGTTGTGTGCGACCGGCTGCCTGTCGGCGCTGAATCGTCCCGACATCCCCGGGGCCGAGGACTTTTCGGGGCAGGTGTATTTCACGGCGGCGTGGCCGCGCGAAGATCCCGAGCTGCGCGGCAAGCGGGTGGGCCTGATCGGCACGGGATCGTCCGGGATCCAGGTGGCCCCGATCATCGCGGCCGCCGCCGAAAACCTGGTCGTATTCCAGCGATCCGCGAACTACACCATCCCGATGCCCAACCGGCCGTGGTCGGCCGAGGAACAGCGACAGATCCAGGAGCAGTACCCCGAACGCCGCCGGCTCTCCGCCTATGCGCCGGCGGGCACACCGCACGGCACCTACCACAAGAACGCCGTCGACACCGAACCGCAGGAACGGACCGAAGCGCTGTGGAAACGCTGGCGCGAAGGCGGAGTGCTGTTCGCCAAGACCTTCCCCGACCAGACCAGCGACCTGTCCGCCAACGACATCGCCAGGACGTTCGCCGAGCAGCGGATCCGCGAGATCGTCAACGATCCCGCCGTCGCAGCCGATCTCATTCCGGTCGATCACCCGATCGGAACCAAACGCATCTGCACCGACGACGGCTACTACGCCACCTTCAACCGCGACAACGTTCGGCTGGTGAACCTGCGCCGCGAGCCCATCGAGACGATCACCGCCGACGGGGTGCGAACAAGCGCGACGACATACCCCTGCGACGTGCTGGTCTTCGCGACCGGCTTCGACGCCATGACCGGCGCGCTGACCCGGATCGACCCGAAAGGTCCCGGGGGACAGCGGCTGCGTGACCTCTGGGCCGGCGGCCCGGTGACCTTCCTCGGCCTGATGGTGCCCGGCCTGCCGAACCTGTTCACCATCAGCGGGCCGGGCAGCCCGTCGGTGCTGTCCAATATGGTGCTGCACGCCGAGGTTCAGGTCGACTGGGTGGTCGACCTGGTGCGGACCGCGCGACGCCTCGGCGTGGACGAGGTCGAGCCCCGCCACGACGCGGCGATCGCCTGGACCGAACACGTGGCCCAAGCGGCCGAGCGGACCCTGTTCCCCAGCGCGGCATCCTCGTGGTACCTGGGCACCAACATCGAGGGCAAGAAGCGAGTCTTCATGCCCTACATCGGCGGTTTCGGCACCTATCGGCGGCGCTGCGACGAGGTGGCCCAGAACGACTACGCGGGGCTGGTGTTGACCACCCGATGACGTCGACGAGGAGGTGAACCCGTGCCGGAGACGGTCCAACAGCTGCTGCGGCAACGTCGCCATGACGACGCCCGGGCGCTGGTGCACGGCGAGCGGACCTGGACCTGGCGCGAGCACCTCGCCGAAGCCGAGGCGGAGGCCGCCGCGCTGATCGCGCTGGCCGACCCCGCACGCCCGTTGCATGTCGGCGCCGTACTGGGCAACTCCCCGGCCATGCTGCGCGCCATGGCCGCGGCGGCGCTGGGCGGCTACGTGCTGTGCGGGATCAACACCACGCGGCGCGGATCGGGATTGCTGGCCGACATCCGCCGATCCGACTGCCAGATATTGCTCGCCGACCCGGAGCACCTGGAACTGCTGAAAGACTTGGACCTCAACGGTATTCAGCTAATCGATGTGACCGGCGGCCACTACGCCGACGCCGTCGCGGCTGCGCCACCGCTGGCGCCGCATCGCGAGGTGGCAGCCGAAGACACCCTGATGATGATCTTCACCTCGGGCACCAGCGGTGACCCCAAGGTGGTGCGGTTCGCCCACGGCATGGCGATCATGTGCGGTGCCAGCCTGATCTTTCAGTACGACGTCACCGCCGACGACGTCTGCTACCTGTCGATGCCGCTCTTTCACTCGAACGGCGTCGCCGCGGGGTGGGCGGTCGCCATCGGCAGCGGGGCCACCATGGTGCCGGCGCGGTTTTCGCCGTCCCGCTTCCTCGACGATGTGCGTCGCTATCGCGTGACCTATGTGAACTACGTCGGCAAGCCGCTGGCGCTGATCCTGTCCACGCCCGAGCGTCCCGACGACGCCGACAACACCTTGCGGGTGGCCTTCGGCAACGAGGCGACCGATCGCGACATCGCCGAATTCGCAAGGCGTTTCGGGTGCCGGGTCGTCGACAGCTTCGGGTCGAGTGAATTCGCGGTGATCGTGGTGCGCGAAGACGGCACCCCGCCCGGCTCCATCGGCAAGCCGTACCCGGGGGTGAGCATCTACAACCCGACGACGCTGCGGGAATGCGAACCCGCGAAGTTCGACGCCCACGGGGCGCTGACCAACTTCGACGACGCCGTCGGCGAGCTCGTCAACACCCAGGGGGCGGGCCCCTTCGCCGGCTACTACAACGATCCGGGTGCCACCGCGGAGCGCATGCGGCACGGGATGTACTGGTCGGGAGATCTGGCCTATCGCGACGACGACGGCTGGATTTACCTGGCCGGCCGCACCGCCGATTGGATGCGGGTGGACGGGGAGAACCTGGCGGCCGGCCCGATCGAGCGGATTCTGGCGCGGCTGCCCGAGATCAGCCAGGTCGCCGTCTATGCGGTTCCCGACGACCGGGTCGGCGACCAGGTGATGGCCGCCCTGGTGCTGCGCCCCGGGGCCCGCCTGAGCCCGGACGTTTTCGCGAAATTCCTTGCCGCGCAGCCGGATCTGTCGCCGAAGGCATGGCCCCGCTACGTGCGGATCAACGACCGACTGCCGGCGACCGCGACCAACAAGATTCTCAAGCGGGCGCTCATCGCCGCGGGTGTGACCGCGCAGGAGGGGTTGTTGTGGGCGCGCCCGGCACGTGGCAGCAGTTATGTCCCGGTGAGCGAAAACGCCGCCGGCCGTGCGGCATCCGGCGTCGCAGGATCGTGAAGCGGCCTCAGCCCGCTTCCTCGACGGGGTCGGGCTGGGGTGCCTCCCCGAACCGCGCCAGCACCAGCGTCGCGCACACGGCGACGGCGAAGCCCGCGACCACCAGCCAGCCCAGCCCCTCGCGCGCGGTGTCGCCCAGCCACACCACCCCGACGAATGCCGGTGCGAGCGTCTCGCCGACCACCATGCCGGCGACGGCCGTGGTCACCGATCCGCGGTGCAGCGCCGAGGTGAGCAACAGAAAACCCGCGGCCCCGCCGGCGGCCGCCGCGTACAGCGCGGGGTTGGTGTAGAACGCCCGCTTGGTGGGATCGATCGCCTCGATCAGCCGCACACCCACCTCGACGACGCCGAAGCCGCTGCCGGCGGCCAGCCCCAGCGCGAGCGCACGCGCGCGGTCGGGCAAGCGCCCCGCGGCGGCGCCGCCGAGGAAGATCGCCGCCACCACCCCCAGCAACGCCCAGCCGAGCCCGGCCGGGGCGTGCCGAAAGTGGCCGGGGCCGGCGGCCAGGGCGAGAACGACCAGGCTGGCGCAGACCACGCCCACGGCCGTCCATTCCCCCGACGACAGCCGCGCAGACAGCACCCACGCGGCCACCACGCCGGTGACCGCGATCGAGGCGGCCAGCGCGGCCGCGACGACGTAGATGGGGACCAGGCGCAGCGCGGCGACTTGAAGCGCGAACCCGGCGACGTCGAGACCGACCCCGGCCAGATAGCGCCACTGCCGCACGGCGCGCAACAGCAGGACGGCGTCGACGCCCGAGCCGCTGCCGGCTTCCACGGAGCGGGTCCCTGCCGCCTGCAGCACGGTCGCCGTCCCGTAACACAGCGAACAGCCCAGCGCGAGGAGGAAGCCGATCAGCACACCCATCGACATTAGGCGCCGCGGCGGCCGTACGCCGCGGCGCCTGGCTCCTGTCAAACTGCTGAGCAAACGTTTGGCCGACGGACGGCCGGGGCACCTCAGAGGTATCTAACGCCATAGCCCTAACCATCGGTACGCAGCAGCCAGTGAACGGCTATGCCTGCGCTGTGCGCGCGTTCGACATATGTCTAAGCTTGCGCGCCAACAGAATTCATTTCGATGTTTGGAGTCGGTGTACAACTGTGTACTCTAGAACACATGGCTGAACGCGGTGCCCAGCCCAACGTCCCACGCGGACGGCGGTTATTCCTGCGGGCGGTGCGACGGTTGTTCAGCCCGCTGCAGCCCGACGACTACCTCGAGATGATCAACCCGCTGTGGACCACCAAGGAGCTGCGCGGGAAGGTCGAACGCATCGAGCAGCAGGGCTCGGAGGCGGCCAGCGTCCTGATTCGCCCCGGCTACGAATGGCCCGGCCACAAGCCCGGTCAATATGTGCGCCTCGGGGTGGTCATCGACGGCGTCTACCACTGGCGCGCGTACTCGCTGACCTCGGATCCCAGGCCCGAAGACGGCCTGATCAGCGTCACGCCGAAGCGCGTCGACGGCGGCGCCGTGTCGCCCTACCTCGTGCACAAGATTCAACCGGGCGACCTCGTGCGGTTGGGCGAAATCGAGGGCGTCTTCACGCTGCCCGAACCGCTGCCGGCCAAGATGCTGTTCATCAGCGCGGGCAGCGGCATCACGCCGATCATCAGCATGCTGCGCGACCTCGACCATCGCGACGAATTGCGCGACGCGCTGGTGATCCATTCCGCGCGAACCCGCGAGCAGGCCATGTTCCTGCCCGCCTTGGAAGAGCTCGAGCAGCGCCACGAGGGGCTGCGGCTGGATCTTCGCCTCACCTCCGAACAGGGCCGGTTCACGCCCGGCGACCTGGACGAAGTGTGCCCGGACTGGCGTGAGCGCGAGGCCTTCTGCTCGGGTCCCGGGGAAATGCTCGACGCGCTGATCGAACACTGGAAAGAACACGGCGACTGCGACCGCCTGCACTTCGAGCGGTTCCAACCGAAGATCGGCGGCGACGCCAACGCCGGCGAGGGCGGCACCGTCTGCTTCTCCGACAGTGAGAAGGAAGTCGAATGTGACGGCGGCACATCGATTCTCGAGGCCGGCGAGAAGGCCGGTCTCAACCTCGCCTATGGCTGTCGCATCGGAATCTGCCACACCTGCGTCGGGACGCTGAAGTCGGGCAAGCTGCGTGACCTGCGCTCGGGTGACGTCATCGAACCGACCGGACAAGACGTCCGAATCTGCATCAACACCGCTGAGGGCGACGTCGAACTCGAACTCTGATCGAAAGGAGCGGCTTGTGACCACTGCCGTAAAGAATGCCGCTGACAACCCACTCGCTCGCTTGAGCGAGCAAGAGCTGGAAAAGCTTGCCAAGGAATTCGACGCGATTCACGACGACGTGTTCGCCGACCTCGGCGAGCGCGACCGGCGCTACATCAAGAACGTCATCTCGGCGCAACGGCAGATCGTGGTGGCCGGCCGGGTGCTGCTGCTGGCCTCGCGCTCGAAGACCGCGTGGCTGCTGGGCACCGCGTGCCTCTCGATGGCCAAGATCCTGGAGAACATGGAGATCGGCCACAACGTCATGCACGGCCAGTGGGACTGGATGAACGATCCCGATATCCACTCCTCGGTGTGGGACTGGGACACGGCGTCGACCGCCGAGTCATGGAAGCACTCGCACAATTACATCCACCACACGTTCACCAACATCCTGGGCAAGGACAAAGATCTCGGCTACGAGATCATGCGGATCGACCCCAACCAGAAATGGGCGCCGCGGTATCTGGGCCAGCCGATCTACAACCTGTTGCTCACGCTGCTGTTCGAGTGGGGCGTCGCCGTCCACGACATGGACATCGACGCCATCCGCAAGCGGGAGAAGCCCTGGTCCGAGGTGCGCAAGGACCTCAAAGGGATCGGGGTCAAGGCGCGCGCGCAGATCGTCAAGGACTATCTCGGGTGGCCGCTGATCAGCGCGGGCGCGTTCGGGCTCGCGCAATTGGCGACGGGTGGCCGGCTCGAACAGCCGGCGCAGTCCCGCGTCGCCAGGCGGCTGCGCAGGGTGTCCACGGGCCGCCGCACGGGCGCCGTGGCGAAGTTCCTCGACAAGGTCGCGCCGGGTGTCGAAAGCACCTACCTGCGCACGCTGGCCGCCGACGCGCTGGCCAACGTCATCCGCAACGTGTGGGCCCACGCCATCATCTTCTGCGGCCACTTTCCCGACCAGACGTACACGTTCACGCCGGAAGAAGTCGAGGACGAGAGCCGCGGCGGTTGGTATGTGCGCCAATTGCTCGGCGCCGCGAACATCGACGGCAGCCCGCTGTTCCACATCATCAGCGGCAATCTCGGTTATCAGGTCGAGCACCACCTCTACCCGGACATGCCGAGCAGTCGATACTCCGAGATCGCGCCGCAGGTCAAGGAGATCTGCGAGCGCTACGAGCTGCCTTACAACTCCGGCCGTTTCTCGAAGCAGTGGGCGATGGTGCACCGCAGCATCTTTCGGCTGGCCTTCCCGGGCGGGAAGCCCCGGCCGAAGCCGGGTCCCTACCACGGCAACGTGCATCGGCCCGATCCCGAGCGGCCGAGCGAGGGCAATCGCTCCCGTGACCGGGTGCCCGCCGAGCATCCCTCCGCCGGCCCCGAACACGACTCCGGTGGCGTCGAGGTGCAGCCGCCGCCGCGGGGCAAGGACTGATCCGCGGCCGACCTCATCGGGATTGTTGATCGATGGCATCGGCGATCCCAATGGCCGGAGAGGACTCCACGCGCCGATCGCCGGTTTGAATGGGGTGATGGAACTCGAATCCCAGATCGCTCTGGTCACCGGCGGCACCGCCGGCATCGGCCTCGAATCGGCCCGCCTGCTGGCGGGCGAGGGCGCCGAGGTGGTGATCTCGGGACGAGACGCCGACCGGGGTGCCCGCGCCGTGGCCGAAATCGACGGCAAGGTCAGGTTCGTTCGCGCCGACCTCGGTGACATGGATTCGATCGCGGAGCTGGTGAGCGAAGCCGGACCGGTCGACGTGCTCGTCAACAACGCCGGCGCCTTCCCCGTCGCACCCACTGTCGAGCAAGGTCTCGCCCCGTTCGAGGCCATGTTCGACACCAACGTGCGGGGTGCCTACTTCCTGGTCGCGCAACTCGCCCCCGGCATGATCGCCCGTCAGCGCGGCAGCATCGTCAACGTCACGTCCCTGGCGGCTCGAAAAGGGATGCCGGGGGCATCGGTGTACGGCGCGACGAAGGCGGCGCTGGCGTCGCTGACGCGCACATGGGCCGCCGAATTCGGCCCGCACGGTGTCCGGGTGAACAGCGTTTCGCCGGGGCCCACGCGCACCGCGGGTGTCCTCGCCGAGTGGGGGGAGTCCATCGAGGACATCGCCACCACCCTCCCGCTGCGCCGCACCGCGCGCCCGGCGGAGATCGCCCAGGCGGTGCTGTTCCTGGCGTCGCCGCGGGCAGGCTACGTCACCGGATCGACGCTGTACGTCGACGGCGGCGGGGCCGCCGCCTGAACGCGCACCGAATCTGAACCATTTTCCCGGACTCGTCGTGGATCATCATCGATGATGCGCCCCGTCCGCTCACCCGCTCCCGAAGGCACCGAGGCGCCGGGGTCTCCCGGCGGCTACGGATTCCCCGCGTGGCTGTGGCGCTGGCTCGGCGAGCACCCGCCCCCGGGCGCCCGGCGGGCACAGCGGTGGCGCAGCCCGCTGCGCGGGCCGTGGCTGACATCGGTCTTCGGGTCGGTGCTGCTGGTGACGCTGCCGATCGTCATCCTCACCGGCTTGCTGTCGTACATCGCCTATGGGCCCCGGTTCGGGCAGGCCATCCCCGGTGACGTCGGGTGGCTGAAGCTGCCGACGTTCGACTGGCCCACCCGCCCGTCATGGTTGTACCGGCTCACCCAAGGCCTGCACGTCGGGCTCGGCCTGGTCCTGATCCCGGTCGTGCTGGCCAAACTGTGGTCGGTGATACCCCGGCTGTTCGTGTGGCCGCCCGCGAGGTCCATAGCCCAACTGCTGGAACGGGTTTCGCTGCTGATGCTGGTCGGGGGCGTGCTGTTTGAAATCGTCACCGGCGTGCTGGACATCCAGTACGACTACATCTTCGGGTTCAGCTTCTACACCGCGCATTACTTCGGGGCGTGGGTGTTCATCACCGGATTCGCCGTGCATGTCGCGATCAAGTTCCCGAAGATGTGGTCCGGCCTGCGCTCGATCGCACCGAGCGACGTCGCGCGGACCGGGCGTGCCGGCACCAGAGCCCAGGAGTGGGAGCCGGACGGGCTGGTCGCCTCGGAACCGCGCCCGGCGACCATGAGCCGCCGCGGCGCGCTGGCGCTGGTGGGCGGCGGCGCGCTGTTCATGGCGGTCATCACGGCGGGCCAGACGCTGGGTGGCTATGCGCGGCCGGCTGCGCTGCTGCTGCCGCGGGGGCGCACCCGCGGGGCCGGACCCAACGATTTCGAGGTCAACCGGACCGCGGTGGCGGCCGGGATCTCCGCGGAAAGCACCGGCGACCGATGGCGCCTGACCCTGACCGGTGGTTCCCGCCCGGTGACAGTGGACCGCGCCGCGCTGCTGGCCATGCCGCAGCACACCTCGGTGCTGCCGATCGCCTGCGTGGAGGGATGGTCGACCACCCAACGCTGGACCGGCGTGCGGCTGGCGGATCTGGCCCGGCTGGCCGGCGTGCCCGAACCGGAATCGGCGCACGTGTCGTCGTTGGAGCGCTCGGGCGCGTTCGGCCGCGCGACCCTGCAGGCGAGCCAGGTGCGCCACCCCGACGCGCTGCTGGCGTTGCTGGTCAACGGCACCGACTTGTCACCGGATCACGGCTTCCCGGCGCGCATCATCGTGCCGGCGCTGCCCGGCGTGCACAACACCAAATGGGTGCAGTCGATCGCCTTTCGGGCGGCGGCAAATGCGTAGCGCGCGAGCGGTTTTCGTCAAGCTCTACGGGTCGGGCCCGTTGCACCTGCTGACCCTGCTCGCCGGGTTCGCGCTAGTGGGCTACGTGGTGGCCACCATCGATCCGGTCACGCTGTGGAACTCGCGCGTGTGGTGGCAGTCGATCGTCGTGTGGTTCGCCGCGGCCATCGTCGTCCACGACCTGGTGCTGTTCCCGGTCTATGCGCTCCTCGACGCGCTGCTGTCGCGGGCCGCCGTCCGGCCGGAACCGCCCCGCGTGCCGGTGGTCAACTACATCCGGGTGCCCGCGCTGGGAGCGGGTCTGACGCTGGTGGTGTTCCTTCCCGGAATCATCAAGCAGGGCGCCGCCACCTATTCGGCCGCCACGGGCCAGACCCAGGACCCCTACCTTGGCCGCTGGTTGCTGTTGACCGCGGCGATGTTCGGGGTCAGCGCCGCGATTTACGCGGTCCGCGTCGTCAGGCGATGAACCGCCGCGGCGATTTCCGCGGGATGGTCCTCTTGAAGAAAGTGCTTGGCCGGCAACAGGATCGGGTCTGCGACACCGGCGGCGCGCTGGGCCTGGACGCCGTAGCGCCGCCAGGGCAGCATCGCGTCGCGGACGCCCCAGACGATCTGCACGGGGTAGCGCGCCGGCCGCACGGCGTCGAGGTAGCGCTGCTGCTTGGCGGCGGTAAGTTCGAACCCGCGCATGATTTTCAGGAACGCTCGCCCGCCGTCGTCACCGAACAGCAGGGGCGGCCAGCAGGCGAGTTCGGCGGACGGGACGCGCCGGCTCACCCCGACGAGGCGCATGATCGCCGCGAAGGCACCGGGCAGGTGCATCGAGGCCAACCAGGCTTCGCCGATACCGCGATGCGCAAACGGTTCCATGGGCCAGGGCCGGTGAAACGACTCCACTTCGACGATGGTGTTCAGCAGCGTCAACGACAACACCCGCTCGGGCACCGCGTGCGCCACCTCGAATCCCACGGGGCCGCCGATGTCGTGCACCACGAGATGGAACCGGTCCAGCCGCAACGCGTCGATCGCGCCGAGCAGCCAACGGCCCAGCCCGGTCCAGGAGTAGTCGGCGTCATCGGGCCGCTCGGCGAACCCGAGCCCCGGCAGATCGACCGCGACGCCGCGCAGCCCGCGAGCGCCCAGCTCCGGCACCACCTTGCGATAGAGGTAGGCCGAGGCGGGGACGCCATGCACGCACACGACCGGCGGCGCGTCGGGCGGGCCCGCCTCGATCACGAACGACGAGAGCCCGCCGGCGCTGAAGGTGCGCCCCGAGGACCGATACTCCTCGAGCAACCGGGTGACGTGCGCGGCGGTCATGTGGCCGGCTCCCTGTCAGGCATCCCTCAATACAACCCGATGCCCGGGCGCCGGCGCCGCGGTCGCCCATTTCGGTCCGCGATAGCCGCCATCGGGTGGCGCAATGGAACAGTTGCCGGCGAACGGCGTGTTGGAGTACTGCATGGAGATCTGGGATCTGCGGGCTTTCGTCGCGGTGGTCGAGGACGGGGGCCTCTCCGCGGCGGCGCGCCGCCTGCACATCAGCCAGCCATCGCTGTCCCAGACGATCCAGGCCCTGGAGAAGGAACTCGACGTCAAGCTGTTGACCCGCAGTAGCTCGGGCGTCGCGCCCACGCCGGCGGGGATGACCCTGCTGAGCGAGGCGCGGGCGGTGATCGCGCGCTACGACCACGCGATCACCGCCATGGCCAAGCATTCGGCGCAGGAGGGCCGGTCACTGCGGGTGGGCGTACCCCTCGAGCTGCCGGCACAGCCGCTCTCGGGAGCGCTCGCGTCGCTGGCGACGGCGTTCCCGCTGACGGTGGTGGAGGTTCGTCATCTGTCGACCGCTGCGCAGACCGACGCGTTGTCGGCCGGGGAGTTGGACGTGGGATTGGTGCGCGAACGCCCGATCGCCAAGCATCTGGACGTCTCGATCGTCACCGAGGAACCGCTCGGCGTGCTGCTTGCGGCCGAGCAAGCCGACGCGATGGAGGCGGCCGAGGGGCAGATTCGCCTGGACCGGTTGTCGGGCCTGCAGTGGCTCGGGTTTCCCCGCGCGGGCAGCCCGGCCTGGTACGACGAGCTGACGGCAGTGCTACGCAGCCATGGCATTGATCCGGGGCCCGCGGCGTCCTACGACCAGGACCTGTTGCCGGAGGTGAAGCTGGCCGCGGTGAGCGCCGGGGGAAAATTCGCGCTGGCCCCCGCCGGGCGGCTGGAACCGCTGCCGGACTCGGTGCGCTGGCTGGCCCTCGCCGGCCGCCCGCTGGTGCGTCGGACCTGGGTGGCCTGGCCGGCCGCGTCGCGACGGCGCGATCTCGCGTACCTCGTCGCGGCTCTGGAAGACGCCCTCGCTGGGACTGTGCCCGCCGGTGATGACGGGTAGGCAACGCAGACCTCCTGCGTCGCTACCGATCCCACTCACGGCGAGGCAACGCCGCGGCCGGCGCCTGGAAGGATCCTTGGAGTGTGCTCGCAGTTCTCCCCGCCGACCTGCGCCCACCGCGACCAGCCACTATCGTTGTGCCTCATGGGGACCCCGAACGCCGCGACGCGAGCCGCGCTGTGCGGCTGCGTGACCGCGTTCGTCGTGGCGATGGGCCTCTCGTTTGGCGGCGCACAAGCCACCGCCACGCCGTCCGTCGTGACGCCCGCGCCCCCGGCTCCGGGCGGCGCGGTGCCGGTGCAACCCGTCGGGGGAGGCGGCTGCATCATCGGCCTCAATTGCGGGTGCATCCGCAACATCACCTGCCCCGCACCGCACCCGCGCCGCCCGAGCGCCGACAACAACCAGCACTCCGCGCCCGCACCGCCGAATCCCTAGCGCCGAAACCGCGGACGGCTTTCCTATCATTTGGTGATGGGCGCCGCGGGGCTGGGAAGCATGGGCTCGCCGGCGTTCACCGACGAGGACCCGGCCCGGTTTCGCGCCGCCGGCTGGTGGTCTTTGTCGACGCTGTCGGATGCGGTGCGCCGCAACGCCGAACGGACGCCGGACCGCATCGCTTACCTCGACCATGGCGGGTCCTCCCTCACCTGGCATGAGTTCGACAGTGCGGCAAACGGTTTGGCTGAGTCATTGGCCGGGGCCGGCGTCGCCCGCGACGACCGGGTGGCGGTATGGCACGGCGACTCCACCGCCATTCACGTGCTGTTCGTCGCGATCGAACGCTGCGGTGCGGTGGTGGTCGGCATCGGTGCGCGGGCCGGCACCCGGGAGGCGACGGCGATCCTGCGCACCGCCCAGCCGACAATCCTGGTCAGCGATGGGCCGCGAGCAGCGGCGGCCGGGGAAGTGGCGAACGCACTGCGGCTGCCCCAGGTGGTGTTGGGTCACGACGGCGGGACGCTTCGCCTCGACGTCGACGCCGAACCCAGGCCGCTGGACCCCGACGCCCAACTCGGTCCCGACGACGTCTTCCTGATCAATTCCACCTCGGGCACCACCGGGCTGCCCAAGTGCGTCGTGCACACCCAGAACCGTTGGCACTACTTCCACCAGAAAGCCGTCGCCAATGGTCGGCTGACCTCCGACGAGGTATTCCTGCCGGTCATACCCACGCCGTTCGGCTTCGGGCTGTGGACCAGCCACACCACCCCGATCCACCTCGGCGCCACCGCGGTGCTGCTGGACCGGTTCACCACCAACGCCACCTGCGAAGCGATAGCCCGGCACAGGGTCACCGTATTGTGTTGCGTCAGCACGCAACTGACGATGCTCATGGCGGATCCGGCCAGCCGCGGTTACGACCTGAGCTCGCTGCGTGTGGTGTACACCGGCGGCGAGGCGTTGCCGTACCGGCCCGCCGCCGAGTTCGAGGAACTCTCGGGCGCCACCATTCTGCAGTTCTACGGCTCGAACGAGACCGGGATGCTCAGCGCGACAACGCTCAGCGATTCGCGCGAGCGCCGGTTGCGCACCGCGGGCCGGCTCATCCCCGAAATGTCGGTCCGGCTGTTCGACGGGGACCGCGACGTCACCGCCACGGGGCGAGGCCAGCCCGCCTGCCGGGGGCCGGCGACCAGCCTGGGCTACCTCGGCGGCACCGACCACGACAAGCTGTTCACCCGCGACGGGTGGATGCGCATGGGTGACCTCTGCGAGATCGACGCCGACGGCTACCTGCGGGTCACCGGGCGTACCTCCGATTTCATCGTCCGCGGCGGCAAGAACATCAGCGCCAGCCAGGTCGAAGACGCCGTCATGACCCATCCCGCCATCGCGATGGCGGCGGCCGTCGCGATGCCCGACCCGGTGTTCGGTGAAAAGGTCTGCCTCTACGCCGAACTCGCCGACTCCGCCCGCATCGACCTGCCCGGGCTCGTCGAACACCTGCTGGCGCTGGGGATTTCCAAGGAACTGCTGCCCGAACGGCTGATCGTTCTCGACGAACTGCCCCGGTCATCGGGCGGAAAGATAGCCAAAGGCCGGCTGCGCGAGGATATTGGAGCCAGAATGGAGGCCGGTGATGAACGCTCCTAACGCACGGCGCGGCGGGTTGGAAGTCTGGGCGCCCTCGGTGGTGCCGCCCATCGGCGTCGACCTGTCCAGCGAACAGGCGCTGGCCGTGGCCTTCCGTCACCTGGCCGGCATCGGATTCGCCGAGAACATGGCAGGGCACATCACCTGGCAGCCCGACGGTCACACGGAGATGTTCGTCAACCCCTGGGGATTGTGGTGGCAGGAGATCACCGCATCCGACATCTGTGTGGTCGACCGCGACGCCCATGTGGTCCGCGGGCGCTGGGACGTGACCCCGGCCATCCACATCCACACCGAGCTGCACCGGGTCCGCGACGACGCCCGCGTGGTGATCCACAACCATCCCTACTACGCGTGCGTGCTCGCCGCGCTGGGCAGGCTGCCAGAGCTGGTGCACCAGACGGGTTCGCTGTTCCTCGACGACCTGTGCCTGGTCGACACCTACGACGGCGAAATCGATAGTCCCGCACGGGCCGCGGAACTCGCGGCCCGCATCGGCGGCGCCAACCTGACCATCCTGGCCAACCACGGCGTCATCGCGACCGGCCGCAATCTGCCCGAGGCCGTCTACCGCGCGGCATCGGTCGAACGGGTCTGCAAGCTGGCCTACGACGTCCTGCTCACCGGCAAGGATCCGGTGGCGATGAACTGGTCGGACATGGCCGGCATGCAACGCTCGCTGATCGAACGGGCGGCCGACGTGTACTGGGCGGGGGCGGCGCGCATGACGATCAAGGCCGACCCGGACGTGCTGACGTGAACGTCGGGCATGCACCCACGACGCCGCACCGCAAGGGGATTGACGAGTGAAATCGATCGACGACCTGGCCGCCGACCTGAACTTCACCACGGCGAAGACCGGCGCGCAGCGGTCGGTCACCTTCCTGCCCGACCCGCCGCGGGCGCCCCGGCGCTACACGGTGATCTCGGTGGACGACCACATCGTCGAACCCCCGGACACCTTCACCGGCCGGCTGCCCCGCAAGTTCGCCGACCGGGCGCCGAAAGTCGTCGAGACCGACAGCGGGGGACAGACGTGGGTCTACGACGGCAAGGAACTGCCCAACGTCGGCTTCAACGCGGTGGTCGGGCGGCCGGTGGCGGAGTACGGTTTCGAGCCGGTCCGGTTCGACGAGATGCGCAGGGGCGCATGGGATATCCATGCCCGCATCAAGGACATGGACCTCAACGGCATCTACGCCTCGCTGAACTTCCCGTCGTTTCTGCCGGGCTTCGCCGGGCAGCGGCTGCAGCAGGTGACCGGCGACCGCGACCTGGCGCTGGCCTCGGTGCGGGCCTGGAACGACTGGCATTTCGACGTCTGGGCGGGGTCGTATCCCGACCGGATCATTCCCTGCCAACTGCCGTGGCTGCTCGATCCCGAGCTCGGCGCGACGATGATCCGCGAAAACGCCGAGCGCGGCTTTCATGCCGTGACGTTCAGCGAGAACCCGGCGATGCTGGGGCTGCCCAGCATCCACACCGACCATTGGGATCCGCTGATGGCGGCCTGCGCCGAGACCGGCACCGTGGTCAATCTGCACATCGGGTCGTCGGGGTCGTCGCCGTCCACCACCGCGGACGCGCCGCCGGACGTGCAGGGCGTGCTGTTCTTCGCCTACGCCATCTCCGCGGCGGTCGACTGGTTGTACTCCGGATTGCCCAGCCGGTTCCCCGACCTCAAGATCTGCCTGTCCGAAGGCGGGATCGGTTGGGTGGCGGGGTTGCTCGACCGCCTCGACCACATGCTCAGTTATCACGCCATGTACGGCACCTGGCAGGCGCTCGGCGAGACCCTGACCCCCGCGGAGGTGCTGACCCGCAACTTCTGGTTCTGCGCGGTCGAGGACAAGTCCTCCTTCGTGCAGCGTGACCGGATCGGCGTCGACAACATCATGCTCGAGGCCGACTACCCGCATTGCGACTCCACGTGGCCGCACACCCAGCGGACCATCCACGAACAGATCGGCGATCTGCCATCCGAGGTCATCCGAAAATTCAGCTGGGAGAACGCCTCTCGGCTCTACCAGCACCCGGTGCCGGCCGCGGTGCAACAGGATCCCGAAGCGTTCTGACCGGCTCGCGCGTTCAGCCTGAGCACAACGCGCAAAACCCGAAAATCGCCCGTTGCGTGGCTATTGCGCACAAGCGAGTCATCGCCCGTATCGGTCGGTAACTTCGATCGCAACAAGGTGTCGGGACCCCCCTCGGCATCGCCACCGGTCAGGAGTTCGCCGTGTTCCTTGAGCCAGAACAGATTACGGGATCGAACGCGTACCGCTCGACCAATGTGACCCCACCGCAGCGGTTGGAGGCCAAACGCGACGGCTACGTCCAACGCACGGTCACGACGACTGACGGTGTGCGCCTTGCGATTCGCGACTACGGCTCCGCCGGGCCGCGCGAGCACACCGTCGTGCTACTGCACGGCCTGTGCCTGACCCAGTCAAGTTGGGCCGCGCAGATCAAGCATCTGCTGCGCCGGTGGGGCACCAGCGTGCGGATCATCACCTATGACCACCGCGGTCACGGCGAATCCACCGGCGCCGACATGAGCACCTACCGCATCGACCGGCTGGCCGATGACCTCGCCGAGGTCCTCACCGCGCTGCGCGTCACCGGACCCCTCACCGTGGCGGGTCACTCCATGGGCGGCATGACCGCGCTGGCCTACCTCGCCCGCCCCGCCGCCGATCGCCCGGTCGAGCCGCAGGGACTGGTCCTGGTCGCCACAGCCGCGGGCCGGCTGGCCGAGCGCGGCCTGGGCCGGCTGCTCAACACCCGCGCCACCGAGCTGCTGTTCGAACTCGTCCATCACATTCCCCGCCGCGCTATGGACCGCGCGGTCGACGGGTGGGTCCGTCCCCTGTGCGGCGGCCTCACGAAGTATTCGGGTCCGGATTGGCGGGGTGCGGTCGCGCTGACGGCGTCGGCCATCCGCACCACGCCCCTGACCACGGCGGCCGGCTTCCTGCCCAGCCTGAAGCGCTACGACGAGTACCACGCGCTGGCGACCATCGCGGCCAACACCGTCGTCGTCAGTGGCGGGGCCGACCGGACCACCCCGGCCTCGCACGCACGCGACATGGCGGCGGCGATCCCGGGTGCGACGCACGTGCACCAGGCCACCGCCGGACACATGCTGCTCGAGGAGCGGCCGCGCTGCGTCAGCGACGCGATCGACAGCGTGCTGGGCATGCGGACCGTGGCCGCCCAGGGCGCGGCCAGTTGACCCGCGCGTCCGGTCGCCATGCCCCCGCGATAAGCTACGTTTAGTATGTACTGAACGTAGTGGGGAGTCGCGATGGCGCCGGACGAGGCCGAGTTCGTCGACCGCCTCGGGCTGTTCTTCGAGCTCCTCGGCGCCACCCGGACCATGGGCCGGGTCTATGGGTGGCTGTTGATCTGCGATCCGCCGCAACAGTCGCTGACGCAACTCGCCGAGGCGTTGTCGGTGAGCAAGGCCTCGATCAGCACCGTCGCCCGGCAACTGCTGGACGGCGGCATGGTGGAGCGGTTGCCCAGCCCGAGCCGTCAGCACCTCTACCGCGTCAGGCCGGGCGGATTCACCAGCGTGCTGGAAACGCAGCTGTCGCTGATGCGGCTGGGCATCGAACCCGCCGAGTACGCACTGTCGATGCTGGGCGAGGACCGCGCCGAACAGCGGCAGCGCGTCGAGGACTTCCGCGATTTCTGCGAATTCTGCACCCAGGCCTACGGCGAACAGCTCATGCGCATGTGGGCCGAATATCAAGCGACGAGGAAAAAATCATGACCGTGACGGGCAAAGTCGACTTCAGTTCCGTGTCTTGGGGTTCGGTGGAGTGGACGAATCTGGTGACGCTGTATTTGCGTGCCCACGAAAGTCGTTCGGAGCGAACGATTCTGGGAGACCGGGCGGCCGCGGAAGCGGTGGAGCGCATCGACTACGACTTCAAGCGAATCCATCGGATGTCGTGGCCGGCGGCCAATCAGTACCTCGTCGCGTTGCGGGCCAAACAGCTCGACGACTGGTGTGCCGATTTCCTCGCCCGCCATCCCGATGCGGTTGTCCTGCACCTGGGTTGCGGCCTGGACGGGCGCGCGTTCCGGCTCGGTATGCCGCCGTCGGTGGCCTGGTTCGACGTCGATCAGCCAAGCGTGATCGGGCTGCGCAGCCGGCTCTACAACGACACCGACAACTACCGGATGATCGGCTCGTCCGTGACCGAACTGCAGTGGCTCGATCAAGTCCCGACCGGACGCGCGACGCTCATCGTTGCCGAAGGCCTGCTGATGTACCTGCCCGAAGACGACGTTCGCCGGCTACTGCAGCGCCTCATCGACCGATTCGCCGGCGGCGAAATGCATTTCGACACCCTGTCGGCCCTGGCGCCCCTGATGTCGAGGATCTTCACCCGAGGCATCATCAAGTGGGGCATCCGCGACGCGCGCGAGATCGCGACCTGGGATCCGCGGCTGCGGTTCCTCGAGCAGAAACCCGTGCTGGCCGACTACAACCGGATCCCGTCGGCCGCGGTGCGGTTGATCTACCGGTTGACCTGGATGACGGCCGGTCGCCACTACGACGTACTCAGCCGTTTCAAATACTGACTAGTCACAGGTCGGAAGCCAGCCGGCGCAGGATGTCGGCGGCGGGCTCCGCGGTGGCGTGCCGGTATCCGGTGCCCGCCCACAGGTGAACGTAGTCCGGCCTGCCCGCGGCCGCGGCCGCCTTGCGCAGCGGGCTGGTCAGGTAATGGATGGCGGGGTAGCCCGGCGGCGCCTCGGCTTCGTGGGCGTCGATGAACGCGTTGCGCAAGCCCCGGGCGGGCCGGCCGGTGAAGGCCCGGGTCAGCACCGTCTCGGTGTATGCGGGATCGACCAGGGCCGCCTGATGCGTGGCCGAGGCGCCGCTTTCGGTGGCGCGCAAGAGCACGGTGCCCACCGCGGCCGCGGTCGCGCCGGCGCGGATCACCGCGGCCACCGCGGCGGGGGTGGCCAGCCCGCCGGTGGCCAACACGGGCAGGGGCACCCGCGCGATGACCTGCCGAACGAGGTCGACGATCGGCACCGGCGTCAGCGGCCGCTGCGGCGAGAGGGTCCCGGAATGATATGTAGCCACATCCATTGAGCGTCAGCGCTTGTCCACGGCGGGATTGATCAAAGCCACTGACGTCTTACTCGTCCGGTGTCAGTGGTTCGTTGTAGTGTCCGCGGGCATG
>NZ_QMEV01000023.1 GCF_003284935.1 Mycobacterium colombiense
GAAGCAATCATGACCACATCGGCCAGTCAGGCCGCATGAAGGAAACTGTCACCTATTCGTGCAGCAGACCCAACTGTTCTCGGTCACCCGTCCAAATTGGCTGATATTCGTTAACGATCGAGACATCGACTTCATCGGAGCGCCGCCCCTCCGAGTCGATGATCGCCGATTTGAGGGCGATTCGCCGCGCTCCGATGTTCTGGCTAAGGAAGTCGCCCAGCGTCTGTTCGTTTGCCCCACCCTTGATCCCTGGATCCGTGTGCGCCGTGCGAGTGCGCTGAAAGTTTGACAGTAACGCGCCGGCGCCCTGGTTCCAGAAGTCATCGATTACTCCCATAGGAAGATTGTCCACCGCCCCCAAGAGCACGGATCCAACCGCCGTCGCCTCGGATGCCCTCCTGAGGGCCTATAAGCCAGCTTGAAAATCGAGGCTCTGCCTAAACACAATGAGCCACAGCGCTTCTGCCTTACAATCCTGTTGCAGCAACCGCCAGAAGCCGCTTCCTGGGTGGCCCTGGCGCAGTGTTGACGCTTGAGTCATCGCTCTGGTGTTGTCCCTACAGTGCAGACGCTCCCGCGACAGGCGGTGACAAAGGCAATCTCGTCCGACAAAGTTCTTTGTCAGGCGATGCGGTCGATACTCGCTAGTTCGGTGGCTAGCTGCTCGCGAACGATTTCTGCGTCGTAGTGCGCCTGCATGTTGATCCAGAACATGTCAGTCAGGCCCAGTGCGCGCGAGAGCCGCAGCGCCGTGTCGGCGCTGATGCTGCGCTTGCCGTGGACGATTTCGTTGATGCGCCGGGGCGGCACGTCGATCGCCTTGGCGATCCGGTACTGCGAAATGCCTAGTGGGTCGAGGAATTCGGTTTTGAGGATTTCCCCCGGGTGGGTGGGTGCGAAGTCTGCCATCGGTCTCTCCTTCCTAGCGGTAGTCGACCAGTTCGACGTTGCCGGCGCCGCGCGTACTCCAGGTGAAGCAGATGCGCCACTGGTCGTTGACGCGAATGCTGTACTGGCCGGCGCGGCTGCCGGCCAGCTTCTCCAACCGGTTGCCTGGCGGCACCCGAAGGTCGTTGATGCTCTCGGCGGCATTGATGAGAGCCAGCTTGTTGTATGTAAGCCTGCTCAGTTCCGGGCTGAGCTTCTTGACGTGGCGGCGCTGCCAGATCGCCTCAGGGTCCTTGTCCCGGAAGGAGCGGATCACTGGTCAATAGTAACGCCAGGCGTTATTAACGTAAAGCGTTATGAGTGATGCCGCACCAAAATGGCGCACGAAGTAGTCCCCGGGGCGAATTACAGTGGTGGAACAGCACTCACCACGAGGGGATCCCATGACCCAGACAAACTCCCCAAGCCCAACCGAGCTTAACGCGTTCACGGGCCGGCCGATCAACGGCAGTTTGCTTCTCACTGTTTCCGAAGCAGCCGCAGCCCTTCGCATCTCACGCTCGTCGATCTATCGCCTGTTCGAAGGCGGCGAGCTGGCGTGGGTTCAGATCGGAGCGTCTCGCCGGGTTACCTCGGCGGAGATTCACCGCTTCATCGCCGCGCATACGGAAGCGGCGTCGTAACCTACTGAAGATGGCTGAGCGCCGCCAGCTGCCACCTCAGATCCGACGCGTCGAGCTCGCTCGCCGCGCCGGCAGCAAGCCTGTTGTCCGGTATCAGTTGACCGTCGACACGGGCATCGTTGATGGCAAACGCAAGCAGCTGCGGCGGCGCTACCGGACCGAAAAGGAGGCGCGGGCCGCGCTGGCGGAGATACAGGGCCAGGTCAATGCGGGTTCCTACGTGCAGCCGTCCACGCTCACGCTGGAGCAGGCATGTGCTGACTGGCTGCGTTCTCGCCACAAGATCCGACCCACCACTGCCGCTGGCTACGAGTACGTCTTGCAGCCGGTGCGCAGCGAGCTCGGCGAGCTCGCCGTCCAGGACCTGACCCGCCGACACATCGACGATCTGATCGTCAAGCTGCGTGCCGGCAGCTTGCAGCGGCCAGGCGGCAGGGGGCGCAAAGCGTGGAGCGCGCGATCGTGCAATTACATGCTTGGCGCCCTGTCACAGGTCCTCGGCCAGCTGGTCGCCGAAGGACGGTTAGCGAGAAACGTTGCCGGACTTGTTGATCGCGTGCCGGGCAAGGCCAGAAGATTCGAGACGTTCACCGCCGATCAGGTCCGAACCGTTCTTGACGGCATCGCGAATGATCGCAATCGGCACGCATGGCATCTCGCGCTTGCCGGCCTGCGGCGCGGTGAAATTGCGGGGTTGCGTTGGGAAGACGTCGATCTCGGCAAGCGGACAGTGCGTATCGGAAAGACTCGTGTCGACGTCGGAGGTCGCGCACTCGACCAAGACGACCCCAAGACGGCCTCAGCCGGCCGTGTGCTGCCCCTGCCCGACACCCTCCTGGCCGAACTAACCGCCGCCAAGGCCCGCCAGGCGGCAGAACGGCTGGCCCTGGGCGAGGCCTACGCGGGCCTCGGCTACGTGGTCTGCAACGAGGCCGGCGAGCCGTACCATCCCTCGACAATGTCCACCATGTGGCAGGCGGCCATCAAGGACCTCGACGTGCCGCAAGTCCGGCTGCACGATGCCCGACACACCTGCGCCACGCTCATGCATTTGCAGGGCGTTCCCATAGCGTTGGTGGCGGCCTGGCTAGGCCACGCCGACGTTTCGTTCACGCTTCGCACGTACGTCCACGCCCAGCCGGAGGCGCTGGAGATCGCGGCGCGCAGCTTTGCTCCGCCGGCGTCAAGCGCGGCAGATTAAGCGCGTTCGCACACGTGTGCGTGACACGAACCGAATCCTTGTGACAATCTGTGACAATTTCGGAGCTAGTCGAACATACGTGCAGTCGAGTAAATCGGAAAAGGCCAGCTCAGACGCCCTTTGTGAAAGTCGGGCTGACAGGATTTGAACCTGCGACCACTTGACCCCCAGGAAGTAGCGGTAGCGTGTTTTCGCAGGTCGTCGGCGGTTTTCGTTGCAAGGGCGCGGTGTGCGACGTTCACGGAAGTGCAGATCGTTTGGCCTCGCGCATAACGTGTGGTCCCGAGGTGGTCCCCGGTACCGGCCCAACCTATACTCACTGTGTACGTACATTCGCCGTACAATGAAGTGATCGGCAATTGCGAGCACAGATAACTGAAGGAAGAAGGAGGTGTTGTTGTGGCAGTCAAAACGAAGCGCATCGAGCTTCGCGCGGAGCAAGCGACCTTGGACCGCATCCAGCGCGCCGCCAACCTTGTCCATGAGCAGACCTCGGAGTTCGTGCGGAAAGCTGCGATGCAACGGGCCGAAGACATCCTGCGCCAGGAGCTGGTAACGGCAATGGAGCCCGAACAGTTTGACAAACTGATGTCCTCACTCGAGGCTGCTGACGAAGCGCCGCGGCTGGCGGCAGCCGCACGGAAACCAGCGGTCTTCACAAGGCGTTGAACTGTGTTCGAGTCCGCGCGACTCACTGACGCCCACACGCTGGAAGGGTTCGACTGCGGTAAGGAGTCGCTGAATACCTGGCTCATCGCCCATGCCCGTCGCGCGGACAGCAGCGGGGTCGCGCACGTCTACGTGTGGACCCCGCTCGGCGAACCGAAAGTCAGTGCCTATTTCGCCATCTGCCCCACCGAAGTAGTACGCAACGACGACGGCGTCTCGGGATCCATGGCCGGTGGCTATTCCCGCATACCCGGATACTTGATTGCCCGCCTGGCGATCGACACATCTCTACGGGGACAGGGATATGGCGAGCAGCTGCTTCTGGACGCACTAGGCAAAGCCGTCGCCGCATCGGAAATCGGCGGCGGCCGGCTCATCGTCGTCGATGCCATAGACGACGAGGCGCAATCCTTCTACGAGCACTACCATTTCGTCCCCGTCACGAACCGCGAGCGTCGTCTGGTCATGAAGGTGTCCACCGCGGCGAAAGCGCTCGGGGAGCGTTGGCGGCAGTAGGCCCTTCCGCCGAACAGTGTGCTGCACAAAGGAGTTGGCCGTTAGCGGTGTCGAGAGTTTCCCCGGTGAGTTAGACATGCGCGTGCCGACAACGCGAGTTTGCGTCATCTCCTTCAATTGAGTGAGGAACAGGCACGCGCGGCCTCCGGTGACCAGGCGACGGTGACGGGGGTGCCGGCCTCACCGGTGACAATGGACTCCAGCTCCGCTCATAAGGTGCGGTTCTTTTCGATTTGTTCCGTTGTCGCACCGACGTTTACGCACTGCGCTGGGAAAATCGTCGAGAGGGCCGTTCAGGTTGGATGCCGGCGATCAAACGATATTGGCGCAAGGGTATGAACCGCGCCGACGCGCCTTACCTACCACTGACCCCTGAGGTCGTTGATGCCCACCTGCGAGGCGAAACACATATCGGCCTGTATCCACTCAGCGATGACGAGACCTTCTGGTGGGTCGCGGCCGATTTCGATAAGAAGCCGCGATGGCTCACGCCAAATCGATAACTGCCCTAAGGCCGCTTCGTCTGAAGGCTAAACACGAGACCATGACTACACCCAACGACGCGACCATCGGAAGGCTTTGGCGGCGGTGACGGGCCGTTGCTGTCTCATGGTGCGAGCCGGACAAAGCCCGGCGGCATGTGAGGCGCCGGTGGTGACTCCACCGGGCCGCCACCTCCGTTGCCACCACCGTCACCGCCGCCGATGCCTCCACCGCCGTCGCCGCCCCCGCCTCCGCCCGCAGTGCCGCCCGGCTGAGGAGCGGCGGCGGGTGGTTCCGCCTGTTGCGGTGGCGGCGGGGGCTCTTGCGCCGGCGGCTGTTTTGGTGGCGGCGGTGCCGCGTTTGGCCGGGGTGGGATCAGGTTGTGCGCCGTGGGCGGCGGTGGTGGCGGAATCTGCGGCGGGTTCGGCAAGTCGGAATCTCCCTCGGGAACCGCTCCGGTCAGCGAGGCGAGCTTTGTGCCCCGCGCGTGACCATCCGACCGGTCGTTCCCAGAGCGGCCAGCCACGAATTTGGCGCCGTCTATCAAGTGTGGCAGCCGGACCACGACGGTGCCCATCGGTTCCTGCCACTCTGCGAGCATGTTGATCGTGTCCAACCGCGGCGGCGGCTCGCGCTTACCGCTTGCTGAGTTGACCGTGTCGTGCGTCGACGCGGCAACCCGGTGCGTCGGTTCATTCGATCCAGGCGCGCGACTAGCCATAGCCGTGATGGAATCAATCTTTTGTTGGTTGTACGGGCAGTAGACCTCCACTGCCGCAGTGATGAATCGGGTGAGGGTACGCGTGATGCGCTCGGGCGGGTATTGGCGCTCGATCGGGTCCACGTTGAACGCAGTGTTCCTCATCAAGTCCACTACGTCGTCCACCGGCATGCCGCCATCGAGTTTGCGACAAACCTTATGGGCAGTGGCGATGAGGCTCGGCACGTTCCGGCGGGCGGGGATCTTTTTTTCAACGAGCAGCGCCAGAAACTGGTCGTCCTGGTTGGGGTCGGCGGCTACTGTGCCGGCGCCCACGATTGCGGTGCCGGCTAGCACCACAGTGGCGGTAACCAGGGCGCCGGCGTGGCTAGTGATGCCGGCGAACATGGCAGTGCTTCCATTCTTTTGGCCATCCCATCGCTCCCCTTGGCGAGGCCTTGGCTCCTCCCGGCGGAGCGGATATGTACTGTCTACTATAGTACTTAGTAGCTGGGTACATTAGCAAGTGCGGCGGGCCGCGGAGTGTGATACAGATGGTGAAAGCTGATCACGTTGCCGCGCAATTGATTTGGCCCTGAGCGCCGAGGCTTGTCGGGATTAGTTTTCCGTAATGGCGCCGTAAAGGCAGAACCTGTCGCGCGAGGGCTCGGCAGGCGGCGTTCCGACAGGCGCGGTTGTCGCCGAGGTAGCGTCGCAACTCGGTATTAAGTAGATACGCGCTCGGCCGACGTTCGCCTTTAGATAGCTATCGGGTGGCACCACATGGCGCTGGATGCAGTGAGAGCGGCGAGAATCAGAGGCCCGCCCGTGATGAGGAAGGTTGCGGCGGTTAGCAACAGCCGGCTGTTCCACCGATTTCGAGCGGCGGCCGGTGCGGCCAGACGTTCGGCGCGGGCCAGCACGTCCGTTCCAGTGGCCCCGAAGGCGCCTTGCGGCGCCTGGGCATCCATGGACAATGCCAGCAGCGCGTCCAACAGTGTCAGCGAACCGCATCTGCGGGCCGCGGCGTCATCGGCGGCCATCTCCAGCAACAGAGAGATCTCTCGATCGGCCGTGCTGAACAGGGGCACCCCGGGAATGGCAACCGCTAGGGCGCGCACGAAGGCCAGAACATGGTGGTGGCGCCCGGCCAGGTGGGCCCGTTCGTGTGCCAGCACAGCCTGCAGATTGCGATCGGTAAGCGAGTCCAGCGCTGCGCTGGTCACGACGACGGTGTCAGGGTGGCCGGCCACGCAGTACGCGGCCCGTTCGGCAGCGTCCACCACGACGGCATCCACTCCATCGATGCGGCGGCCGATCACCCGAGCTCTTTCGGCGTGCCCGCGGCTCTGCGCGCGTGCCCGCCACAGAGACCTGCCCGAGCGCCAACCCAGCATGCTCAGTGTGCTGACCGCGATCGCGGCCAGCACAAGCAAGGCCACCTGCAGCGCTATCGCGGCGCCGCCGTCGACCAGCCGCCGCAGCGACTCGAAACATGCGGTGGCGAGTCGACCTGGCTCATGCCAATAACGCACGAGGGACACGATGAGGAATGCGGTCGCGGCCAGCCACGAAGCGACAACGCTGACCATCACCACCAACCACGCAACCACCCCTAATCGCGGGACGGTACCCGCATGGGTCAACCGAGGCAGCACCCACGGTGAGAGCGTCGCGACAGCGAAGCTGTACAGCAGCAGGCAGACTGCGACGCTCATCGTGCCGTCGGGCTCTCGTCGGAGCTCGTCAGGCGCACCGCAGTGGCGCCCACGCTGACCGAAGACAATTCCATTGCCGCGCTCGTGAGGATCGGGTTGAGGAAGCTAGCCGAGGCCAAATCGGGGCCCGCAGGTGAGTTCGTGGATTCCGTCATCGCGTCAGCATTCGCGCACTTGCAAGCAGCACACGAGATTTCGAGTACCGAAACGATCGTTGTGCTCACCGCCAGTACCTCCCGATCCGTGGCACACCACCCAGTGTTATCCTTCCAGCGCACTGGAAGGTCAAGGAGGTGTGGTACGAAGATTAGCGAGTTGGCCGATCTCCCAAACGCCAGCGCCAAGACCACTGCACCTAACCCGCACAGCCTCTCCAGAGCTCCTCGGCCGCATCCTTCACGGCAGTGGCTGCGGATCGATCTCCGTGAAATCGCCGGGTTGCAAAAAGGCTCGAAATCGGTATTGCCAGTCGTGCAGTCCTGTATCTACTATCTGCGTACATAGATAGTAGCCTCGGGTAGTTGTCTGGGTCTTAGCAGCACGCACGAGGCATGTCATGGGACTGCGATGAAGCGGTGGGAACCGGCGATGACAGGACTTGTGTTCCTTGAAGGATGGCGCAATGCGACGAACTCGGCGATCGTTTACTCCTGAGTACAGGTTTACGGCCGCACATCGTGTCATCGATGGAAAAGAGCGGGTCGTCGACGTCGCCCGGGAGCTCAACTTGAATGACAGCGTGCTGCACACATGGGTGCGCGATGAACGGTGGCGGATGTCTGCAGACAGTGCTGGCGGGTTACAAGGTGATCCCAGTGGTGAACCGCTTTTACCCAAGGAGCGAGCGGAATTGGTGCGACTCCGCAAGCAGGTGGCTGAACAGGCAGAAACTATCGCCTTCCTAACCAACGCCTCGGCGTATTGCGCGGCGCAACTTAACAGTCCCGAGTTTCGTGCGCACTTTCTTGCTTGGGAAGGATGGCGCGATGCCCAGCAAGTACGACGACAGCCTCAGGGCAAAGGTGGGTTTGACGGTGACACATATGAACGATGGCTATGACCTGTATGGACGACGATGCGCGCGATCTTAGCCTGGAGCCCCCGCGTCGCGGGCAAGGTATACGGCGCGGTAGCACGGCTCGGAGTGCATCGTCTAAAAGTCTTGGACAGCACGCCAATTGGGGATTGGCCGCGCGATCGCAATGCTCTACGCGGTGGGGCCGCGCGATCGCAATGCTCTACGCGGTGGGGCCACGTCGAGAGCGGTGAGCCTGGCGCGTGTTCGTGCCACGCGCGTGACTGGCAAGCGCCGGACGACACAATGACCACTGGCGTCCTCTCTGACATCGATGGGAGCGGCTCGGTATCGCATGATTCATGACTTGGCACTTCGTTGGGTCGTCACCGGATTGTTCGTCCTGACCGCCACCGAATGCGTGCTGGCGATCGTCGGCAAACGCCGACCGTGGACTTGGGTCGTCAGTCACGGGCTGCATTTCGTCATGGCAGTGGCAATGGTGATGATGGCCTGGCCGCCGTCGGGCGCACAGCTGCCTTCGACCGGAGCTACAGTGTTTTTTCTGCTAGCGGCCATGACGTTCGTGACGATGGCCTTCGCTGTGGCCCGAACAACCGCCTTGCGCGTTAGGTACGGGTATCACACTGTGATGATGCTGGCGACGGGCTGGATGTACGCCATGATGAACGCTCGGTGGTATCCGGCCCGAACGGGCACCGAGCACCACGTTCCGCCAGCTATGTCGTCTATGCCGGGCATGGACATGGCCGGCACGGCCATGCCGGCAAGCAGCGGACCGCCTGTATGGTTTAGCGCTGTGAACTGGCTCGCTGCCGTCGGTTTCGCGGTTGCGGCGCTCTTTTGGACCTATTGGTACTTCGTCAAACGTCAGCATGAGCCGTCACTCTTCAGGTCGCTGGGTAACCTGAGTCAGGCAGGGATGGCCATCGGTATGTCTATCCTGTTCTCCGCCACGCTATTCCGGATTTGAGCGTGTGGAAGCCGCTTCCGACAGTCCTTTCGCGCCCGCAGCATCGGCGAGGCCGACGTACGTCTCCACTTCCTTATCAACTCAAGCGTGCAGTGCCATTCGGCTGTTCAGGGCTGCATCGTTCGCGAAATCTTGCGTGCCCCAGGGTCAGCCGCGAAATGCCTTGCAGGCCAGCGGAGCCGCGTCGAAATCGCATACGGCGTGGCGCAACGCCTAATGCATGGCTCCTCATTTCAGAGCGACCACTGATTTGCGTACGCCCAGCTGGGCCTCGCGACCGAAGCGGCGGAGCCGCAGCGAGTTGGTTACCACGCTGACCGAGGAGAACCCCATCGCGGCACCCGCCACGACCGGGTTCAACATGCCGAGCGCGGCGAGTGGGATTGCGGCGGTGTTGTAGCCGAAGGCCCAGCCGAGGTTCTGATAGATGGTGCGCAGGGTCTGCCGGGAGAGTCCGATCGCAGACACGACACCGTCGAGCCGGTCAGACATCAGGGTGATGTCGGAGGCCTCGATGGCCACGTCGGTGCCGGTGCCGATGGCAATGCCGAGGTCGGCCTGCACCAGGGCGGGGGCGTCGTTGACGCCATCGCCGACCATCGCGACCACCTTGCCCTCGTCCTGGAGCCGACGAACCTCGGTGACCTTGTCTTCCGGCAACACCTCGGCCAGCACCTGGTCGATGCCGACCTGGTTCGCGATTGCGTTCGCGGTGCGGGCGTTGTCGCCGGTAATCATGGCGACCCGCAGACCCATGGCGTGCAGTTGACGGACCACGTCGACGGCGTCGTCTTTGACCGTGTCGGCCACCGCGATCACGCCCACCACGTGACCGTCGCGGCCGACGAATACCGCGGTGCGGCCCTGCTCTTCGAGGTCTGCGGCGGCAGCAGCCAGGTGGTCGGGCAGCTCCAGATCGTGCTCGTCGATGAGCTTGCGCCGCCCAACCAACACCGGCCTGCCGTCAATCTCGGCGCGCACCCCGTGCCCGGCGACGTTGGTGAACGCAGTGGCGGCCGGGATCTCCAATCCCCGCTCATGCGCATCGGCGACGATCGCCGCACCGATCGGGTGTTCGGAGCCCGACTCGACTGCGGCGGCGATCCGCAGCACCAGATCGGGCTTGCGCCGCTTGCCGGCAACGACCTCGGTCACCCGCATCTGGGCGCGGGTGAGGGTGCCGGTCTTGTCGAACACCACCGTGTCGATCTTCTTCGAGGCTTCGAGCACCTCGCCGCCCTTGACCAGGATTCCCAGGTCTGCGCCCCGGCCGGTGCCGACCATGATTGCCGTGGGGGTGGCCAGGCCCAGCGCACACGGGCACGCGATGATCAGCACCGCCACCGCCGCGGTCATGCCACCGATCGGGTTGCCTGCAAGCAGCGTCCACCCCGCAAACGTCGCGACGGCAACAGCAATAACGGCCGGAACGAACACGGACGAGACCCGGTCGGCCAGCCGCTGGACCGCGGCCTTGCCGCTCTGCGCCTGCTCGACAAGCCGCACAATCTGCGCCAGCGCAGTATCCGCTCCGACCGCCGTGGCGCGCACCGTCAGTAGCCCATCGGTGTTGACTGTCGCGCCGGCAACATGGTCACCCACCGTTTTCTCGACCGGGACGGACTCGCCGGTCAGCATCGACTCATCGACGGCGGCGCGCCCGTCGATGACTTCGCCGTCGACCGGGATCTTCTCCCCCGGCCGCACGCGCACCAAGTCTCCGACGCGGACCTGATCGACCGGCACGCGGCGCTCCTCGCCGTCCACAAGCAGCGTGGCTTCCTTGGCACCCATCTCCAGCAGCTTGCTGATCGCCTCGCGCGCCTTGCCTTGGGCTCTGGCCTCGAAATAGCGGCCCAGCACCACGAACGCGATGATCAGCGCCGAGGTGTCGAAGAACAGAGGCCCACCGGCAAACAACTGATAAGTGGAGTAGACGAACGCGGTCAATGTGCCCAGCGAGATCAGAGTGTCCATGTTCGAGGTCAACTCCCGTGCCCGCTCGACCGCCCCCCGGAGGAACGGCCACCCGGCGACGAATTGCACCGGCACCGTCGCGGCGAACGCCAACCACCCCGCCCAAGGGTAGGCACCGAAGAACATTGTCGAAGCCATCGCTACCAGCCCCAGCGGGAAGGCCAACCACACCCGCCGCCACCACTTGCGCCGCTCGCGCCGACCCTGCTCGTCCGGCGACAACTCGCTCCCGATGACCGGCCCGGACCCGCAGCCGCCGCAACTCTCGCCGTCCGTAGTACGGTCTTGCACATCACGGCGCAAGCCGAACAGCGCCAACCCGATCCCACTGGCAATTCGTCGCAGCACACCGGTCTTTGGAATATCAGCCGAGTGCGGGGCCCGCGCGGGCACCGATTCGGCGGGGATGTGCTCGGCTTCGGCGATCGCCGACAGCACGTCAGCGGTGTCGCAGGCTTGGGGCATGTACCAGACCACCACGGATGCGGTACGCGGATACGCTTGCACGGCCTGCACGCCGGTCACTTGGGAGACCATCTCCTCGATCGCAACGGCCCGAATCGCGTCCACACCAAACCCGGTGACGCGCACACGCATCCGCCCCGACGCATCGGATACAACTTTCAATGCGACGTCGCCGTCAAGGACCCCAGTAGTCATTTGTCGTCGCTCGAGTCGACCACCGTCAGTGGTCCAGCTTCCTCCCCGGCGCGCTCTTTGGCCTCAGCCACCACGTCGGCGACCGTCAGTCGAGCCTGCTCGGCGCCCGCCCCGGCCTTGCGCTCGGCCTCGCGGACAACGCGTATGCCCCAAGCGGTAGCGATGACCGTCGCCTTCCGCAACGGAGCCTTCCCCGCCGCCTTGCGCAGTGCCTCATACGCGGCAACCCCGACTACGCCGGTCACCAGCGTGGGTACCGCCTTCACCAAGAATCCGTGCAACACCATTCCGAGTAGTCCCTTTCATGTCATGCAAATCGTTGACCCGTCAGTGGGTTCAACTTCGGTGGTGTCCGCCGTGATGACCGGGCTGAAGAGACCATCAAGCCATTACCGCGGGCGTCATAGGCCAATTACTGGCGTACAAGCCGGCAACAATTTCTGGCACCGAGGTGACTTCTGGACTCACCGAAACCAACCGTCAACCTTGAGCGCACCTCCGCTGCTCGCGATTGCCATGAATCCAGTGTTATCCTTCCAGTGCACTGGAAGGTCAAGGAGGGCGCATGAAGATCGGCGAGCTGGCCAAACTGACCAACACCAGCACCAAGACGATCCGCTTCTACGAGGACTCGGGGCTGTTACCGTCGCCCGCCCGCAGCGCTTCGGGGTATCGCGACTATGGACCCGAGATCGTGGATCGGCTGCGGTTCATCCATCGCGGTCAAGCGGCCGGGTTGACCCTGCAGAAGGTTCGCCAAATCCTGGCGATTCATGACCGCGGCGAGGTGCCGTGCGGGCACGTCCGCCAAGTCCTGCATAGCCGCCTTGACCAAGTCCGCGCCCAGATCGCCGAACTCGTCGCGCTTGAGGGCCACTTGCAGACCCTTCTCGACCGTGCATCACGCCATGCGCCGACCAAACATGACCATTCCACCGTGTGCTGGATCTTGGAAAACGACCTGGACGCCCCAGAAGCCGCCGAACTCACGGACGCCCGTGGCTAGATCGGTACCCTGGCGGGACCAGCACGTGCACGGTCTCCCAGGGCTCATGCGCGTTTGCGTAGGCAGTAGTGGGTTCATCGAGTCAGACTTGCGGATGTCTGTGACAGGTCGGGCTACACCTTGGCCATGACTGGTCAACGAGCTCGTCGAAGCCGCCGACGACAAACAACTGACCAAGGCCACCTACTGCCAGGGGCGTGTGGATCTTCTGCTGCTTGATTGGCTACACGGAACTAGGCACGTGCAGCGCCGACCTGCTCTTCCAGGTTTTGACCAGCGGAGGAAAGAACGCTATCGCGATCGCCAGCAACGAAGCCTCCTCACGGTGGACAAACCGTTTACCGCCCCACGCTTCTGCGCCGCCATTCGCCCGACTTACCTTCGGCGGCGCCATTATTGAACCGGCACCGCCTCCTACCGGCTGGCCCAGACCCGAAATCTAACGTCTCAGCCCCGCTGAATCCGTGCCGCGGGCGCGTCGATCAGGCTAACGGCGCCGAGCATCATTCAGCGCCGCCAGCACGCGCTCCCTGGTCGGGAGGTCCAGCCGGCACGCATTGGCGATCAATGGGGCACCCGGTGTCATGACATCGACACCATCAACGAGCACGGTCGGCGATGGATATGCACCGACTCTTTCCACCACTCGCTCAGCGAAACCAACCTCGGACAGACAGTCCACGAGCAGGCGCCGAGCCAACGCCGCATTTGGACACCCCGGGCTCGTGAGTAGCTCTGCACGCATACACCCAGCTTCGCTCACCCGGCATCCTCAAGCATCCTAAGTGGGCCAATTCATACCCCAGTTCATGTTGACATAGCGACCCGGGTGACGGATGGACTCTTATTGCCACCGAATTCCATATGCACCCTGCGCAGTTGATTTGCGGCCAACCGAAGGAGACGACCAGTGGAGTAGCAGCCACGCGCGTGGGCGGTCATGGACGGACGCGCGCGAGCCGGCTGTCCTTCGAGCACGAATTTCTCTGCTGCGGAACGGTTTCAGAGTTAATGCGTGGCCTAGGAACCTCTGGATGCGGTTGCTAGGCCATTCGGCTACGGTCGCGGCGTGACCGGGACCGAAGGAGTAGTCGACGTCGACGACGGCGGTTGGCCAGGCATCATCGGCCCCATGCCACCGGGCCCCATCATGCCTCCCATTCCGCCGCCAGACCCGCCCATCTCACAGCGCATCATCTGCGGTCCGCTGTGATGCTCCCAGCGGGAGCCAAGGAACAAGCCCGAAAAAAACACCGCACCCACGACGAAGACAACACCGGCGGTGATTCCCACCACTGCCGCGACCTGACCTAGACGGCTGGATCGAGGGCTCGGTTTTCCGGCCGTGGATTCGCTTGGGGCTTGGGGTGTTTCAGTCATGTGCATCTCCGGGTTTCGCTAGATAATATTACGTTGCTTGGAAGGCCGTTCCACCCTTGACGTTCGCGCCAGCTGGTCAAACGCCTCGGAAATATTGTGGACTCGACCCGATCAGATTCGCTGCCAGCATCGAATACCAGTATGCGGGTTGCGACGGAGCAATCCTCTTTCCTATCTGTCAGCGGCGCCAATCCCTCAGGGGTCACCGATGCAGCACTATCTACGTACACATATAGTAGATGATTAAACGATAAAGCGCACAGGCCTCCCCGGTCTGAGTAACCGTCGAGGTCCAGCGATGATCGGCGTCGCCCGTCGGAGAATCGGCCTCGTGCACACGCACGCCTTGACGCAGTGATTCATATCAATAGCCTGTGAAGGAACGTTTACCCTCGACGAGTTCTTACAGAATTGGGCGTGGGCCTGTCCACTGACAGCATCGGCGGGCTACGCGCCGGTGACCGAAGACGCTACGGGACTTCCTTAACGGCGATCCCATGAGCGGCAACCCTGCTGCCGTGCCCTCAACGCGCACGACGCCCTCAACGCGCACGACGAAATCGTCCTGACCTACGGCACCGTCCAGCCCGGAGAACTCATACCGACCCAGAACAACTTCGAGGCGGGGCCGTAGCGCTGCGCGTCGCATCACCATTGTTGCGGCTACTGTCGAGGCTAGATCGAGCGCTGGAGCATCACGTGGCCGTTGTCGGCCAAAACAACTTGTACTGTGGCGATCTGGGTAACTGGCATCGAAATGCTGCCGGTGGGCGCCGCCGTATGGCCTGGGATCGCCACCCACGTCGCCAGCCGGGTCAGGCTGCCGTCGCGGCTGACGACGACCAACGCCACCGTATCGTGAGGAGCATCGGGTGGAGCTAGGCACACGAAATTCAGCGCGATGTTTGTACCCCACTGCTGGCCGCTAAGCGACCGTCGATGCCAACAGGGTCGTCCCGATTTGGTCCATCGGCAGTGCCGGCAGGGCCGTCTGTGGCGGCGATGTCGGGAACCTGCCGTGAACCCCAACTAGCACACAGATCGTCAGGATGACGGCAGCGGCTGCCGAGACCACCCAGGTCATCCTGCGGCTTCGAACGCGGTGTAAACGGACCGCTGCTTGCATCGACGGCAGCAACTCTGGAGGCATCTCGGTTGCTCCGGATGGGTGGTCTGCCTCGTTGATCGCACAAACCTCACTGCGGTCGAGTTGTGCCAGCATGGCCGGAATGCCGCTGAGCTCGGCAACGGCCTGACGGCATTGCGGGCAGCCGGCCATGTGCGCCTCGAATTCCCGCCAATCGGTGGCCGACAGTGATCCCAAGACGTACGCGGCATCCCACATCACGTGGAGGTGGTTGTCACCAGGCGGGCCAAGTCCGCGTAACGATATCATCATCGCCCTCCATCCCTAGCTACTAGCAGGCATTCGGGCTCGAAGGCACACGGATCGGCCTGCCGGACGGCTTTTGGTCTCGAGCCAATTGCCTTGCATCATTTGGCTTTCGCCGCCAGCTGGCATCGCAATCGCCGGTAGCGCGGTCAACGTGTCATCCCGTCCTCTTGCAGCGAAAGCCGTTGTGCCCGAGCGACATAGCGCAATCGGGACTTGACCGGTCCCTCAGCGATTCCGAGGTCCCCCGGAGTAGCGTTTCCCAGACCACGACTTTGGCACGACAAGCGCCACCCATCAATCGCAACGCGGATCGTCACAAGACGGCAGCCTGATCGACGTCGCGAACTGTCACCGCCGCTTGCAAATCCGATCCGCCGATGACCCTTGGGCACTTCATCACCTCCTGCTATATCACGAGGGAAGCACCTGGCAAGTTCACCAGCCGAAGCGTCACCACCTTGATCATCTACGACAGTCGGTACGTAGACGCAGTTTCATATCCCGTAGTCACGATTGTTTCGTCCGACTCCTCGACTACGCGCGGCCGAACGTGTTCATCGTCGCGCGACCGGCTTGGCCCGTGACACGAGTAGCCGGACGCGGCCAGAGCCGCATCATCTTGGTCCGTTGCCGGAAATTTCGAATTGATCTACTATCTGTGTACATAGATAGTAGAAATGCATATCGGACTCCGTCGCCCGACCGATTCTGGCGGGGCGTCGCCGTCTAGGTGGGCGATACGGTTGGGGCAGTATCGGCTTTCAAATCCCGCAGTCGCGTGGTGATCGGTAACGAGACGGAGGTAATACGCTGATGATGTCGTATGGCGGCGATGGCTGGGTTTGGTGTAGCGCGTTATTCAACACGTTGGGGGTGATGGTGATTTTGGGTGTCATCACCGCGGCCGTGGTGCTTGCGGTTCACCTTAGCGGCGCGGGACGAAGCGGCCCGTCAGCGGGAGGAGATGGCGCGTTTGCTCGGGTCGGATCACCTCATGCGCGCGGCGATACGGAAGAGGATGAATCTTACCGCCGGTTGATGTAGGCGGGCGAGATGCGATGACTGCGCGAGTAATTGACCGTGTACAAATGATTTGGGGTAGCTGACCGCAGCGCGGAGTTCGTTTGGTATGAGCTCGACCCCGCCGACGCTGTACCGCGATACTGGGGTGGCTGCCGCCTACGGCGACGCGCAGGGGCCACCATCGCCGTAAGAACGTCTGGTCCCGCGTTGTCTGGCACCATCCGAGCTCATGCCCGCGAGGTGAGTGGTTTCGTGCACGACGGGATACCACGACGATGCAGGACGTGATGGACGGGGCCGGCGGGCCCGTGGGACCACCATAGCGGCCCGCGATCACGAGATGACTTTCAACAATACGTCTGCAACGCAGCCCTATTCGATGCGGTAAAGGCAGCACTCTGGCGGCCCGGTAATGGTTACTTGCGCCGGGTTCTTCTGGCCAGACGCTGCAACGCAGCACGCAAATGCGCGGATTCCTCGGGACTGATCTGTTCGAGAAAGTGGCTGAGCACCAGTTCAGAGCGCCCCCCGGCGTCAAACACCTCGCGCATCAGTTGCGCACTGTGCTGCTCGCGGGTCAACGCCGGCCAGTACCGGTAGGCCTTGCCATCTCGCTCACGCGCCAGCCACCCCTTGGTGTGCAGGTTGTCCATGGTCGACATCACTGTCGTGTAGGCGATCTCGCGTTCAGCGGCCAGCTCGTCAAAAATCTCGCGGACCGTCGTGGTTCCATCCCGGTCCCAGATGCGGTCCATCACCACCGCTTCCAACTCCCCGAAGCCCCGCACCCGCACCGTCACCCTCCGATCCGCACAGCATTCGACGTCGGTCGCCGTCATACACTAACTACGTACGCACATAGTAGATTACCCATGGCCGACACACAATGTCGGATGTCTGATCACGACGGCGGCGAAACCCAATCAACGTGTTGCCGGCGTGTTCGTTTCCTGCCGTTGGGAGACCGTCGAAACGCAATTGTCGCACCGACGCATCGCTTCGATCGCCCGCCACGACTTCGGCGACCATGTCGGGTAACGACCCGATACGCTCTTATTCGGTTATGGAAACAATTGCCGCTGGGCCGTCGTCGTGTACTGACCGTCAGCTGCGCTCTACTTTTTGCCCCGCGCCGCCGCCCGGTGCGAGTCCCATGGCCGGCACCACCCGCATGTTCGGGCGCCTCCGAACTCATCGCCGCCAGCTTGGTCAATCCCGCCGCCCGCCCACTGCCTTGCCTATTCCTTCCTTATGTAGGCACAAACCAGTCGAAATGGCGTTCGCGCTACGAATGCGCGTCCACGTCAGCTATTGAGGTTGGCGGTCCGCGTTTCGGAGGCGCCTGGCGGCCCGGGAAGCGCCGGTGTGGTCAGTGGGCCTACCTGGACCAGGTAGGCGTCGAGATTCCAGATTTTTCTAGCATCCTGGGTGATTCAGCCACGCGTTGAGCGCCAAGCAAGCGATTCGGGCATTGTGCATCTCGGAGACACAAAACGGAGCTTGGCTGCCTCAGCGAACCTCCATTGTGCCGAAGGAGAACCAACACCGCCATTCAGGATTCAACAAGAAACGAGCGCCTCACACGCCGCAGTTTCGATCTGAAAGACACAGCAGCCCCCCAGGTTGCAATGTCGGAGGCACACGCCTAGCGCTGCTACATTTGGAAGCACTGTGCATAGCGACCTTCTCAAGCTTCCCCTGCTGCGATCGGCCATCGCCATCATCGCGGCACTCTGGTTGCTGGGTGGTGCCGCCGAGCACGCGTGGCACGCGGCCGCCACGGTTGATGCGGCTCAGCAGTCGGGTAGCTCATCGAGTGGTGCACTAGCGGTTGATGGCGATCACGCGCAGTGCGACAGCGGGCTGTCGCACTCCTGCCTCGTAGCGACGGCGGTGGCGGATGTCCCGCGCTGGGATGACGCGTTTCTGGTGTACGCCGGGGTCGCGGCGGTGGCCGTTGTCGGTTATTGCTTTGTGTGGGCGCGACAGGCCAAACGAGGTCCACCCCGAGGGCCCGCTACACCCGTCGCCGGTCAAGACCTGCTAACACGATTTTGTCTCGCACGACGCTGATAGGTCGACGCCACATCACACGGCGTTGCACGGTCTACCGGTAATCCCGCTGCTTGATTGACGAGCATTCTTTCACGCGGGCTGGGTCGAAGACCTGTCGATATTTTCGATGAGTTGACCCGGCAGCCAAGCTGCGTCGCGTTATCTGGCGTCCTCACTCACCATGCGGCCCAGGGCCAGTCGGCCGCGTCTAAGAACAGTGAAGCGACGCCACCTGAGTCGTTTCGTCAAATGCCTTTGTCGTTCGGGAGGATTTTGATGCGCCACCACACCATCGCGCCCGGTCTCCGGCCGCGGTTCGTGACACCGCCCGTCAGCGGACCGCTGAACCCGCAGAGCCAGTCATGGAAATAGTTGACTCAGTCGCCGCCCGCGGCGTACTAATGAGCGCGGCGCCATTCATCGCTAAAGGCACCGAGCCAATCGGCCCAACGGCGTGTATTTCGCAGCGTTGTCACCGCGAGTCTAACGGCGCGCTCGGCTCACTCGTGGAGCGAGTCTCATGACGCAGTTTGGATCAGCCGCCACCCCGGGAAGCGACGACCTTAGCTGTTGCAGCACGACCACTTCGAGAACAGCGATGACATTTCAACGCGATTCCCGATGGCACGCTGCCGCACGATGGGCGCGATGGCTGGCTTGGGTCAGCCTGATCTTTGTGGTCGCCGAAGGGGCCCTCGGCCTGTGGCAGGGCGTGGCTACAGGATCTGTCGCACTGACCGCATGGGCATTAGGAAGCGCGCCCGAGGCGATGGCCAGCCTGGTCGTGATTTGGCGGTTCAGCGGCACGCGAACCTTGTCCGAGACGGCCGAGCTCCGTGCGCAACGTGGCGTAGCGGTGTCGTTTTGGCTCAGCGCCCCCTACATTGCCGCTGAATCCCTGCACCATCTACTCAAAGAGCACGTGTCACACACGTCGCTGGTCGGTGTTGTCTTGACGGCTGCCGCCTTGGTGCAGATGCCGATCCTGGGCCGCGCGCAACAGAAACTCGGCGCACGGCTGGGCTCGGGCGCCACGATCGGCAAGGGCATCCAAAACTATCTGTGCGCCGCACAGGCGGCCGCAGTCCTCCTCGGCTTGGCGGTCACCCTCGCATGGCGCAACGGATGGTGGTTAGACCCCGCCATCGGGCTGGGCATCGCCGCCGTCGCCGTCTGGCAAGGGCGGCGATCGTGGCGCGGCGAGGATTGCGGATGCTAGGCCCGGGCCGGATGAACGGCACCGCAATACTCGGCACGGTCATTGCATATATCGCGATATACGCATAGTTTGTCGACATGGATCGGGCAGCCGGGGGACGTCAATGAACGCGGACCATAGCCACACCCACGGGCATACATCGGCAGATTCTGACCGGCGATGGCTGGGCGGTGCGCTGGCGGTGATCGCGGGGTTCATGCTGGGTGAGGTGGTCGTGGGGATCATCGCGGGCTCATTGGCGTTGCTCTCCGATGCGGCACACATGCTCACCGATGCGGCCTCGATTGCGTTGGCGTTGTGGGCGATTCGGCTGTCCGCGCGGCCGGCGGCAGGGCGGATGACCTACGGGTGGCGGCGCGTGGAGATTTTGTCCGCGCAGGCCAACGGCGTGACCTTGCTGGTGTTGGCGGCATGGCTGGCGTATGAGGCGATCAAAAGGCTGATCCATCCGCCGCAGGTCACAGGCGCACTGGTGCTAGTCACTGCGCTGGTCGGTGTGGTGGTGAACCTGGTGGCCACGTGGATGATCAGCCGGGCCAACCGGGCCAGCCTGAACGTCGAGGGCGCTTTTCAGCACATACTCAACGACTTGTTCGCCTTCATCGCCACCGCCGTGGCCGGGGTAATGATCATGGTCACCGGGTTCGGGCGTGCGGACGCGATCGCCACGCTGGTCGTGGTGGCGCTGATGCTGCGAGCCGGCATCGGATTGGTGCGGGCCGCTAGCCTCGTTTTTCTCGAGGCCGCGCCCCAAGGTATCGATCCGGACTCGATCGGGCGGGCCATGGCCGCTCACGATTCCGTCGTGGAAGTTCATGATCTGCATGTGTGGGAAATCACCTCAGGTGAACCGGCCCTGTCGGCGCACGTGATCGTCGCGCCGGGCCGCGACTGCCACGCCACCCGAAACGACTTGGCGCAGCTGCTGGCCCACGAATATGGCATCTCCCACACCACGTTGCAGCTCGACCACGAAGCCTCCGAAATCGGCAGGCAGGATGCAGCCGGCGAGCATGCGCACTGCGAGGATCCACACGGCCCGACGCATCGTTTTACCGGCGCCTGACAAACCCACCACGGACCATACCCAGCCTCCGGTCACCGGAAGGAGAAACCATGCCGCACACGCCAACCCGCGAAACACGCGAGCTGCGGGTATTGGTACTGGGCTACAACGGGCTGCTGGCCGCGATCGCCGGGTTCATCAACTCGGTGGCACTGCTGGTCTTGACGTTTCCGGTGGGCAACCTAACTGCATTGAGCACCAAGCTGGGCATGGACTCAGCCAATCCGCTGCTGTACGAGAGCTGCATGATCGCACTGATCGTAGGCGGATTTCTGGCCGGAGCCGCCGGGGCCGGAGCTGTACTGGCGCCGGTGCAAACCCACACCAGTGCGCGCCACGCCGCGGTCCTGCTCGCCGAGGCCGCGCTGCTGGTGGCCGCAGCCGGTATCGAGATTCCCGGGTTCAAGGCGCTGCTGGCGGCGGCCGCGTGCGGGCTGCAAAACGCGATGACCTCGAACTCGCCCGGGATGGCAATCCGCACAACGCACTTCACCGGCACCATCACCGACCTCGGATTGATACTGGGCCGCAGCCGCCGCCACGGGATGGACAAGTGGAAGGCCGCGGTGCTCACGACGACCGTGGTGCTATTCGTCGGCGGCGGCGCGACGGGCGCCCTCATTGGCGGCCGGTTCGGCCACAACGCACTGCTTCTTCCAGCTGCCGCCTGCCTGGCTGTCGCGATAGCCAGCCTGCTGTATAGCCGGCGGCGCAGCACCCGATTGGCCCGCGCGATATCGGCCCCCGAGCGCTCGCATCGCTCCCTTGCTGATCAGGCGACGGCGGGGTAACCGCAGAGTCCAAGCCATGCGCATTCGTATATGCGCATGCGTTTATAGTTTGTTAGTCTGGGCGGGTAAGGCATCGCCGTTGCCTGATTAGGGAGGTCCAAATGGCAGACGAGCGCGGATCAATGGAGGCCAAAGAGTCAACGCTGCTGTGTCCGCGGTGTGTGTCGCAGATGCTGCCGGTGCAGCGCTTCGGCGTGACGATCGATCAGTGCACGGGTTGCGGCGGCGTCTTCCTGGACCGGGGCGAACTAGAGCAACTCTCCGAGGCCGAGGCCAAGTTCTACGCCGCCCAACAGCCACCCCAACCCGCGCCACCGCCGGGAGGGTATGCGCCTGCGCAGTACCCAGCGCAGCCCGTGTACGTCGAAAATTCCCGCCCTAGAGGATTTTTGGGTGGATTGTTCGGAGAGGGCTATTACGGTGGTCACCACGGAGGATATCGGGGCGGACACCACTGACGATTGCGCCGGCGGCATTGCCTTCAACTTCCGTGCACGCCCGACCCAGTGGCCTCCACATCCCACAGTCGCGCACCGGCAAGTTTATCCAGCCCAAATGTTGAGTCGCCGTCGGCGGCGGCCAGCGGCGATCGGACAGCCGGGCTCGCATCTGACCAACTTCACGGCGCATGGCGCCGTCGTGAGGCCCTCCCCCCTTGATGGACCGGTTAGTACCGAGGCCCCCTCACGCTGACCACCCCGCCGGCACGACGCCTGGCAGTCGCAGCCGATGCAGGTGCTACGCGCGGGCTGGCGGCTGCGCTTTGCTTACCGGCGCTCGCGGCCGGTTGGCCCAACCGAAATTCATAGTGATATTGCGATGTATCTATGTTACGGTCGAATGAGTAGTAGATGAAATGCGCCCGACAGGGCCGAACACGAGGAGGAAGTTGATGTTTCCGCATGCGCTAGCGGCGAAGGCGGCCGCTACGGTGTTCACGGGATTGGTGGGCGTGAGTGCCTATGAGCTGTTGCGTAAGGCGGCTGGTGGGGCGCCGGTGCGTCGGGCGACGGTCGCGGCCGCGGAGTTGAGTTTGCGAGGGACGCGTCGCGCAGAAGTGGTAGCGGAGTCGGCTCGGCTGAAGGCGGCTGACGTGGTCGCCGAGGCGCGTGAACGCATCGGCGAAGAGGCTTCCCCACCGGCTGCGGCCGCGGTCCACGACCACGACCACTGATCGCTGTTATGACTGTTGTCGAGGACACCGCCGTAGAAATTCTCTCCGATGCGGCGGGGCGGATGAGATTGCATGTTCCGTGGGTTCGTTCGGATTCCCGTCGTGCGGTGGCCGTCGAAGACAAGGTGGACAAGCAGACCGGGGTGCGCGCGGTGCACGCCTATCCCCACACCGGATCGGTCGTGGTGTGGTATTCACCCAAGCGTTGCGATCGCTCGGCGATCATGGCGGCCATTGCGGCGGCCAAAGACGTTGCAGCTGAGCTGATTCCCGCGCGTACGCCGCGCTCGGCGGACGTCCGCAACACTGAGGTACTGCGCATCGCGATCGGCGGGGCGGCGCTGGTGTTGTTGGGTGTGCGCCGCTACGGTTTCCGCCGCCCGCCGCTGCTGGGCCCCAAGGGTCAGTTGGTGGCCACCGGCGCGACGGTGTTCATGGGCTATCCGTTCTTCCGCGGGGCGCTACGCTCGCTTCGTTCTGGCCGCGCCGGCACCGACACGCTGGTGACGGTGGCCACGGTGGCCAGCATGGTGTTGCGGGAGAACGTGGTCGCACTGACCGTGCTGTGGCTACTCAATATCGGCGAGTACCTGCAGGACCTGACGCTGCGCCGCACCCGGCGGGCCATCGCCGACCTGTTGCGCGGCACCGCGGACACCGCGTGGATCAGGGCCAATGATGGCAGCGAAGTCCAAGTCCCCATCGATACCTTGCAAATCGGCGACGAGGTCGTCATTCACGATCACGTGGCGATCCCGGTGGACGGCGAGGTGCTCGACGGCGAAGCGGTGGTCGACCAGTCGGCGATCACCGGAGAGACGTTGCCGGTCAGCATGGTCGTCGGCTCCCGTGTACACGCCGGATCGGTGGTGGTACGCGGACGCCTGGTGGTGCGCGCGGCCGCGGTGGGCAGCGAAACCACGATCGGGCGCATCATTTCCCGCGTCGAAGAGGCCCAACACGACCGGGCACCGATTCAAACGGTCGGTGAGAACTTCTCGCGCCGGTTTGTTCCGATCTCATTCATCGTGTCCGCGGCGACCCTGCTGCTGACCGGCGACATCCGGCGCGCGATGACCATGCTGTTGATCGCGTGCCCGTGCGCGGTGGGATTGTCGACCCCGACCGCGATCAGCGCCGCGATCGGCAACGGGGCGCGCCGCGGCATCCTGATCAAGGGCGGATCGCACCTCGAACAAGCCGGGCGGGTGAACGCCATCGTGTTCGACAAGACCGGGACGCTGACAGTTGGGCGCCCCGTCGTGACGAATGTTGTTGCCTTCCAGAAGGACTGGCAGCCCGAAGAGGTCCTGGCCTATGCGGCCAGCTCGGAGATCCATTCGCGTCATCCGCTGGCCGAAGCGGTGATCCGCTCGACCAACGAACGCCACATCACGATCCCGCCGCACGAACAGTGCGAAGTATTGGTCGGCCTGGGCATGCGCACCTGGGCTGATGGCCGCGTTTTGCTGTTGGGTAGCCCGTCGCTGCTGCGTGCCGAAAAAGTCCGCGTGTCCAAGAAGGCAACCGAGTGGGTTGACAAATTGCGGCGCCAGGCCGAGACCCCGCTGTTGCTGGCGGTGGACGGCACGCTGGTCGGGCTGATCAGCCTGCGCGACGAAATCCGCCCCGAGGCCGCCGATGTGCTGAACAAGTTGCGCAGCAAGGGCATTCGGCGCATCGTGATGCTGACTGGTGATCATCCGGATACCGCCGAGGTGGTGGCCGGCGAACTCGGTATCGACGAGTGGCGCGCCGAGGTGCTGCCCGAAGACAAGCTTCAGGCGGTGCGCCAACTGCAGGACGAAGGTTACGTGGTCGCGATGATCGGTGATGGCGTCAATGACGCGCCGGCACTGGCGACCGCCGATATCGGGATTGCCATGGGTCTGGCCGGCACGGACGTCGCCGTGGAAACCGCCGATATCGCACTGGCCAACGACAACCTGCAGCGCCTGCTCGATGTACCCGATTTGGGTGCACGAGCCGTCGCGGTGATCCGGCAGAACTACGGCATGTCCATCGCCGTCAACTCCGTCGGTCTGCTCATGGGCGCCGGAGGGGCCCTGTCGCCGGTGCTGGCCGCGATCCTGCACAACGCGTCCTCGGTCGCGGTGGTCACCAACAGCTCTCGACTGATCCGCTACCGCCTGATGAACGGCCAATCCCCGGCCGCGAACGAACATTCGACGGGGGCGCCTGTCGGCACCGCTAGCGAGCAGCCCGCGGCGTCGTCACCGCATAGCAAGCAATCGCGCAGGCTGTCGCCGGTTCGCACAGGACAGGGTTGACCATGATGCCTGTGTCCGCGCTGGCGCTCTAAGTCGTCTTCGCCGTACTCGGGTTCGGCTGGCGCAGCTGGACCCAGCATCGGCGCACCGGCTCGACCGGATTTCGCGGCGTCAGTGGGCGTCCCGGCTCGCTGGAATGGTGGGCCGGTGTCGGATTCGTGGGCGCCATCCTCGCCGGGGTGGCCGCGCCGCTGCTGCAACTGACTGGAATCCTCACCCCGATGCCGGTCCTGCACGCACCTGCTGTCCAGGCGCCCGGGGTGGTGGCGGCGATTGCAGGACTCGCCGCCACCCTCTACGCCCAACACGGCATGGGTGAGTCCTGGCGGATCGGGGTCGACCCCGGCGAAACCACCACCTTGGTACGCACGGGTGTGTTCGGCTGGGTCCGCAATCCCATCTTCGCTGCCATGCTCGTCTTCGCCGCCGGCATCGCTCTGATGACGCCCAACCCGCTGGCCCTGGCCGCGTTCGTGGTCCTGCTGGCGGCCATCGAGGTTCAGGTCCGTGTCGTCGAAGAGCCATACCTGGCCCGCATCCACGGCCGCGCCTACACCGATTACCGCGCCGCGGTTGGGCGGTTTGCGCCCGGCATCGGGCGCAACTAGACACCGCCGCTGAAGACGGAGGCCCCATGACGCCGGCCAATGCCCCCGCTGCCCGTGGAACCGATACTCGGACAAGAATTCCCGCAACTACGACCGAGAAATGGGGTTCTTTGGCCGCCACGACCCCGGCTGCGCATGCCCCGCCGCGGAATTCCCAAACCCGTCGACTGCATACCGACGCCACACATCACAGGTGCACCGCGATTCGGAACCATAGTTCAGCCGTTGCTGTTATATCAGCGACGACTGTACAGTTGCGGCTATGCTGACGTGTGAGGTGCGGGAATCGGCGTTGTCTCGGCTGGGCCGGGCGCTGGCCGATCCGACGCGCTGCCGAATTCTCGTCGCGCTGCTGGATGGAGTTTGCTATCCCGGCCAGTTGGCTTCGCACTTGGGATTGACCCGATCCAATGTGTCCAACCATCTGTCGTGCTTACGGGGCTGCGGCCTGGTCATCGCAACGTATGAGGGCCGCCAGGTTCGTTATGCCCTGGCCGATAGTCACCTCGCGCGTGCCCTGAGCGAGTTGGTTCAGGTCGTTCTCGCGGTGGACACCGATCAGCCTTGCGGTGGTGAGCAAGCCACGTTCGAGGAGGTCCGCACCGCGCCGGCTAGTCGATGAGCGGGCTCGCCGAATCGCGACGACAAAGCAGAACATAAGGAGGGTTGGCCGTGGTTGCACATGGACTGCTGGTTAAGGCGACCGGGACGGTGTTCACCGGGCTCGTCGGGGTGAGTGCCTATGAGGTGTTGCGCAAGGCGGTGGGAAAAGCTCCGGTCCACCGCGCGGCGGTGACCGCGACGGAATGGGGCCTGCGGGGAACCCGGCGCGCCGAGGTGGCGGCCGAGGCTGCTCGGCTGAAAGTTGCCGACGTGGTCGCCGAAGCTCGCGATCGCATCGGTGACGACGCCTCCCTTTCTGTCGACCCCGTAGGCGACGACTGCTGTAGCTGACATCGCACGCTGCGCCCTCGGCGGACAGGGCAGGTTGACATCCTTGGTAGGGATCCGCCGATATACCGCTAGGAGGGCTGATGATGCCGACCACCGCTGCGCATCCCGATGCCGACCTGAGGCTGACCGTTGTGTCTGCGACGGCGCGACGAATGCGGGTGCACGCCAGCGGGTTTCGATTCGACACCGTCCGCGCGGTGGCGATCGAGGACGCCGTTGGTATGGTCACCGGCGTCGAAGCCGTGCGGGCCTATCCGCGCACCGCCTCAGTGGTGATCTGGTACACGCCTGAGCGCTGCGACACAGCCTCCGTCCTGTCTGCGATCGCCGATGCCGAGCACATCCCGGTAGCGTCGGTGCCACCGCGTACCCCGCACTCGGCGGACGGCCGCAAGCCCGGTGTGGTGCAACGAGTCATCGACTGGAGCACGCGGGTGCGGTCGGGTTCGTGTGACGTTGAACAGCGTCGTCCTTGGGGGACGGTTAGCGATGGCTGCTGCGAGCATGATGACAGCGAGGACGCGCCGGAGCGGCTCTGGCAGGTCGTCAAGCTGCGACGCGCTGCATTGTCCGGGGTGTTGCTGACGGGGTCGGTGATCACCGCATGGGTCACTCCGCTGGGGCCGGTCGCTCTGGGTTTCAAAGTCGTCGCCTTGGCGGTGGGGGCCTCGACATTCGTGCCGTCGGCCATCAAGCGACTTACGCAGGGCCACATCGGTGTCGGCACGTTGATGACCATCGCTGCGGCCGGCGCCGTGGGTCTCGGTCAGGTCGGCGAGGCTGCCATGCTGGCGTTCTTGTTCTCCATCAGTGAGGGCTTGGAGGAATTCGCGGTGTCGCGTACGCGCCGCGGCTTGCGCGCGCTGCTGTCGCTGGTGCCGGATCAGGCCACAGTGCTGCGCGCGGGCAGCGAAACCGTGGTGGCCGCAGCCGACCTTCAGGTCGGTGATCAAATGATCGTCAAACCAGGTGAACGTCTGGCCACTGACGGCATCATTCGTGACGGTCGCACCTCATTGGACGTCTCCGCGATCACCGGTGAATCCGTACCGGTCGAAGCCGGACCCGGCGACGACGTGTTCGCCGGGTCGATCAACGGTTCCGGCGCGCTGCTGGTGCAGGTCACCGCAACGGCAGAAGACAACTCGCTGGCGCGCATCGTGCACATCGTGGAAGCCGAGCAGGCGCGCAAGGGCGCCAGTCAGCGACTGGCCGACCGCATCGCGCGACCGCTGGTGCCGGGCATCATGATCGCCGGGGCCGCGATCGCCGGGGTGGGCAGCATTTTCGGTAGCCCTGCCGTCTGGATCGAACGTGCTCTGGTGGTACTGGTTGCTGCCTCGCCATGCGCATTGGCCATCGCGGTGCCCGTGTCGGTGGTGGCGTCCATCGGGGCGGCCGCCCGGTTCGGTGTACTCATCAAAGGTGGCGCCGCCCTGGAAGGCATGGGCACCATCGGCGCAATTGCCCTGGACAAGACCGGAACCCTGACGGCCAATCGGCCCGCGGTCATCGAGGTCGCCACCACTGGGGGCGCCACTCACGAAGACGTGCTGGCGGTGGCAGCCGCGCTGGAGGCCCGCAGCGAGCACCCACTGGCCGCGGCTGTTCTCGCCACGACCCGAACGTCGGTCGCCGCGGCCAGCGACGTGCAAGCCATCCCCGGCGCCGGATTGACCGGCCGAGTCGACGGCCACGATGTCCGACTGGGACGCGCCGGCTGGCTCGATCCAGCCGACCTCACCGAGGACGTCATGCGCATGCAACACGCCGGAGCCACAACGGTTCTCGTCGAACGCGACGGGCGGCTACTCGGGGCCATCGCCGTGCGCGACGAACTACGTCCGGAAGCCGCCGAGGTCGTCGCCGAATTGCGAGCCGGCAACTACCAGGTGGCGATGCTCACCGGCGACAATCGCGCCACCGCTTCAGCTTTGGCCGCCGAAGCCGGAATCGAGCACGTGTACGCCGAGCTGCGTCCTGAGGACAAGGCACACCTGGTCACAGAGCTACGTGCCCAGCGGCGGACCGCGATGGTTGGCGACGGCGTCAACGATGCTCCGGCCCTGGCCGCCGCCGACCTGGGAATCGCTATGGGCGCCATGGGAACCGACGTCGCCATCGAAACCGCCGACGTCGCGTTGATGGGCCAAGACCTGCGCCATCTGCCCCAAGCGCTGCACCATGCCCGCCGTTCCCGGCAGATCATGTTGCAAAACGTCGGGCTATCGCTAGCGATCATCACCGTGCTGATGCCGCTGTCGCTGTTCGGGACCCTGGGTTTGGCTGCGGTGGTATTCGTGCACGAGCTCACCGAGGTCGTCGTCATCGCCAATGGCGTGCGCGCCGGACGCATCAAACCACTTGCTGGGCCAAGGCCATCGAGTCACGATTCAACGTAACGATGCAACGAATCTACGGCCCGTCCAGGATCGTCAAGTACCGCCGTGGCGGCGGTATCAGGACGCGATGTCGGCCCTGGTCGCCAATTGATTGCCCATGCCGTCGCGTCTCCCCCGCAGCGAATCCCCGAAGTGCGCGTGACTCGCGGGGGTTACCCGTTCGAGTGGGCTACGGCATCCTGAGCCCGACGAGCGCCCCGGTAAGAAAGGTAAGCACAAGTGAGTGGACCAGAAACGCCAGCTAAGCAGGTCGGGTCGCACCCGGTTATGCATCTCTCAGAGTTGCTGCACGCGCCGGTCCTGGCCCGGTCGGGCGAGGCTGTGGGCCGGGTGCAGGACGTGATCGTGCGGCTGCGCGGCGCCGACGAGTATCCGTTGGTGAGTGGGATCGTCGCTGTGGTGGGGAGGCGGCGGGTGTTCATCGGCAGCCCCTCCATTTCTCAGTACGCCCCAGACCGCGTGGTATTGGCGACACACAAAATCGATCTGCGCGGTTTCGAACGCCGCGACGGCGAGGTGTTGCTGCGCACTGATGTGCTAGGACACCGGTTGATCGATGTGGCTGCCGTGGAGTTGGTACGCGCCTATGACGTGGAGCTCGAAGATACCGGCGGCGGGTGGGTGCTTGCCCGTCTGGATACTCGCCGCCCGGCGCGGTTCTTCGGACTAGTCAAAAGTCGGGGTGGGCATGCGGCCCGAGATTGGAAGGCATTCGAACCACTGATCGGCCACGCCCGCTCCGGTGCATCGCGACGTCAGTCAGGCCGGCTCGGCGGGTTCAAACCCGCGGACATCGCTGATCTTCTCGAAGACGCTGACAAAGCCGAGGGTGGGGAGATCCTCGACCGGGTCCGCAGCGACCCGGAATTGGAAGCCGACGTGTTCGAAGAACTCGACCCTGACAAGGCCAGCCGATTGCTCAATGACATGGCCGATGACGAGGTCGCCGCACTATTGGGCCGGATGCGCGCCGACGACGCCGCCGACGCGATCGCAGACCTGCGTCAATCGCGGCGCCGGCGCGTGCTGGAGCTGATGCCGGGCCCGCAGCGCACGAAGGTGATCACCCTGATGGGCTTTAACCCCGACAGTGCCGGCGGCCTGATGAACGTCGACTTCGTCTCCTGCGCCGCAAGCACCACTGCCGGCACGGCGCTGGCACTGATCGCGGGCGCCACGACGATACAGCCCGAGGCATTGGTCAAGATGCATGTCCTTGATGAAGACAACCGCCTGGCTGGTGTCGTGTCGGTGATCGACCTGCTGCAAGCCGAACCCGGTCAAACCGTTGAAGCACTGATGGATTGCGACCCAATTCGAATCGGCGCTGAAGCCGATCTGACCGACGTCGCCCTATTGATGGCCGACTTCAACCTCTACTCCATCCCCGTCGTCGACGGCCAGGACCGCGTGCTCGGGGTTGTCACCGTCGACGACGTGCTAGAAGCCACCATCCCCGAGGATTGGCGTCGCCGCGAACCCGCCCCCCGCCCGGTCCGCGAAATCACCCCACCGCATGACGATCGCGACGCGCCTGCACCAGAGAGTGAGGCGCCGTGACCTCCGGCGAGAAGGCCACCGGCCACGCAGCAGCGACTCACCGATCCGAGTCGCCACCACCGAAGCGCACCGCTGTGCTTGACTCGGCTCACCTCGGTGATATCGAGGGCGCCTTCGGGCGCATTAACGTCGCGGAAACCGACCATCCCCGCACTTTCAAGACGCGGCTGCTGACGCTGCTTGCCATTATCGGTCCCGGAATCATTGTGATGGTCGGCGATAACGATGCCGGCGGGGTGGCCACCTACACCCAAGCTGGCCAAAATTATGGCTACTCCCTGCTGTGGGTGCTACTCCTGCTCATCCCGGTGCTCATCGTCAACCAAGAGATGGTGGTCCGGCTCGGCGCGGTTACCGGCGTCGGACACGCCCGCTTGATCAACGAACGCTTCGGCCGCGGCTGGGGCTGGTTCTCCGTCGGCGACCTGTTCCTGCTCAACTTCCTCACGATCGTCACCGAGTTCATCGGCATCACTTTGGCCGCCACCTACATCGGTATCTCCAAATACATTGTCGTTCCGGTCTCAGCGATCGCGCTCATCGCGATCATGGCCAGCGGCAGCTTTCGCCGGTGGGAGCGGGCTATGTTCGTCTTCATCGCCATCACTTTGGTGCAGATCCCAATCCTGTTGATGGCGCACCCACAGTGGGCCCAGGCCGCCAAATCATTTGTGGTGCCGAACATCTCCGGTGGCGTGACCTCGGATGCGGTGCTTTTGATCATTGCCATCGTCGGCACCACCGTGGCGCCTTGGCAGCTGTTTTTTCAGCAGTCCAACGTCGTCGACAAGCGCATTACACCTCGATTTATGGGCTACGAGCGCGCCGATACGGTGTTGGGGGCGTTCATCGTGGTGATCGGCGCCACCGCGCTGGTCATGATCGGCGATTGGGCGGCGCGCTCCACTGGCACAGCAGGTGGTTTCACCGACGCCGGCGCCATCTCGCATCTGCTGGGCCAACACAATTCGACGCTCGGCTGGTTGTTCGCGATCGTGCTGATGGACGCCTCGATCGTCGGCGCCGCCGCAGTGACCCTGGCCACCAGCTACGCCTTTGGCGACGTATTCGGCCTGAAACACTCGCTGCACCGGGGGTTCGCCGATGCCAAACCGTTCTACCTTTCTTACAGCGCGATGGTGTCGTTTGCGGCGGCGATCGTGCTGATTCCTGGCGCCCCCCTTGGGTTGATCACCACCGCCGTGCAGGCCCTCGCTGGCTTGCTGTTGCCCAGCGCCAGCGTGTTCCTCCTGCTGCTGTGCAACGACCGGGAAGTATTGGGCCCCTGGGTGAATCGGCCCTGGCTCAACTGGGTTGCCGGGCTGATCGTCGGCGTCCTGCTGTTGCTGTCGGGAATCCTGATGGCGACTACCTTGTTCCCCGGCCTCGACGTGATCGTTGTCGCCGGCTACCTGGCACTGACCTTGGTCATACTCGCCGCAGCCACGGTACCGGCACTTCGTTGGATGGGTCGCCGCCAGCCCTCACCACCGGCGGCATCGAGCCCGGCGCGGCCTATTGACCGCAATAGCTGGCGAATGCCACCACTGACCTTGTTAGAGCCCGTGACGTGGTCGCCAGGGACCCGTCTAGGCATGATTGCGCTGCGCGGCTACCTCGTCGTCGGCGCCGTCCTGCTCATCGTCAAGGCTGTCCAGCTCAGCGGCCGATGAATTTGGGCCAATCCGAAAGGTCACCAAATGAGCACGCCACGCAACGGGCGATTCGCCGCGGAAGCCAACTACCTACCGCACTACAACGACATCCAGCAGATCACAGGAACTGCCATCCTCGCCACCATCGCGGTCGCCCTGGCAGTGGCATTCATCATCATCCAACGTCGACGACGCCGCGCGCGCACCAAACAAAGCCATGTCGGTGGCCCCCGACGCTCCCGCGTCTCAAGACCTTTTAGCACCCGCAGGAGCGATTAATGGCCCAAACCAATGTGCCTCGGTGGAAATGGTTGACAACGAGCGTAATCCTGCTCTTCGCTGCTGCGCTGCAATTCGCTCCACCTGTATCAGCGGATCAAACTGACGATGACTTCCTCGCCGCGCTCAAGAAACACGGGATCGTCTTTACCAACCGCGATGTCGCGATCACGGCCGGCCATAAAGTGTGCACCGGACTCGATGCAGGCCAGACGCCGGCCAACCTGATTTTGTCGCTGGTAAAAGACACCGACCTGTCGGCACACGTGGCCGGCTATTTCTTCGGCACCGCAGTCAATGCCTACTGCCCGCAATACCGCCCGGATACCACTGTGCCGGGAGCATAGACCAAGAAGACGGACAAATGGCGCACCACTAGCGGCCACGGGGCACTCAGCGGGCGGCGTAGCCCCTTGCACTCGCACCCCACCGACGCAACGACACATCGTTCGTGAAATTCGACGGATAACGAAACGGCTCGTCACCCATCCTCGAGTCCGAATCTGCTTCACCCCAACATACTCGTCGTGCTCGAGCAGGTTGAACGGTGGTTTGGGTTACTCACCAATTAGAAGCCTGCCGGAGCGCACGCCACTCAATCCAGGCCGTCGAGAATGACATCTCAGACAATCTTCGTCTAGCAAGGCTAGCGACCTCGGCATCACCCTAGCCATGTTGAGGGACTGCGCGCACGCCGTGATGGCTCAGCTGGTGTACTCGAGGCGAGTCATCATGCCGGCCTCTTGGTGATAGGTGTTGTGGCAGTGGAACATCCAGACGCCGGGGTTGTCCGCGACGAGGACGGCGCTCAATTTCTGCTTGGGCAGTACGTTGACGGTGTCTTTGCGGGGGCCGGGCGTGCCATCGGGCTTGATCACCTGGAAAGTGTGTCCGTGCAGGTGCATCGGGTGGTACATCATGGTGGTGTTGTCGAATGCCAGCGTGGCGCGTTGGCCCTGGCGTACCTGTAGCGGCTTGGTCTTGCTGTAGGGCTCGCCGTTGATCAGCCAATCATACTTCGTCATGTCGCCACTGAGGACCACCGGGAGATTCACATCGGATTTGGCCACACCCAAATCGACTTCCGGTGCGGCGGAGAACATTTCGACGGTGCCGACTCGCTTGTTGAGTTCGGGCGGCTGGAAACCCGGATCAGGGGCGTTACCGGCGCCGGTGGAGAGCACAGCCCGCGCCAGCGCATTTTTGCCTTCGGCAAGAGCGACCAGCGGGAAAACGCCATCGGCGGCGGTGACGACGACGTCGTAGCGTTCGGCCATGCCGATCAGTAGCGCGTCGACCTCGGTGGGCACTACGGGGTAGCCGTCGGTGTGGGTGACGGTCATCGAGTGCCCGGCTAGCGCGACGCGGAACGCGGTGTCGGAGCCGGAATTGATGATCCGGATCCGGATGCGCTGTCCGGGCTTGGCGCTGAATGTGGTGGGAGCGGCGGGAATACGGCCGTTGATGAGGTAGTGCGGATAGGCAATATCGCCTGGATCGCCGCCGAGCAGATTGCTGGTCCCGACGCCGTCCATCTCCATGGCGGGCATGTTTCCCATGCCGGGCATGCTGCTCATGCTGGGCCTGCGCTGATTGGTCAAATCGTCGTAGAGCTGCCTGGGGGTCTTGCCGACGCCGTCGGTCCAGTCGTCGAGTACGACGATCCATTCGGCGTCGTAGCGGCCCGACTCTCGGGGGTCATCGATGATCACGGGCAGATACAGACCATAGTCGGCGTCCAGGCCGACGTGCGGATGCGCCCAATAGGTGCCGGGGTGAGGTACCGAAAAGCGGTAGGTGAAGTCGCGGCCGGCGTCGATGTTCGGGGTGGCGGGTGCGACGCCGTCCATGTCGTTGCGCAGCGCGATGCCGTGCCAATGCACCGAGGTGGCCGAATCGAGCCGGTTGGTGACCGTGACCGCGAGTTCGTCACCGACATTGGCGCGGATCACGGGCCCCGGGATGGCGTTACCGTAGGCCATCGTGCGCACAGTGATGCCACCGAGGTCGATTGTTGTCGGTTGAGGCGTCAGTGCCGCCGTTACGGTGCGCCCGGTGTGGGGCCGCGCCGCCTCGGCAGCAGCGATGGCGGCCGCCATCGCCGTGTTGCCGGTATGTGTTTGCTCGTCGGATCGGCCGCAGGCGGCCAGGGCGAACCCGCCGGCAACGGTGGCAGCCATAAAACTCCGCCTGCTAAGTCGCGCCCTGTCAAAAGTCAATTCGCGCACGCCTGTACCTGTCTTTCATTGCGCCGTTCGGTGTTTCGTTCGATCCGAAAGAGCCGCGTCCCGCTCCGCCGAGCTTGAATATACCGCATGGGGGTATTGCTGTACCGTTGGGTTGGCCGCACTGAAAGCATATACAGGAAGGATTTTTAGATGGGACTGGCGCAGAGGCTGTTCGCTGATCATCGGCACGGTGACGGGTCCGGGTGGGTACTCAACTATCCCCGTACTTACGAATGGGCCACCAATGCGTGGTCTCTGGGGCTACGTGCGCGCATGTGGGACCGGCTGGTCGGGCTATCCGGCGCCGAGCCCGGCAATAGGGTGCTCGACGTCGGCTGCGGGACCGGATACTTCACTCGACGAATCGCACGGGCGGTGCACCCGGGTGGCAGCGTTGTCGGGATCGATCCTTCACAATCGATGGTGGACTACGCCGCGCGGCGTGCGCCGGCGAACGCGGCCTTTCAGGTTGCCTCCGCCGAAGATCTGCCCTTCTCCGACCAATCGTTCGACGTGGTGGTATCTAGCTTGGCGTTTCACCACTTTCCAGTCGACCGACGTGCCGACGCAGTGCGGCAAATGTTTCGAGTTCTGCGACCGGGCGGGCGGCTATGCATCGCCGATCTTCGCCCCTCGGGCGGTGGCACCTTGCACCGGATTGCTGCTGTTTTCAACGCCCATGCCAGGGAGCAGAACCGGCTACACCAGCTCGATGAGCTGATTACCGATGCGGGGTTCTCCATCGTCGGCACCGGTGACCGATTGTTGCTGCACTACATCACGGCGCAAAGGCCGCTGGGTCGATGAACCCGGTGGTAGGTGCGGCGGGGCACTGGTTGTAATCGATATGCCGGGCCGACGGTGACGGTCGATCTCGGGCACAACTATGCCGGCCGTCGTGCAGTCCGTGGAGCGTCGTCAGCATCTGGTCAGGCGCAACCTAGGACTGCTCGACCGCCAAAGGCCCCGGTTTACATATACGGGTACGGGGTATATTCTGCTTCTATGTCCACCGGGCGCGCAGTGAACTGCTCATCGGCGACGCACACCATGAGCTGCGAATCCGCGCATCGGAAATACCCCGGCTCATCCTCGGTTTTCTCGCATATCGCCAGGGCCGGTGTGTCGTGATATTCGGCGGCGCTAGCGGGTTGCCTCGGCTCCGGTATGTAGTGGCCGTGGGGGCTGCGGCGTGGTTGACGGCGTGGGTTCTCATCGGTGCCCACAGCGTGATGGGGCATTCGCAGTCTTCGGTGTCGCAGTCTTCGATGTCGCAGTCGGCGCATGCGTTGGTGGCTTCGCTGGGTGGTGAGTTCACCGTTGATGTCGATCATCCGCATGTGGGCAAGGGTTCCTCGGGCGACCATCACGAGCAGTTCACCACGGCGGTGCTGCCGCGCTCGGGCGCGGTGGTGGCTGCGTTAATCGCGTTGAGTGCGGTGGCCGCCGTGGCGCTGACCGGTGGGCTGGCCCGGTTTGGGGTGCCCGCCGGGCGCGGCCCCCCGCGCGCCCCGGCTCTTTCTGTTACCGGTCAAGACGTGTTGACCCGGTTCTGCTTGTCTCGTCGCTGACTGGTCAGCGCCAGGTCGTTTGCAGCACGTGTGTGCTCGGCGGCTGGTGATCGCTGACCCCTGTCAAGTGCCGCACTGATTCGCGGCGTTCGCAAGAAAGCGACGATTCTCATGACCGATGTTTTGTCTTTCGATAACTATGTTCACCCGATCCCGGCGCTCAAAGTTGTTCAGCCACGTGAGTGCGCCCTGCCCGGCACCGACACCTATCGGCGTCCCGGTGCGATGGTGGGCCATACCCCGGTGCTGCGCATTGAGGCGCCGTTCGCCCCGCCCGGACGCGGGTTTTGGGCCAAGCTGGAAGGGTTCAATCCCGGCGGCAGCATGAAAGACCGCCCGGCCCTGCACATGGTCGAAGCCGCCCGGGCCCGCGGCGAATTAGCTCCCGGGGCGCGCATCGTGGAATCCACCAGCGGCAGCCTGGGGTTGGGGCTGGCGTTGGCCGGCCAGGCCTATGGGCATCCGGTCACCGTGGTCACCGACACCGGCATGGAGCCGATCGTGCGTCACATGCTGGCCGCCTACGGCGCCGATGTCGAGCTGGTCACCGAGCCGCACCCGGTGGGGGGCTGGCAACAGGCCCGTAAAGACCGGGTCGCCCAGCTGTTGGCCGCCGAGCCGGGGGCCTGGTGCCCCGACCAGTACAGCAACCCCGACAACATCACCGGCTACCGGTCGTTGGCGTTGGAGCTGCTTGATCAGCTCGGCGGGGTGGATGTGCTGGTGTGCTCGGTGGGCACCGGCGGGCATTCGGCCGGGGTGGCGCGGGTGCTGCGCGAGTTCAACCCGGCGATGAAGCTGATCGGGGTCGACACCATCGGCTCGACTATTTTCGGTCAGCCGGTGGCCAGCCGGTTGATGCGCGGGCTGGGCTCGAGCATCTATCCGCGCAACATCGACTACGCCGCCTTTGACGAGGTGCACTGGGTGGCCCCGCAGGAGTCGGTGTGGGCGTGCCGCACTTTGGCGGCCAGCAACTTCGCCAGCGGCGGCTGGAGCGTGGGGGCCGTGGCGCTGGTCGCGGGCTGGGCCGCGCGCACCTTCCCGCAGGACACCCGCATCGCCGCGGTGTTTCCTGACGGTCCGCAACGCTACTTCGACACCATCTACAACGACGACTACTGCCACCAGCACCAGCTGTTGGATTGGCAACCCGTCGCCGAGCCCACCGTCATCACCGACCCCACCCAGCAGGTGGTGACCTCCTGGACTCGCACCAGCACCGTCGTCAATCCCGCACTGATCGCAGCCGCATGAGGGATTTCCTCACCCGGTTTCGAGGCTTCGACCGGCCCAGCCAGGTCCTGATGCTCAACCAGTTCGGCATCAACATGGGTTTCTACATGCTGATGCCGTATCTGGCCGGGTACCTGGCTGGCCCGCTCGGGCTGGCGGCCTGGGCGGTCGGATTGGTGCTCGGCGTGCGGAATTTCTCCCAGCAGGGCATGTTCATCGTGGGCGGCACACTGGCCGACCGGGTGGGCTATAAGCCGTTGATCGTGGCTGGATGTCTGCTGCGCACAGGCGGATTCGCGCTGCTTGTGGTGGCCCAGTCGTTGCCGGCTGTGCTGATCGCCGCGGCGGCCACCGGGTTCGCCGGCGCGTTGTTCAACCCGGCGGTGCGGGCCTATCTGGCCGCTGACGCCGGAGATCGCCGGGTGGAGGCCTTCGCCATATTCAACCTCTTCTATCAGGCCGGAATCCTGTTGGGTCCGCTGGTCGGACTGGTCCTGGTGGCCGTCGACTTTCAGGTCACGGCGGCGGCAGCGGCGGCCGTGTTCGCAGTGCTGACCGTGGCGCAGCTGTTGGCGTTGCCGCGACGCGGTGTCGATTCGGCGCCGCAGCAGAAGTCGTTCCTGCAGGACTGGCGGGTTGTCGCCCGCAATCGGCCGTTCCTGCTCTTCGCGGCGGCGATGATCGGCTCCTACGTATTGACCTTCCAGGTGTACCTGGCGCTGCCGCTGCAGGCGTCGATGCTGACGCCGCGCTCTGGAAAGGCTTTGGTTGCAGCTCTTTTCGTTGTCTCTGGCCTGGTTGCGGTGATCGGACAGCTGCGCATCACCCGCTGGTTCACCAAACGCTGGGGATCCGGACGTAGCCTGGCCATCGGTGTGGCCATCCTGGCGGCCTCGTTCGTGCCGCTGACGGTCGTCCCCGACGGCCATCGGTTCGGGACACCCGCGGCGGTGGGGGCCCTGCTGGTGTCGGCGGCGCTGCTGGCCGTCGGTTCGGCCGCGGTCTTCCCGTTCGAGATGGACACCGTCGTCTCGCTGGCCGGAGGCCGGCTCGTGGCCACCCATTATGGGTTCTACAACACCATCGTCGGAGCCGGAATCCTCGTCGGCAACCTGGCTACCGGATCGATATTCGGTGCGGCACAACGGCTGAGCGCCGGCGCACTGGTTTGGGGCGGGCTGGTTCTCATCGGCATCATCGCCGCAGTTGCCCTCTACCGTCTCGAACCCGCACGCGACCTGCAACCGGCTCATTCCGAGCTTGGCGGCTTCCAAGCGGCGGTACCGGCGATAACCGGCCGGGGCCGACGCCGGCGATTCACACCGCCACATGGCAAGGCATCTGTGTCCCCGTCTCCTGGTCATCCTGTCGGACGCCGGCCCGCGATGACGACGACTCTGACCCCAAAGAGTCGCCGCAGAATGGCATCGGCACGCAACCAGGCGCAAGATTGCTCACGTTCGGTCACCTCGATGTCGTCACCTGGTAATGACCCATGTGAATCCGCAGGATCCACCGTTAAGCACCCGATCGGCGCGAAATCCCCATGCGATTAAGGGATTCGACGTGAACAGCTGCCAACGGCTCGGCCGGGGGCATCGCCTGCCGGGTGAGTCCTTATGTGTCCGGGCCGATAGATCGAAGCCGCGAGTTGGTGTTGTCGTGCGAGCGGGCCGACGCACCGATTACCGCCTCGGTAGAGGAATGCCAGCTCGGGCGCCGCTATACCTCCGGTGGGTAGGGGTATTTGGGATGGAGGTGCAATTGTGCGCGTCAGTCCCTGCGGCCCGACTGCTGATATCTGCTTGAGCTGCAGCATTAGGGCCGCCAGGAGGCACGATCGCGGCCCGGGCACGATGCGGTATCGACCGCCCTATGTATGGCATACCCCCCTATAGACAGGTACAGTTGAGACACTATGAAACCCGGCGGCGCAGGCAGTTCGGTGCGGTTGCGCGCTGTCGTCGCGATCGCGGCTGCAGTGTGGCTGGCCCTCGGCGCCCTGGGGTGCGGGCTGGTGCATTTCGCTCCTCTCGCGTTTGACCCACCGCACGCCTTCGTGACATCGGCGGATGGCGGGTCTGGCACTGGCGGGCCCGGGATGCAGGCCGACCATGCTTCGCTTTACCGCGGCCTGGCCGCCAAATGCTCCAAGGTGTTCGGGGCTATGCCGGTGCCGGGGCCGGTTACCGCGCTGGTGGAACTCGGTCTCGCGGTCGCGGTGGTCGCCGTCGCAGGTTCGCGGGTCAAACTTGTGGTGCCGGTCGGGCGGGCCCCGCCCCGCGCGGCTGCCATTGCCTTCACCGGTCGAGACCTCTTGACGCGGTTCTGCATAGCTCGCCGGTGATCGGCCGGCGGCAGGCCATTGTGTTACGCCACGAGGATCGGTGAGCACTCGCTCACCATCACCAATCTCTGCCGCCCCTTTCGCCCGGATGAATGCCGGGCCATTGAACACATCAATCCTCCCTGACGCTGTCTAGCCGAATCAGGCGACGCGGCTTCCATGCCGCGGCGACCGCACCAGCGCCTTAACACACCGCAGCGGACGGGGTCAGCCCATGTCCGTAATCCCAAGTCTCCAAGGAGAAATCCATGTTCTCACTCACCGTCGCCCCGCAAATGTTGACGGCGGCGACCGGTAACCTGCAGGGCATCGGCTCGGCGATGAGCGCCGAAAACGCGGCCGCGGCCACACCGACGACCGGGGTGGGTCCCGCCGCCGCCGATGAGGTGTCGGCGTTGACGGCGCTGCAGTTTGCCGCGCACGCGCAGATGTACCAGGCCGTCAGCGCCCAAGCTGCGGCGATCCACGAATTGGTCGCGAAAACCCTTGGTGTCAGCGCTGACTCGTATGCGCTCACCGAGGCCGCCAACGCGATCGCGGCCGGCTAAGCATTCCGAGGTGAAATGATGGATTTCGCAGCTTTGCCACCCGAGATCAACTCGGCAAGGATCTATGCCGGTCCGGGGCCGGGCTCGATGCTGGCCGCAGCGTCGGCCTGGGAGGGGCTCGCCGAGCAGCTATATGCGGAGGCCGCTTCGTATTCCTCGGTAGTTGCGGAGCTGACCAGCGGACCGTGGCTAGGTCCAGCGTCGACGGCGATGGCCGCCGCGAGCGCCCCCTTCGTGGCGTGGATGGACACCACTGCCGCCACGGCACAGCAGACGGCTTCGCAGGCCATGGAGGCCGCGGCCGCCTATGAGGCAGCCTTTGCGATGACGGTGCCGCCACCAGTCATCGCGGCCAACCGCAGCCTGTTGCTGTCGCTGATCGCGACCAACATCCTCGGGCAAAACACGCCCGCGATCGCGGCCACCGAGGCACAGTACACGGCGATGTGGGCCCAGGACGCCGCCGCGATGTATGGCTACGCGGCCGCCTCGGCCAGTGCGTCGCTCCTGACCCAGTTCATCCCGCCGCAGCCCACCAGCAACCCGGCCGGCCTGGCCGGACAGGGGACCGCGGTCGGCCAAGCTGTCGGCAGCTCGGCCAGCACCGACACCCAGGCGGTCCTGTCACAGGTGACCTCCACGGTGCCCACGGCTCTGCAGCAGCTCGCCTCGCCGCTATCGTCCACGTCCGAGTCGTCCACGGGGTCGCTGTCGTCGCTGAGTTCGTCGCTCAGTTCCATGAATCCGGCGTTGTCGATGACAAGTTCGGTCGGGTGGATATCGAGTTCGCTGCTCTCGAACGCGAATCAGATGAAGAATTTGATGCCGGCCGTCACCGCCGCCAGCACCGCAGCTTCGGGACCGGGGTTGACGGGCGCGCTCGCGTCCGGCGCGCTGGGAGCACCCGGCTCAGCAGGACTCGGCGGGGCGGCCGTGTCGGCGGGAGTGGGCCGCGCGGCCACGGTCGGGGCGTTGTCGGTGCCCCAAACCTGGGCTTCGGCGGCCCCGGCAATGAGTCCTGCCGCGACGGCGCTGCCCAGCACCAGCCTGGCCACTGCCCCAGGAGCCACAACGGGGGCTCCCGCAAGCATGCTCGGCGCGCCGCTGGCAACGATGCCCGGGCGCGGCATAGGCAACGTCGGCGAAACCGACCTTCGCTTCATGCCCCGCCTGACAGTGGTACCGCCCTCGGCGACCGTCGGATAACAAAGGAGAGCACCAATTCGTTTTGGCAGGCGGCCATCACGCCGGCCACGTCGAGCAAAACTGATGATTTCCAGGTAAGGAAACACTCCAATGACTACACGCTTTATGACCGATCCGAACGAGATGCGATCCATGGCAGGCCGTTTCGATGTGCACGCCCAAACCGTCGAAGATGAAGCTCGCAAGATGTGGGCGTCCTCGCTGAACATTGCCGGTGCCGGATGGAGCGGGACCGCTCAGGCCGCGTCCTACGACACCATGGGCCAAACGAACACCGCGTTCCGCAACATCGTCACCATGCTGCACGGGGTGCGCGACGGCCTGATCCGCGACGCCAACAACTACGAACAGCAAGAGCAAGCCTCACAGCAGATGCTAGGCAGTTAGGAGAACCGACGATGAGCATCAACTACCAATTCGGCGACGTCGACGCCCACGGCGCCCTGATCCGCGCCCAGGCCGCTTCCTTGGAGGCCGAGCATCAGGCCATCATCCGCGATGTGCTTGCCGCCGGGGACTTTTGGGGCGGTGCGGGTTCGGTGGCCTGCCAAGAGTTCATCACCCAGTTGGGCCGCAACTTCCAGGTCATCTACGAGCAGGCCAACGCCCATGGGCAAAAAGTCCAAACCGCCGGGGCCAACATGGCCTCCACCGACAGCGCCGTTGGATCCAGCTGGGCCTAGTACGTCCTCAGCCGCAGCTCGATCGCACAGGTAACGCAAAATCACGACTTGCGTATTGTCGATCGATACCGAGCACTTCCCCAGGGGGGGGTATTGAACTCGAAAGCTGTTGCTGCATCATGCCTTTGGAGGGTTGAGCCACATCGACATGAACGCCACAATGTAACACAAGCCCGGCAAAGGACACGGCCGACTGGAGTGACGGCTTCGATACAGCGGCAGCTGCCGGTCCCGAGGATCTCGCGCTCGCCGGTCAATAGGCGGGCGACAGACGCGCTGGCGACTACAACGCCGTTGCGGTTATCGCTCTAGCTGGCCCAAGGTGGCCGCGGCTTCGGTGGGAGCAGATAGTGCTTTCAGATTCGATGCCGCGCCGGCATTTTCGTTGACGGTAATGATCGATCGGTCATGTACCAGATCAGTGCTCCGGGCGCCCCTGGGCGCTGCAGCGCGACCCGCCTGCGCGGTACCAGGCATATTGAGCAGCCCGCCTTTGCTATGCCTGTGAATTCGGCGCCGTCTTTCCTCGACAGTATGAAGGCATCTCGTGCCTGGTATCCAGCTGAACGGTCTACGGATTTGGACGGAACGCAGCAGCCGACCGTCCACGATTGCATCCATCGCAATGCCCGTTCTGCGAGCGCCTCGCGCTGACGTCGTTACCGGGGCTTGGCGATGCGTGGACGCATCAGAGCGGCGAGGTCGTCGCGGCTGGCCGTGCCGGTTTTGCCCATCGCATTGTAGATGTGGTTCTCGACGGTACGGACCGACAGCGTCAGTCTCGCAGCGATCTCACGGTTAGACAACCCTTCACCGAGGAGCATCACGATTTCTCGTTCGCGACCGGTCACCGGCACCCGCTCGGCGGCCTGCCGAAGCGCCGGTGTGCTGGCGCCGCCGCACTGCTGCGCGAACGCCTCGGCGCGCGTCGAGCATGCCAACGCCGACCCGCGTTTGTCCTGTCGGCGATATGCGATAGCTGCGTGGGCGGTCGCGTCCATCGCCGCAACCCGATCACCCATGCGCTCGAATTCCTGCGACACCCACGCTAATACAGCCGCATCCCCGACATGAAGAGCCTCAGCGAATCGGGCCGCAACACCGGCGCGTGGTCCTTCCACGATCGTTTCGAGCTCGCGTAAGCGCGGCGCACTGGAATCGTCACCAAACTGCACCGCGGTCTGCAGACACATCACTTCGGCAGCGAATTGCCCATTGGCGCTGGCGATCCCGGCCGCCGAGAGCGTCATCGCGATTGCATTGCTGACAGCGCCCTGGCAGGCGGCCACCCACGCGCGAGCCAGCTCGTACTCGTAGTCGAGGTAGCGCCAACCCGGATGCCGCTGCTGCTCAAGCCGGGCAAGTGCGGCGACGGCATCACCGGTTGATCCGCGCATGGCGAGCGCGATCGTGTGTGGGATCTGGCAGCGGTACACCCATCCGTTGCGCTCGCCGGACGCCGCCAACGTGTCGATGACGGGTTCAAGAAGCGCGCATGCGGCATCGAGGCGGCCCGCGCCAAGAGCGGCGCGAGCCGCGACGGGAGCACTCTGTAGGTGGCCCGGGCCTGAAACGTTGGACGCCCGTTGGCGCAGCCACTCGGCCGCTGCCCGGGCTTCCGGTATCTGACCAGCCAGCAACAGAGCGCCGACGTGCGCGTCAGTGATGATGACGAAGCCACGCACCGCCACGGGGTATCCGGTGTTCGCGGCGACCGCGGCTTCGCTGGTGCGACCGGCGTCCCCTGCGGCAACAGTTCTAGCCCACGCTATAAAGCGCGCGGCCACATCGGATAGCTGTTCCAGCACAACACCTTTCGACGCTTCGCGGGCGGCGTAGGGCCTGCCCATCGCCGCCCAGTACACGGTGAGAAAGGCGTTGATGCAGCTGCGCGCCTGCGCCGGTATCGCGCGCGTCGCGTCGTCAATCAGCCTTTTTGCCCCTTGGGGATCCGCGAGGGTGAACAGCCTGTTGGTGGCCCGCAGATTGGCGAGCCTGGCACGCTCGCCGTCGGCCAATTCGCTAGTGGGCATGTCCGCGAGTACCGCGTCGGCCTCCTCGCCTCGGCTCAGCGACGATAAGACATACGCGCGCAGGAAATTCGCTTCCGGGCCCCCGCCAGCGCGGATGGCCGCATCGGCGAGCCGATCGGCCAGGGGCAGATCCATCAGCCACACCGCCCCCGGAGCAGCTCTGGTCAGAAGGTCGGCGTCCGGCTCAAGGTCGGAGTCGAGGCTCAACACCGCTCGCCGCACCACCGCCCGCACGTCGGCGCGGCCGGCAGTGGCGAGTTCAGCCGCGACCAATCCCCGCAACCGGCGCAGCCTGGTGGGTGCCGCACGCCGCTTACGCACCTCGGCATACAGCGGATGCGCCACCCGCACCTCGACACGACCGTCGACCTGGTCCAGCGTGAGGAGGCCGCGCACGTCGGCCTCCTCGACAGCCGCGGGATCGGTGATACGCGTAAGCGACCCCAGCTCGATCGGCTCGCCGACCGCCAGCACATCGACTACATCGTTCACCGGTGCCGGCAGGGCACCGATGCGCGATTCGATCAGTTCAGCCAAATCGGGCGGCACGACCGGGTCGCCGACCCAGCACCAACGACCGTGCTGCTCGACGAGCCGGCCATCGGCGATCTCCTGCTCCACGATGTTGCGCAGGTACAAAACGTTGCCGCAGGTCAGGTTCCATAAGCGGCGGACAGCGTCTGGATCCAAACGTCCACCCAGGGTCGCCAATAGCAGCTCGGTCGTTTCCTCAGGTGACAATGGCCGCAGATCGAGCCGTCCGAATTGGGCAACCTTCCACAGCTCACGCGTCCCCGCGCTGATCGGTTCCCCGTCCCGCAACGTCAGGATGAGCTTGGCCGCGCGGCGCTGGACGATCTGATGCAACACAAAAGTCGACGCGTCATCGAGCAAACTGACGTCGTCAACGCCGATCACCACTTGGCTCCCGCCCGATGCCGCTATCAGCGATTCGATCACGCTGCCTACCAGTTGTAGCGTGTCACCCACGGCCGATCCGGCCCAATGAGCGAAGGCGCCCAGCGGGATTTTTTGCGACGACGATGTCGCCACGGCCCAATGGGTTTCGCATCCTTTTGATGCCGCAAACGACAGCGCTTCGCGGGCGATCCGGCTCTTGCCGATACCGGCAGACCCATGAATGACCATCCCGCAAGGATCCGGATCCCACAGCACGGCCTCGATGAGCCGCATCTCCTCGGCGCGGCCCGTCAGCGGCCACCTCAGGCGCACCGGTCCTTGATCGTCCCGGCACCCACCATGCCGTCTCATTTCAGTAATCGCTGGCGCCGCCCTACCCCGTCGGTGGCTGCCCTCATCCGGGCGGCGCGGCCGATCAGCCGCAGCTACGACAGGCGCTGCAGCGGACGACATAACACCCGCCCGCGTGAGCATGCCTGAACACAAGCACCATGACTCGCCCAATGCCTCATGCAAATGGGTGAGATCCAGCTACTCTTCTCTTCATAGGATTCACACCTAGGAAGCTGCCCATGCGGATACCAGCCTGCGAATCAGGGGCCGGTCAATGGTCACGGTCGAGGACTTCTCGCGCCTAGTCTCCGGCATCTACGCCGCCGCGGTCACTCCCCGGCACTGGGAGCCGGCCCTCGACGAAGTTTGCCGCAGCCTAGGCGGGACGGTGGGCACGCTCAGTGAAGCCGTGGACGGAGTGTGGTCGATCCAGGCCACGACTGCGCCGGCTGACGTCGGTAAGTCCTATGCCGAGCATTACTACCGCCTGGATTATGTGCTCGCTGGGGTGGGAAACAGTCCAGTCGGCGCGGTGCGCACCGGGACAGAGCTGATTGCGCCGCGGACGAACTCGGAGTTCTACAACGACTGGCTGCGACCGAACGAACTCAAAGACGGCCTGTTCGTGGGCCTGACCAGTGGACAACGCCCCTCGTGTTTGATCGTGGCGGCGCCGAGGCGCACCGAGTCGTTCGACACGTCTGAGCGTATGAAGTTAATGAGCGGGTTGGTGCCACACTTGCGACAGGCGCTGCGCACGCAGGAGAAACTAGCGGCGCTGACCAACAGCGCGGTTGAGCTGGCAGGCGCGCTAGAGGTTGTCCGGCACGGGATACTCATCGTCGCGGGCGAGCATCTGGTGATAAACCTGAATTCGGCCGCCGAACGGATTCTTCGTTCGGAAGACGGGCTCTGCATACGGTCAGGACGCATCGCCGCAACAACCGCGCACGTCGAACAAGAGCTGCATCGGGCTATTAACGATGCCCTTGTCGGTGAGCGGTCCGCCATTCGCACAGGCCGGTCGCTCAGCTGCATTCGGCGCTCGGGCGAGCGGCCCTACGTCATTCACGTGCTGCCCTCGCACCGCCGCAATGCCGATGAGCCACTCCGGCAGCCAACGGCCCTGGTGCTGATTATCGACCCAGAGGACGAACCCGAACCCGCCGCAGCGTTGTTGCGCCGGCTCTACCAGCTCACCGAAGCGGAAGCCCAGGTTGCCCTACACGTGATGCACGGCGCGAACCTCAAGCAAATTGCACAGGAGTTGTCGGTCTCGGTGACGACGGTTCGCACCCATCTGCAACACGTCTTCGACAAAACTGACACCCACCGCCAAGCTGAGCTCGTCCGTCTACTACTCGCGCTAAGCCGATGACTGAGCGAATCCGGCGCCGGGCGACGGTCACGGTCGAGGACTTCTCGCGCCTCGTAGCCGACATCTACGCCGCGGCCGCCGCGCCCGAGCAGTGGGACGCGGCCATCCGCGACATTCAGCGCGCGCTTGGCGCGACAGGCGGTTCGCTGTTGAGGCGCGACGCTACACCCTGGTCGCTCTGGTCGTTCCAGGCTTCAACGATTCCCGTGGCCGCCTTCGAAAGCTATGCGACGCATTACCAGCGATTGGACTATGTGCTCGCTGCGGTGGACAAAAGTCCGGTCGGCGTGGTGCGGACCGGACCGGAAATCGTTGTTCCGAATCGAAACCCCGAGTTCTACAACGACTGGATGCGCCCTAACGGCATGGAGGACGGGTTATTCGTCCGGCTCACCGAGGGTCCGCACCCGACCTGTTTCCTGGTGATCTCACCGAAGGCGTCGCTCGACACGCCCGAACGCACGAAGGTAATGCGCGGCTTGGTGGTCCATCTGCAGCAGGCCGTGCGCACGCACAACCAACTCGAAGCTGCCCGAGCGCGCAGCGCTGACCTCTCGGGAGCGCTCGACGCGATCCGCGACGGTCTCATCATCGTCGGAACAGATTGCCGGGTGATCAGTCTCAATTCCACTGCCGAAGAAGTTCTGCGCGGCCACGACGGACTGCGCGTCGAATCGGGACGCCTCGGGTCAGCAATTATTCAGACCCAGCGGGAGCTGCACCGCGCGCTGCATCGTGCGCTGATCGGCGGCGATTCAGGGGTTCGTGGCGGAAGCTCCTTGATCTGTAGGCGCCCATCGGGCCTGCGTCCCTATGTGATTCAGGTGATCCCGCTGCATCGCACCAAAACTAATGAAAGGGTAGCGGAGCCATCGGCGTTGGTCCTGATCAAGGATCCAGAACGCGAAACTGATTCCGCCACAAGGCTGTTGCGCCGATTCTACCGCCTCACCGAGGGCGAAGCCGAAGTCGCGCTGCGGCTCACCCGCGGTGCAGGTCTGAAACAAATCGCCGACGAATTGTCCGTGTCGTATGAGACGGTTCGCACCCACCTACAACACGCCTTCGACAAGACCGACACCCACCGCCAAGCCGAACTCGTTGGTCTTGTGCTCGCACTCACTCCATGAAACCGCCGAGATTGAGGCCAACGGTCGTATGTCCCGCGTTGGCGCCGCTGGTGGATCCGTTCGCCGCGCTGGCCGATGCTCAATCTCCGGTGTCGAATTCGATAGGTAGGGTGGTCGGGCCGCTGAGCGCGGTCAGCGGCTTCCACGGGGCCGGTCCGGTGCGGCGCGGGTTGTGCATGCGTTGCGTCATGACGGTGAGGGCTTCGGCGAGCTCAAGGCGCGCGAGGTGCGAACCGAGGCAGTAGTGCATGCCCGCGCCGAACGTCTGCATCGCCGGGGCGCCGTCGCGGGTAATGTCGAGGCGGTCGGGATCGTCGTACACGGCGGGATCCCGGTTAGCCGCAGCCATATTCGCGAGGACCAGGGTGCCGGCCGGCATTATGACACCGGCGAATTCGACGTCATCGATGGCGGTGCGCAGCATCGCGAACGCCACCGGGGAATGCCGCATGATCTCCTCGACGGCATTGCCTGCCAGCTCGGGCCGCTGTCCGAGCAGTGCCCACTGCTCGGGATGATCGCACAGCACGTGGACCGCGGCGGCGAGCTGATTGCGGGTGGTGTCGGTGCCGGCCATCAGCAGGCCGGCGACGAGCATGCGCAGCTCGTCCGTGCCCAGGCGATCGCCGTCGTCTTCGGCGCGGATCAGCTCGGAGATCAGGTCGTCTGTCAATGTGTGCCGTCGGTCGGCGACCATGTCATCGATGTAGGCGTCTAGCGCCTCCCAGGCCGTGAGGATCGAGGGAGTTTGGCCAGCCACGTTCCAGCCGAAGACCTTGAAGATGTCGTCGGTCCAGTCGGAGAACAGTTGCCAGTCCTCGGCTGGCGCGCCGAGCAGCGCACAGATGATGGGGATCGGGTATTGGCGTGCGATGTCGGCGACCACCTCGCATCGCCCGTGAGCCGTGTGCCGGTCCACGAGTTCGGTGATGACGTCGTGGATCGTCGTGCGCAGCCGTGCGGTGGCTCGGGGTGTGAAGGCCTTTGACACCAGGCGGCGTAGCCGGTGGTGTTCGGCGCCGTCGAGACTGATCAGGTTGGTGGCGACGCGGTCCCATATTGGGCCGGAGGTAATGCCTTGTGCGGCAAGGAACATCCCTTGTGGTACGCGGAATCGTGAATCGCGTAGCACCGAGCGCACAAGTTCGTAGCTCAAGACTTCGGGCCCGTGGGTGCCCATGGCGATCGGCGCCCGAGCGCGGGCTTGCGCGATGAGCCGGTGCGCCTCCTCAGGATTGGGCACCTGCTCGTAGGCCAAGATGGGCAGCCCCGCCTCGAAGACGTTCGGGCAAACGGGCGTAGGCATCGTGTCGACGGTCATGATGGCCTCTCAGGCGGGGACAAGTCGGCTGGCCGTAGCGGTTGCAAGCCATGAGGCCATCGTTGTTTCGGTCTCGCGAAGGCACGTAAGTAGTGGGCTACTCATCTTTAGCTGTCGGGCACGCGGAACTGCCTGTCGTCACTGAGTCGTGCCTCCGGCTGCTCGTTCGACGCGCAGCGTGCCGGGACCATCTAGTTCTCGCGCCCGGGCAACGCCATGGCGACAGCGCGTCAATCCAACTGACTAACCACCGCGGCCGTGTCCAGCCATACATTCTCGCGGCTAATCAGCCCGTCGCGGAACTCGAAGACATGCAACATCCGAAAACTGATGCGCCGCCCGTTGCCCGGAAGCCCGAGCAACGATCCGATCACGGTGCCCGTCATGAGCATTTCGAGGATCATCGCGTCGCCGGCCACGTACCGGTGCAAAATGTTCCAGCTTTCGCTGCGGAAGTTGGCGGTGAGGTAGGCATAAAAGCCGCGGGCCCCGTCCTTACCGCGAGTGGGGCCATTGGGGAATCCGACTACATCATGCTCGATGTCGTCGGTGTACACCGCTACCGCGCCGTCGATATCTCCTTGACCTTCGGCACTCATGTGGCGGTCCACGAGTGCCCGCATCTGGCTGTCAGCCATCGCCGTCTCCCACTCCATTTCCCGGCACGAAGCCACACTTGATTCTCGTCGTCTCGGGCGAGCGGACAAGACCCCGGCGCGAGATCGCGTATGCGTGGTACCACGCCGTCATGCTGCGAAATGTGAGTAGTGCACCACTCATGTCGATTGGTCCAGCGCGATCCACTATTCCCAGTAACGGAACGTGAGCCAGCACAAGTGTCGAACTGTTCCCACGATGACACGAACGGAGGAATCACATGCGCGCCGCCGATATCACAGCTACGACAAGACCGCCCAGTCGAGATCGAGGGGCGGCACCTCATCAGCAATCAATCTCGGCCGTGAGGGGCGTGGAAATGACCGCAACACCAGACACCGATACCGGTGCACGGCATCGTGAGCCCACCGTTGAGGGCGCATCTCGTACGCCAGTCTTGATTACCGAGCAGGAGGTCATGTTCGGCACGGCGGTGGTTGTGCGGGCGAAGCCGACGGTACGCCGCTGGACCGGGACAGCCTCGGTTCTCTTGACGTCCATTCGCCGCATGGTTGCGAGCTCGCGGCGAGATGCCCGCCCAGTGCGTCACGACTGCCCGAGACACTACGCATTCCTTGAGTACTCCTGCATGGCCCGTGAAATGGATCGCCTCTAGGCGCGGGAACTCATCGACGCGCCCATCGCACGTCCTCGATTCGCCGGTTCGAGTCTGCTCGTGTCAACGCGCAACTGACCTCACCCATTTGGATGAGGAATTGCGCAGCCGAGAGTGGTTGGGTGCTGGCATGTTGCACCAGGCAGTGGGTGACGTTGGGGGCGGAATGGCTCAAATAGCTGTTCACCGTGGTGGAGGTGCGGGTCGGTGGCGAATGAGGGTCTTCGCCACAGGCGCGACCGGTTTAGTTGGCGCTCACACCGTACTGGCGCTGCTCGATGCGGGCCACGAGATGCGCTTGCTGGTACGCGACGAACCAAGGGCGCGGCGCTGGTTCGAGTCTCGCGGTCAGCACATCGAGCGCTTCGTCACCGTCGACATCACCGATCAGGCAGCCGTGCAGCACGCGATGGCCGGCTGCGATGCCGTGTTTCACGCCGCGGCATCCGTGTCGCTGGACCCGCGTAAGGGCCGGGAAACCTACGACACCAACGTCGGCGCGACGAGGGCGGTGCTCGGCGCCGCACACGCGCTCGGCATCGGCAAGATGCTGTATGTCTCCAGCGTCGCCGCGTTGTTTCATCCCGGAGCCGCCCGCGTCGACGAATCAACGCCGCTGGCCGATGTGTCCGAGGCGTATTCGCGATCCAAGCGCGATAGCGAAGAGTATGTCCGCGAGCTGCAGCAGCGCGGCTTGCCGGTGCAGATCACGTATCCGGTCGCCGTCGTCGGGCCCGATGATCCCAAGCTCAGTGCAGCCAACCGCGCGCTGGCAACCTTCGTCGGGCAGATGCTGCCGCGAAGTACAACGGGTTTCCAGTGTGTCGATGTGCGCGACCTGGCGCAGGCACACCAATGGCTGTTAGCGCATCCACCCAGCCGTGCCTTCGAGGACGCGCGCTACATCATCGGCGGCCACTTTTATGCGTGGGACCAGCTACGCGAGCGCCTCGAAGCGCTGCTTGGGCGGCGCATCTTCAGTCCACGCGTCTCGCCGCGGCTAATACGCGCGATAGGCACCACCGCGGATCGCGCCAAGAAGCTGGTGCCGTTTGAGACGCAGATCTCAGCCGAATCAATGGCGATCAACACCCTGTGGCCACCCGCGGACTCGAGCCGCTTTGTGGCGAAGTCGGGTTTGTGCTTCCGACCGGGGGAAGAGACCCTCGGAGACACCATCCGCTGGATGGTCGAGGCCGGGCATATCCCGGTCAAGAAGGCCGGCCGGCTGGGTACTCCCCATGCCGTGTCGGTTATCGAAAGGCACGGTGCCCCATGAAATTTTCCTTTGCAATGCCAAACACCGTCCGCGTCAAAGCACTCACGCAGCCCTTCGAGCTCGACGTGACCGGTCCGGATCAGATCGTCATGGCCAAACGTGCCGAGGACCTCGGCTACGACATGATCCCGATCCCGGAACACTTCATCGTCCCGAACGCACACGTGGAGCTGTCAGGACCCCACTACTTTCACTCGACGGTCGCGCAGGCGTGCATTGCCGGCGCCACACAACGCATCCGGGTCAACTCGTGCGTGACGCTGCTGCCGCTGCAACACCCAGTCATCATGGCCAAGGCGTTGTCGACGGCAGACTGGATGAGCGGCGGGCGCATCACAGTCACGTTCGGCGTCGGTTGGGACGCAGAGGAATTCAAGATTCTCGGCGTGCCATTCCACGAGCGCGGACGCATGGCCGACGAATACCTTGCCGCCATCGTTGAACTGTGGACGAGCGATTCGCCCGGGTTCGAGGGCAAGTACGTATCCTTCAAAGACGTTGCGTTCGAGCCAAAGCCGGTTCAGAAGCCGCATCTGCCGATCTGGATCGGCGGGGACGCCGAGCCGATGCTCAAGCGCGCGGCCCGATACGCATCAGGTTGGTTCCCGTGGCTGACGAGTCCGGCGGACATTCCCGCGAAGATCGACTTCATCAAATCTCAGCCAACGTACGACGGACGGCCGTTCGAAGTGCTGTACGGACTGGGCAGCTCGCAAGTCGGCGAAGGACACGTTGCCATCGACGACCCCACACAACAACCCGGCATGAGCGCAGAGGAAATCATCGACCAACTCGGCTGGTTCGCCGAGCTGGGAGTAACGATGACCGGGGTGCCGATCCCGCCGGTCAAGGACGTCAATGCTTACCTCGACTACGCGCAGTGGGTCATCGAGGAAGTCAAGCCAAAGGTGCCCTAGTGGAAGAGACGAGTCGGTTCACCACCGGAAAAAACGGGGACGGCCCCACTCGGATTGAAACTCCTGAGACGGGTTTGTCGATCGCAATGTCTCGGGGCGTAGGAGACTATGCCGAAGGCGGGATTGTCATGGATTTTTACGCGGTCGTTGATCAGGCGTTTGACTTACTTCGCAGTCGAGGCCGGGTCTCCTACCGCGCGCTCAGGCGCCAGTTCGATCTCGGCGATGATGATCTCGACGCACTCAAGGAGGAGCTGCTCTACGCACATTCTGACGCCGTGACTGAGGATGGACTCGGCTTGGCCTGGACCAGCCCGCCGCGGACGACCGCCAAAATCACTGAGCCAGAAAATACTTCGGCACAATTCGCAGAACGTCGGCACCTGACGGTGCTGTTCTGTGACCTCGTTGACTCCACTCCGCTCGCCGGGCGGCTCGACCCCGAGGACTTCAGCGAGGTGGTGCAGATCTATCAAGACACTTGCGAAAAGGTCATCGCCCGCTATGACGGGCATATCGGCGCATTTCTCGGCGATGGCCTGCTTGTTTATTTCGGCTTCCCCCGAGCCCATGAGGACGACGCGCACCGAGCCGTTCGCGCCGGCTTGGGAATCGTGGAGGCCATAGCGCAGCTCAACACGGGTCTGGTCGATAAGCGCGGGTTGTCACTCGATGTTCGCTTGGGGTGCCATACCGGGCTGGTCGTGGTGGGCGCGCTCGGGGGCGACGCGCGCCGCGAAGAGCTGGCGTTGGGCGAAACACCCAACATTGCCGCCCGCCTGCAAGGCGTTGCCGCTCCAAACACACTGGTAATCAGCGCCGCAACCCATCAGCTTCTGGGAGGCCTGTTTGCCTGTGAATCGTTAGGAACCCCAACGCTCAAAGGCGTCGCACAACCGCTCCAGCTGTACCGGGTGCTGTCGGAGAGCAGCGCCCGCACGCGCCTGGAAGCGCTCGGCATGGGCGGTTTGACCCCCCTGGTCGGGCGCGAACGCGAAGTGGCGCTGCTGCTAGACCGGTGGACCCAAGTACTCGACGGGCAAGGGCAAGTAGTGCTGCTGAGCGGCGAGGCCGGGATCGGCAAGTCCCGACTGGTACGGGCACTTACCGAAATTGCCGCCGAAGGCGACGCGTGGCTCATCCCAGGCCAGAGTTCGCCGTACCATCAACACTCGGCGCTGTATCCGGTGATCGACCTACTCGAGCGCATCGTGCTGCGGTTCGAACGTCAGGAGTCGCCGGAGCAGAAACTGCGCAAGCTGGAAGGGTTTCTGGTCCAAAACGGTCGGCCTTTGGCGGAGACCGTGCCGCTGTTCGCCTCCCTGCTTTCCATTCCGCTGACTGATGACTACGCGTCGCTCGACATATCCCCCGAACAGCAGAAGCAACGGACGCTGCGTGCGCTGATAGATGTCGTGATGCAGCGAGCAGCTCAGCAACCAGTCTTATTCGTCATTGAGGACCTGCATTGGTTTGATCCCACCACGCTGGAACTGCTCGGTCTTCTCGTCGAGGAGCTTTCCACCGTCCGCGTGATGGCTCTTTTCACCTATCGCCCGGACTTCACGCCGCCATGGCCGGCCCGCTCAGGTGTCACCGAGCTGACTCTTTCTCGCCTTCCACCCGATGAGGTGCTCGAGTTGGTTGGCCACGTTACGCAGGGCAAGCAACTGCCGGCGGAGGTTGTGCGGCAGGTGGTCGCCAAGACCGACGGTGTGCCGCTGTTCGTTGAAGAGCTCACCAAGATGGTCCTTGAATCCGGCCTTCTGCGGGAGGAAGAAGACCGGTACGCGCTGACGAGCCGGCTCCCGCCGCTGGCGATTCCCAGCACGCTGCATGACTCGCTGATGGCACGCTTGGACCGCTTGTCGGCGGTCAGGGGTCTGGCGCAGCTGTGTGCCACCGTGGGGCGCGAATTCACGTATCCGCTGCTGAAAGCAGTCGCCTCGTGGGACGACGGCCCGCTGAAGCAGGGACTGCAGCAGCTGGTAACCGCCGAGTTTCTCTACCAACAGGGTTTGCCGCCACAAGCGACCTACCGCTTCAAACACGCCCTTATCCAGGACACGGCCTACGAGTCACTGTTGAAGAGCACCCGTCAGCGCCATCACCTACGCATCGCCGAAGTACTCGAATCTCGGTTCCGCGAGACCGTCGCAACGGAGCCGGAACTGCTCGCCCACCACTACGGCGAAGCCGGCTTGACCGCCAAGGCCGTCCCCTACTGGCAAGCCGCGGGGCAGCGAGCACTTCAGCGCTCCGCCAACCGGGAGGCGGTTGCCCATGTGACGCGCGGCTTGGAAGTCCTGGGCACCATGCCCGAGACGCCGGAACGCGCGCAACAGGAGCTCGGCTTGCAGATCATGCTGGGCGCTGCGCTGGGCGCCACGCAGGGCCAACAGGCGGTGGGTCACGTCTACACCCGGGCCTGTGAGCTGGCCCGTCAAGGGGGCAGCACACCGGAACTGTTCGCTGCCTTGTGGGGGTACTGGTATGCGCGTATCGCGCAGGGCCAGATGCCACCGGCACGGGAACTGGCCGCGGATTACCTCGAGCTGGCGCGCCGGCAGCGAGACCCGCTCGTACTTGCGGCGGGCCACCGGATGCTGGCCAATACCGCGTGGTGGCAGGGCGACTTGAAAGAAGCGCTAGACCACAGCCGTGAAGGCCTGGCTATTTACAATCCTGAGCAGCATCGTGCGAGCCTGGTCAGCTATGGACAGGACTCTGGAGTCTGCTGCGGTTGGATCCGAGCCCTCACCAAGTGGGTTCTAGGGTATCCGGACCAAGCCGTGCACAGTATGGACGAAACCCTGGCACGCGCCCGCGGACTGGCGCATCCCTTCAGCGAGGCGCAGACACTTCTCTTTTCCGCCCATCTGTATCAGTTGCTCCGAGAACCTCAGGCTGCGCGGGCCCGCGCTGAGGAGGCGTTGGCGCTATGTATCGAGCACGGCTTCGAGGCATATCGCACCTGGTGCCTGCTCCCCCGGGGGTGGGCTGAGGCACAGCAGGGACATGCGATGGAAGGCATCGCGAACATACACGAGGCGCTGGATGCGCGGCACGCAACCGGAGCTAAAGCCGTCCTACCGTGGTTCTACACCGTGCTGGGCGAGGCCTACGGACGAGCCGGAAATGTTGACGATGGCCTGCGTGCCGCAGAAGAGGCACTGGGGTGGGTCCAGCACAACGACGAGCATCTCTACGCGGCCGAAGCGTATCGGCAGAAAGGTCAGCTACTACTCGAACAGGACGCTGCGAACGCCGCCGAGGCGGAAGAATGTTTTCGGCGGGCCATGGACATTGCGCACCGTCAGCAGGCCAAGTCCTGGGAGCTACGAGCGGCAATGAGCATCACCCGACTCCGGTACAAGCAAGGCAACCGGCACCGCCCGGTGAAGGTTCTGGCAGCCGTTTACGACTGGTATTCGGAGGGGTTTGACACCGCCGACCTGCGGGATGCCAAGGCCTTGATCGCCGAAACGGGATAGACCGCAAAAGCACTCGGTTGGATCACTCAGGAGGTCACATGAGCTTCGATACCCCCAACGGCACCCGCGGCTCTCGCCAACCGCGCGCAAGTCGCGCGATGCGGTGGTTTAACAACTGGGCCATGAGCCGAATCCGAAAGAGCGGCAAGTTCATGGGCGGCATGGACGCATTGGTCCTGACGACAGTGGGCCGCAAGACCGGAGCACAACGTCGCACTCCAGTCGGCTATTTCCGCAGCGGCAATGACGGCTGGCTCGTCGTGGCCTCAGCCGCCGGCGCGGCCAGAAACCCGGCGTGGTACTACAACATCGCCGCACATCCCGACGAGATTCATATCGAGGTCGCCGGTCGCGAGATAGCCGTAAGCGCCGAGCAGCTCAACGGCACGACGCGCGAAAACGCTTGGCGACAGATCACCGCGGCCTCGCCCCGCTTCGCGCAGTATCAACAGAAGACGGACCGCCAACTGCCGGTGATCCGCTTGGTACCCCGCGCCGGCTGACCTCGATGAGTTGGTCTCGTCGTAACCCGAACGTACTAGTTATGTTTCATGACTGATGGCTCATGACTACGCGGCGTACGCCGTTGATCACACCTATGCGGAAGCACCGCGCCGACCATGTTCGTGGCTACACGAACCCTCGGATCGAGGGTGCCATCGAATTCATGGGACGAACCGCGTCCAATTGACGAACCTAGCCACGGCCATGAATGCGGCGCGGATGCGAAAGGGCTGCGCGAGCGGTGGTCTAGTCGCGTAGCGGGATCAGGCTGCGGCCATGGCGCTTATCTCTCCCAGCGGGTAGTTGCTCGATGACCTGACCAAGGCGGGGTTGCGTCAGGCCGACGAGGTGCCTGGCAGACCGTGTATCGACATCTGTCCGTCGACGCCCGTGGCGCCGACAAGGCCGTCGCGGAATGCCTCGTGATGAGAGTGCAGCCACCAACACCGCCCGGACCGGCAGCCACCACGCGCTGACCTCTGCTGACGGGCGGCGCGCAGCCCACCCCGGACAGACCGGACCCACCCTGGACGTCGGGGAGTCAGCCGAATCAGCGGGCGCGCAAGCTGATTGGCGCCGCATACCCATTACGGGTCAACTTTCGGGCTGCGTAGGTCGCCTGCGGCGGTGACGCGGCCGAGAATTAAGGGCAGCAATCGGTTCACGTTGGGTCGTCGAAGCGTGGTAGACCATAGTCTGGTCTGCTCCGCATATCGGACGTGGACAAGACTCGGCGCCCTGCGCGGGTGAAAGGAGTGCAGCCATGTATGCCGGTCTGGCCTCGACGCTGCTGGCCTCGCTAGCTGGCGTCGCGGGGATGTATGGCCTGCATCGGCTCACGGCAGTGCGGCCGGCCGCGTTGACGTCGCTTCCCTTCCAGTCGGGGTGGCGGCCCGAGGAGCACGCGCTGTCCCGGTATCACGTGCGCTGGTATCCAGCGACACTGGTCTTTCTCGCTTTCGACGTCGAGATGCTGTTCATGTACCCATGGGCCGTGGTCGTCGCACAGATGGGCACCACCGCGATCGTCGAGATGTTCCTATTTTTGGCCGCGTTGTTCGTCGCGGTCGCGTGGGCGTGGCGGGAGGGCGCACTGCGATGGGTATGACCGTCGCCTTAACCCGAGCCGCTACCCGCCGGGTCCACGTCCTGATCGTCGAGGTCCGAGGAAATTGGGTTCTGCGCGCAGCTGTGGAGCGCCGTGTCGCTGCTCGGGGCTGGTGTGCAGCGGTGTCCCCGGCGGACGCTGACGTTCTAGCGGTGTGCGGTATGCCCGGGTCCGAGTTGGGCGAAGTCGTCGAAAGGATCTGGGACCAACTGCCCGGCCCCCGTGTCCGCATCGACATTACTGACAAGGAGTCCATCGATTCAGCGCTGGACCGCGCAGGCGCGGAGCTGCTCGATTCCGGGCGACAACGAGACGATGCCCGTGATCGCGCACAATCGCCCGGCCCGGACCACAGGGGCCACCACGGCGGAACAGCCCATGGCGGCACGGATCACGGCGGGACGGACCGCGGCGCAATGGACCACAGTGGCCACCACGGCATGGACCACGGCGCGATCGAGCACGGCGACATGGACCACCACAACATGGACCACGACGCGATGGAGCACGGCGCGATGGAGCACGGCGACATGGACCACAGCGCGATGGACCACAGTGGCCACCACGGCATGGACCACGGCGGCATGGAGATGGCACCCGCCGGCATTGCTCTGGCCGAAGGCGGAGAGGACCGCGATGGCCTCGAGATGGATGTCCTGCACTTGCGTCTCGGCCCGGTCCTCCCGCACTGGCCGGCGGGGTTAGTGCTGCGGTGCTCATTGCAGGGAGACGTCCTCGCCGAGGCCGAGGCATGGATCGTCGATAACGACCATGAAAGCGGATATAAGGCCCCGCCGGAACACACCGAATTGGTGGCGGCTGCCCGACAGTGCGACCACGTCGTCGATCTGCTGGAGTTGTCGGGGTGGTGGCGGGCGTCGGTCATAGCGCGGCGGGCGAGGGACCTGTTGTTGGGCGACTCTGACGTCGATCGAGCGCGGGAGCTGCTCGACGGCCTGCATAAGATGCTCGGAAAGTCCAGATTGCTGCGTTGGTCGTTACGTGACCTCGCGCCGCTAACCGCTGAAAGTCTCGACCGTCATGAGCTGCCCGCGGCACTTGCCGGCGATACCTACGACCGGCTACTCACCCGAGTCGGTCAAGCGCGCACTCTCTTGCGAGAACCCTTAAGTTCCAGTCTATTTGAACTTGACTCGACAAAGATAAGCGATGCGCTACCGGCCGTGGTGCGCGGCTTGGACGTGGCCACTGCCCGCCTGGTAGTCGCCAGTCTCGGCATCGACACCGCGCGCGCAAACGAGAGCATCCCTCATGGGTGACCCGACGGTTACGACGGTGCCAGGCGTCTGGGCGCTCGGCGCCGCCGGGTTGCTCGGAGCACTCGGCCTCTATGCCGCCTCCCTCGATGGTGTGCTGACCGCCCGCGGCGACGGTGTCCGCACGGGCGGAGCGGCCACCCCGCTGTGGGAGGTGGCGCGTCTGATGCGGCAGCGTCGGCGCACCATCGTCGCGGCGGACACGCTGCTGTGGCGGGTCGGCGCCACGGGTCTGATCGTCGCCGCCATGTTGATGGTGACCGTGGTGCCGCTGGGCCGGTGGACGCTGTTCGATCTCGATGTGGGCGTCGTGTGGTTCAACGCGATGGACGTGATGGTGTGGGCGCTGGTGTGGCTCGCCGGTTGGGGTCCGAATTCGGCGCATTCGCTGATCGGCGGCTACCGATTCCTGGCCCACGGCTTGGGCTATGAGCTCCCGCTCATGTTCGCGCTGGTCGCTCCGGCCATTGCGGCCCAGAGCCTGCGTGTCGGCGCGGTCGCCGCGGCCCAGCAGCAATTGTGGTTCGCGGTGTGGATGCCGATCGCGTTTGTCGTCTATTGTCTTGGGGTAGCAGCCTTTTCGGTATGGGGCCCGTTCACGCCGGCGCTTGGCGCCGACGTCGGCGGCGGCGTGACCACGGAACTCTCCGGTGTGGACCGGCTAGTGTTCCACGCCGGGCGGTACGCGCTGCTGGTCGCCGGTGCCGCGTTCGCCGTGCCGATGTTCCTCGGCGGCGGCGACGGACCGTTGCTACCGCCTTGGTTGTGGGTGTTCCTCAAAACCGTTGCGCTGCTGACGGTTTTGGTATGGCTGCGTAGACGGGTTCCTGTCTTTCGGCCGGAGAAGTTCATGGAGCTCGGCTGGGTGGTCCTGCTGCCGGCCGTCCTCGTGCAAGACCTGGTCGTGGCCATAATCGCTACTTGGAGGAGCTGATACATGCTCGTCGATATCGTCTTCTGGATCTGCGCGGCGATCGCCGTGCTCGCGGGTGCGGCGGTCTTCCGGGTGACCTCGATGGCGCGCGCCACGTATGCGCTGGCGGTGTCGTTCGTCGCCGTGGGTGTCGCGGTGCTGCTGCTGGCGCAGAACTACATCGGCGTGGTGACGATCTTGATGATGGTGATGGAGATGGCGGTGATGGCCGTCTATATGGTCATGTTCATGGGCATGAACCCGGCGCTGATGCCGATGAGCATGGTGCACGACAAGCGCCGGGCCCTCACCGCCGCCGTGGGTACCTTCGTTCTGCTGGCGACCGGGATCCTGCTGGTCGACTGGCCATCGCGGCGCGGCGCACCACCACGCGATGTCACCGTGGCGCTCGGGGAGGAGTTGATGGGACCGAAGATGCTCGCGATGGCCGTTATCAGCCCAATCATGGTGGCCACCATTGTGGCCGCGATTGTGTTGGCGGCCAAGCGGAGCCGTTACGACCGGTTCGGCGATGACTTGAAACAACGTCCCGCCCGCGACCCGCAGCCGGGAGGTGTCGGGCGATGACCCTCGACACGGTGCTGCTGGTGGCGGCCGCGTTGTTCAGCGTCGGACTCTACGGTGCGCTCTCCCAGCAGGTCGTGGTGATGGTGATGATGGGTCTCGAGTTGATGATCAACGCGATCATCCTTGCCGCCGCGGGCTTTTGGTGGTTCCTCGCGCCGGCGCCCACCGGCCAGGTTTTGCTGCTGGTGATCATCGCGGCGATGACCGTGGAGATGGCAATGGGCTTCGCCGTCGCGACGCTGCTGCACCGCGACCACCGGGCCGACATGACCGACATGGCCGCCGAGCTGTCCGGCTAACCGTGGCAGGGGGCACATTGGCGCAGCTTTCGTTGTGGTTTTTGATCCTCGCGCCGGCCGTGGCCGGCGCGACGTTACTGCTGGGCCGCCGGTTCGAGCGGTACGCTGCGGCGATCTCGGTGACCACAGCGGCTGTCATGCTGGTGCTGTCGGTAGTCGTGAGCTTCGCCCGCCCGGAACTGGCCGTGGCGTTCATGGCCGGCGCGGAATTCGCGTTACGGATAGATGCGCTGGCCGCGGTGGTAGTTCCGATGGTGGCGGCGGTGACGCAGCTGGTGTTGGTATTCGCCGCCGGGGACATCCGGGAAGCGCCGGGCCGGTTCCACGGGTTGATGCTGTTATTCGCCTCGGCTGTCGTCGTGACCGCGTCGGCAACGACGTTGCCGGCGCTGCTGTTGGCGTGGGAGGTGATGGGGGCGGCGTCGTATGCGCTGATCGGGTTCAGGTGGCGCGACGAGTACCGAATGTCGGCCGGGCTCACCGCCTTCCTGACCACCCGCACCGCCGACCTCGGCCTCTACCTGGCTGCGGCGGCTGCGCTGGCCGGTGGCGCGGGGCTTGCGCTGGCCGACCTGCCCGGCGCGAGCGGCGGCTGGCGGCACGTCACCGCGTTCGGGGTGCTGCTCGCGGCGCTCGGCAAGGCCGCGCAGCTGCCGTTCTCGTTCTGGCTGTCCCGGGCCATGGAGGGTCCCAGCGCGGTCAGCGCGCTACTGCACTCGGCCGCGATGGTCGCCATGGGCGCCTACCTGCTGCTGCGGACGCAGCCGCTTCTCGCGGCCACCGGGTGGGCCGCGCCGGCTGCGGCATGGATAGGTGGGGGAACCGCGCTGCTGTTGGGCGCGGTCGCGGTGGCGCAGCGTGATCTCAAACAGCTGCTGGCGGCCTCGACCGCAGCGCAGCTCGGATTCGTGGTGATGGCCGCGGGTGTGGGCGCCGTCGGCGGCGGCGCCGCGCAGCTGATCGCCCACGCCTTCACCAAGGCCGGATTGTTCCTTGCGGCCGGCGCCTGGTTGTCGGTACTGGGCACCAAGCAGCTCGACGACCTTTGGGGGGTCGCGCGACGGTGGCGGCTCCTGGGCTGGTCGGCCACCGTCGGCGCCCTGGCTCTGGCCGGCGTTGCGCCGCTGTCGCTATGGGCGACCAAAGACACGGTGCTGGCCGCAGCCCTGCACTACTCCCCCGCCCTCTACGCCGTGGGATTGGCCGCGTCGGCTCTCTCGGCGGCCTATGCCGGAAAGGTCCTAACCGTGCTGTGGCGCACCAAAGCTGCCGACAGCAGCCCCGGCATCACGCGAGACGCCCTCGGCCCCAACGCCTTCCAGCAGGCCCCTATCGTCGTCCTCGCGGTCGGCGCCGCAGCGGCGGGAGTGTTGGCGTTGCCGCCGGCCGGCTCGGCTCTTACCCGGGCGCTGCGCGGCACCGCGAGCCCACCCGCGACGGCGCTCGAGCTGCTGGGCTCGGCGGCGCTAGCGGTCATCGTCGTCGCGGCGGTGGCGCACTGGTGGGTACCCGAGCCCCGGTGGGCAGGCGGCTGGCTCGGCCTGGAGCAGGTCGCGCATCTCCTCGTCGTCCGGCCCACATTCGGCCTCGCACGCATCCTGGCGCGATTCGACGACCGGGTGCTCGACCGGGCCGTGGAGGCAACCGCCATCCACTCGCTACGGGCAGCGCACCGTTTGGCGCACACGGACATTCGCGCGGTCGACGGTGCGGTGGAAGCGGTCGCGGGTTGGATGCGCGGGCTCGGTGAATTGGCGCGCCGACCGCAAACCGGCCAGCTGCACCAGTACTACCTCGCGGCTGTGGTGGTGCTGGCATTCGGTGCCGTGGTCCTGGTCGTAGCGAGGTGAGCGTGCTCAGTGTGATCGTTTTCCTGCCGCTGGCGGCGGCCCTGGTGCTGCTGGCGCTGCCGCGGCTTGGCGGTGCTGCGGCAACCTGGATTTGGGTTGCGGTCACAGCCGCCGATGTGGCGCTGACTGCGGTGGTGTGGGCGCTGTATCAGACGCCGAGGCCTGGTGCGCTGGCGTTCGAGGAGAAGGCTCGGTGGATACCCGGGGTCAACAGCAGCTACCACCTAGGGGTCGACGGGCTATCGTTGCCGCTGGTCGTCATGACGGCGGTGATCTTTCTGGCCTGTGCCCTCTACAGCCTGCGCGGCCGCGACCGGCCTAAACCGCTGGCCGCGCTGTTTTTGTTCCTGCAGACGGTGAGCCTGGGTCTATTCGTGTCCGCCGACCTGATCCTGTTCTTCGTTTTCTTCGACTTGTCCATCGTGGCAATGTATTTCGTCATCGCCGGATGGGGCCATGGCGACGCCGGCCGGTCGGCGCTGAAGTTTTTCCTCTACACCTTCCTGGGTTCGCTGGCGCTGCTCGTCGGTTTCATCGGCCTGTATATCGCGGCCCAGCCGCACACGTTCGACATGGTGACCCTGGCCGCCAGCACACCTCTGGGCGGCAGCCCCGTCGCCGGCGGCTTGGTTCTCGCGGCGATCCTGCTGGGACTGGCAGTCAAGACTCCCACCGTCCCGTTCCATACCTGGCTGCCGCCGGCGCACACCGATGCCCCCGCGGTCGGCTCGGCGGTGCTCGCCGGGGTGCTGCTGAAGATGGGCGCCTACGGGTTCGTGCGGATAGCAATGCCGATGCTGCCGCAGGCCTGGCGCGCGTGGGCGTGGGTGATCATCGTCGTCGGCGTGGTGTCGGTGCTCTACGGCGCGCTGGTGGCGTTGGCCCAAAACGACTTCAAGCGGATGGTCGCCTACACGTCGGTCAACCATATGGGCTACATCGTGCTCGCGGTCGGTGCGGCCGGGCTGATCGCGGGTGACACCGCCCAGGCTCGCGGGGTTGCGGTCACGGGCGCCGTCACCCAGATGGTCAGCCACGGTTTGATCACCGGTGCGCTGTTTTTGATCGCCGGCGTGTTTTACGAGCGCGCTGGGACATACGACATGAACACCTTCGGAGGGCTCGCCGGGCCGGCCCCGAAACTGGCTTGGCTCTTCGCCGTCGGCGCATTCGCCTCCCTGGGCTTGCCGGGCTTCTCCGGCTTCATCGCCGAATTCCAGATCTTCACCGGCAGTATCGCCGCCGCACCGATCACCGCCGTCGCGCTGCCCGGCATTCTGGTCACCGCGGCGCTGTTTCTGCTCGCGCTGCAGCGCATCTTCACGGGCGAGACGCGCGGACACTCGGTGGGATTTGCCGACCTCCGTTATTCCGAAACGTGTTCTGTCGGAATGCTTCTCGCCTTATCCGTCGCCATAGGCGTGTTTCCGCGGCCGTTGCTCGATCTGATCGAACCCGCCGCTCACGCGCTCGTCGGGCTGGTCGGGCGGTAGCCGGACGTGGAGACGGGGATGCGGCCGCTGCTGATGCTGCCCGAGATGCTGGTGTTCGGCGGCGGGCTGGTGGTGCTGATCAGCGGATCGTTCCTGGCCCGGCGCCGGCAGTGGTGGGCCCGAGGAGTCGCCGCCGCCGCGCTGTGCGGTGCCATCGCCGTCGCGGTGGTCGGGATGGCCGGTCCGGATCGGACCGCTTTTGACGGCACCTTCGCCGCCGACACCGCCACGGGCGTGGCGCGGATCGTGGTCATGGTCGGGACGCTGTTGGTGCTCGCTGTGGCCGCCGGTGAAATCGCCGGCTCGGTCCGCGAAAGCGAAACGTACGCACTGCTGCTGTTTTGCACCGCCGGAGTTATGGTCCTGGCCGGAGCCGACGATCTGCTCGTGCTGATAACCGGATATCTGCTGGCCGGCATTCCGCTCTATGGGCTGATCGGGCTGGTGCGCTCCGCGAAGGGCGCCGAGGCGACGATGAAGGCCTACCTGATAGGCGCACTATTCGGGATCGTCCTGATGCTCGGCGTGACCGTTCTGTACGGGATTTCCGGCAGCACCCGCTACGACGGCCTGGCGGCCGGTCTTGGCGGTGCGCCGCCCGCCGCTGTCGCCGCAGGACTGCTCGGTGTCGTCGCGGGCCTGATGTTCGAAGCCGGCGGTGTGCCCGCGCATTTCTGGATTCCCGATGCGGCACAAGGGGCGAACGGGACCGCCGCCATGTTCTTGACCACCGTGCCGAAGATCGGTGCGTTGACCGCGCTGTACCGCCTGGTCGAGGTGCTGCCCGGAAAGACTGCCTGGCCGTTGCTGGTCGCCGTGCTCGCCGTCGCAAGCATGACGTTGGGCAACCTCGCCGCCTACTGGCAACACGATCCTCGGCGGTTGCTGGGCTGGTCGACGATCAGCCAGGTCGGCTACCTGCTGGTTCCGATCGTCGTCGCCGGCCGCACCGGGCTCGCGCTCCCCTCGCTGCTGTTCTATCTCGCCGGCTACACGCTCACCAACAGCGCGGCATTCGCGGTGAGCACGGCGCTACCGGACCGACGCCAGCTCGACTCCTACCGGGGTCTGGCTTACGTTCGGCCCTGGCTGGCCGGGGCGCTGGTGGTCGCGCTGCTCGGCCTGGTCGGAACTCCGCCGACGGCGGTCTTCATCGGCAAGCTCACGACGGCGACGGCGGCGTGGGACGGTGGCCAGGCGTGGCTCGCCGTGGTTGTCTTCGTCAACTCCGTGGTTAGTCTCTTCTACTATCTGCGCTGGATCATCCCGTCGTTCCAGCGGCCTGCCGAAGGCGTGAGAGACGGCGTCGTCACGGCGGAGAAATGGTCCGCACGCACCGCGATAGTGGCGGCGGGCCTTAGTCTGGGGCTCGGAATCGCAGCCGGTGCCGTCTGGGAAATGCTCCCCAGATCGCTGATGTAGCCGCGCTCTCAGACTAGGTCCGTCGGCTTGCTGACCAGTCGGCAACCAACGGCCATCTTCCGCTTGCGACTATTCGCACAGGACCCCGATCCACCACCAGGCACGTGTCGGTGCTAGGAGCTGCGACCCTCTACAACAAGCTCGCCAAGGTGAAGCTGCCAAGCCGGCACCATTGAGCTTGCGCCCGTTGAGGTCTGGGCCACGCACACACTTCAACTGTGCCTCAACACCGCGGACATCCGGCCCACGGCGACCTGGCTGACTCATACGAATCCGCGTCGGCCTAATACACCGGCTCCGGAAGATGTCAGAGCCGATTCGCGCAGCATGGCGTTTTCCGGCGGAGCCTACGCCGCACTAGGCGTTAGGAACCTCTGACACAGTGACTGTGACCGCGCTCACTGAAATTCCCCACTGACGCTCATCGAAAATCCCCACTCGTGTGGCTCCGCCGAGAAGGGCG
>NZ_QMEV01000024.1 GCF_003284935.1 Mycobacterium colombiense
TCGGCCTCCGCCGCTTCCTCATCGAGGTATTCGTTGCCGCGCAGGCTCTCGGGATCTTCGCGGCCCTTGGGCGCCGCCATCAGATACACCACGGCCCCGATGAACACGAAAGTCGATGTGAACGAGTTGATCCGGATGCCGGCGATGTGGGTGGCGGTATCGTCGCGCAGCAGCTCGACGCCGAACCGCCCGACGCAATAGCCCGCCACGTACAGCGCGAACAGCCGGCCGTGGCCCAGCGTGAAGCGCCGGTCGGCATAGATCAGGGCCACGAAAACCAGGACGTTCCAAATCAATTCGTAGAGAAACGTCGGCTGCACCACGAAGGCGATCTGGCCCGTCGAGATGCCGTCCAGCGAGTGCGGGTCGATGTATCCCGTGGGGTCGCGGCGGTAGAAGACCTCCAGACCCCAGGGCAGCGTCGTTTCGCGGCCGTAGAGCTCCTGGTTGAAGTAGTTACCCAGCCGGCCGATCGCCTGCGCCAGAATGATTCCCGGTGCCAGCGCGTCGGCGAAGGCCGGAAGGGGTATCCCGCGCCGGCGGCAGCCGATCCAGGCGCCGACGCCGCCGAGTGCCACCGCGCCCCAGATGCCCAGGCCGCCGTCCCAAATGCGCACGGCCGCACCGAGTCCCGCGCCGCCCGGCCCCCAATACGTTCGCCAGTCGGTGGCCAGGTGGTAGAGCCGACCTCCGACCAATCCGAACGGCACCGTCCACAGCGCGATGTCATAGATCACGCCGCGCTCGCCACCGCGCGCCTCCCAGCGCCGGTCGCCGATCAACAGCGCCGCCACGATGCCGGCGATGATGAACAGCGCGTAGGCCCGGATGGGCAGCGGCCCCAGGTGCCATACACCCTGCGGCGGGCTCGGGAAGTAGGCCAGCAGCTTCGTCACGAGGCCGACGCCCCCCGACGAACACCGGCGGCGAGTTCCTCAGTCAGCGTGCGCAATGCAGTCAACCCCCCGTCCCCCAATGCCGTCACCAATGCGGACCCCACGATGACACCGTCGGCGTAGCTGCCGATCTGGGCGGCCTGCTCTCCCGACCGCACCCCCAGACCCACCCCGACGGGTATGTCGGATACCTCTTTGACCCTGCTCACCAACTCGGGCGCGGCGTTGGACACGACATCACGCGCCCCCGTCACCCCCATCGTCGAAGCGGCGTAGACGAATCCACGCGACGCCTCGACCGTCATCGCCAACCGCTGCGGGGTCGAGGACGGCGCCACCAGGAAAATCCGGTCCAGCCCATGCCCGTCCGATGCCGCCAGCCACTGCGCCGCCTCATCGGGGATGAGATCGGGAGTGATCAGGCCGTACCCCCCCGCCGAGGCCAGATCCCGAGCGAACGCGTCAACGCCGTAGTGCAACACGGGGTTCCAGTAGGTCATCACCACGGCATGTCCACCGGCCGCGCTGATCGCCTCGACCGCGGCAAGCGTGTCGCGCACGCGCACGCCGGCGTGCAGCGCGGTCTCGGTCGCCTTCGCGATGGTGGGGCCATCCATGCCCGGATCGGAATAGGGGACGCCGACTTCGATGATGTCACAACCCGATTCGACCAGCGCGGTCATCCCGTTCACCGATGTCGGCACGTCGGGGTAACCGGTGGGAAGGTAGCCGATCAGCGCCGCCCGGTTGTCGTTGCGGCAGCCGTCGAATATCGACTGAAGCCTGCTCGCTTCGCTTTGCTTGACACTCATCGATCGCTGGACCCCAGCAGCCCGAACCACTTCGCGGCCGTCTCGACGTCCTTGTCACCGCGCCCGGACAGGTTCACCACGACGATCGCTCCCGGTCCCAATTCGGGGCCCAATTTCAGCGCGCCCGCTACGGCGTGCGCGGATTCGATCGCCGGGATGATCCCTTCGGTCCGGCACAGGACGCGGAACGCCTCCATCGCCTCCGAGTCGGTGATCGGACGGTACTCGGCACGCCCAATCTCGCGCAGGTACGCGTGTTCGGGACCCACGCCGGGGTAATCGAGACCGGCTGAGATGGAATGGGATTCGATCGTCTGGCCATCCTCGTCCTGCAGCAGATACGAGAACGATCCCTGAAACGCCCCGGGCGAGCCGCCGCTGAAGGTCGCGGCGTGCCTTCCGGTTTCGACACCGTCGCCGGCCGCCTCGAATCCCACCAGCCGCACACCCGGATCGTCGATGAACGGGTGAAAGATGCCGATGGCGTTGGATCCGCCGCCGATGCAGGCCACCACCGCGTCGGGCAAGCGTCCGGCCTGAGCCTGGATCTGGGCGCGCGCCTCGAGGCCGATGATGCGCTGAAAGTCGCGCACCATGGCGGGGAAGGGATGCGGGCCCGCCGCCGTGCCGAAGCAGTAGAAGGTGTTGTCGGCATTGGTAACCCAATCCCGAAACGCCTCGTTGATGGCGTCCTTGAGCGTCTTCGAACCGCTCTCGACCGACACGACCGTCGCCCCCAGCAGGCGCATCCGCGCCACGTTGAGCGCTTGGCGCTCGGTGTCCACGGCGCCCATGTAGATCACGCAGTCCAGCCCAAGCAAGGCACACGCGGTGGCGGTCGCGACGCCGTGCTGCCCCGCCCCGGTCTCGGCGATCACCCGCTTCTTGCCCATCCGCTGCGCCAGCAACGCCTGTCCGAGCACGTTGTTGATCTTGTGAGAACCGGTGTGGTTCAGGTCTTCTCGCTTGAGGAAGATGCGCGCGCCGGCGTGTTCGGACAGCCGCGGCGCCTCATACAGGGGTGAGGGCCGGCCGGCGTAATGCGCCTGCAGGTAGTCCAGCGTGTCCAGGAAATCCTGGTTGACCCGTTCCTTCTCGTAGGCGGCGGTCACCTCTTCGATCACGGCCATCAACGCCTCGGCGACATAGCGGCCGCCATAGACACCGAAATGGCCACCCGCATCGGGTTCGTGGCGGGTGGGTTCGGCGATGGCTGCGCTCGGATGCGGAAGGTCCGGGCGGGACAGGTCCACCATCACCAATGCTCTACGCGGGGATGGCTCATGGGGTTCAACGTATCAGCGCGGGGGGCTCTTCAGTGACGAAGCGACTAGCGAGCCGGTTTCGGACAGGACGGATGGGTGCCCGCGGTGACCAGGTCGGCGACCGCGGCGCGCGGGTCACCGCTTTTGACCAGACCTTCGCCGACCAACACGGCGTCGGCACCCGCACCGGCGTACGCCAGCAGGTCCCCGGTACCGCGCACGCCTGATTCGGCGATCCTGATCACGTTGCTGGGCAGCCCGGGAGCGATGCGCGCGAAGCAATCCCGGTCCACCTCGAGCGTCGCCAGATCGCGGGCGTTGACACCGATTACGTTGGCGCCGGCCTTCAGTGCCCGGTCGGCTTCTTCTTCGGTGTGCACCTCGACGAGCGCCGTCATGCCCAGCGATTCGGTGCGGTCCAGCATCGACACCAGCGCCGACTGCTCCAGCGCGGCGACGATCAGCAGCAGCATGTCGGCGCCGTGCGCGCGCGCCTCGTGGATCTGATAAGGCTGCACCACAAAGTCTTTGCGCAGAATCGGTATCGAGACCGCCGCGCGCACCGCGTCGAGGTCGTCGAGCGAGCCGTGAAAACGTCGCTCCTCGGTCAAGACGCTGATGATGCGGGCGCCGCCGTCTTCGTAGGCCCGGGCCAGCTTGGCCGGATCGGCAATGGTCGCCAAAGAACCCGCCGACGGGCTGGCACGCTTGACTTCGGCGATGACGCCGATTCCGGGCTCGCGCAGAGCGGCCATCACGTCGCGTGGCGGCGGCGCGGCCGCCGCGGCGGCCTTGATCTCGGACAGGCTGATGAGCGCTTCGCGCGCGGCAACGTCGGCCCGGACTCCCTCGAGGATGGAGTCAAGCACGGTTGCCGGACTCATGCCTGTCGTTTCCCTTCGCCCTGTTCGTCCGCTGTCATCCCACGGCCACTGTGGTGTCCCCAGCCGATTGCGACGACGTGAATGAAGGGTAGCGGCCCGCGGCTTGCGGTCCGTCACCGACCCTCGGTGTCAGACTCGCCTGCCCGATCGGTCGGGTCGCGCCCCTCGTCAAGCGCGTCCCAGATCATCCGCTCCGACATTCCCGGCGTCTCCGGCTGCTCCAGCATCGCCCCGTCGGCCTCTTCGCGTTGCACAATCGACCGGCGCGTCGCCGGTGTCGCGTACTTTCTCGCGCTCGAGCGGGTGGATACCGAGTCCGACGCGGACCGCATGAGTAGGACGGCCGCGATCAGCGTGCACGCGGCGGCCGCCACCGTGACGCCCGCGCCCCAGTACCGCCGCTCGCTTCCGACCAGCGACATCACCGACACGTGGCCCAGTTCGGCGCCGCGGACCGCCACGTCGGGCAGCGCCCACAGGCTGACCCCGAGGTAGCCGACCGCCAGGCTGATCACCGCCAGCAGCCCCGCCAGCGCGCGCAGCAGCCACCCCCGCACGGCGATGGCGGCGACGGCCCCGGCCAGCAGCAGCAGCGCCAACGGCAACAGCGCCGTCGACCAGGTGCCCCCGGCCAAGGTCACCTGCTTGGGCGGCCCGAGCCCGTCGAACGAACGGATGACGACCCACGGCAGGCGGGAGGCCACCCACAACGCCCCTGCGGCGACCACGAGCACGAGCTGGGCGATCCGAATCAGCCAGCGGCCGGCCGGACGGCCGGTGTCGGCCTCACTCATGGCCCGCGGGTTCGGTCAGCGTCTCGGCGGCGGCGATCGCGCTGAGCACCGCGCGGGCCTTGTTGGTCGCCTCGGTGTACTCGTAGGGGCCGTTGGAGTCCGCCACCACCCCGCCACCGGATTGCACGTACGCGGTGCCGTCGCGCATCAGGGCGGTGCGGATGGCGATCGCGAAGTCGGCATTGCCGGCGAAGTCCAGATAACCCACCACGCCGCCGTACAGGCCGCGGCGCGTCTTTTCCACCTCTTCGATCAGCTCCATGGCCCGGACCTTCGGCGCGCCCGACAGGGTGCCGGCCGGGAAGCAGGCCGTCACCGCATCCAGGGCGGTACGACCCTCGCCGAGGGTGCCGGTCACCGTCGACACCAGGTGCATGACGTGGCTGTAGCGCTCGATGTGGCTGTAGTCCTCCACGCGCACGGTGCCCGGCGCGCAGACCCGGCCCAGGTCGTTGCGGCCCAGGTCGACCAGCATCAGGTGCTCGGCGCGTTCCTTCTCGTCGGCCAACAGCTCCTTTTCCAGCAGCTGGTCCTCCTCGTCGGTGTCCCCGCGCCACCGGGTGCCCGCGATCGGGTGGGTGGTCGCGGTGCCGTCGGCGACGGTGACCAACGCCTCCGGGCTGGAGCCGACGATCGAAAAGTCAGTTCCCCCAGTGCCATTCGGCACATGCAGCAGATACATATAGGGGCTGGGATTGGTGACCCGCAACATCCGGTAGACGTCGATCGGGTCGACGTGGGTGTCCATCTCGAACCGTTGCGACGGCACCACCTGGAAGGCTTCACCCGCGGCGATCTGCTCGACGAGGTAGTCGACGATCTTGCCGTACTCCTCGACGCTGCGCTGCGCGCGGTAGCGCGGCTCGGGCCGCTCGAACGTGCCGACCGTGGACGACAACGGCTGACCCAGCGCCGCGGTCATCACGTCCAGGCGGGCGATGGCGTCGTCGTAGGCCTCGTCGACGCGCTCGTCGGTCCCGTTCCAGTTCACCGCGTTGGCGATCAGCGTGATCGTGCCCTCGTGGTGGTCGACCGCCGCCACATCGGTGGCCAGCAGCAGCAACATGTCGGGGAGCTTGAGGTCGTCGACGGCCAGTTCGGGCAGCCGTTCCAGGCGCCGCACCATGTCGTAGGCGAAGAACCCGACCATGCCGCCCGACAGCGGCGGCAGGCCCTCGAGCGGGCCGGTGGCCAGCACCTCCAACGTGGTGCGCAGGGCCTGCAGCGGGTCGCCCCCGGTCGGCGCGTCCTGCGGCACCACGCCCAGCCACACGGCTTCGCCGTCGCGCACGGTCAGCGCCGACGGCGACCCCGCGCCGATGAACGACCACCGCGACCAGGAACGGCCGTGCTCGGCCGACTCCAGCAGAAACGTGCCCGGACGGTCGGCGGCGAGCTTGCGGTAGGCCGACAACGGGGTCTCGCTGTCGGCCAGCACCTTGCGGGTCACCGGGACCACGCGGTGCTCGGCCGCCAGCTGGCGAAAGTCCTCTCGTGAGGTCGTCGCGGCGAGGTGGGCGTGCACCGATCCATCCTCCCAGACGCGTACACAACCGAGCCGGACAGCGTCCGGCGTAGCGTGTCCGCCATGAAACCTGGTGACACCGTCGCGGACTTCGAACTGCCCGATCAGACCGGGACGCCGCGCAAGCTCAGCGAACTGCTCTCCGGCGGGCCCGTCGTGCTGTTCTTCTACCCGGCCGCGATGACACCCGGCTGCACCAAGGAGGCGTGCCACTTCCGCGACCTGGCCGCCGAGTTCGCCGCGGTCGGGGCCAACCGGGTGGGCATCAGCGCCGACGCCGTGGACAAGCAGGCCAAGTTCGCCGACCTGCAGAAGTTCGACTACCCGCTGCTGTCGGACACCGACGGCGCCGTCGCCACCCAGTTCGGCGTCAAGCGCGGCCTGCTGGGCAAGCTGATGCCGGTCAAGCGCACCACGTTCGTCATCGACACCGACCGCACGGTGCTCGAGGTGATCTCCAGCGAATTCAACATGGACAGCCACGCCGACAAGGCGCTGGCGACGCTGCGCGCGCGGGCGTGACCGTCAGGGGCTGACCGCCAGGAACACGTAGGCGGCCAGCAGCACCAGATGCACCTCGCCCTGCAGGCGGGTGGCCCGGCCCGGCACCACGGTCAACACGCTGATCACCACGGTCAGCGCGAGCAGCACCAGCTGGATGGCGCCGAGGCCGAGCACCAGCGGCCCCTTGAGCCATATCGACGCCAGGGCGATCGCCGGAATGGTGAGCCCGATGCTGGCCATCGCCGAGCCATACGCCAGGTTCAAACTGATCTGGATGCGGCCCTTCCGCGCCGCGCGCACCGCCGCGAGCGTCTCGGGCAGCAGCACCAGCGCCGCGATGATCACCCCCACGAACGACTGCGGGAAGCCGACCGCGGTCACCGCCTTCTCGACGGCCGGTGACTCCTCCTCGGCCAGGCCCACCACCGCCACCAGGGCGCCGAGCATCAGCCCCAGGCTGGTCAGCGCCGCGCGGGTGGTCGGCGGTTCGGCGTGGCTTTCGTCGGTGAACAGGCTCTTTTGGCCCTTCTGCGCGATCGGCAGAAAGAAGTCGCGGTGCCGCACCGTCTGGGTGAAGACGAACATCAGGTAGACCAGCAGCGAGGCGACCGCGGCGAAGGCGAGCTGGCCGGGCGAGAACTCCTTGCCCACGGTCGTGGTGGTGAACGCCGGCAGCACCAGGCTCAGCGTCGCCAGGGTGGTCAGCGTGGCCAGCGCGGCGCCGCTGCCCTCGGCGTTGAACAACGTCACGCCGTAGCGCCGCGAGCCGAGCAGCAGCGACAGCCCGGCGATGCCGTTCGTGGTGATCATCAGCGCGGCGAACGCGGTGTCGCGGGCCAGCGTGGCCGTCTCGTTGCCGCCCGACGCCATCAGCTCGACGATCAGGGCCACCTCGATGACCGTCACCGCCGCCGCGAGCACCAGCGACCCGAACGGCTCACCGACCCGGTGCGCGACCACCTCCGCGTGATGCACCGCGGCGACCACCGCGCCGATGAGAAACAGCGCCGTCAGCCCGACCAGCACCGGCCCGAGCGTCTCGCCCCAGATCAGTGCCAGCACGACGACGGAAAGCACCGGCACGACGATGTTCCAGGACGACCATTTCGACATTGACCACCATTCTTGTCGATGTCGTGGGCCCATGCCCGCCAAAGGTGACCCTTGACACGTCCGGCCGCGCCCACCGGCCCGGCGTCGGACCGCGTCGTAGGGTCAGCGCTGCGGCGGCAGCAGCTCGTCGGCGTCGAAGCAGCTGTGGTCGCCGGTGTGACACGCCCCGCCGACCTGGTCGACCGTCAGCAGCACCGCGTCGCCGTCGCAGTCCAGGCGCACCGAGTGGACGTATTGGGTGTGACCGGAGGTCGCTCCCTTGATCCACTGCTGGCCGCGGGACCGCGAATAATAGGTCGCCTCACGGGTTTCCAGGGTGCGGGCCAGCGCCGCGTCGTCCATCCAGGCGACCATCAGCACGTCACCGCTGCCGCGCTCCTGCACGACGGCGGTGAACAGGCCCTCGGCGTTGCGCTTCAGCCGCGCGGCGATCTGCGGGTCGAGCGTCATCGGGCCATCCTTACCGGGATCCCCGCCTCGGCCATCGCCGCCTTCACCTGCCCGATGGTCAGCTCCCGGAAGTGGAACACGCTGGCCGCCAACACCGCATCGGCGCCGGCCGCGATCGCCGGCGCGAAATGCTCGACCGCTCCGGCGCCGCCGCTGGCGATGACCGGCACCGTGACCGCCGAACGCACCGCCTGCAGCATCTCCAAGTCGAAGCCCGCTTTGGTGCCGTCGGCGTCCATCGAGTTCAGCAGGATCTCCCCCACCCCCAAATCGGCTCCGCGCGAAGCCCATTCGACCGCATCCAGACCGGTGCCCCGGCGCCCGCCATGGGTGGTGACCTCCCAGCCCGACGGCGTCGGCACGGCGCCCGGGGGCACGGTGCGGGCATCGACGGACAGCACGATGCACTGGGAACCGAACTGGCGCGCCATCTCGGCCAGCAGCTCGGGCCGGGCGATCGCGGCGGTGTTGATGGACACCTTGTCGGCGCCCGCGCGCAGCAACACGTCGACGTCGGCGACCGTGCGCACCCCGCCGCCGACGGTCAGCGGGATGAAGACCTGCTCGGCGGTGCGGCGCACCACGTCGAGCATGGTCGCCCGTCCCGACGACGACGCCGTCACGTCGAGAAAGGTGAGCTCGTCGGCGCCTTCGGCGTCATAGGCGGCCGCCAGCTCCACGGGATCGCCCGCGTCGCGCAGGTTTTCGAAGTTGACCCCCTTGACCACGCGGCCGTCGTCGACGTCCAGGCACGGGATCACGCGCACGGCAAGGCCGTTGGGATTGGGGGGCATCTCAGTAGTCCTCCGGTCGGCCCGTGGCGCGCAGGATTTCGAGGATCTCGGCGTGGGCGTCGGGGCCCGCCGCCACCGCCGAATCCGACGCGGGTGTCCACGCCTGGCCGGCCAGGTCGGTGACGACACCGCCGGCGGCTCGCACCAGCGCGACCCCGGCGGCGTGATCCCACACGTGGCCGCCGAAACTTATTGCCGCACCCAATATTCCGTCGGCGACGAACGCGAGGTCAAGGCCGGTGGAGCCGTGCATGCGCAACCGCGACGAGACCCGGCTGAGGTTCTCCAGCAACGCGATTCGGTAGCGGCCCGGGAACCGGCCGCGGGCGTCGGCGCTGAACGAGCCCGCCCCGACCAGCGCGTCGGCCAGGTCGATGGAGGTCAGCGGCGGCTGCGGCACCCCGTTCTTGCGCAACGGGCCACCCGTCACCGCGGTGTAGCGCTGGTCGAAGAACGGCAGCCAGGTCAGCCCCGCCACCGGATCGCCGTGGTGCAGCAGGCCCAGCAGGATCCCGGCCATCGGCGATCCGGCCGCGTAGTTGAAGGTGCCGTCGACGGGGTCCAGCACCCACACCCAGGGCGAGTCGACGGCCGAACCGCCGAATTCCTCGCCGTGGACCCCGATCCCGGTGGCCTCGACGAGCGCGGCGACCACCTGTCGCTCGATCGCGAGGTCGACGTCGGTGGCGAAGTCGTTGCCCTTCTTGCGGACCGCGGAATCGGCGCGGTGCCCGGAAAGGAATGGCTCGGTCGCGTCGTCGAGAATCGCCGACGCCTGCGCCACCAACGCGTGCACGTCCATGCGGTGTTACTCCGCCACCGCGGCCAGCGCCTGCGGCAAGGTGAAGCGCCCGGCGTAGAGGGCCTTGCCCACGATGGCGCCCTCGACGCCGCGGCCGGTGAGGGTGGCGATCGCGCGCAGGTCGTCGAGGCTGGAGACGCCGCCGGAGGCGATCACCGGGGCGTCGGTGCGCTCGGCCACCGACGCCAGCAGGTCAAGATTCGGCCCGCCCAGCGTGCCGTCCTTGGTCACGTCGGTGACCACGAAACGCGAACAGCCTTGCCCGTCAAGGCGTTCCAGCACCTCCCACAGGTCACCGCCGTCGGTCTCCCAGCCCCGCCCGCGCAGCCGGTGTTCGCCGTCGACGATCTGCACGTCCAGGCCCACCGCGACCTTGTCGCCGTGCTCGGCGATCGCGCGGGCGCACCATTGCGGGTTTTCCAGGGCCGCCGTGCCCAGGTTCACCCGGGCGCAGCCGGTGGCCAGGGCCGCGGCCAGCGAGTCGTCGTCGCGGATGCCGCCGGACAGCTCCACCAGCACGTCGAGCTTGCCGACCACCTCGGCCAGCAGTTCCCGGTTGGAACCACGCCCGAACGCGGCATCCAGATCCACCAGATGGATCCATTCGGCCCCGTCGCGCTGCCAGGTCAGCGCGGCGTCCAGCGCCGAGCCGTATTCGGTTTCACTGCCCGCCTTGCCCTGTACCAAACGCACGGCACGGCCGTCGACCACGTCGACCGCGGGCAACAAGATCAACACATCTCCTCCTGTGTGCCGGGCGCGCAACGGGTTACGTGCGCGCGCGGCTGGTGCTTGACGAAAAGCGCTTGCGCGTGGTCCTTCACAATCCCTGGACCCAATTGCTCAACACGGCCGCGCCGGCATCCCCGCTCTTTTCCGGGTGGAACTGGGTGGCCGACAACGGCCCGTCCTCGACCGCGGCCAGAAAGGGGCCTTCGTGGGTGGCCCACGTCAGCACCGCATCCGGCGAGCCTTCCCATTGCTGGGCGGCATAGGAATGCACGAAGTAGAACCGGGTATCGGGGTCGAGTCCCTTGAACAGCACGGTCCCGGGCCCGGATTCGACGACGTTCCAGCCCATGTGCGGGATGACCGGCGCCTGCAGCCGCGTGACGTATCCCGGCCACTGCGCGCACCCCGCGGTTTCCACACTGAATTCGACGCCGTGGGCGAACAGGATCTGCATGCCGACGCAGACGCCCAGCACCGGGCGCCCGGCGGCGACCCGCTCGGCGATGATGCGGTCGCCGCCGATGCCGCGCAGTCCCGTCATGCAGGCCTCGTAGGCACCGACGCCGGGCACCACCAGTCCGTCGGCGGCGGCCGCGGCATCGGCGTCGCCGGTCACCTCCACCGACGCACCGACCCGCTCGAGCGCGCGCTGAGCCGACCGCAGGTTGCCCGAGCCGTAGTCGAGGACAACGACTTTCTTGGGTGCCGTCACAGCACCCCTTTGGTGGAGGGCACGTCCGAGACGCGGGGGTCGGACTCGACCGCCTGGCGCAACGCCCGGGCAACCGCCTTGTACTGCGCTTCGGTGATGTGGTGCGGATCGCGCCCGTACAGGACGCGCACGTGCAGCGCGATGCGTGCGTTCATGGCCAGCGATTCGAACACGTGCCGGTTGATGACGGTGTGATAAGGCACCGAGTTGCCGGCAATGGTGGTGTGCTGCAAGTGATCCGGTTCCCCGCTGTGCACACAGTAGGGCCGCCCGGACACGTCGACCGCGGCGTGGGCCAGCGTCTCGTCCATCGGGATGAAGGCGTCGCCGAACCGGCGGATGCCGCGCTTGTCGCCCAGGGCCTGGCCGAGTGCGGTGCCCAGCGCGATCGCGGTGTCCTCGATGGTGTGGTGCCCCTCGATCTCGACGTCGCCCTTGGTGCGCACGGTCAGGTCAAAGCTGGCGTGGCTGCCCAGGGCGGTGAGCATGTGGTCGAAGAACGGCACACCGGTGTCGATGTCTACCTGGCCGGTGCCGTCGAGGTCGAGTTCGACGACGATGTCGGATTCCTTGGTGCGGCGCTCGATGCGCGCACGTCGGGTGGCGGTGGCTGTCACGGTGCTCCTACAGGGCTGGGGGTCTCGGGTGCCAGTTCGGTGGCGGCGATCTGTGCGCTGGCGCGCAGGAACGCGTCGTTCTCCTCGGCCAGCCCGGTGGTGGCGCGCAGGTAGCCGGGGATTCCGACGTCGCGGATCAGCACGCCGGCGTCCAGGTAGCGTTGCCAGGTGGCCGGCGCGTCGGCGAATTCGCCGAACAGCACGAAGTTGGCGTCGCTGGGGATCACCCGAAAACCCATGCCGGTCAACGCCGCCCCGACGCGTTCGCGTTCGGCGATCAGGGTCGCCACGCTGCCCAGCGTGTCGTCGGCGTGCCGCAGGGCCGCCCGCGCGGCGGCCTGGGTGAGCACCGACAGGTGATACGGCAACCGCACCAGCAGCATCGCGTCGATCACCGCCGGCGTGGCGATCAAATAACCGAGCCGGCCGCCGGCGAACGCGAACGCCTTGCTCATGGTGCGCGAGACGATCAGCTTGGTCGGATACTCCGCCACCAGCCCGACCGCGCTGGGCTGCGAAGAGAATTCACCGTAGGCCTCGTCGACGATCAGGATGCCGGGCACCACGTCGAGCAACCGCCGCAGGTCCGGCAGCGAAACGCTTTGGCCGGACGGATTATTCGGGCTGGCGACGAACACCACATCGGGACGGCGATCGGTGATGGCGGCCACGGCGGTATCCACGTCCAGGCTGAAGTCGTCGGCGCGGGTGGCATGCAGCCATTCGGTGCGGGTGCCGTCGGCGATGATCGGGTGCATCGAGTAGGACGGGACGAACCCGATGGCACTGCGCCCCGGGCCGCCGAACGCCTGCAGCAATTGCTGCAGAATCTCGTTGGAACCGTTTGCCGCCCATAGGTTTTCGACTCCGAGCGCAACACCGGTCTGGGCGCTCAGGTAGGCGGCCAGGTCGGTGCGCAGGGCCACCGCGTCGCGGTCGGGATACCGGTGCAGGTCCGCGGCGGCCGCGCCCACCGAGCGCACCACGTCGTCGACGAGCGCCTTGCTGGGCGGGTGCGGATTCTCGTTGGTGTTCAGTCGCACCGGGACATCCAATTGCGGTGCGCCGTAAGGCGATTTACCGCGCAGGTCGTCGCGCAGCGGCAGGTCATCGAGGGTGGGCCTCTCGGTCGTCATCGCTCGAACCTCCGCCGCACCGCTTCGCCGTGTGACGGCAGGTCTTCTGCCTCGGCGAGCGCGATCACATGTCCGGACACGTCTTTGAGGGCCGCCTCGGTGTAGTCGACCACGTGGATGCCGCGCAGGAAGGTCTGCACGGACAGGCCGCTGGAATGCCGGGCGCTGCCGGCGGTCGGCAGCACGTGGTTGGATCCCGCGCAGTAGTCGCCGAGGCTCACCGGCGCATACGGGCCAACGAAAATGGCTCCCGCCGAACGGATCCGGCCCGCCACGGCCGGCGCGTCGACGGTCTGGATCTCCAGGTGTTCGGCGGCGTAGGCGTTGACGACGGTGACGCCGGCGTCCAGGTCGTCGACCAGGATGATGGCCGACTGGCGGCCACCGAGGGCCGCGGTCACCCGTTCGCGGTGCACGGTCGTGCGCAGTTGGGCGGCCAGCTCGGCGTCGGTGGCCGCGGCCAGCTCCGCGCTGGGGGTGACCAGCACGCTGCCCGCCATCTCGTCGTGCTCGGCCTGACTGATCAGGTCGGCCGCCACGTGCGCCGGGTCGGCGGTGTGGTCGGCCAGGATCGCGATCTCCGTCGGGCCCGCCTCCGCGTCGATGCCGACGCGCGACCGGCACAGCCGCTTGGCGGCGGTGACGTAGATGTTGCCGGGCCCGGTGATCATGTCGACCGGCTCCAGCTCGGCGCCGTCGAGGTCGGTGCCGCCGTAGGCCAGCAGCGCCACCGCCTGCGCGCCGCCCACGGCCCACACCTCGTCGACCCCCAGCAAGTGGGCCGCGGCCAGGATCGTCGGGTGCGGCAGTCCGTCGAACTGCGCCTGCGGTGGGCTGGCCACCACCAGCGAGGCGACGCCGGCGGCCTGGGCCGGCACGACGTTCATCACCACGCTGGAGGGGTAGACGGCGTTGCCGCCGGGCACGTAGAGGCCCACCCGGTCGACGGGCACCCATCGCTCGGTGACCGTCGCGCCCGGGGCCAGCGTCGTCGTCACGTCGGTGCGACGCTGGTCGGCGTGCACCGCGCGGGTGCGTTCGATCATCACCCGCAGGGCGTCGGCCACCCGCGGGTCCAGCTCGGCCAGGGCCTTCTCGAGCGCGGCGCCCGGCACCCGGACGGCCGCGGGGCGGATCCCGTCGAAGGTGGCGCCGAACTCGAGGGCGGCCTCGGCGCCCCGCTCGGCGACGGCCTGCACGATGGGCCGGACCTTGGGCAGCACCGCCTCCACGTCGGCGCCGCCGCGGGGCAACGCCGCCCGCAATCGCGCAGCCGTCAACTCCGTGCCCCGCAGGTCGATACGGGCCATCGGCGACGGTTGGGTCGGGCTCACGGTGTCCATTGTCCCAGAGGAACTCAAGTCGATATCCGACCGGTACAGTGCCGGTATCGAGGCCATACCCCGCGCTGAAAGCAAGAGCCGACCCAGGGAGGCGCCATGTCCGCCAAGGATCACCCCCACAACGCCCCGGGCGTCCCGATGGTGTTCCCGCCCTGGTTCGAGCGGTTTCAGATCAAATACTTCAACCCCGCGGTCAAGCCGATCGCCCGCTTTCTGCCGGGGACAGCGACGATCAAGCATCGCGGCCGCACCTCCGGCAAGCCGTACGAGACCGTCGTCACGCCCTACCGCAAGGGCAATGTGCTGGCGATCGCGCTGGGTCACGGCAAAACGAACTGGGTGAAGAACGTGCTGGCCGCCGGCGAGGCCGACGTGCAATTCAGCCGCAACCGGACGGTGCACCTGGTCAACCCGCGGATCCTGCCCGCCGGCTCGGACGGGGACGGGCTGCCGGCGATGGCGCGCATGCAGCTGCGCCGGATCGGGGTGTTCGTCGCCGACATCGCCTGAGGCTGGCCTCGGTTAAGGCCTTCTGAGTGTGCGCCGGTGGCGCAGGGTGTGCGCCCAGGGCGGCGACACGCCGGGAAGCGCCGCCCACGATTCACACTCAACGCCCGGGATGCCCACTCGACGCGCCCGATACCGGACGCCACAGCCCCACCTACATGTCGAGGCCGATGTCGAGCACCCGGACCGAATGGGTCAGGGCGCCCACGGCCAAGTAGTCCACCCCGGTCGCGGCGTAGGCCGCCGCGTTGTCGATGCTGAGTCCGCCCGAGGATTCGAGCAGCACGGCGGGTGCGCGCGCGTCGCGGCGCTGCACGGCCATCTGCGTCTGCCACACCGGGAAGTTGTCCAGCAGGATCAGCTCGGGCTTCTCGGGCAGCACTTCGTCGAGCTGCTCGAGCGAATCCACTTCCACCTCGCACGGCAGCTCCGGTGCCGCGTCCCGCACCGCCCGCAGCGCGTCGACCACCGATCCCGCGGCCACCACGTGGTTGTCCTTGATCAGGGCGGCGTCGCCGAGCCCGAGCCGGTGGTTGACCCCGCCGCCGACCCGGACCGCGTACTTCTGCAAGACGCGCAGGCCGGGCAGCGTCTTGCGGGTATCGCGCACCTTGGCCTTGGTGCCGTGCACGGCGGCCACCCAGTGCGCCGTGGTGGTGGCGATCCCGGACAGGTGGCAGATCAGGTTGAGCATGGTCCGCTCGGCCGTCAGCAGACCGCGGGTCTCGGCTCGCAGCGTCAGCACCGACTCACCCGGCTGTAGGTGGGCACCGTCCTCGACGCGGTCCACCACCTCGTAGCCGCGGGCGCCGAGCACCTCGTCGAGCACCAGCAACGCGACGTCGATGCCGGCGATCACGCCGGGCTCGCGGGGCACCATGGACGCCGTCGCCACCGCCTCGGCGGGCACCGTCGCCAGGGTGGTGATGTCGGGTCCGTAGCGCAGGTCCTCCACCAGTCCGCGCTTGATGGTGTCGCGCGCGGCGGTCAGTTCGCAGTCCGACATCGACGTCATACGACCGCCGCCAACGCCTCCACCAGCACCGCGCCCTGGTCGTCGGCCAGGCGCAGCACGTTGCTGCGTCCCAGCTCGGAGGCCGTCCGCGGGTACTCCGCGCGGTGGTGGCAACCGCGGCTCTCGGTGCGCGCCAGGGCCGCGGCCGTGACCGCGCGGGCGGTGAGGGCCAGCGCGACATCCTCGAAGTCCCGGCGGCCGGACACGGGGCGGACCTTGGCCTGGGCCAGCATGGTCGACAACCGGGTGAGGCCGGCGGCGTCGCGCACCACCGAGGCGTCCCGGCTCATCGCGTGTTGCAGGTCGGCGCGCCGCGGGGCGGTGTGGACGAGCGGCTCGGGGGCGACAGCGTGAACACGGCCGGTCGCCGCCGCATGTGCGGCCGCCGCCTTGCCGGCCCGCCCGCCGACCACCAGGCCTTCGAGCAGGCTGTTGGACGCCAGCCGGTTGGCGCCGTGCAGTCCGGTGCGGGCCACCTCGCCCGCGGCGAACAATCCGGGCAGCTCGGTCTGGCCGTACACGTCGGTGACGATGCCGCCGCAGCTGTAATGCGCCCCGGGAACCACGGGAATGGGTTGGCGGACGGGATCGATGCCGGCGGCCCGGCAGGCGGCCGTCACCGTCGGGAACCGCTTGGCGAAGTCGCCGATGTGCCGCGCGTCCAGGAAAACGCAGGCATCGCCGGTCGCCTTGAGCCGGGCGTCGATGGCCGCGGCGACGACGTCGCGGGGCGCCAGATCACCCATCGGGTGAACGCCCGCCGTCACCGAATCGCCTTGCCGGTCAATCAGTCTGGCGCCCTCGCCGCGGATGGCCTCGGTGATCAGTGGCCGCCGTCCGCTGGCGGCATCCGGGGAGAACAGCATCGTGGGATGGAACTGGATGAACTCGAGATCGCTGACCGCGACACCGGCCCACAGGCCCAGCGCGATGCCGTCGCCGGTGGAGCCCTCGGGGTTGGTGGTCGCGCCGTACAGGTGCCCGAGGCCCCCGGAGGCCAGGATCACCGAGGGCGCGCTGATGATTCCGTAGCCGTCCGGGTTGCCCACCAGGACGCCGGTCACGGACGCACCGTCGCGCAGCACCCGCAGCGCCACATGACCGGTGCGGATGTCCAGCGTGCGGGCCGCATGGTCGAGGGCGCGCTGCACCTCCGCGCCGGTGGCGTCGCCGCCGGCGTGCACGATGCGGCGCCGGGAATGCCCGCCTTCGCGGGTCAGCGCCCACTTGCCCGGTGCGGACTCGTCGAATCGTGCTCCGTCGCCGACCAATTCGGCGACCGCGGCGTACCCGTCGGCGACGATCGAGTAGACCGACTGGGGGTCGCACAGGCCCGCCCCGGCGACCACGGTGTCGGCGACGTGGGCCTCCACCGAGTCGTCATTGTCCGGTAGCACCACCGCGATGCCGCCCTGCGCGTAGTGGGTCGCGGTCGCGCCCCGCGCCTGGTCGGCCTTGCTCAGCACGACGACGCTGCGCCCGGCGCGATGCGCGGCCAGCGCGGCGGCCAATCCCGCGACGCCGGTGCCGATCACGACGACGTCGGCGCTGTGCGTCCACTGGGGACGGGCGATCATTCGCCACCGCCCGGCTGCCCGATTTCGATCATTCGCTGCACGCTGCGCCGGCCGGCGGCGGCGACGTCGGGGTCGACATCGACTTCGTCGGCCCCCTCGACCAGGCAACGCAGCAGGGCCGCCGGGGTGATCATCTTCATGAACTTGCAGGAGGCGCGGTCGTTGACGGCGCGGAAGTCGACTTGCGGTGCCGCCCGGCGCAATTGGTAGAGCATGCCGACCTCGGTGGCGACAAGCACCTTGCGTGCGTGGGTCTGGTTGGCGGCCTCCAGCATGCCGCCGGTAGACAAGATCTTCACCCGGTCCGGCGGAAAGGCGCCCTCGCCCGCGAGATACAACGCCGAAGTGGCGCAACCACATTCGGGGTGCACGTAGAGCTCGGCGTCGGGATTGGCGCGGGCCTGGTCACCCAGTTCGTCGCCGTTGATCCCTGCGTGCACGTGGCATTCGCCCGCCCACACGTGCAGGTTCTCGCGCCCCGTCATGCGACGCACATGGGCGCCGAGGAACTGATCGGGGCAGAACAACACCTCGCGGTCCGGGTCGATGGACTCGACGACCTCCACCGCGTTGGACGAGGTGCAGCAGATGTCCGTGAGCGCCTTGACCGCCGCCGTGGTGTTGACGTAGGAGACGACGACCGCGCCGGGGTGTTCGTCCTTCCAGGCGCGCAGTTCGTCGGCGGTGATGGAATCGGCCAGCGAGCAGCCGGCGCGCTGGTCCGGGATGAGCACCGTCTTGTCCGGGCTCAGGATCTTGGCTGTCTCGGCCATGAAGTGCACCCCGCAGAACACGATGGTGTCCTCGGGCGCCTCGGCGGCGATCCGGGACAACGCCAGCGAGTCGCCGACGTGATCGGCGACGTCCTGAATCTCGGGCAACTGATAGTTGTGCGCCAGCACGGTGGCGCCGCGCAGCTTCGCCAGGCGGCGAACCTCGGCGGCCCATTGCTCATCACCGGCCACCCCGGCGTAGCCGATGGGCGAGTTCGTGATGTCGGCAATCATGCTTGCGGCGAGCGTGTCCATGCGATTGATAACCGTCATGGCGGCTCCTTTCAGCCCAGGAGGTTTTCGACTTATAATCGAAAACATGGCCCATGGTAGCACCGCCCACGAAGTGCTCGCGGTCGTGTTCCAGGTTCGCGAGGCGACCGACCAGGGCGCGAAGCGGCCGGCGAACAGATTAAGCACGGCGAAACCGCAGCTGAACGTGCTGTTATGGCAGCGCGCCCAGGACCCACAGCAGGGCAAGTGGTCGCTGCCGGGCGGTCAGCTGCGCAACAACGAGGACATGATCACCTCGGTGCGCCGCCAGCTCGCCGAGAAGGTCGACCTCAAAGAGCTGGCCCATCTCGAACAACTCGCGGTGTTCTCCGACCCGCACCGGGTGCCCGGCACCCGGGTGATCGCGTCCACCTTCCTGGGCCTGGTGCCCTCCCCCGCCAGCCCCGAACTGCCGCCCGACACCCGCTGGCACCCGGTGAACTGCCTGCCGTCGATGGCCTTCGACCACGGCCAGATGGTGGACAACGCCCGCACCAGGCTGAACGCCAAACTGTCCTACACGAACATCGGATTTGCTTTGGCGCCAAGGGAATTCGCGCTTTCCACGCTGCGGGACATCTACGGAGCCGCGCTGGGCTATCAGGTCGATGCGACCAACCTGCAGCGGGTGTTGGCCCGGCGCGGCGTCATCACGGCGACCGGCACCATCGCGCAATCCGGCCGCAGCGGCGGCCGCCCGGCCGCGCTGTACCGCTTCACCGACGCGGCGCTGCGGGTCACCGACGAGTTCGCCGCACTCAGGCCCCCCGGCTCGCCAGGCTAGGCTAGGGAAAAAGCGGGCGACGTGGGGGTGAATCGCGTCTGACCTGGCTGGAGTGACGAGAAGTCGCCCACAGTGCGGCGATTGCGTTTTGGTTACCTGCCGTTCGTACGCAAGAATGCCGGGTGGCCACGAAGGGAGCCTCAATGGCTGAGCTCGGCAACCTGGCAGGCACGCAGGGCGCGGAATGGATCGCCCGACCGCCACACGAGGAACTGCAGCATAAAGTTCGTCCGCTGCTGCCCTCGGACGACCCGTTCTACCAGCCGCCCCTGGGCTTCCAGCACGCCGAACCCGGGACGGTGCTGCGCTCGCGCGACGTCGAGCTGGCCTTCCTGGGCCTGATCCCGCAGTCCATCAAGGCCGTCCAGCTGCTCTACCGGACCATGGACATGAACGGCGAGCCGGAGGCCACCGCCACGACGGTGATCGTCCCCGCCGAACGGGCGCCGGGGCGTCCGTGCCCGCTGCTGTCCTACCAATGCGCGATCGACGCCGTCTCGTCGCGCTGCTTCCCGTCCTACGCGCTGCGGCGCCGGGCAAAGGCGCTGGGGGCGATCGGCCAGCTGGAGCTCTTCCTGATCGCCGCCGCCGTCGCCGAGGGGTGGGCCGTCTCGGTGCCCGACCACGAAGGCCTGCGCGGCCTGTGGGGCGCGCCGTACGAACCCGGCTACCGCGTCCTGGACGGCGTCCGGGCCGCGCTGAGTTCGGAGCGCCTCGGACTGTCCGCCGAGGCGCCCATCGGGCTGTGGGGGTACTCCGGCGGCGGACTGGCCAGCGCCTGGGCCGCCGAAATGTGCGCCGAATACGCGCCCGAACTCGACATCGTCGGGGCGGTGCTGGGCTCGCCCGTCGGCGACCTGGGCAACACGTTCCGCCGGCTCAACGGCAGCGTCCTGTCGGGTCTGCCCGCGCTGGTGGTGGCCGCGCTCGCGCACATCTACCCCGATCTGGACCGGGTGATCCGCGAGCACACCAACGAGGAGGGGCGCGCCCTGCTCGACTCGCTGGAGAAGATGACGACGGTGGAAGCCGTCGTGCGGATGGCCGGCAAGGACATGGGCGACTACCTCGACGAGCCGCTCGAGCAGATCCTCTCCACTCCGGAGATCACGCAGGTCTTCGACCACATCAAGCTGGGTGCCGCCGTTCCGACGCCACCAGTGCTGATCGTGCAGGCCGTGCACGACTACCTGATCGACGTCCACGACATCGACGTGCTCGCCGACGCGTATTCGGCCGGCGGCGCGCGGGTCACCTACCACCGCGACGCCTTCAACGAGCACATGATGCTGCATCCGCTGTCGGCGCCCATGACGCTGCGCTGGCTGACGGACCGCTTCGAAGGCCGCCCGCTGACCGATCACCTGGTCCGGACCACATGGCCGACGATGTTCAACCCGATGACCTACGTCGGCATGGCCCGGCTGATGAAGATCGCGGCCAAGGTCGTCACCGGCCGCAAGATCGGCCGCCGTCCGCTATGACACGGGCGCCTCGGCGCCGCCCCCCCCGCACCGGCAGCACCTCCGTGGGCCCGGGCTGCGGGGGAAACGCACCCAGGTCGTCGCGGGCGTCCGCGGCCACCCGCACGGCATAGACCAGGGCCGCGATGCCGGCCGGCCACAGCAGGCTGACCGCGACCTGCAGCGGGCCGTCGGAGAAGAACACCGGCGGCGCCTGCGTGACGTAGGCGACCGACGGGCTTTTCGACAGCGGCACCGCATCGAAGTTCAGGGCCCCGTAGCTCAGCCGCACCAACCCGGCCCCCACCGCCGAGGCCAAGGCGGCGGCGGCCACCATGCCCGTCGACAGCGCGACGACCATCGCCGGCCCGCGGTGCTCGCGCCACTGCCACACCCAGACCGCGGCCACCACGGCAAGCACGGTCAGCAGCCCCAGCATCAGGGCCGGTGCGACGAAGAAGTGCTCAGACTCGTTGCCCAGATAGTCATGCACCCGTTCGCCTGAGCGGGTGAGCGCCACCACGGCGCGAATCGGCGGGGCGATCCACGCCCACAGCCCGCCGAGCGCCAGACCGGTCGCCGCCGACGCCAGGGCCACCACCAGGAGCGCGCGCGCCCGCGCCCGGCGCGACGCGCCGGTGGCTGCGCAGGGATCGGCGGCGTGCGCCGTGGTCTGCTCGCTCACCGCTGCGTCTCCAGATCGGCGGAATCGACCTCGCCGTGCCTCGAACAGCGCGCCCGCCACCCGTCGGGGCGAACCTGCACCACCATCCGGCGCCCGCACGCCGCGCAGAACCGGGGCGGCTCAAGACCCAACTGGGCCGCTGTCGGCACTGAGGTGCCCCCTAATTCCCCGGTGTAGACGTTGTAGACGCCGGCACCGACCGCTGCCCCCAGGGCGCCCAGATCGCGAACCACAACTCTCCAACCCTAGCCGCGGCAGCCCGGTCAGAGGCTGGCGTTGAGCCCCTTGAGGGGCATCTGCAGGTCGTCGAGCAGTTCCAGGTCAGATTCGGCGGGGCGACCCAGCGTGGTCAGGTAGTTGCCGACGATGACGGCGTTGATGCCGCCCAGGATGCCCTTCTTGGCGCCCAGGTCGCCCAGGGTGATCTCGCGGCCACCGGCGAACCGCAGCATGGTGCGCGGCAGCGCCAGCCGGAAGGCGGCCACCGACTTCAGCGCCTCGCTCGCCGGCATCACCTCCAGGTCGCCGAACGGGGTGCCCGGTCGCGGGTTCAGGAAGTTCAGCGGCACCTCGTCGGGGCCCAGTTCGGCCAGTTCGGCGGCGAACTCCGCGCGCTGCTCGAGGGTCTCACCCATGCCGAGGATGCCGCCGCAGCAGACCTCCATGCCGGCATCGCGGACCATCGACAGCGTCTCCCAGCGCTCCTCCCAGCTGTGAGTGGTCACGACGTTGGTGAAGAAGGAACGGGCGGTCTCGAGGTTGTGGTTGTAGCGATGCACGCCCATCTCGGCGAGCTGCTCGACCTGCTCGGCCGTCAGCATCCCCAACGAGCAGGCGATGTTGATCTCGACCTCGTTGCGGATCGCCTCGATGCCGGCCGCGACCTGCGCCAGCAGCCGCTCGTCGGGGCCGCGCACCGCGGCCACGATGCAGAATTCGGTGGCGCCCGACTTGGCCGTCTGCTTGGCGGCCTCGACCAGGCTGGGGATGTCGAGCCGGGCGCTGCGCACCGGCGACGCGAACAGCCCCGACTGCGAACAGAAGTGACAGTCCTCCGGGCAGCCGCCGGTCTTGAGGCTGATGATGCCCTCGACCTCGACCTCGGGGCCGCACCAGCGCATCCGCACCTCGTGGGCGAGCGCCAGCAGTTCGTCGAGCCGGTCGTCGGACAGCTGCAGCACCCGCAGCACCTGGTCCCGGTTCAACCCCTGGCCGTCCTGAAGCACCTGCTGCCGGGCCACCGCCAAGATGTCCTCGTCGTTGCCCATTTCGGCCGCCGGTCGCGTTGCCGCTTGAGTCACCAGGTACTCCCCTGCCTCTTTCTCGTGTCCGCGCGTGGGGACACATCTGCCACGTGGTGGTGGCAGCGTTGAATGAAAAGGTGTTCAAAGTAGGGTAACGGCCGAAGGACGGGACCAACCTATGGGTATACGACCACGGTGACTCCGCACGTCGAATACCTGGCGCACCACTACTTGCTGCTGGCGGCGCCGGCGTTTCTGCCTGCGGTGATCGTCGTCGGAGTGATCCTGTACATCGCGCTGCGGGACCGGCGTGCGGGCCGCAACACCACGGGCGCCGCGCCCGACGACTCCCGTGCCGACACGCCGGACAAAAAGTGTGATTGACGAGCCCGGGATCGGGGCATTAAGAAAACAATCACGACCCTACTTGACAGTAATAAGGGGTTGACGGAATCGGATCCTCCGGGGCAGCCCGGCGCGGTTGGGAGGCACGACGATGCGGTCGAACGAACTGACGATTGTTGCTGAGGCACCGGCCCGCGGTGCGGGACTGAACCAGGTGATCGGGCTGTCGATTGCCGCGCTGGTGATCACCCTGCTGTTGCTGTGGGTGGGGTATGCCCACCGCACCCATCGCATCGAGTGGCTGACCCGTGTCGCCGACCGGCTGGGCGACAAATTCCACCGGCCCGGCTGGGTCGCGCTGCCCGTCCTGGTGTTCACCACGTCGATCATCTGCGCGCTGTTCGGATTCATCTGGGACGTCAGCTGGCATATCGGCAACGGCCGCGATCCCGGCCCGTTGGCCAACCCGGCGCACTACTTCATCATCATCGGATTGTTCGGTATTTTCCTGGGCGGCATGACGGCGGTGGTGCTGCCGTTCGACAGGCCCGGCCCGGCCGCGGTGCGGATCACCCAGAACTGGTACGCCCCGGTGGGCGGCGTGCTGATGGCCGGCTGCGGGCTGTACGCGATGATCGGCTTCCCGCTCGACGACATCTGGCACCGCATCTTCGGCCAGGACGTAACCCTCTGGGGCCCAACGCATTTGATGATGATCGGCGGTGCCTGCTTTTCGCTGTTCGCGGTGCTGATGCTAGAGCGTGAAGGCGAGGCCGAAGAGGGCGAGGACGTCTACCACGGCGTCGTCATCACCTTCTTGCGCTACCTGTCCTTCGGCGGACTGTTCATCGGCTTGTCGGTCTATCAGATCGAGTTCGACTTCGGCGTCCCGCAGTTCCGCCTGGTGTTCCAGCCTATGCTGATCGCCGGCGCGGCGGCGCTCGCCGCGGTCGCCGCCCGCACCACCATGGGGCGGGGCGCGGCCGTCATCGCGGCCGTCTTCGCCATCGCGCTGCGCGGCGGGGTGGCCTTGCTGGTCGGGCCGGTACTCGGGGCGCCGACCAACTGGTTCCCGCTCTACCTCGGCCCGGCGCTGGCGGTCGAGCTGATCGCCCTGACCCCGCTTTTCAAGCGCCCCATCGTCTTTGGCGCCGCCGCCGGGCTGGGCGTGGGCACGGTCGGGCTGTGGCTGGAGTCGCTGTGGATCGCGGCGGTCTACCACTACCCGTGGCCGATCAGCATGTGGGGTGAGGCCCTGGCCATGGCCGTGCCGGTCGCGGTCCTGATGGGCATGTGCGGCGCCCTGTTCGGCATGGTGCTCACCGGACAGCGCCTGCCGGGCCGGGCGGTCGGGATCTCGGTGGTGGCGGCCACGGTGCTGGTGATCGGTGGTGCGGTGGCCAACGGCCTGCACATCGTGGTGCCGGGCCAGAACAACGCCACCATCACGTTGACCGACCTGCCCAGCGCGCCGGGGCAGCGCATGGTGTCGGCCGACGTCCAGCTCCTACCCGCCGACATGGTCAGCGACAATCCGGACTGGCTGACGATCCTGTCCTGGCAGGGCCGCATGAACAACGACCGGGGGCTGGTCATCGACCGGCTCGCCAAGGTCGGGCCGGGCCACTACCGCTCCACCCAGCCGGTTCCGGTGTGGGGGGACTGGAAGACCCTGCTGCGCGTGCAGGACGGCCGCACCATGACGGCCGTGCCGATCTGGGAACCGGCGGACGCCGCGATCCCGGCCCCCGAGGTTCCCGCGCTCACATCGAGCACGCGGCCATTCGTCCTGGAGGTCACCATCCTGCAGCGCGAACGCGACCAGAGCGCGCCGGCCTGGTTGTTCACCGCCGGTGGAATCGTGGTGCTGTTCCTGACGCTGATGGTGATCGCCGGATTGACGTGGGGCGCGGGCCGGCTGAACAACTCCGTCGCCGAGCCCGAACCCGTCGAGGACAAGCAACAGATCCCCCGGGCGGCGTGAACCCATGACACTTCGCGCCACCCTCATCGCGGCGTCGGCGGCCGCGCTGGCGTGCGGCCTGGTCGGTTGCGGTGGTTCGGTGGACAAGTCACCGGCCGCCCCGCTGACGGTCGACGTGACCATCGCCAACGGTCAGGTCACTCCCACCAACGCCACGCTGCAGGCCAAGGTGCATCAGCAGATCACCCTGCACGTGACCAGCGACGCCACCGACGAGCTGCACGTGCATTCGACGCCCGATCACAAGTTCGCGGTCCAGGCCGCGCCCAACCAGACGTTCCAGTTCGCCGTCGACGTTCCCGGAAACGTCGCGGTGGAGCTGCACCATCTGGATCGCACCGTCGCGACCATCCAAGTCCAGCCGTGAGCTTCGCCGCCGCGGCGGTGGTGCTCGCGCACGGACTCGGCGGTTCGGGTGACCTGCCGGTGCCGTATGCCTACGCGATGGTCGGAGCGGCCTGGGCCCTGACGTTCACCTTCGCCCTCGTGGCGTTCGCCTGGCGCCGGCCGCGGTTCGATCCGCAGAAGCCGGGTCGGCCCCTACCGGCGGCGCTGACGACCTTCGTCGACTCCCGGGTGACGCGATGGTTCGCCGCCGGGCTGGCCCTGGTGTTCGCGGCCTGGGTGGTGGCCGCCGGGGTGTGGGGTCCCGAATCGGAGTCCAACGGCCTGCTGGGCGCGTTCTACGTGCTGCTGTGGGTCGGGCTGGTGGCGTTGTCGTTGCTCGTCGGTCCGGTGTGGCGGGTCATCTCGCCGATGCGCACCGTCTATCTGCTGCTGCGGCGCGTCACCCCGGAACGGCTCGGCCGGCCGCGGCCGACCTACCCCGAAACCTGGGGCTACCGGCCCGCCGCAGTCGGCCTGTTCGCCTTCGTCTGGATGGAGCTGGCCTCCCCGAACTCCGCGTCGCTGCCCTGGGTCACGACGTGGATCGCCTGCTACGCCGCGCTGATGCTGGCCGGCGCGTGGCTGTGCGGACAGCGCTGGCTGGCCCGCGCCGACCCGTTCGGCGTGTACAGCGTGGCCGTCTCCCGGCTCTCGCCCTTTCGCCGCAACCCCGACACGCATCGGATCGTCGTCGGCAACCCGCTCGACCATCTGCCGTCGCTGCCGGTGCGGCCCGGTGTCGTGGTCGTGCTGGCGGTGCTGCTGGGGTCGACGGCGTTCGACAGCTTCTCGTCGTCGCCGACGTGGCGCGGTTTCTCCGACCAGCTGACCCGCGAGTTCGGCGCGCCCCCGACGCTGGCGTCGTCGATGCTACGCACGCTCGGGCTGATCGTCTTCATTTGCGTTGTGGCGGTGACCTTTTCGCTCGCCGCACGCGCCACCGGCGGCGTCAGCAAAGAGCAGCGTCGCGAATTGCCCGGCCAGATGGCGCATTCGCTGATCCCGATCGTGGTGGGCTACATCTTCGCGCACTACCTGTCCTACCTGGTCGAGCGCGGCCAGCAGGCGGTGTTCGCCCTGGCCGATCCGTTCGGCCACGGCTGGAACCTGCTCGGCCTGGCGCACCTGCACGTGGCGTACGTGTTGTCCATGCACCCGCCGGTGCTCGCCGCCGTCAAGGTGACCTGCGTGGTCACCGGCCATATCGTCGCGGTGATCGCGGCCCACGACAAGGCCCTGCGGCTGCTGCCCGCCGGCCATCAGCTCACCGGGCAGCTGACCATGATGCTGGTGATGGTCGGCTACACCTTCACCGGTTTGTATTTGCTCTTCGGGGGCTAACCGCCAATCGGGTGCTCGACCTTCTTGTTGCCGTCCCAGCGGCGCAAACCCGCGAAGCTGCCTCGGATCTGGGCGGGCCGGCCCGCGATGCGCAGCGCCCGCCCGAGCTGGGCGCCGCCGACGCGGCGCGCCAGCGTGACGTGTGCGGTCCACTCGCCGGGCAGGCTGTTGGGCATCGGCCCCGGCGTCAAATGCGGCCCGCAGCACCGGTGCACCTCGGCATGCAGGTCCAACAGCTCGACGGTCGGCACCACCAGCCGCGCGAAAACCGCGGTGGCGCGGCCGAATAGCACCGGCGCCCCGATGACGCAGGGCAGCGGCAGGCGATCGCGCACCGCGCGCAGCGGCCCGTCGACGTCGGGCGCGATGCCGTCGGCGACGGCCAGCGTCACGTGCGGCCGGCTGGCCGGCGCCTGGCTGGGAATCCCCGCGGCGGCCAACGCTGCCCAGATGGTGCGGATCGCCGCCTCGGTGTCGCGGTCGAAGACCAGCTCGATGGATCCGACCATCAGCCCACCAGCGTGGTGACCCAGTCGCGCTCGAATGCCCGGGCGCACAGCGTCGCAAAGTCGGCGGCCTCCAGCGACGCGGCCCCTTCCGGCAGCGCGGCGCGCACCGGGGCCAGCCGGGCCAGCGCGGACCGGTTCGTCGTCTCCACCACGCCGGGCCGGCGGGGCCAGCTGCCGATGACCAGCCCGGCACACGAAAGATTCTGCGCGGCAAGCGATTCCAGGGTCAGCGCGGTGTGGTTGAGGGTGCCCAACGACGGGCTGACCACCACCAGCACCGCGGCACCCAGCGCGACGGCGAGATCACGTGCGGTGACACCGTTTTCGCCGAGCTCGACCAGCAGTCCCCCGGCACCCTCGACCAACGTCAGCCGCCCCGGCCGGTCCAGCTCCTCGATGACCGCCAGCAGCTCGTCGCGGGTGGGCAGCGCCATTCCGGCCGCCTCGGCGGCGGCCACCGGCGCCATCGGCTGCGGGTAGCGACCGACGCCGGCCAGCGCGGTCACCCCGGACAGCCGGGCCACCTCGGCGAGGTCGTCGTCGCCGTCGTCGATGCCGGTCTGGACCGGTTTGCACACCGCCACGTCGATCCCGGCCTGACGGGCGTGACAGGCCAGCGCCGCGGTGACGACCGTCTTGCCGACCCCGGTGTCGGTGCCGGTGACGACCAGAACCGTCACCGGCGTGCCTCAACGCAGCTCAGCGAGCACATCGGACAGCACCCGGCGCGCGACCTCCAGCTCGGCCTCGTCCAGCGACGCGCGCGCGGTCAGCCGCAGCCGCGACGTCCCGGCGGGCACGGTCGGGGGCCGGAAGCATCCCACCCGCACCCCCGCGTCCAGGCAGGCGGTCGCGGCGGCCACCGCCACGTCCGGGTCGCCGAGGATCACCGAGACCACCGCCGATTGCGGCACCTCGGCCACCCCACACGCCTCGGCGAGCAGGGCCGCGTGGCGCAACACCGCGTCGGCGCGCCGGGGTTCGGACCGCAGCACGCCGAGCGCGGCCCGTGCGGCGCCCACCGCCGCCGGGGCAAGGCCGGTGTCGAAGATGAACGTGCGCGCGGCGTCGATGAGATGCGCCCGTACCGACGCCGGCCCCAGCACCGCGCCGCCCTGGCTGCCCAGCGCCTTGGACAGCGTGGTGGTCATGACGATGTCGGGGGCCCCGGCCAGCCCGGCTTCGTGCAGCAGCCCGCGCCCGCCGCCGCGCACGCCCAGGCCGTGCGCCTCGTCGACGATGAGCAGGGCGCGGTGCGCGCGGCACACCTCGTGCAATTCGCGCAGCGGCGCCAGCGCACCGTCGGTGGAAAACACCGACTCGGTGATGACGACCGCGCGCTCCTCGGCGCGCGCCTGCAGCGCGGCCGCCACGGCACCCACGTCGCGGTGCGGCGTCACCGCCACCCGCGCCCGCGACAGCCGGCACGCGTCCACCAGCGACGCGTGGGACAGCTCATCGGAGACCAGCAGCGAACCCCGGCCCGACAGGCCGACGACGGCGCCCAGGTTGGCCGCGTACCCGGAGGAGAACAGCAGCCCCGACTCCGCGCCGACGTAGTCGGCCAGCTCGGTCTCGAACTGCTGGTGCAGTTCGGTGTCGCCGGTGACCAGCCGGGATCCGGTGGCCCCGGCGCCCCACAGGCGCAGCGCGGCGACGCCGCCGTCGATCACGTCGGGGTGCTGGGACAGCCCGAGGTAGTCGTTGGAGGCCAGGTCCAGCTCGGCGGCGACGGCCGGACGCGGTCGCAACGAGCGGCGCAGCCCGGCCTCGCGGCGCTGCCGTTCCACCGCCTCCAGCCAGGCCAGCGGGGACAGCTCGATCGGTGCCTTCATCGGCGTTCAGCCTAGTGGCGAGCGCCCGCGCGGCGAAGCGGGGCGCCGCGGGTCGTCACCGTCAGCCGACGAGGCGCGCCACCTCGACCATCGCCGAGGTGATCTGGGCGATCTCACCGGGCGTGCAGATGTAGGGCGGCATGGCGTAGACCAGGTTGCGAAACGGGCGCAGCCAGACGCCGTGGTCCAGGGCGGCCGGCGTGGCCACGGCCAGGTCGACCGGCCGCTCGCATTCGATGACGCCGATGGCGCCGCGCACCCGCACGTCGCGCACGCCGGGCAGCGCCCGGGCCGGTTCGAGCCCGGCCGCCAGGCCGGCGCCGATCTCGGCGACCCGCGAGCGCCAGTCCTGCCCGAGCAGCACCTCGACGCTGGCCACCGACACCGCGCAGGCCAGCGCGTTGGCCATGAACGTGGGGCCGTGCATCAGCGCCCCGGCCTCTCCCGCGCTGATGGTGTGGGCGATGTCGGTCGTGCACAAGGTGGCGGCCAGGGTGAGGTATCCCCCGGTCAGCGCCTTGCCGACGCACATGATGTCGGGGCTCACCCCGGCGTGGTCGGCCGCGAAGAGCTCGCCGGTGCGCCCGAAGCCGGTGGCGATCTCGTCGAAAATCAGCAGCACCTCGTGCCGTTGACAGATGTCGCGCAGGTCGCGCAGGTATTGCGGGTCGTGGAAGCGCATGCCGCCCGCGCCCTGGACGACGGGCTCGACGACGACGGCGGCCAGCTCCGCGGCGTGCCGGACCAGTTGCTCCTCGAACGCGGCGCTGTAGGCGGGGTCGTACTCGCGGGGCACCTGCGGGGCGAACACCTGCCGGGCCAGGATGTCGGTCCACAGCGAGTGCATGCCGCCGTCGGGGTCGCAGACGGACATCGGGGTGAAGGTGTCGCCGTGGTAGCCGCCGCGCCAGGTCATCAGCCGGTGCTTGCCGGGCCGGTCGCGGCTGCGCCAGTACTGCAGCGCCATCTTCACCGCCACCTCCACCGACACCGATCCGGAGTCGCTGAAGAAGACCGTCTGCAGCCCCGCCGGGGTGATGTCCACCAGCAGCTGGGCCAGCCGCGCCGCGGGTTCGTGGGTCAGCCCGCCGAACATGACGTGGTTCATCGCGCCGAGCTGGCCCGTGACGGCGGCGTCCAGCACCGGGTGGCCGTGCCCGTGGATGGCGGTCCACCAGGAGCTCATGGCGTCGAGCGCCTCGATCGGTGCGCCGTCGCGGATCAGGGTGAGCCAGGCGCCGCGCGCGCCGACCGCGACCACGGGGGCGACGGCTTCGGCGCCGATGGTGCTGTAGGGGTGCCACAGGTGCGCGGCGTCGATCGCGCTGATCTGCTCGGGCGTGAGCCCGGCCTTCGCCGCGGGCATAGTGATCGAGGGTAAAGCAGCCGATTCGCGCAAAACTCCGACGTCGGGAACCATGGGACATCATGGCCACGTCGCAGCAGTCCGACAGCGCAGCGCCGGGACCCGAGGCCGGCCCCGCGCTCGGGCCCGGATGGTCCAGGGACACCCACTACCCGCTGGTGGATTACGACGACGAGGCTCCCCGGGTGATCCGGGTGCGGCTGGCGCCATGGGACGTCGTGTGCACCGTCGTGCTGCTGATCCTGCTCGCGGTGCTGGCCACGGCGACCACCTGGCCGACGCGGCTTTTCGGCTTTCTGGCGAACGTCTGCGAGGACGAGACCTGCGGACCGGTTCCGTACGGGTTGGACCTGTACATCCACCCGGTGGTGTGGGGCGGGATCGGTGCGGCCATCACGGCCGCCGTCGTCGGACCGGTCGTCTCGATCCTGAAGGGCTGGTACATGTCCTTCTGGCCGGTGCTGGCCCTGGCGCTCGTCATGGTGAGCTCGGTGGCCGGAACGCTGCTGACGATGTTCAGCGAACGCTACTGGCTCTGATCGCCGCGCCGGCGCCCTCCGCCGCGACCGGCGATCCCATCGCCGAGTGAGACCGAAATCACAACTGCGCATACGGAATTCGGGACGCCTGTCACCGTCCGGTCACGGTACGACAAAAAATCCCGCCTGGACCTGGCGGCTAACACCATCTGTTGTCAAAGTGGCTTGTGTGACTGATGTGAATACAGCGGGCGACCGCTGATTCACGTCGCAAGCGCCATGGACGGCGCCGGCCCCAGCGTGGGGGCCGTCGCTCGGTTCATGGACCGGGGGCGGACGCGCGAGGTCACCGCGTCGAGGCCCATTGAGCGCCTGGAGAGGCCAGAAAAATGAAACGCATCTACGCCTTCGCGATCGGTTTGGCCCTGCTCGGGGCGCCGATGGTGGTTCCCACCATCGCGGCCGCCGACCCGGGCGCCAGGTCGATGGACTACCAGCAGGCCACCGACGTGGTGATCGCCCGCGGTCTCTCGCAGCGCGGTGTGCCGTTCTCCTGGGCCGGTGGCGGCATCAACGGCCCCACCCGCGGCACCGGCACCGGCATCAACACCGTCGGTTTCGACGCCTCCGGGCTGATGCAGTACGCCTACGCCGGCGCCGGCATCAAGCTGCCGCGGTCGTCGGGCGCGATCTACCGGGTCGGCCAGAAGATCCTGCCGCAGCAGGCCCGCAAGGGTGACCTGATCTTCTACGGCCCCGAGGGCACCCAGAGCGTCGCGATGTACCTGGGCAACAACCAGATGCTCGAGGTCGGCGACGTCGTGCAGGTCTCCCCGGTGCGCACCAACGGCATGACGCCCTACATGGTCCGGGTGCTCGGCGCGACGCCGGCGCAGCAGGCCCCGTTGCAGCAGGCCCCGCAGCAGCTGCCCACCCAGCAGGCGCCGCTGCAGCAGGCACCGGCACAGCAGCTGCCGGCTCAGCAGTCGCCGTACCAGCAGAGCCCGCAACAGCTGCCCACCCAGCAGGCCCCGCTGCAGCAGGCCCCGGCCCAGCAGTCGCCGTACCAGCAGGCCCCGCAGCAGCTGCCCACGCAGCAGGCACCGCTGCAGCAGTCGCCGTACCAGCAGGCGCCCGTGCAGCTGCCGGCCCAGCAGTCGCCGTTGCAGCCGACCGGCGCCGGCATCGGCAGGTAAATTCCGGGCCGTTTCTTGGCGATCCGGCACCCGCCACCGGCACCCCGGCCGCCCGGGCGGAGGCTCAGCGACCCGCTGAGCAGCCTCCCCACCGCGAGCTGTCGGGAGCCGGTGGCGGGTTTTCGGTAAATTGACTGGCGATCATGCCGACCCCGCCACCGTCTCCCGCACCGGACGCCACCGCCGATTCGTCCGCCGCGGGAACGCGCAGCACGGGGTCCCAGGGGTTCTACCGCTACGACCTGGACGGCCTGCGCGGTGTCGCCATTGCGCTGGTCGCCGCCTTCCATATCTGGTTCGGCCGGGTCTCCGGCGGCGTGGACGTGTTCCTGGCGCTGTCGGGATTCTTCTTCGGCGGCAAGATCATTCGCGCCGCATTGAACCCGGCCGTCACGCTGTCGCCGGTGGCCGAGGTGATCCGGCTCATCCGGCGGCTGGTTCCGGCCCTGGTCGTGGTGCTGGCCGGTTGCGCGGTGCTGACCATCCTGGTGCAGCCCGAGACCCGGTGGGAGACCTTCGCCGACCAGAGCCTGGCCAGCCTCGGCTACTACCAGAACTGGGAGCTGGCCAACACCGCCTCGGACTACCTGCGGGCGGGCGAGGCCGTCAGCCCGTTGCAGCACATCTGGTCGATGTCGGTGCAGGGCCAGTTCTACGTCAGCTTCCTGCTGTTGATCGCCGGCTTGGCCCTGCTGTTCCGGCGCCCGCCCCGGCTGCGGCCCGCGTTGGTGGGGGTCCTGACCGCGTTGACGGTGGCCTCGTTTGTGTACGCGATCATCGCCCATCAGCAGGACCAGGCGGCCGCCTACTACAACAGCTTCGCGCGGGGGTGGGAGTTGTTGCTGGGAGCGCTGGTCGGTGCGCTGGTGGGCCGCATCCGCTGGCCCATGTGGTTGCGGACGATGCTGGCCACGGTCGCGCTAGTGGCGGTGCTGTCCTGCGGGGCGCTGATCGACGGCGTGCACGAGTTCCCCGGCCCGTGGGCGCTGGTGCCGGTCGGCGCCGCCATGCTGATGATCCTGGTCGGAGCCAACCTGCAGGGCGGCGGCGCGGGTGGGAGGCTGCCGCTGCCCAATCGGCTGCTGGCGACGCGGCCGCTGGTCGAGCTGGGCGCCATGGCGTACGCGCTCTACCTGTGGCACTGGCCGCTGCTCATCTTCTGGCTGTCCTACAGCGGGCACAAGCACGCCGGCGTCGTCGAAGGCGCGGTGCTGCTGTTGGTGTCCGGGGTGCTGGCGTATCTGACGAACCGGCTCGTCGAGGACCCGCTGCGCTACCGCGCATCCTCGAAACCGGCCGCCGCGCCGGCACCGACCATTCCGTGGGCCACGCGGCTGGCCCGGCCGACGATGGCCCTGGGATCGGCCATCGTGCTGCTGGGCGTGACCCTGACGGCGACCTCATTCACCTGGCGTCAGCACGTCACCGTCCTGCGGTCGGCCGGCAAGGAGCTCAGCGTCCTCAACCCGCAGGACTACCCCGGCGCTCGCGCCCTCACCGAACACGTGCGGGTGCCCGCGCTGCCCATGCGTCCCACCGTCTTGGAGGTCAAACAGGACCTGCCCGCCTCCACCCGGGACGGCTGCATCAGCGACTTCGTCAACCCCGCGGTGGTCACCTGCACCTACGGCGACATCGCCGCCGACCGGACCATCGCGCTGGCGGGCGGATCGCACGCCGAACACTGGCTGCCCGCGCTGGACATCCTGGGCAAGCTGCACCACTTCAAGGTCGTGACGTACCTCAAGATGGGCTGCCCGCTGTCGACCGAGCAGGTCCCGCTGATCATGGGCAACAACGCCCCGTACCCGCAATGCCGGGAGTGGGTGCAGCGGACGATGACCAAACTCGTCACCGACCGGCCCGACTACGTGTTCACCACCACCACGCGGCCGTGGAACATCAAGTCCGGCGACGTGATGCCCGCCACCTATATCGGCATCTGGCAGACGTTGTCCGACAACAACATTCCGGTTCTCGGGATGCGGGACACGCCGTGGCTGGTGAAGAACGGCCAGCCGTTCGACCCGGCGGACTGCCTCGCCAAACGCAACGGCACGCCGCAGTCCTGCGCGATCAAGCGTTCCGACATGCTCTCCGACCGCAACCAGACGCTCGACTTCGTCGCGCAGTTCCCGCAGCTCAAGGTGCTCGACATGTCCGACGCGATCTGCCGCGCCGACGTGTGCCGCCCGGTCGAGGGGAACATCCTGATCTATCACGGCGCCCACCACCTCTCGCCCACCTACGTGCGGACCATGGCACCCGAATTGGGCCGCCAGATCGCCGAGGCGACCGGCTGGTGGTGACCCGGCTTACTCCTGGCCGCTACCGCGCGTGAGGCCAACCCCGCGCGGATAAGGTCGTTAGGTGTCAACCAACAGTCCCGCTTCAGAACCAGGCGGTAACCACCAACCCAAGCTGGCCACCGTGTGGCCGGGAAACCCGTATCCGCTCGGCGCCTCCTACGACGGCGCGGGAACCAACTTCTCGTTGTTCTCCGAAATCGCCGAGAAGGTCGAGCTGTGCCTGATCGACCATCACGGCAGCGAGTCGCGGATTCCCCTGGACGAGGTGGACGGATTCGTCTGGCACGCGTACCTGCCGAACATCACTCCGGGCCAGCGCTACGGCTTTCGGGTCTACGGCCCCTTCGACCCGGCCGCCGGCCACCGGTGTGACCCCAGCAAGCTGCTGCTCGACCCGTACGGCAAGGCTTTTCACGGCGACTTCACCTTCGGTCAGGCGCTGTTCTCCTACGACATGAAGGCCTTCAACGAGAGGGACCCGGACGGACCCAACGCCGACGGGCTCGACCCGGGCGTTCCGCCGATGGTCGATTCGCTGGGCCACACCATGACCAGCGTGGTGAGCAATCCGTTCTTCGACTGGGGATCCGACCGCGCTCCGCTGACCCCGTACCACGAGACCGTCATCTACGAGGCCCACGTCAAGGGGATGACGCAGACCCATCCCAGCGTCCCCGAGGAGCTTCGGGGCACCTATGCCGGGCTGGCCCACCCGGCGATCATCGACCACCTCCGCTCGCTGCGGGTCACGGCCATCGAGCTGATGCCGGTGCACCAGTTCATGCACGACTCGCGGCTGCTGGACCTGGGTCTGCGAAACTACTGGGGCTACAACACGTTCGGCTATTTCGCGCCGCACAACCAGTACGCCGCCAACCGTACGTCCAGCGTCGCCGAGTTCAAGTCCATGGTGCGCAGCTTCCACGAAGCCGGCATCGAGGTGATCCTCGACGTGGTGTACAACCACACCGCCGAAGGCAATCACCTGGGGCCGACCATCAATTTCCGCGGCATCGACAACGCCGCCTACTACCGGCTCGACGACACCGACCTGCGGCGGTACAAGGACTACACCGGCACCGGCAACAGCCTCAACCCCCGCCACCCGCACGTGCTGCAGCTGATCATGGACTCGCTGCGCTACTGGGTGACCGAGATGCACGTCGACGGGTTCCGCTTCGATCTGGCCGCCACGCTGGCCCGCGAACTGCACGACGTCGACCGGTTGAGCGCGTTCTTCGATCTGGTGCAGCAGGATCCGATCGTCAGCCAGGTCAAATTGATCGCCGAACCGTGGGATGTCGGCGAGGGCGGCTACCAAGTCGGAAATTTCCCGGGTTTGTGGACCGAATGGAACGGGAAGTATCGCGATACTGTGCGCGATTACTGGCGGGGCGAACCCGCAACCCTTGGCGAGTTCGCTTCCCGGCTGACCGGGTCGTCGGACCTGTACGAGGCGACCGGCCGCCGTCCCAGCGCGAGCATCAACTTCGTCACCGCGCACGACGGGTTCACCCTGAACGACCTGGTGTCCTACAACGAGAAACACAACATGGCCAACGGGGAGGACAACCGGGACGGCGAGAGCCACAACCGGTCGTGGAACTGCGGCGTCGAGGGCCCCACCGACGACCCGGACATCACCGAGCTGCGCTACCGGCAGATGCGCAACTTCTGGGCGACGCTGATGCTCAGCCAGGGCACGCCGATGATCGCCCACGGCGACGAGTTCGGCCGCACCCAGAACGGCAACAACAACGTGTACTGCCAGGACTCCGAATTGTCTTGGATGGACTGGTCTTTGGTCGACAAGAACGCCGACCTGCTGGCGTTCGCCCGCAAAGTGACCACGCTGCGCAAGCGGCATCCGGTGTTTCGCCGGCGCCGGTTCTTCGAGGGCGAGCCGATCCGAACCGGCGACGAGGTGCGCGACATCGCCTGGCTGAATCCGAGCAGCCGCGAGATGACGCATGAGGACTGGGGCGAAAGCATTCACAAGTGCGTGGCGGTGTTCCTCAACGGTGAGGCCATCAGCGCACCCAACGCGCGCGGGGAACGGGTCGTCGACGACTCATTCCTGTTGTGTTTCAACGCCGGTGACGAGCCGGTGGAGTTCGCGACGCCGAACAGTGACTACGCGAAAGAGTGGACCGTGGAACTGGACACCAACGAACCGACGGGCCGCAAAGAAGGGGCCGACCAGGTGGTGACCGCCGAGGAGAAGGTGTCGCTACCCTCGCGCTCGCTGCTGGTATTGCGTAAGACGCAGTGACGCATGGCATTACCCGTCATCTCCACCTACCGGCTGCAACTACGTGGTGAATCCAGTGGGTTCGCGTTCACCTTCGCCGACGCCGAAAACCTGCTCGACTACCTGAACGACCTCGGGGTGTCGCACCTGTATCTGTCCCCCATCATGACCGCGGCGGCGGGATCGAGCCACGGCTACGACGTCACCGACCCGACGACGGTGTCCCCCGAGATCGGCGGCCGCGAGGGGTTGGCGCGGTTGTCGGCGGCCGCGCGAGAACGCGGCATGGGCCTGATCGTCGACATCGTGCCCAACCACGTGGGCATCGACGTGCCCCAGCAGAACCCGTGGTGGTGGGACGTCTTGCGCAACGGCCGTTCCTCGCCCTACGCAACGTATTTCGACATCGACTGGGACCTCGACGACGACGGCCGCATCGTACTGCCGGTGCTGGGGTCCGACGACGACGCCGCCGACCTCACCGTCGACGGCGACCTGCTGCGGCTGGGCGACCTGGCGCTGCCGATCGCGCCCGGCACAGCGGCCGGCACCGGCCCCGAGGTGCACGACCGCCAGCACTACCGCCTGGTCGGCTGGCGAAACGGCGTGTGCGGCTACCGCCGCTTCTTCTCGATCACCTCGCTGGCCGGGTTGCGCCAGGAGGATCGCGCCGTCTTCGACGCCACCCACGCCGAGGTCGCCCGGTGGTTCACCGAGGGCCTGGTCGACGGCATCCGCATCGACCACCCCGACGGCCTGTCGGACCCGTGCGGATACCTGGCGTGGCTGCGCGAATTGACCGGCCCCGACGCCTGGATCGTGATCGAGAAGATCCTGGCCGTCGACGAGGCGCTCGAGCCCACCCTGCCGGTCGGGGGCACCACCGGTTATGACGTGTTGCGCGAAATCGGCGGTGTTCTGGTGGATCCCGACGGCGCCCCGGCGCTGACGGCGCTGGTGGAATCCGCCGGGGTGGATTACCAGGCGATGCCGGACATGCTGGCGGACCTCAAGACCCGTTCGGCCACCGACACCTTGGCGAGCGAGCTACGCCGGTTGCGCCGCAGCATCGCGGCCACCGCAGGCGTCGACCACCCGCAGCTGCCCGAGGCGGTGGCCGCGCTGCTCACCCACATCGGGGTCTACCGCTGCGACTACCCCGGCCTGGTCGCGCTGCTGCCCACCGCGCTGGCCGAAACCCAGGCGGGCGCACCGGAATTGGGTCCGGCGCTGCAGGTGCTGGCCGCGGCGCTGGCCCGCGGCGGTGAGCCGGCGACGCGCCTGCAGCAGCTGTGCGGCGCCGTCACCGCCAAGGCCGTCGAGGACTGCTTGTTCTACCGCGACGCCCGGCTGGTCTCGCTGAACGAGGTGGGCGGCGAGCCGCACCGCTTCGGCGTCGGCGCCGCCGAGTTCCACCACAGCGCCGCCACCCGCGCCCGGCTGTGGCCCCAGGCCATGACGACGCTGACCACCCACGACACCAAGCGGGGTGAGGATGTGCGCGCCCGCATCTCGGTGCTGTCGCAGGTGCCGTCGCTGTGGACCGAGTTCCTCGCCCGCTGGGAGATCAAGGCGCCGTCCCCCGACCCGGCGACCGGACAGTTCTTGTGGCAGAACATCTTCGGTGTATGGCCGGTCAACGGCGAGGTCACCGCCGAGCTGCGCGAGCGCCTGCACGCCTACGCCGAGAAGGCCATCCGCGAAGCGGCCTGGCACACCTCGTGGAACGACCCGGACACCGCATTCGAGGACGCGGTGCACCGGTGGCTGGACACCGTGCTCGACGGCCCGGTGGCGGGCCAGCTGACCGAGCTTGTCGCCCAACTTAATCCGCATGCCGCCAGCGACGCGCTGGCCCAGAAGCTGCTGGCGCTGACGGTGCCCGGGATTCCCGACGTGTACCAGGGCACCGAGCTGTGGGACGACAGCCTGGTCGATCCCGACAATCGCCGGGCCGTCGACTACTCGGCACGGCGCGCCGCCCTGCGGGCGCTGGAGCATCCGAAGATCCGCGTCGTCACCACCGCGCTCCGCGTGCGCCGTGACCATCCGGACACCTTCCTGCACGGCGCCTACGTACCCATCCTGGCCGACGGCGACGCCGGCGATCACGTGCTGGCGTTTCGCCGCGGCGAGGACATCGTGGTGGCGGTGACCCGCTGGACCGTGCGGCTGGCCGAAGCCGGCTGGGGTAACACGGTGCTGCCGCTGCCGGACGGCACCTGGAAGGACGCGCTCACCGGGGCGATCGCCGACGGCCCCACGTCGGCGGCCCAACTGTTCGCCGACCTGCCCGTCGTGCTGCTGGAACGCCATCATGACTGAATTCCGGGTCTGGGCGCCCAAACCCGCGCTGGTTCGCCTCGACGTCGACGGCCAGACCCACGCCATGACGCACTCGGCCGACGGTTGGTGGCATACGACCGTGGACGCCGCCCCGGACGCCCGCTACGGCTATCTGCTCGACGACGACCCCACCGTCCTGCCCGACCCGCGCTCGGCGCGCCAGCCCGAGGGCGTGCACGCCCGCTCGCAGCTGTGGGATCCGGCCGCCGCGCGGTGGACCGATAGCGGGTGGGCCGGCCGCCCGGTCGAGGGCGCGGTGATCTACGAGCTGCACCTGGGCACGTTCACCGAGGCGGGCACCTTCGATGCCGCCATCGACAAGCTGGACTACCTGGTCGATCTCGGCGTCGACTTCGTCGAGCTGATGCCGGTGAATTCCTTTGCCGGAACCCATGGTTGGGGATACGACGGCGTGCTGTGGTACAGCGTGCACGAGCCCTACGGGGGTCCCGACGGATTGGTGCGCTTCGTCGATGCCTGCCATGGCAGGGGCCTGGGAGTGTTGATCGACGCGGTGTTCAATCACCTCGGCCCGTCGGGCAATTACCTGCCGCGCTACGGGCCCTACCTGTCGTCGGCGAGCAACCCGTGGGGCGAGGGCATCAACATCGCCGATGCCGATTCCGACGAGGTGCGCCGCTACATCATCGGCTGCGCGCTGCGCTGGATGCGCGATTTCCATGCCGACGGCCTGCGACTGGACGCCGTGCACGCGCTGGTGGACACGACCGCGATCCACATCCTCGAGGAGCTCGCCACCGAAACGGACTGGCTGGCACAGCAATTGGGGCGACCGCTGTCGCTGATCGCCGAGAGCGACCTGAACGACCCACGGCTGATCACCGCGCGCGAGCGCGGCGGCTACGGCCTGACCGGGCAGTGGGCCGACGACATCCATCACGCCATCCACACCGCGGTCTCCGGCGAGCGCCAGGGCTATTACGCCGACTTCGGCAGCCTGGCCACCCTGGCGCAGACGTTGCGCCACGGCTTCTTTCACGCCGCCACCTATTCGTCGTTCCGGCGTCGCCGCCACGGCCGGCCGCTGGACACCAGCCCGCAATCGGGCATCCCGGCCACCCGGCTGGTCGCCTACACCTGCACGCACGATCAGGTCGGCAATCGGGCCCTGGGCGACCGGCCGTCGCAGAACCTGACCGTCGGCCAGCTGGCGATCAAGGCCGCGCTCGTCCTTGGGACTCCTTATACCGCAATGCTTTTCATGGGCGAGGAATATGCGGCGTCGACCCCGTTCCAGTTCTTCAGCTCGCACCCCGAACCGGAACTGGCGAAGGCCACCGCCGAGGGGCGCAAGGCCGAGTTCGCCGAACACGGCTGGGACGCCGACGAGATCCCCGACCCGCAGGACCCGCGGACGTTCACCAACTCCAAGCTGGATTGGGCCGAGGTCGACACCGGCGAGCACGCCCGGCTGCACCGCCTCTACCGCGACCTGATCGCGCTGCGGCGCGACCACCCCGACCTGGCCGACCCCTGGCTGGAAAACCTGACCGTGGACTACGACGAGGGCCAGGGCTGGATCGTCGTCTCGCGCGGGCGGCTGCGCATCGCGTGCAACCTGGGCGCCGAGCGGGTGCGGGTCCCGGTCAGCGGTGAGGTGGTGCTGGCCTGGGACGACCCGGCGGTTCACCCCGACGAGACCGAGTTGCCCGGGCATTCGTTCGCGATACTGCGGAGCGCGGGTGGCCCCGGCTGATCATGCGTCGTTGCACCATGGATGAGCTCCGCTTCACCCGGGAGGAGCTGAAGCGATTCCACGGCAGCACCGTGCCCGACCTGATCTCCGACCAGGTCCGACTGTTGTTCGTGGGCATCAATCCCGGCCTGAGAACCGCTGCGGTACAAGCACATTTCGCGCCTCGCGGCAATCGGTTCTGGCCGGCGCTCTATCGTGCCGGCATCACCGATCACTTGATCGACGCCTCGTCGGGGTTTGCGCCGGACGACTGGAAATACCTTGTGCGGCGCGGGATCGGCATCACCAACCTGGTCGACAGGGCGACCGCGGGCGCGGACGAGCTCACCGCCGCCGAACTGATCAACGGCAGACGGAAACTGGACCGGATGGTGGAACAGTTCTCGCCGCGTGTCGTCGCGGTCCTCGGCATCACCGCGTACCGGGCCGCTTTCGGTCAGCGCCGCGCCCAGGCGGGCAAGCGGCCGTCGCCGTATGGCGCCACCGAACTGTGGGTGGTTCCCAATCCCAGTGGCCGCAACGCGCATTCGACGTTGTCGAGCCTGACGGCCGCGTACGGCGAAGTTGCCCAGGCCGCCGGAATCCTTGCGAGTTCGTCGTCGCGATTCTCCCGGCCCGAGCGGGCTGTGGATAACTGAATAGCGGCCCGGCGGGCTCACCCCCGATGATGCCGCCATGAGTCAATCGGAATTCGGTCATCCCCTGCGGCGCATCTGCCGGCGCAAGCCGAGCCACCGCACCGCCAAGCCGCCGTCGGGCCGCCACACCGTGCGCCACGACATGCCGCCGTATCCCAGCGTCGAGCTGTTGTGGAGGGGTCCCGGGCCCGGCACCGACGACGACGAGGGCGCGTGAGCTGCGGTTACACGATGGTCCGGCCGGCCGGGCGCACCGCGCGGGCGACCGCGTCCGCAAGTGGATCGATCTCAGCGGCGCTCAGCTCGGAAATGGTGATGCGGATGCCCGCCGGCGTGTGCATCCGGAACCGGCTGCCCGGTGCGGCCGCCCAGCCGGCGCCCATCAGGCGCGACACCGCGACCGCCTCGTCGGGAACCGGCACCCACACGTTGAGCCCGGAGCGCCCATGCGCGTCGATGCCGCGCCGGGCCAGGGCGTCGCACAGCCGGATTCGGCTGTCGGCGTAGCGGCGCTCGGCGGTTGCCACCAGCTCCGCCGCCGCGGGGTCGGACCACAAGCCGACGGCCATGCGCTGCAGGAGGTGGCTCACCCAACCGGGCCCGAGCCGCAGCCGGCCGTGCACCCGCTCGACGGTGCGGTGGTCGCCGGTGAGCACGGCCACCCGCAGGTCGGGGCCGTAGGCCTTGGACGCCGAGCGGACGAACGCCCAATGGGCGGTGTGGCCGGCCAGGGTGTGCAGCGGCGCCCCGGAAATGCCGGCGCAGTGGTCGTCCTCGACCACCAGCAGATCCTCGGCCCGCCGCGCCAACAGCCCGCCCAGGGCGTCGGCGCGCTCCGCCGAAAGCGCGGCGCCCGTGGGGTTTTGGGCGCGGTTGGTGAGCACCAGCGCACGCACCCCGGCGCCCAGCGCCCGGGCCAGGTCGTCGGCCAGCGGACCGTCGTCGTCGACGCGCACCGGTTCGGCCGAAAGGCCCAGCGCGGCAAGGAGATCGAGGAGGTTGGCCCAGCCCGGGTCCTCGACGGCGACGCGATCGCCGGGGCGCAGATGCGCGGTGAGCGCGCGTTCGATGCCGTCCAGCGCGCCGCTGGTCACCGCCAGGTGGTCGGCGGGGATCCCATCGGCGGATAGCGCGCGGGCGGCGAACTCTGCCAGCGCCGGCGAGACGGCCGGCTCGCCGTAGAGCACTGGCGGGTCCGCACCCGGGCCGGGCGGCACGGCGCCCGCGATGGGCAGCAGTGCCGGGTGCGGATTCCCGGTCGACAGGTCGCGCACGCCGGCGGGCACGTCCAGGCCGAGCAGCGAGCGTGGCGTGGTCGCGGGGCGATGGCGCACGCGGGTGCCGCGCCGACCGGCGGTCTCGACGGCCCCGCGGTGACGCAGCAGGCGGTAGGCCGCGGCGGCGGTATTGGCGTTGACGCCGAGCTGTGCGGCCAACTCGCGCACCGGCGGTAGCGCATCCCCGGGCGCCAGGGAACCGCCCGAGATCGCCGCCTCGATGCTGGCGGCTATGGACTCCGCGCCCGTTCCGGTTATGCTGTTTTGTACTGGCACGCAATATAGTATGTACTAGAACAAATGTAAGGGCCACGCCGTGGACACCGCATACCCACCGACCACACGCACCACCCCGACCCGCTACCGGGAGCGCGCGCACTACGACCGGCGCACCGTGCACGGCATCCTCGATGAGGCGCTGATCTGCCATCTGGGCTACCTGAGCGCCGGCCGCCCGGTGGTCTTGCCCACCACGCACGCCCGGCTCGACGAAACGCTCTACCTGCACGGGTCGACCGGCGGCGGCCCGGTGCTGGCGGCGAAGGCGGCCACAGCCGCGGGATCGGGGCTGCCGGTCTGCGTCACCGTGACCCTGGTCGACGGCCTGGTGCTGGCCCGCTCGGCGATGCAGCACTCGGTGAACTTCCGCTCGGTGGTGGTGCTGGGTGACGCGCGCGTGGTCGACGATCCGGCGGAGAAGTCGCGGGCGCTGGACGGCCTGCTCGATCACATCGCGGCGGGGCGCGCCGCCGACTGCCGCGCCCCCGATGCCCGCGAGCTCGCCGCGACCGGGGTGCTCGCGCTCGACCTCCTCGAGGTGTCGGCGAAGGTGCGCAGCGGGCCACCGGCTGACGATCCGCAGGACCTCGCGCTGCCCCATTGGGCGGGCGTGGTGCCGCTGAGCCTGACGGCCGGGCCGCCGGCGCCGGCCGACGACCTGCCCCTCGGCACGGCGGTGCCCCCGTACTTACGGGGGTATCGCCGCTGAGCCGCGCGCGCGTCGGGTGTTGTCCCACCAGGACCCGACGAGCATGACGGTGCCGGCCCAGGCCATCCCCAGCAACCAGCCGGACAGCACGTCGCTGATGTAATGGACTCCCAGATAGACGCGGGAAAACCCGACGACGAACGTCACGGCGGTCGCGAGCGCCCATACCGCCACGCGCCCGGCCCACCACGGGACGAGCCAGCGGGTGAGCAGCCACGCGGCGATGACCATGCTCGCGGCGGTGCCGGTCGCGTGTCCGGAGGGAAACGAATACCCGTCCGCGTCGATGAGGGCGAACGGTAGGGACGGGCGTTGCCGGCCCACCAACACCTTGGCCGTGAACAGCACGACCGGGATGCCCACGCCGGCGGCCAGGGCGAGCACCACGGGCCGCCACGACCCGCACCGCCAACCGGCAACGACGGAGATCGGCAAGGCGACCGCGGCCAGAAAAAGCGGACTGCCCGCGACGGTGACCACCCGCAGGACGCCGGTCAGCCACAGATCGCGGTGGGTCGCCAGCCATCTCGTGGCGGGCCGGTCGAATCCGGCGATGCCGTCGCCCTCGAGCACGTCGTCGAGCACCTCGGTGAAGCCGACCGCCAGCGCCACGACCACGACCAGCCCCACCAGCAACGCCACAGCGGCGACCTCGCTGCCCCGCAACCGACGCGCCAGCGCCCCCTCCCCGGCGCCGATCCGGTCGCGCACCCAGGTCAACGCCTCGCCGATCGCGGCGTTGTCGGACACCCGCCGCCACACCCGGGCCACCCGGGGCCCACGCCGCGCGATCCATATCGCCGCCCACGCCAGCAGCAGGAGGCACGCCGCCAAGCCGGCGCTGACCAGGCCGAAACCGCTGGTACCGGATCCATACGGCTCGTGCATCTATCGCGGTCCGGGAGTTAGAGCAACAGGTAGCGGTAGGCCGGCGACCCCGGTTTCAGGGTCTCGACATGCAGCTCGGTGGCGCGCATCCGGGCCAGCAGGCCGTCCAGGTCGGCCGAGGATCCCAACTGGATGCCGACCAGCGCCTCGCCGGTCTCCCGGTTGTTGCGCTTGACGTACTCGAACAGGGTGATGTCGTCGTTCGGTCCGAGCACGGTGTCGAGGAAGCGGCGCAGCGCGCCGGGCTCCTGGGGGAAGTCCACCAGGAAGTAGTGCTTGAGGCCGAGGTGCACCAGCGAACGCTCGAGCACTTCGCCGTAGCGCGACACGTCGTTGTTGCCGCCCGAGATCAGGCACACCACCGTCGATCCGGGCTCGATGTCGGCGTCCAGCAATCCGGTGACGGCCAGCGCGCCCGCGGGCTCGGCGATGATGCCCTCGTTCTGATACAGGTCCAGCATCGCGGTGCACACCGCGCCCTCGTCGACCGCGGTGATCGAGACCATGTCGCCGGCGGCCGCCAGCGCGGCGTAGGTCAGGTCGCCGGCGCGTCGGACCGCGGCGCCGTCGACGAACTGGTCGACGTCGTCCAGCGTCACCGGCTCCCCGGCCGACAGCGCGGCCATCATCGCCGCGGCGCCGGCCGGCTCGACGCCCAGCACCGAGGTGTTGCTCGTCCGTTCGGCGAGGTAGGTGGTGATGCCGGCGATGCAGCCGCCGCCGCCGACCGGGACCACCACCAGGTCCGGCTCCTGGTCGAGCTGATCGAGCAGTTCGGCGGCGATGGTGCCCTGACCAGCCATGGTGCGCAGATCGTCATAGGGCGGCACCAGTGTGGCGCCGGTGCTTGCCACGTCGGCCAGGGCCGCCTCGGCGGCCAGGTCGTAGGTGCTGCCGCCGACGATCAGGTCGATGAAGTCGCCGCCGTGGTAACGGATCCGGTCGCGCTTCTGCATGGGCGTCTTGGCCGGCACATAGACGCGGCCGTGCACCTGCAACATCCGGCACGCGTAGGCGAAGCCCTGCGCGTGGTTGCCCGCCGACGAACACACCACGCCGGCGGCCAGCTCCGCCTCGGACAGCTGGACCAGCAGGTTGTAGGCGCCGCGCAGCTTGTAGGAGCGCACGATCTGCAGGTCCTCGCGCTTGAGGTAGACCTGCGCGCCGGTGATCGCCGACAACCGGTCGCTGAACTGCAACGGGGTGGGCGTGACCACCGCGGCGATCCGCTTGGCCGCGCCGTCGATGTCAGCCGCGGACAGCGGCGAGACGCTCGGACTCTGGCTCAATTCGGCGGACACTGATCAATGGTGCCACGACAGCCGACCAACTCCGGAATTCAGTCGACCGGGGTCAGCACGAACACCGGGATCTGGCGGTCCGTCTTGGTCTGGTACTCGGCGTAGTCGGGCCACGCTTGTACGGCGCGCTCCCACCAGGTCGCCTTCTCCTCGCCGAAGACCTCGCGGGCGTCGTAATCGCGGGTCACCGAGCCGTCCTGCAGCTCGACGCGGGGGTTCTTCTTGATGTTGTGGTACCAGACCGGGTTTTTCGGCGCCCCGCCCAACGAGGCGACCACCGCGTACTGGCCGTCATGTTCGACGCGCATCAGCGGCGTCTTGCGCAGCTTGCCGGTCTTGGCGCCCACCGTCGTCAGCAGGATGATCGGCTTGCCCTTCATGTCGGCGGCCTCGGCTCCCCCCGACTCGGCGTATTTGTCGGCTTGCTCGCGAGACCAATCCCATGGCGACGGTTCGTATTCTCCGGTAAGCGGCATGGCATCAACTTTAGGCGCGGATTCGCCGGTCCCGTCGGCTCAGCGCAGTGGCCCCATGCGGCGCGATCACGGCGCCGCGCCGGTGAGGTAGTGCGCCAGCACCGGGCGCAGCCATTCGGTCAGCGTCGCGTCGTCCATCGCGACCAGCGCGGGCACCCCAACGACGTTGCGCGCCATAGCGATTCCCAACACCTGCGATCCCACCATCGCGGTCCGCTCGGCGGCCCGGTCGGGGGTGACGGTGGCCAACGCCGGGGCGACCTTGTCGACGAACACCTCCAGCAGGGCGTCGGCGGCGGTCCGGTTGGTGGCGGCCGCGCGCAGCAGCGGCAGGAACGACCCGGCCGGGTCCCACACCCGGATGAGGAACGGCACCAGGATGTCGGCGATGCGTTCCGGGGCGACCCCGGTGAGGTCGGGAAAGGTGATGTCGAGCCGCGAGACCGCGGCGAACAGGTCGGCCTTGTTGCCGAAGTAGTGCATGACCAGCGCCGGGTCGACACCGGCCTCGGCCGCGACCGCGCGGATGGTGGTCCGCTCGAAGCCGTGGGCAGAGAACAGGGTCCGCGCGGCGCTCAGGATCGTCGCGCGGGTGACCTTGCCGTCGCGGGTTTTACCGGGCATGCCGAAATTCTAGTTCAACAACTGTTGACATCGCCAGCGGCCGGGCTTACGTTGATTTCAACAGTTGTTGAATCGGGTGGCCGAGGAGGCGCAGACATGACCGTGACCGTCATCCAGATCGGGCTCGACCCCGGCGCGATCGACTACTCGTCGCCGGAGTTCGCCCAGTTCCGCGGCCTGTCGAACGACGCCAACGTCGCGGGTCTGCGCGCCGCGGGCTACCAGGTCGACAACTGCCTGATCGACGTCGGCGTCGCCGGCGCCGACAAGGCCGGTGAGTGGCTGCGCGCCAAGCGCTACGACGCGGTGTTGATCGGCGCCGGCATCCGCCTGGTGCCCGGCAACACCCTGCTGTTCGAGTCGATCGTCAACATCGCGCACACCACCCAGCCCGGTTGCCGCTTCGTCTTCAACCGGGCCGCGCAATCCACCCCCGGCGACATCCGTCGCTGGTACCCCGAACCGGAAGGAGCGATCCGATGACCACAACCGCCGTTCACGAGGTCGACGTCCTGGTGGTCGGGGCCGGCCCCACGGGTCTGACCGCCGCGGGTGACCTGGCCCGCGCCGGGCGGGCGGTGACCGTGCTGGAGCGCTGGGCCGCCGAGAACCCGACCAGCCGCGCGTTCGCCGTGATGCCGCGAACCCTGGAGGTCCTCGACGCCCGCGGCGCGGCCGACGAGCTACTCGCGGTCGGGCAGCGAGGCCCGGACGTGACGCTGTTCGCCAAGGCCCGCCTCGACCTGACCCGGCTGGACTCGGCCTACCCGTTCGTCCTGATCACCCCGCAGACCAATGTCGACGCCGCGCTGCGCCGCTACGCGGTGACCGAAGGCGCCGACATCCGCCGCGGCGTGGAGGTGGTCGCGCTCGCGCAGGACGCCGACGGCGTCACCGTCACCGCCCGCCCCAAGGGCGACGACGATCCCGCGCACCGGCAGACGTGGCGGGCCCGGTATGTCATCGGCGCAGACGGCGCGCACAGCACCGTCCGCACCCTGCTGGGCGCGGACTTCCCCGGCAAGATGGTGCTGACCTCGCTGATGCTGGCCGACGTCAAGCTGGCCCACGGCCCGTCCCGGGGCGGGTTGGTGGTGGGCACCGCCGGTGACGTCCTGGGATTTTTGGCGCCATATAACCGCCACGACGAGGACGGCTCGTGGTACCGGGCCCTGGTGTGGGACCGCGACCACCAGCTGCCCGACGACGCGCCCGTCGACGACGCCGAGATCGTCGATGTCCTGGCCCGCGCCATGGGCACCGATTTCGGCGTGACCGAGATCGGCTGGAAGTCGCGATTCCATTGCGACGAAAGGCAAGTCGCCCGGTATAGACACGACCGGGTGTTCCTCGCCGGTGACGCCGCGCACGTGCACTCCCCGATGGGCGGCCAGGGCATGAACACCGGCATCCAGGACGCCGCGAACCTGGCCTGGAAGCTCGACGCGGTGCTCTCCGGCGCCGACGACGCGCTCCTGGACACCTACCACAGCGAACGCCATCCGATCGGCAAGCGGGTGCTGGTGCAGTCCGGCATGATCGCCCGCGCCGCGACGCTGCACCGGCGACCCGCCATCTGGCTGCGTAACCTGTTGGTCCCCAACCTTCTTCGCATACCCGCCGTGCAGGACTTCGTGGCCGGCAGTTTCGCGGGTACCGGGCTGCGGTACGGCCGGCGCGGACTGGTCGGCACCCGGGCCGCCGCGATCCCCCTCGTCGAGGGACGGTTGGCGCGCCTGCAGCGCGGCGGCGGCTACGTCTTCATCCGCGAATACGGTGCCGCCCCGGTCGAGGCACCCGCCATGCTGCAGGCGCAGCGGGCCGACCGCGGCCCGGCCGTGTTGGTGCGTCCCGACGGATACATCGCGTGGGCCGGCGCCTCGGCGCAGGCGCCCCACGCGATCACCCAGGCGGCGGCACCCGCCGCACTTCCCGTGCGGGCGCGGTGATTCGCGCTAGTCCGCGTTCTCCGATTCGTGCGCGACGAACGGCCGCAGTCGGCGGCGGGTCTGGTGGTCGTCGGCGCCGGGCTCTCCGTCGCTGTGCCGCCCGCGCGTGTAATCGCCCTGCCACGGCACCTTCTCGTTGGGCGCGCCGCCCGCCGCTTCCTGTTCGCGACCCAGCGCCCCGCGCGAGCCCAGGAAGTGCTCGTGCTTGCGGTGCAGCTCCTCGTCGGATTCGATGGGCCGAAGCTCCGGCGCGAACTCCTCCAGCTCGGCCCGGCGTTGCGGCACGATCATGCAGATGGGCTCGTCGATCTCGAATCGCACCGGCATGAACTCGCGGGTGAATTTCCAGTTCATGCTGAAACTCGAGCTGGACCAATCGGTTTCGACGATTCCCTCCAGCGGGGAGATGGCGTCCTTCGGATGGTTGGCCGGCCCGCGGACGAGCAGGTTGTAACCCGGCGGGGTGCGGAACAGAATCGGCAGGTGCCAGGTCAGGATGCCGTAGCCGAAGTGACTCGACGGCAGGAACTGGCCGCTGTCGCGGGTGTCGGGGGCGATCATCAGGTTGGTGCGGTCGTTGCCGCCCATCCACGTCGCGGTGAACGCGCTGCGGTTGCGCACCTCCCAGCCGCTCTGGTTGGCGATCAGCATCGGCAGGCACCGGTGCGGCCAGCCCTGGCGTATCTCCGACATCCACTCCCGGCCGATCGGCGCGGGGCTGATCGGCGGCGCGATGTCGTGGGTGACATACCCGATCAGCGGGCGGGACCGCCCGCCCGATTCCTCACTCATCGCATCCTCGCTTCACCGGCCGCTATCGAACACCGTCGACCCTCACCGACGTCGCCCACGCACTATCGCGACCACACGTTAACGGTCCGTGAACCGCACCGCCCGCGCTGAACGCACGATCACTGGGCCCTGGCCAGCTCCGCGATGGTGTTCACCCGCCGGACGGCCGCGGCGATCTCCTCGGCGAACTCACGGCGCCGCCGGGCGATGTCCAGGTCCTCGACGCCGTCGACCAGTTCACGATGCCGGGCCAATCGCAGCGCTGTCTTGAACAACTCCATCGATCTGGACTCGGCGCTGGCGATCCTCCGTTGCAGCTCCCATTGCTTGCCCACCTCGAGGCATTCGGCGAGAAACGCGTCCTCGTCGAACGATTCGTCGTCGTAGTCGGCGAGCCGGTCGGCGACGATGTGGTAGGCGTCGAGGAATGGGCGCAGCACCAGGTGCGCCAGCAGCACGTCGGCCTTTTCCAGCAGGCCGCGCACGTCGGCCGCGCTGGCCGCCTTGCTGGTGTCATCCACCCGCCCGAGCAGGCGGACCTCGTCGGCGAGCTCCTTCTCGAATTGCGCTCGCGCGGAGAACAAGAACTCGAATTTCAGCAACTCGCGCAGTTTGAGCGCCTCGTCGCGCACTGCGGTCGGCTGGACCAGCCCGTCGACCGAACCCTCGGCGTCCTCGGTGGCGGCCAGCAACGCGGTCTCGGCGATCGCGCGGTCGACCACGATGTGGATGGCGGCGTTGCGGTAGAACGCGGCGACCAGGTGCTGCTCCGCCCCGATGCCCCAGACCGGTTCGGTGCCGGCGTCGTACACGCTGACCACGCCGGAGGCGACCAACTGGTGCAGCGTCCAGCGGATGGTCGAGCGGTTCGTCAGATCGGCGGCCCCGGCCACCTTCCAGTTGCGCGCCGCGATGTAGCTCGCCAGCGGGCGCACGGTGGCCAGCACCTCGCTGATGGACAGCGAGCGGTCGGCGCCCAGCAGCGCCAGGCTCACCACCGCGGTCGGGGTGACGGGCGTGGCGCGGTTGATCCGGTGTTCGACGTCCAGCGCGATGCGTTCGATTTCGGTGCCGGTGCCGGACTCCTCCGCGCGCAGCTCCTCGAGGCGCTTGCGCAGCGGCAGTGGTTCACCGAAGTCGAGGTAGGCGCGACCCAGCCGTTCGCCCTGCTGTCGCGCCAGCCGGATCAGGAAGCGAAAGTCCTCGGGCCGTTTCGTCGCGCCGTAGGCCTCGGTGGTCATGGCCTCCACCTCGTGCAGCTGGTCGTACACGATCGACGTCGGCACCAAATACACCTCGGGGCCGTCGATTTCGTCGACGGCGTCGCTGATGTAGCGCAGAATCCCGAACACCGGGGGCCGCAGCTTACCCGTCCTGGTCCGGCCGCCTTCGATGGACCAGGTCAGGTTGGCGTGGTTTTGCACCAGCTGCGCGGCATAGGCGCGCAGCACGAAGCGGTAGACCGGAATGTCCTTGGTATGGCGCCGGATGAAGATGGTTCCGGTGCGCTTGGCCCAGGCGCCCATCGGGAAGAAATTGAGGTTGGCGCCACCGAAGGTGAGCGCGGGCGAGAGCCGGTTGGCCTGGATCACCTCGGGCAACAGCAGCCCATCCAGGTAGGAGCGGTGCGAAAAGGCAAACGCCAGTGTGGCTTTGCGGTCCAGCTTGCGCAGCTGGGCGATCTGGTCCTCGTCGGTCAGTACGTCGTAGGCGCGCATCAGCCAGCAACTGAAGCTGCGCCAGGCCTTCACCGCCCGCTCGTCGAGGGAGGGCGCCATCTCCCGCAGGTAGCAGGCGGCCTCGGCGCGCACGCCGTCCAGATCGCGACCGAGCTCATGCGCCAGTTTGCCCAGCCGCTCGTCGTACCACGGCGCGCCGAGCAAGTCGGCGACCTCGGCCGGGTCCGTCGACAGCGGTGACGTCGACTCCTCGACAATGCCGGTGCGCTGCAACAGCTTTCGAACCCCGGCGCGGCCGATTTCACGGGCCGTGCCCACCGGTCCCCCGGTCATGCCGGCTGCACCGTGACGGCTTCGGCGGGCTCGTGCACGTCCGGATGCGATTCGGGCGCGTAGAGCTGCTCGATCTCCTCGGCGTATTTCGCCAAGATCGGTTTGCGCTTGAGCTTCATCGTCAGCGTGATCTCGTCACCACCGGGTTCCCACACGGTGGGCAGGACCCGAAAGCGTTTGATCTGTTCCACCCGGGACAGTTTCTCGTTGCCCGCGGCCACCCCGGCGGCGATCTGCGCGATGACCTCTGGGTCGGCCGCCAGGGCGGCGGGCGAGGCGTCGGACAGGCCGCGCTGGGCCGCGTACGGGCCGACGGAGTCGGCGTCGAAGACCATCAGCGCGGTGTTGTACGGTCGCCCGTCGCCGATGGTCATCATCACCCCGACCATGGGACACGCGGCCAGGATGGCGTTCTCAATGTTGGCCGGGGACATGTTCTTTCCGGCCGCATTGATGATCAGCTCCTTCTTGCGGTCGACGATCCGCAGGTAACCGTCGGCGTCGACCTCGATGATGTCGCCGGTGTGCAGCCAGCCGTCAGCGTCGATCGCCTCGGCGGTCTTCGCGGGTTCCTTGCGGTAGCCCTTCATCACCAGCGGGCCGCGGATCAGGTATTCGCCGTCCTCGGCGACCTTGCCCTCCAGGCCGGGCAGCAGCCTGCCGACGGTGCCCAGTCGCGTGTCGTCCGGATGCGCCACGCTCGCAGCGCAACTGAGCTCCGACATGCCCCAGACCTCGCTGATCGGGATGCCGATGCCCGCGAAGAACGCCAGGGTCTCCTTGGGAATCGGAGCGGCACCGGACACCGCCCAGCGCAGTTCGCCGAACCCGAGCCGCTCGCGCAGCTTGGACAGCACGAGCTCGTCGGCCCGGGCCCATTCGGCGGCCAGCTCGGCGGGCTCCGGGCCGCCGGACACCAGCGCGGCGGCGCGCCTGTCGGCCACCGACATCGCCCAGTACAACGCCTGGCGTTTGACGTCGTCGGTCTCGCTGGCGATGACGAATTCGATTGCGGCCTTGAGCTTTTCCCACACTCTCGGGACCGCGGCCCAGACCGTGGGCCGCACGTCGGGCAGCGCCGCCGCCACGGCGCGCGCGTCGTCGACGGTGGTCACCTGGGTGCCGAACACCTCCAGGGGATACAGCGCCATCATCCGGTCGGCGATATGCGCCGACGGCAGGTACGACGTGGTTCGATCACCGAACCGGCTGCCGAGCACGGCGTCGAGCCCGCGGGCCTCGAACAGCAGGCTGGCGTGCGTCATCTCCACGCCCTTGGGGTTTCCGGTGGTCCCGGAGGTGTAGATGAGCGTGACGACATCGTCGGGTCGTACCGCCCGCCACGTCGCCTCGAAGTCGAAATCCTTGTGCGCGGCGGCATACACGTCGTCGACCGAGATGGTACCGGGCGGCGAGCCGTCGATGCAGACGATGTGCTCGATGGGTGCACCGCTGGCGCGAATGCGGTCCACATACTGCTCCTCGCAGATCGCGACCTTGGTGCCGGCGTTGTCGAACAGGTAGGTCAACTGCTCGGCGGGCAACGTGTTGTACACCGAAAACGACGTGGCCCCAAGGTGTTGGGCGCCGATCTCGAACGGGTAGAACTCGATCCGGTTGGCCATCATCAGCGACACCGTGTCGCCCCGCCGGACCCCCAGACCGGCCAGGCCGGCGGCGACCATGCGCACCTGCTCCGCGAGCTCGCGCCACGTCAGCGTCTGGGCGCCGCCGGGCGTCCGGAGCGCGACGGCCTGCGGGTCGATCGACGCGGTGCGCTGGAAAGCCTCGCATAGGGTGGCGGGAGCCTGCGCTGTCGTCATTTCCGTCCTCCTCGGCGCCGCATCAGCACTGCCTTCGTGAGCCTACGTCCGCGCACAGGGGCAGGGAACATATCGCGTGACTTCGCCGGGGGCCGGGTCATGACCCGGGGCGCCACAGCTGCACGGTGCTCGTCACGCCGCCGGGCAGCTCGACCAACTCGATCGGTGTGCCATCGGGGTCGTAGACGAAGAACATTCGCACTCCCCCGATGTCGACGGGTGGGTCGGCCCGCACACCCGGGTGGTGGCGCGTGACGGTCTGGTAGGCGGCGTCCAGATCGTCGACGCGAAACGACATGTTGGTATAACCCAGGTGCGGGCCGCTCGGGCACTCGGGCACCGCGCCCAACGACAACAGCTCCACCATCGCCGCGCCGATCAGCCCGCCGATCATGCGGCCCCGCTGGGCGGCGCCGCCGGTGACCGATTCCAGTCCGGCGCCCTCGAGTTCGACGTCGAACACCACGTCCATGCCCAGCACGCCGGTGTAGAAGGCCAGCGAGGCCTCGATGTCGGAGACGCCGACGCAGATGTGCGAGAAGTTCTGCACGGCGATGGGGTGCTGCTGGGTCATGCGGGCTCCTTGCCGGCGTGGGGTGGGTGAATGCCACAGGTGCAGGCGTCGATTGAGGGGCACGTGCAGCGCATCCCCCATTCGATGACGGCCCGGGCGCGGGCCAGCGACTCCATCTGCGCGTCGATCTCGGCGAGTTTGGCCTCGGCCAGCGCGCGGCTGACCGGCCGCCCGGGCGCGTCGTCGGCGAACAGCAACTGGATCTCTTCCAGCGAGAACCCGGCGGCCTTGCACAGCGCGATCACCTCGAGGCGGGCCAGAACCGAGTCGTCATAGCGGCGCTGACCGCCCAGCCGCGCCGGCTCGGGCACCAGGCCGATCTGCTCGTAGTAGCGCAACGCGGTCGCGGCCACCCCGGCCTGGCGCGCCACTTCCCCGATCGTCAGGCTTGGCGCCATCACGACCTCCCGAGAATCCACGGCTTGACTTCGAGTCAACTCTAAGTCCTTGACTATGGTCATGACCATCCCCCGATACGCGGAACTCGCCGAGTCTCGCTACGCGCTGCTGCGGTCGTTTCGCCGCGACGGCACGCCCGTCGACACCCCGATCTGGTTCGCCGTCGACGACGGCGGCTTGCTGTTCCGCACCAAGGTGGGCCCGAAGACCCGGCGGCTGGCCGCGCGTCGTGACGTCGAACTCGCGGCGTGCGACTACCGGGGACGGTTGCGCCCGGGCGCGACGACGGTGACCGGGCACGCCACGGTGCTCTCCGGCGCCGAGGCCGAACGCGCCAACCGCGTGCTGCACCGGCGCTACGGCTGGCAATGGAACATCGTGCCGCTGATCAAGGTTCCCGGCGTGACCAACGTGCACCAAAACCTGTGTGCCCGCGAGAAACTGCGGCGCGCTCGCGACCGCGGGGTATGGCCGGACAGCGTGATCGTGCGGGTGGAACTGCCATGACGCACGCACCCGTGGCCGACCCCGTCCGCTCGCCCGGTATCCGCCAATGCTGCAGCGCCGCAACGGGACTGGTGTTCGGCATGATGCGTCCGAGGCGGCCCGACGAGCGCTTCATCCGCACAATCACCGACGCCGGGCTGCCCACGCCCGGGCGCACGGTGACGGTGACCGCGCTACCACAGGTGCCCCGCTCGGTGCCGACCGCGGCCATCGTCGAGGGCGTCTTCACGCCGGCCCGCATCGAGAACTCGCTGACGTCGTTCGTCGTGTGTCACCCGGACGCCACCTTCATCGTCGACCCCGCCGTGTGCGTCGACGTCGAGAGACGGGCGATCGCCCAACTGCCCGCGGTGCTCCGGGTCGCCGTCCGTCCCCCCGCCGGCACCGTCCCGACGATCAACGCGCTGGGTCGGTTGCCCGAGGCGACGCGATTGGATTTCGCGCTGCCCACCCACGCGCACTGGGACCACGTCTCGGGCCTGCTGGACCTACCGGGCCTGCCCGTCCACCTGCACCGCACCGAACACGACTGGATCGGCGCCGGGCCCGTCGCACCCGTCGGCGGCGTGCGGGATTCGTTGCGCGGCCGGGCCGTTGTCGACTATGAACTGGACGGTCCGCCGGTGCTCACCTTCACCCGAAGCCGAGACCTCTTCGGCGACCGCTCCGTGCTGCTGGTCGACCTCGCCGGGCACACCCCGGGCAGCGTCGGGGTGCTCGCCCACACCGCACGCGGGTGGATCCTGATCGCCGGCGACGCGGCCTGGCACGCCATGCAGATCGAGAAGGTCCGCCAAAAATCAAGCTACCCGGGTGTTTTGGTGGACGAGGACCGCGAGCAGACCTTCAAGACCCTGCACCGCCTGCACCTGGCGCGCCATGCGGTCACGATCGTCCCGACCCACGACCACCAGGCGGCGCTGCGGTTGGCCGGGTAGCCGGTGGCGCTCGAGTGTGCGGCTAGCTTCACGTTGGGGCGCGAATGTGCGGCTAATTTCACACTCGCGGAGGTTTGGCGATCCGGCACTCCGGCGCTCCGCCTAGCCGCCCAGGCAGCCGGGGCCGAGCAGCGCCTTGAGGTCCCCCATCAGCGCCGGGGACGGCGTAACCCGAAGGGAGGCATCCAGTTCCAGCGTCGTGATCCGGTCACCGCTGATCAGCCGCAGGTGCACCTGCGCCGTGCCGGGGTGACGGGCCAGCACCTGCTTGAGCGCGGTGACCTTGTCGATGGTGCACTGCCGCGTCGGCAGGCTGACCGCCAGCGGCCGGTTCGGCTGGGCGTTGGAAAAGTCAGGCACCACAAGCTCGTTGGCGATCAGCGCGACGCGGTCGTCGCGCAGCGACACCTTCGCCTTGATCAGCACCACGACGTCGTCGGCGATGTCGGCCCCGTAGACGGAGTAGGCCTGCGGGAAGAACATCACCTCGATGCCACCGGTGAGGTCCTCCAATTGGGCCGACGCCCAGGGCATCCCATTCTTGTTGACCCGCCGGTTGACCGACGCGAGGATGCCGCCCACCCGCACCTGCGTGTCGTTGGGGACATCGCCGTCGAGGATGGCCGGGATCTGGGTGTCGACCTGGGCGGTCAGCAGATGCGCCACCTGGTTGAGCGGGTGCCCGGACACGTAGAGCCCCAGCATTTCTCGCTCCAGGGCCAGCTTGTGCTTGTCCTCCCACTCGTCGTCGGGCACCTTGATGTTGAACACGGAGTCGATGCCGCCACCATCGCCGTCGCCGCCGAACAGGTCGAACTGGCCCATGGCCTCGGCCTTCTTGGTGCCCAGCACCGAGTCGACCGCGTCGGTGTGCACCAGGAACAGGCCCTTGCGGGCGTGCCCCAGCGAGTCGAAGGCGCCGGCCTTGATCAACGACTCGGTGACCTTCTTGTTGCAGGCCGCCACGTCGATCTTGTTCAGGTAGTCCGAGAAGTCGGTGAACTTGCCCTTGCCGTTGCGGGTGCCGATCAGCGAGCCGACCACGTTGGCGCCGACGTTGCGCACCGCGCCCAGCCCGAAGCGGATGTCCTGGCCCACCGAGGCGAAGTTCACCAGGGACTCGTTGACGTCGGGCGGCAGCACCGTGATGCCGAGCTTGCGGCAGTCGGCCAGGTAGACCGCGGCCTTGTCCTTGTCGTCACCCACCGACGTCAGCAGGCCGGCCATGTACTCGGCCGGATAGTTGGCCTTCAGGTAGGCCGTCCAATAGGAGACCAGGCCGTAGCCGGCCGCGTGCGACTTGTTGAACGCGTACCCGGCGAACGGAAGGATGGTGTCCCACAGGGCTTTCACCGCTTTTTCGGAGAAGCCGTTGGCGGTCATGCCGTCGTAGAAGCCCTTGTACTCGGCCTCGAGGACCTCGAGTTTCTTCTTACCCATCGCCTTGCGCAGCGCGTCGGCCTTGCCCATCGTGTAGGAGGCGACCTTCTGGGCGATGAACATGATCTGCTCTTGGTAGACGATCAGGCCGTAGGTCTCGGCCAGGATCTCGCGCAGCGGCTCTTCCAGCTCCGGATGGATCGGCTTGACCGCCTGGCGACCGTTCTTGCGGTCGGCGTAATCGTTGTGGGCGTTCATGCCCATCGGGCCCGGACGGTACAGCGCCAGCACCGCGACGATGTCGTTGAATTCGGTGGGCTGCATGCGGCGCAACAGATCTCGCATCGGCCCGCCGTCGAGCTGGAACACGCCCAGGGTGTCGCCGCGGCCGAGTAGCTCGTAGGTGGGCTTGTCGTCCAGCGGCACCGACTCCAGGTCGAGGTCAATTCCCCTGTTGGACTTGATGTTTTCCAGCGCGTCGCCGATGATCGTCAGGTTGCGCAGGCCCAGGAAGTCCATCTTCAGCAGGCCGATGGCCTCGCAGGACGGGTAGTCCCAGCCGGTGATGATCGCCCCGTCCTGGGGCCGCTTCCACAGCGGGATGGCCTCGGTCAGCGGCTCGCTGCTCATGATCACCGCGCACGCGTGCACGCCGGCGTTGCGGATCAGGCCCTCCAGGCCCCGCGCGGTCTGATAGATGGTGCGCACGTCCGGATCGGTTTCGATCAGGCCGCGGACCTCGGCGGCCTCCTTGAACCGCTCATGGGCCGGGTCGGTGATGCCCGACAGCGGAATGTCTTTCGCCATGATCGGCGGCGGCAGCGCCTTGGTGATCCGGTCGGCGATCGCGAATCCGGGCTGGCCGTAGTGGATGCGCGCCGAATCCTTCAGCGCGGCTTTGGTTTTGATGGTGCCGAAGGTGATCACCTGCGCGACGCGGTCCGAACCCCACTTCTCGGCCGCGTAGCGCACCATCTCGCCGCGACGACGGTCGTCGAAGTCGATGTCGATGTCGGGCGCCGACGGGCGTTCGGGGTTGAGGAACCGCTCGAACAGCAGACCGTGCGGAATCGGGTCGATGTTGGTGATGCCCAGCGCGTAGGCCACCAACGAGCCCGCCGCCGAGCCACGGCCCGGACCCACCCGGATGTCGACCGAGCGCGCGTAGTTGATCAGGTCGGCGACGATCAGGAAGTAGGACGGGAAACCCTTGTCGCAGATGACCTTGATCTCGTACTCGGCCCGGTCGATGTAGTCCTGGCCCACCCCGGAGGGGAACCGGCGCTGCAGCCCGGCGAGCACCTCGTGGTGCAGCCAGCTGGCCTGGTCGTGCCCCTCGGGGACCGGGAAGATCGGCATCCGGTCGCGCGGCGCCCACACCTCGTCGTAGGACTGCACCCGCTCGGCGATCAGCAGGGTGGAGTCACACGCGCCGGGAACCTCGTCGTCCCAGATCTCGCGCATGTCGGCGGCCGACTTCAGGTAGTAGCCGTCGCCGTCGAACTTGAACCGGTTGGGGTCCGACAGCGTCTTGCCGGTCTGCACGCACAGCAGCGCCTCGTGGTTGTGGGCGGCGTCGCGGGTGACGTAGTGGCAGTCGTTGGTGGCCAGCGGCGGGATGCCCAGCTTGCGGCCGATCTCGAGCAGCCCTTCGCGGACCCGTTGCTCGATGGACAGCCCGTGGTCCATCAGCTCCAGGAAGTAGTTGTCGGCGCCGAAGATCTCGCGCCACTTGGCGGCCGATTCCAGCGCCTCGCGCTCGTGCCCCAGCCGTAGCCGGGTCTGCACCTCGCCCGAGGGGCAGCCGGTGGTGGCGATGATGCCCTCGGCGTGTTCGGCGATGATCTCGGCGTCCATCCGCGACCACTTGCCCAGCTGGCCCTCGAACGAGGCCAGCGAGGACAGCTTGAACAGGTTGCGCAGGCCGGTGGCGTTCTCGGCCATCATCGTCATGTGCGTGTAGGAGCCGCTGCCCGACACGTCGTCGGACTTCTGGCCGGGGTCACCCCACAGGATCCGCCGGGTGTCGAAGCGCGAGGCCGGCGCGATGTACGCCTCGACGCCGATGATGGGCTTGATCCCGGCCTTGGTCGCCGCGTTGTAGAACTCGCTGGCGCCGAACATGTTTCCGTGATCGGTCATCCCGACCGCGGGCATTCCCAGCCGGTCCACCTCGGCCAGCATCGGCCCGATCTTCGCGGCACCGTCCAACATCGAATACTCGGTGTGGTTATGCAGGTGCACGAAGGACGAGTGGTTCATAGGGACGCCAGTCTATGACCGCGGACCGACACTAGTTGGGCGTGTCGCCGCGTGTGTTGCGATCAGTCGCCGGCGTACAACTCGACGAAGTTCTTCAGCGACTTCTGGACGTCGCCCTTGACGGCGCGGGCCGCCGCGGAGCCCACCGGACCGAACAGCGCCCGTCCTCCCAGTTCCAGGCGCAGACCCAGCGTCGAGCCCTCGGCGGTGGGTTGCACGGTGAGCGTGACGGTGTATTTGGCGCCACCCTTGCCGGATCCCGACATCGCCACCTCGTGCGGCGGGTCCCAGGTGGTCACGGTCCAGGTCACGCGGTTGCGGAAGCCCTTGGCCCGCGCCACGCCGACGATCTGGGTGCCCTCGGCGATGTCGTCGGGCAGCTCGCTGCGCCATCCCTCGTGCACGGTCAGCCAGTCGCCCAGGTCCGACAGGTCGGAGACGCGGTCCCACATGTCCTGCGGGGTCATCGGGACATCGGCGGTCAGATCCACGGCGGCCACCGCCCGAGCCTAGCGCCCGCGTCGTGCGCCACCTGCGCGCGATGCGCCGCCCCATTCCTCGAGACTGCATCCACGCACACCCGTCCCGGCGTGTCGTGTGCGTAGGTTCAGTGTCGCGGCCTCTCACGTTGATCCGCGACCGGATCGCTCAGGTCTTGGGGCCGCCGCGGAATCGATTGCCGATCCGGATGCCGGGCAACAGCAGGCTGCGCGGCGCGAACCGCCCGCCGGTGCTGACCACCTTGGGCACCACCCCGGGCACCACCGTGCGACGGCCGGACAGCATGCCGCCGATGGCCGCCTCGGCCACGTCGCGCGGCGAGACCTGCGCGATGGGGATGCTGAACCGTTCGGCGTTGGCGATCTCGGCCCACTCGGTCGGCACCGGCCCCGGGCACAGGCAGGTGACCGACACGCCCGTCCCGTGCAGCTCCTCGTGCACCGCTTCGGAAAACGTCTGCACGAACGCCTTGGTGGCCGAGTACACCGCCATGTAGGGAACCGGCTGAAATCCGGCGATCGACGCGATGTTCATCACCGCGCCCGCCCCCCGCGACACCATGCCCGGCAGCGTCGCGTGGGTGAGTTCCATCAACGCCAGCGCGTTGAGGGTCACCTCTTCGCTCTCGCGTTCCAGCGGCAGTTCGTGAAACACCCCGCTGGTGCCGAAACCGGCGCTGTTACACAGGCCGGCGATCGGTTCGGTGCGCAACCGGCTCGCCAGTTTGGCCCGGGCCTTGCTGTCGCCCAGGTCCAGCGGCAGCACCTCGACGGCGACCGAATACTCCTGGCCCACCTCGTTGGCCAGTTCGTCGAGGCGCTCGCGGCGGCGGGCGACCAGCAGCAGCGGGAAGCCGCGACGGGCCAATCCGCGAGCCAGTTCGGCGCCGATACCGGACGAGGCGCCGGTGATGACAACGGTGGTCTGCAGGTCAGGTTTCGGAAGGCTCATGGTCTCACCAATGTATCCCGCGGGTGGCCCGCACGAAGTTCTCGCTGCGCTTATCGAATTCCGTTGTGTCGTTTGGTGATTCATCCCCCTTGGCGGCGCTGGAGTCGCTGAACATGGCGAACGCGCGGTTGCGCACCCGGTCCATCACCGCCGGATTGACCGCATCGGCGACGGCGGCGAACTGCCCGAAGGGTGAGCTGGCGCGGCGGGGCCGGTGCACGATCGCGTCGCCGATCACCCCCGCGGCCTGCTCGGGCGTGAGCGCCGGGAACTTGTCGTAGAGCGTGGTCGGGCTGATCATCGGCGTGCGCACCAGCGCCATGTGCACGGTGGTGAACTTGACGCCGTCGTTCACCGTCTCGGCCTGCAGCGAGTCGCACAGGCTGTCCAGCGCTGCCTTGCTGGCGATGTAGGCCCCGAAGCGCGGCGCGCGGGTCTGCACGCCCACCGAGGAGACGTTGACGATGTGGCCGAAGCCGCGTTCCCGCATGCCGGGGATGAACTTGAGGATCAGCTGGACCGCGCCCAGATAATTCAGCTGCATGGTCCGCTGATAGTCGTGGATCCGGTCGTAGGACAGCTCGAGGGAGCGCCGGATCGACCGCCCGGCGTTGTTGATCAGGATGTCGACGCCGCCCAGCTCGCTGAGCACCTGGTCGGCCATGGCGGCGATGGCGTCCATGTCGGACAGGTCGCACGGGTAGACGTGCGCGGTCCCACCGCTCTCGCGGATCTCGTCGGCGACCTTCTCCAGGTTCTCCCGGGTGCGGGCGACCAGCGCCGCAATCCCCCCGGCCTCGGCGATCTTCTTCGCCGCGGCCTCACCGATGCCCGACGATCCCCCGGTGATCAGGACCGTCTTGCCCGTGACGGCCTCCTCGAGCGTGCGGCCCCGCACCGCGTCGAGCAGATTCCTCAGGTAGAACGGCCGGTACCGTCCCGCCGAGTTCGGGGTGTTGACGATGTGAGAGACCGCCGCGAGCGGCTTTTCCACCAGGTTCCCGAGCGAGTTCTCCACCAAGTTCGTTAAGTCACCAAGGTTCATCGGCAATCGCTCCTGATGATGTGAGCCCCCCGACCGCAACTGGCCTGCCCGATGGCCACGACCGCCTTACGGGGCTGGGCGAGTGATGTGACGTGCATCATTAAGCCAACCTAGGGCATCATCGCGCCGCCGTGCCGCCGATTGCCGTCATGTATCCCGACCCCCACCCTCACGCGTCGCCGAGAACACCCGTCAGCCGTGGGCAATCACCCTGTTACACAACGCAATCCGGGCGTGATCGCGGATAAACCGACGGGCAACGCCGAAATGTTCCAATCGTGGTCATGAAAATTCTGGCGCGCTTCCGCAAGGCCGCACCGGCACCCATCTACGACCGGATCGGTGGGCACGAGGCGATCGAAGTCGTGGTCGAGGACTTCTACGTCCGGGTGCTTGCCGACGCGCAGCTGTCCGGCTTTTTCACCGGCACGAACATGAGCCGCCTCAAGGGCAAACAGGTGGAGTTCTTCGCCGCGGCCCTGGGCGGCCCGGAGCCCTACACCGGCGCGCCGATGAAGCAGGTGCACCAGGGTCGCGGGATCACCATGCGCCACTTCAGTTTGGTGGCCGGGCATTTGGCCGACGCGCTGGCCGCCGCCGGGGTGCCGTCCGAGACGGTGACCGAGATACTCGGCGCGATCGCCCCGCTGGCCCCCGAGATCGCCACGGCCGAAACCACCACGGTGTGAACGCGCCGGCGGTCTCGCGTCGGTGACACCGGCTCGCCGCGCGGCGACAATGCTATGCATGTCCCGCACATTTGACGACCTGATCGCGGAGGCGGACGCCGCCCCACTCGACGGTTGGGATTTTTCCTGGTTGGACGGCCGGGCCACCGAGGAACGTCCGTCGTGGGGCTACCAGCGGCTGCTGCGCGCCAGGTTGGCGACGGTGTCGGCCGCGCTGGACATTCACACCGGCGGCGGTGAGGTGCTCTCCGGCGCGGCACCGTTCCCGCCCACCATGGCGGCCATCGAGACGTGGCCCCCCAACGCGGCCCTGGCCACCCGTCGCCTGCATCCGCTCGGCGCGGTGGTGGTCGCGACCCGCGACGAACCGCCGCTGCCGTTCGGCGATGACGCGTTCGACCTGGTGACCACGCGGCATCCGATCTCCGTCTGGTGGTCGGAGATCCTGCGGGTGCTGCGCCCCGGCGGCACCTACTTCGCGCAGCAGATCGGCCCCGCCACCCTGGGCGAGTTGGTCGAATACTTCATCGGGCCGCAGCCGGAGAAATGGACCGAGTTTCACCCGGACACCGTGCGCGCGCAGGCCGAGGCGGCCGGGCTGCAGATCGTCGACATCCGCATGGAGCGGATGCGGGCCGAGTTCTTCGACATCGGCGCGGTCGTGTACTTCCTGCGCAAGGTGATCTGGACGGTGCCCGACTTCACCGTGCAGCGGTATCGCGACCGGCTGGCCGAACTGCACGAGCGCATCGAATCCGACGGGCCGTTCGTCGGCCACTCCGTGCGCCTGCTCGTCGAGGCCCGCAAGCCGGCGTGAGTCAGCCCTCGTCGCGCAGCACGTTCAGTGCGTGCTGCAGGTCGGGCGGGTAGGGGCTGACGATCTCCATCCGCCTGCCGTCGGCCGGATGGGCGAACGACAGCGAGCGGGCGTGCAGCCATTGCCGTTCCAGGCCAAGCTTTTTCGCGAGCTTGGGGTCGGCGCCGTAGACGAGGTCGCCGCAGCAGGGGTGATGCAGCGCGGAGAAATGCACCCGGATCTGGTGCGTGCGGCCGGTTTCCAGGTGCACGTCGAGCAGGCTGGCGGCGACGAACGCCTCCACGGTGTCGTAGTGGGTGAGGCTGTGCCGGCCGTCCTTGGTGACCGCGAACTTCCATTCGCCGCCGCGGTGCCGCCCGATCGGGGCGTCGATGGTCCCGCTGGACGGGTCCGGATGTCCTTGCACCAGCGCGTGATAGCGCTTGTCGACGGTGCGCTGTTTGAACGCCCGCTTGAGCAGGGTGTAGGCGCGCTCGGACAGCGCCACCACCATCACCCCGGACGTGCCGACGTCCAGGCGGTGCACGATGCCCTGCCGCTCGGGCACCCCCGAGGTGGTGATCCCGTACCCGGCGGCGGCCAGACCCCCGAGGACGGTGGGTCCGGTCCAGCCCACCGACGCGTGCGCGGCCACCGCCGCCGGCTTGTCGACCGCGACGATGTCGTCGTCGGAGTACAGGATCGTCATGCCCTCGATGTCCACCGGCGTGTTCTGCAGCGGCGGTGGCGCGTCGGGCAGCCGCACCTGCAGCCAGGCGCCGCCGGTCAGCCGGTCGGACTTGCCGGCCTGCACGCCGTCGAGCTCGACGCCGCCGTCCTCGGCGATCGCGGCTGCCGCGCTGCGCGAGAGCCCCAGCAGCCGCGCCAGGCCGGCGTCGACGCGCATGCCCGCCAGTCCCTCCGGGACGGGCATCGAGCGGTCACTCACCCGCGCCGTCTCCGGCGTCGTCCTCGTCCTTGCGCCGGTCGCCGGCGGTGCGCCGGCCGACCGAGTCGAAGTCGAAGCCGAAGATCGACAGCACCACCAGCAGGATGGCGCCGCCGACCACCGAGGGATCCGCGACGTTGAACACCGGCCACCAGCCGACCGAGAGGAAGTCGACGACGTGGCCGCGCAGCGGTCCGGGGGCGCGGAAGAAGCGGTCGACCAGGTTGCCCATGGCGCCGCCGAGGATCATGCCCAGGCCCACCGCCCACCAGGGTGACACCAGGCGCCGGCCCATCCAGAAGATGCCGACCACCACCCCGGTCGCGATCAGCGTCAGCACCCAGGTGTAGCCCGTCGCCATCGAGAACGCGGCCCCCGAGTTGCGGACCAGGGTCCAGGTCACCGTGTCACCGATGATGGGCACCGGCTGGCCGGGCGGGAGCAGTTTGACGGCGAGGACCTTGGTGACGACGTCGAGGGCCAGCACGATGGCCGCGATCGACAGCAGCAGCCGCAGCCTCCTGGGCGCGGATTCGGGCGGCGCGACGGTGCCGGGCTCCACGTCCCGCTCGATCGGGGCGGCCTCACCAGCCTGTTCGGCTGAGGTCACCGGCTCAGTCGATTTCGTTGGTTCTTCAGGCACTTCCCCATCATCCCCTACCGCCCCGCGCGGGCTCACCCTGTTCGCCCGGCGGCGATGCGCAATGATGCCAGCATGGCCCGCCTGACCGTGATCGCCACCGGGGGCACGATATCGACCGGGACCGGCGACGACGGGGTGCACCGGCCCTCATACAGCGGGGCCGATCTGACGGCCCCCTTCCGCGAACAGCACGACGTCGAGGTCGTCGACCTGTTGGCGGTCGACAGCTCGGAGCTGACGCTGGCCGATTGGGACCGGATCCGCGACGCGGTGACGGCCGCCGTCGACGGCGGCGCCGACGGGGTGGTGGTCCTGCATGGCACCGACACCATGGAGGAAAGCGCGCTGTGGCTCGAGCTCACCTATGCGGGCCAGACCCCGGTGGTGCTGACCGGCGCCATGCGCAGCGCCGACGCGCCGGACGCGGACGGCCCCGGCAACGTGCGCGACGCGCTGGCCGTGGCGGCCAGCCCGGCCGCCCGGGGCCTGGGCGTGCTGCTGTGTTTCGCCGGGCGGGTGCTGCAACCGCTGGGGATGAGCAAGGTGGCCACCGAGGACCTGAGCGGCTTCACCGGCCCGCTGCTCGGCACCGTGGCCGGCGACGTGAGACTGGCCGGCCCCAAGACCCGCCCGTACGTCGGCGAGCTGCGGGCCGCGACCGCGCCGCGCGTCGACATCGTCGCGGCCTACCTGGGCAGTGACGCGGTCGCCATCGACGCGTGCGTGGCCGCCGGGGCGCGGGCCGTGGTGCTCGAGGCGTTGGGGTCCGG